>CANRLH010000004.1 GCA_947631455.1 uncultured Clostridia bacterium
CCGTCTTTTTTCGAGTGCTTGACTATTATATCACACTTCCTTTTCCCTTGTCAAGTACTTTTTTTAGTTTTTTTGAAAAAATTTTTTTCATGTCTTAAAAAACCGAAAAGTGCCGGAAAATCGGCACTTTAGGAACTGCTCACACAAAACGCTACTGCTTTTTCACAGCAGATTTTATCGCTGAGAATAAATTCGGTGCTTTTCCGTACATCAAAATTCCCATCTTGTAGATCTTCGCTGAAAGAAGTCCAATGCCAAGTGTTGACAATATCAAGATCACAACAGACGCTATAATTTCTATTGCTGCAACATCACCCATAGTTATCCTTATAAACATAGACATTGGAGATGTAAGCGGTATGTACGACGCCGCTATCGACAGTGCCGAATCAGTAGCGCCGCTGTTCATTGAATACATAGCTATTATAAATGTTATTATAAATATCCACATTACCGGAGAGATAGCAGCATTCAGATCCTCGATCTTTGAAACAAGTGAACCTGCCGCACCAAACAAAAATGCATAAATAAAAAATCCAAGAATAAAAAACAGCAGCATAAACAGGATAATTGAAATGGGCATATTGAATATCGAATTTATAACTTCGTTGTCTTGCCATTCTCCTTTATTTATGTTAAACATCAAAAACGCCGAGCCGAATATCACTGCTATCTGAATCAATCCTGCGCAGCCTACTCCTAAAATCTTTCCGAACATAAGATTTTTGGTCTTGGCGCTGGTTATTAAAAGCTCCATTGCTCGGGTGCTCTTTTCCTGAGCGACGCTTGATGCTACAAACTGTCCGTACAAAATGATCGCGATATACATAGCAAACACGAAAATATATGTAAACAAAAACGATTCGCTTTGATTCTTGCCTATCTGCACAATATCCGACTCTATCCGGGTGGACATTATTTCCTCAGCCTGACTCGGATCAAGCCCAAGTTCAGTCATTTTTGAATACATAAGCTTTGACTGCATAATTTCATCAAGCATCTGCGAATTCGCATCATATAGCCCCATATTGTTAACTATATATTTATATGATGTTTCACTTTCAATAAGAACAGCAAAATCACATTCTTCATTTAAAACCATTTCCTTAAGTGCAGATTCATCGGCATCTTTAAAAATTATTTCATTATCGGGAAACATTTCTCCCAAAGCCGAGTCCATATATTCCATATCATTTTGTGAAACTCCGGAAAACACCACTGCGCTCTTGTCGTTTTCGGCGTCACCGCCTCCTGAAAATAATCCCTTTATCTGCGGAAAGAAAATCACCGCCGCGATAATCAGAACAAGTGCTGCGGTTAGCCCAATATAGGCTTTATTTTTCAAGTACGCTCTGATCTCAAACTTAAAGACCGTTAAAAACTGCTTCATCTCAAGTCCCCCCTTATCTTTTGTTCTCGCTTGTGTATTGAACGAATATATCACTCAGCGACGGCTCATACACCTTAACGCTGTCTATATCAAAGCCGCCCTTAGAAAGTTCACTTAAAAGCTCGTTCTTTTTGTTCTCAGATTCAATACGCACCCTAACCTTATTTCCGTCAAGCTCACACTGTTCCTTGAGGTACCCGGATATTTTCAAAGCGTCCTCAGACTCAACAATTATAAGTGTTCTGTCATAGCTCTTTTTTATCTCATCTATATGTCCTGAAAGCGCTATCTTTCCACCGTTTAAAATGGCGATATTATCGCAAAACTCCTCTATGTAATTCATCTGATGTGATGAAAACAAAACAATCTTTCCCTGTGCAATAACCTCTTTGATAACGTCCTTTAAAAGCATCGCATTAACAGGGTCTAGTCCTGAGAACGGTTCGTCAAGCACAACTATATCCGGGTCAGATATCAGAGCGGCAATAAGCTGTATCTTCTGCTGGTTTCCCTTGGAAAGGGTATCAAGCTTTTTGTCTTTGTACTCATTCATCGACATACGCTCAAGCCATCTGCCGGCTGCAGACAAGGCTTCATTTTTAGAAAGGCCTTTAAGCTGTCCGAAATACGAAAGCTGTTCTATTATAACCCGCTTAGGATAAAGCCCCCGCTCTTCTGGCAGATAGCCAAACTTTATCTTGCTTCTGTCAATAGGCTCACCGTCAAGCAAAACCTCCCCGGCGTCTGCCTCAAACACTCCCATAAGTATCCTTATAGAGGTGGTTTTGCCCGCGCCGTTTCTTCCCAAAAGCCCAAAAGCGTTTCCGCTTTCAGCCGTAAAGCTTATCCCTTTCAATACGTAGTTATCGTCAAAGCTTTTTTGAATGTTTTTAAACTCAAGCTTCATTGTTCCACTCCCAAACAATTTATTATTCCATATGTACAGTATAACAAATTAGAATATAAAAGTAAATATATTATACCTAATTATACCCCCCCCCGAAAAATTTTGTCAAGACGCTTTTTGAGCATTAAAGCCTTGATTATATAATGATATAAATACTCCGACGTCGTTAAATTTAAAGTCCCTTTTGAAAAACGTTTCAAAAGGGACTTTTACAAAGATTATTTGCACTGCTGCTATCTGATTTCGATTTGTCTTGTCTGTGACTTTTCATTTGTCTTTTTCGGAAGCGTCAGCATTAACACCCCGTTATTATAGGATGCGTCTATCGCGCTCTCGTCAACGTTAGAGATATCAAAGCTTCTGCAAAATGAGCCGTAGCTTCTTTCTCTGCGAATATATTCGCCTCCGGAGTTTTTCTGATCATTTTCAGATTTTCTTTCCGCACAAAGGCTAAGCGTATTTCCGTCAACGCTTATTTTGATATCTTCCTTTTCAAAGCCCGGCATTTCACACTCAAGCAAGAATTTATCGCCTTCGTCTCTTATATCTGTGCGGCAGTGAGTTACCGGCGAAAAGCCCTTAAAGAAATCCCTTTCAAAATCTCTTATGGGATTCCAGATATCGTTTCTTTCAAACGGTGTAATTCCAAACATATAAAGACCTCCTTTAATATACTATTATATTTATATTTTTTTCGCCGATTATTCGTGAAGATGATTTTTTTTAACAAAAAAAGGCACTATACTAAAAGTTGAGGCAACCAAGTAGAGCTACTAAAAAAGTCGTCGCGAACTAAAAAAGTCCGCAACGACTTGGTGGGAGAGAGCCAAGCATATCCGAACTTGCTTCTAAATCTTTCAGGGAGAGCGTTTTTGCGCATTCCTTGAAGTTGAAATAGAACTCTATTCTGTCATCATGGAGTATCACCGCATTGACAAAACTGTCAACCAACCGTTTACGATGCTCGATGTTGGTTATGTCCATCTTGCGGAAACGGTGGAACCAAAATACAATTTGATCTTTAGTCAGCATAGGCTTTTTGATATTTTCCTGTGCAATCTCAATTTCAAGATCATGCTTTCTGTCTTCCAATTCTTCAAGACGCTGTTTCGTGGACGATGTTAGCAGACCTTGCTGAATCGCGTTAAGTAAATTACTGATACCACGTTCGACTTCCGATAATTGTTTTTTCAGCATCGGCAACGTGGTATTTTCTCTTTTCTGCAGCTCCATAACCATATCAGCAAGACTATCAATTAAATCATCATCCCATAACACTCGAACAATTTGGTTAAGAACAATATTTTCAATCCAGTCTTTTTTGACCGCCTTTTTATTACAACCGGCTTTTCGTTTGGCGGTAATGCACTTGTAATAACGATAGGTGGTTGATGTGCGACTCGTGCCGCTTTCACCGACCATAAAGGACATACATTTTTCGCAGTATAGTTTTGTGGTAAGAATATAATCGGCATCCGATTTATAGCGCGCAAGTGCCTTCTTGTTTTTTACCATCTTTTCCTGTACACGGTCAAATAAATCTTTCGGCACAATCGCGGGAATTCCATCAGAAACTACAATGTCTCGATATGAGTATTCTCCGATATACCGTCTGTTAGAAAGTATCTTGGAGACGGAATTGATATTTAACTTTGTTCCCCGCGTATTTCGAAGTCCCTTGCGGTTTAAATCCTCAGCAATTTCCTGCATTGTTTTACCGTCCTCGTACATCTGGTATGCGGTGAGAACAAACGGTGCGGTTTCGGGATTAATTTGAAAATTGTTTTCTTTATCAATAATGTAGCCGATGGGAATAGTACCGCCGTTGAATTTGCATTTATAGGCATTCTCGGTTTGCCCACGGATTACCTTTTCAGCAAGCTCTGCGGAATAGTACTCTGCCATCCCTTCAAGCACAGATTCTAAAATAATTCCTTCCGCACCTTGTGAAATCGCTTCGGTGGCAGAGATGACACGAACACTGTTTCTTTTTAAAATAGCTTTGTAATATGCGGAATCATATCTGTTGCGGGCAAAACAGTCGAGCTTCCATACAATGACAACATCAAATGTACTGTTAGAACTCTCTTTAATCATTCGTTGAAAGTCAGGACGATTATCAGTTTTAGCTGATAAAGCACGGTCAATGTATGTACCGATGATTTGGATATCATTTCTTTCGGCAAACGCTTTGCATTCACGCAGCTGACCTTCTATTGATTCTTCTCGTTGATTATCAGAAGAATACCGAGCATAGATTACACCGGTCATTGTATCATCTCCTTTTCTAAGTTAGTTAAACTTGTAATATGTATCTACTCCTGTACATAAATAGTCGCCTTTTTTACCAAAAAGCAATTGTATTGGACAACCCGCTATTAACGCCTTTAATGTTGGTGTTGGAGCTTTGATTATAAATGCTGCTTCCTTACTATCATTTGCAGGTACATACCATATAGATGCAGCTTCTGCATGCATTCTGTTATATACACGTTCGCTTGGTATATGCAATTATATCCACTTAAAAATTCAAATAATGGACATACTTTTCACTTTTAGAATTATAAAACTCTTCATCGAACATTTTATTCTTTTCTCCATATTCAAATAAATACTTAAATGTAATAGGAGTTTTGAATTTATTGGAAAAATGATACAAGTTATAGAAATAGTTTTGGATTTGGTTATTCATAAGAATTCTATCAATTTCATATTTAAAAAATCCAAATTCTTTTTTGGCTATTAGATGAGAGTGATACAAATAACATATATAAGAAAAATATGAAAGGGTTTTATCCATTTTTCTTTCCAATTCTCCACAGTCGTGAAAATTAGGAGTATACCATTTGTGATTATAGTCTAAAACATAAACTATTTCTTTAATATCCACATCTGTTCGGATTTTTTCTGTTAACTCATTTATGTATTCTGCTCTCTTAATTTTAACGGATTTTTTCCACTGATGATAACTAAAGCAACCACCAATTACAATTAAAACCATAGATAAAAAGCTTATGATATCACTAATAGTAAATTCGTTAATAAACTTTAATATTGGTTCTTTTCCTGTAGAGTTACATGATAAAAAAATATAAATATTATTTAACACCACTAATATTTCCTTTCTTATTTTCCAGCTTGTCCACTATTAACCTATTCGTCAATTTCGGACACTATAAACTTCTACTTCTTACCGATCTTATGGGTCAACATATCTATGTTCGCTATCCGCTGCAATACTGAATCTCGACTTATGCCGAGATATTTACATATCTCCAAAAGGAAATATAATGATTTTATGTCTTATACATATTTGGGACAAATGATGTTTATCATTTCACTCCATTTTCTTCATAGCTTTAATTAAAAGAAAATTCGGTTTATGCAGATATTTTTCCCAGCTCTTATCACGCTCGATTGTTTCTTTGGTAGGAATAGGTTCAATCATTTTTTCAATGGTAAAGCCTGCTGTGACAAGCGCATTGATGATTTCAGAGAAAGTGCGGTGATACTTCTCAACGCCGTCAACAATCCATCTTGTACTACGCTTTCCGCCTCGAGCATAGTCCGTTAAGTTGTAGTGGAGTACATTGTCATCAGCATCTTTCGACCAACTTGCTCCCGCAATCGGTGCGGTCGTCAGTGGATGCTCCTGTGAGAAGATAAAATAACCGCCGTCATTTAGCAAGCTATATACATCCTTTACAAATAAGCCGAAATTCTCAATATAGTGCAACGCAAGTGAACTGAAGACTACATCGAATTTACGCTTGAGAAAAGAAAGATCGCTCATGTCTGCACGGATAAATTCAATATCTGAATGCTCCGCTGTCGCAACAGCAAGCATTTTTTCGGAAATATCCACACCTAACACCGTAGTTGCTCCAAGCGCTTTGAATTCGGCACAATTTTCACCGTAGCCACATCCAAGATCAAGTACAGCTTTCCCTTGAAGATCCGGTGCAAGAGAGAAAAGAGCAGGTTTCTCTTCAAGATTATTTGCACTATACTGATTGTCCCGCAGCTTCTTATATCCATCAAAAAAATCTTGGTTATCGTATATGTTTTGCGATTTGTTCATTTCACACACTCCTGTCCGTTATATGTTTTTTACTAAGAATAGGACGAAAAATATGTATTTTCATCTAATGTACTATTCCTTTCAATTCCTTCTCCAGCACATCAGCAAAGCATTGTATTGACTCTGCAAGCGTTTCTGCATAGTCAAGCATCTGCTTGTCAGCCTTGTATATAAACGACGATCTGCGAACCTTCACAGCAATTTTAAGGAAATCGGGGACCGGACACAGATCATTCTCTAAAGCCCAGTCTGCCGCAGCGGTCTTTGCAATGATTTTTCCGGTGCGGAGCGTGTATAAGCATCGAGCAATATCCAATAGCCACCCAAAGGAATATAGGTTGCGTCCTGTCTTCTGTGCATATTTTCTTATGGTTTCGTAATGGCGTTCCACATCGGCATACAAATCGCTGAAACTCGGCGCCTTCAACTGACCGCGAATATCTCGGCCGTGAAGTAAGACGCTGTTTTCAATTAGCTCTGTCATACCGAAACTATCAAACACATATGTATCTGTAATTCTTTCACCGGTAGTCCCCCAGTAAACCGCTCGGTCAGAGGAGTCCGATATAAAAGCCTCCAGTGTCAGCATACCGCCCTCAAAAGATCGATAATATAGATTGCAGGGTTCTTTCTCAAGAATCGTTTGTCGAAGTTTTACGAGCTTTTGTGCTTGTATTTCGGCTATCTGTTTATCTGTCAATACGAGAATATCAATATCACTCCAACCGAAACGGAAATCTCCAAGAGGAAGCGAGCCATAAAGATAAATGGATGGAGAACAATCTGAAAGAATGTTGCTGATTTGCAGAGCCATTTCCTTAATTGTACCCTCGCGAGTATTATATTTTTTGAGAGTTTCACGGCAATCTCCTCGGAAATGATAACTGTTTCCGTTTTTATTTTCACCAATAATTTGTAGTCCCAAATGCTCTAATATGCTTTGGGATTTTTGATTTTGTTTGTGCGCATATGCCTCAACATAAGGAGTTTCTTGTGGGATAATTTCAAATAAAAAAGAGTATAAGCGTCGGAACAAACCTGTTCCATGGTACTCTTTGTTAAATTGAATTTCTTCCATCATAAAGGTTGTTGCATTGACATAGTACTGAAAATATCCAATAATTTCAGTATCATCGTAGATCAAAATAATATGCCGTGCATCCTTTTCGAGTGCCGGAGCAACAGCATCAAGCCATAATCTATAGTCATCTACATAGCTGTTTTCAGTTGGCGCAATCACACTCATATTAGAGTGTAAGATTTTGAAAAGTATCGGTAAAATATCGGTTGCTTCATTCTTCTGAAGAATACGAAATGAAATCATATAATCTATTCCTCCTTACCGCATTGACACTTTTGTGAATCTCATAAACCTTAAAATTTCAACATATTGCAGGAATTATGATATGTATTTTTGTGCTGGCGCACTTAAAATAACGCTTTCTATTATTACAGCTAACTATAATTGTAGTATAACATAATTCACGCTTATCTTCAAGGCATTCGCTAGCTTATTTAGAGGTTTCATAGTCAATTCCAATTAACTTTCTAAAACAGGTTAGACTGTTTTTAAAGAGCGTAATATCCCTTCTTTTTTACTTCAGCCAAGCTTATTTGAAAGCGTTAAAACTTTGTTCTATATAACGTCAAAATCAATACAATTACTCTAACATAAGAAATATATTGTAACTTACCACAATCATTTCACTATGAAATCAGTTTTAACGACATTGACATATTCCATAAAAATATATATACTTTTAATAGTAATTTACTAGATAAATATAAATTCGGGTGTTGAATTTTATAAAGCAATTTTAATACTCGGTGCGGTTTAAGACAAATACAATAATAAGCAGTTAAGCATTTATCTTTTATATTAAAATACTCTATTTGCACGCATAATTTTGAATTTGATAATAGGAAGGTTTGAAATGAAATACAAACAGGTGCAACAGATTGCAAAGGACACTATAAAATTTTTAAAACAAAATATACACCCCGGAATGAATCTTATTGAAGTAAGAGAAATGTGTGAACAGAATATGTTAGAGCTCGGAGCAGACTCATTTTGGTATTGGGATATTGGTGCATTTGTGTTTGCTGGAGATGAGACAGCAGTTTCTGTGTCAGGAAAACAATATACGACAAGTGATCGGATCATTGATAAAAATGATATTATAACTGTAGATTTAAGTCCGCAAATCAATAACATTTGGGGAGACTATGCAAGGACGATTATCATCGAAAATGGTAATGTTGCGGATAGTACAGAAGTTAAAAACACAGAATGGCGAAATGGTCTTATGATGGAAAACAGATTACATAAAGAATTATTAGATTTCGTAAAGCCAGAAACATCCTTTGAAGAATTGTACTTTCATATTAATGAAACCATAACAAAGTATGGATTTATTAACCTTGATTTTATGGGAAATTTAGGTCATTCTATTGCTGAAAATAAGGATGACAGAGTGTATATTGAGAAAGGAAATAATCAGAGGATTAGTGATGTAGCTTATTTTACATTTGAGCCACATATTAGCGTTCCGGGCTCAAAGTACGGATACAAAAAAGAAAATATCTATTATTTTGAAAATGGAAAACTGATTAGTTTATAGGTTTAAAGATATGAGGTTATTTAATGGTCAAGGCAGTTATTTTTGATATCGGGGAAACATTGGTAACATATGGCAAACCATTGAATTGGTCAAAGTTATATCGTTCAGCACTTGAAAAAATGGCTAATGATTGCAATCTTAATTTCTCGGAAAATGATTATAAAAATGCAATTCAAGTTTTGACAAAATATAATACAAGAATCAATCCTAGGGAACAGGAAGTTTCTTCACATACTATTTTTGGCGAAATGATTGAGATTACAAATCTTTATAAAAGTGAAATAGAAGAATTTAAGGACTCATTTTATTCATTTTTTAGAAATGACGCTGTGATTTTTCCAGAGGTTGAGGATACTTTGAAAGAACTTAATAAAAAAAGAATTGTAGTTGGAACATTAACTGATGTTGCTTATGGAATGGATAACAAGTATGCTCTTAAAGATATAGCTCCTATTATGAAATACATTCAATACCCTTATACATCAAATGATATAGGATATCGCAAACCAAACGCTGAAGGTCTGCAAATGATTGCAAATCAACTTGAAGTAGACACGAAAAAGATAATTTTTGTTGGAGACGAAATGAAAGATATCCTATGTGCTAAGAATTCAGGTGCAATATCTGTACTCATCAATCGCAGCAATGAGAAAAAGAACTTTGGTCAAGACTATGAAATTTCTACATTAGTAGAGTTGCTGGATATACTAAATACAATGGAATAAAATCCAAAGAGTGTAAATGAATATTAAAAAATGGGGGTGCCCGACAAAAAGATAAACGTCGTGTTGCCTTATGTCAGCGAGCAAATGGAAGATACCGAAACACGAATTGGAAATACTCGCAAGATGTTTCTTACCGGATATACAAGCCTTTTTCGAGAGTAATGAGGGCAAAAAAGAATACGAAGCATGGAAGGAGGAACAAACCAAAATAAAGGCGCAGAAAGCCGATAAATCGGCGTAAAACACAAGTAAGGCAGGGAGCAAAAATTCCCTGCCTTTACTTATCTATGTTACTGCTCGATTTATAGACTTTTATTGAATCAAATGGATTCTGCCTATGCTAAAACTGAATTTTCTAATATCATTCTGTATATGGCTCTAAATTGTTTTCTTTAAAATATTCCCTAGAAATTTCTGCAGAACTACTTGCATAATTATTATCCTTTATATGTTTTACACAAGCCATAAGTTCCCGATATAAATCTGTATTGTTGTAAGAAAAATGTCCCGAAACCATTTCGCCGCTATTATATGCTGACTTGTCGCAACTATAACAATTTAATAAACTACAATCTTTACAGGGTTTCATCAGCAATAAATATTTTTCAATCAATGTTACTAATCTTATGTTGATATTAACAACATCATTCTTAAAATGGCCATTAATTAGATATAAACGATAGGCATCTAAATAGCGAATATGATGATGTAATATTCTTTCGCTATGTGTAGCGGCATTTTGGTAATCATTAAAGTAAAAGCACATATCTTGTAATAAATTGAATCTAGTATAGCTTTTACCTTTAATAAAAATATCCTCTTCTGATATAAGCAAATTTTTACAGCAATCACGAACTTTTTGATATACTCCCTCTATTATTATCTCAAACTGGTATTTCTTTTCATTCCTATTGAATGAATTATTAGCTTTTGAAAATAAGGGTTCAGAGTATGGAAGTCTCCTGCATGCAAAAAATTCAAAATGCGTGCACACTATGCGTAGATAGTAACGCCCCGCACATGTTATTCTAATATGAACATTTTCTTTGTTTTTTATTGATGCAATTAATGCATCTTTGGATATAGATTTAATCGAATCAAATGTTATTAGGTGGTTCCAAGATTCAGAAGTTCTCAAACTAAACATTCCCCAAAGACTGTCTACAAATATATTTAAAGCCTTATTGTCATCTTGATCAAAGTGCGCTTTTAATTCATCAAACATATTATGCAATAATATAGGTTGTTCATCGGATATCATAAAACTATCATTATAGTCCGATTGATGCCCATATAAATAGGTTAAGATTATTCTCGAAGGAGTATATTTAAGAGTACGAGAAGTTGTTTGATCAACACCTATTCGAGTAAAGTAATTGCATTTTTTGAAATGATCAAAAATCAACCTTAATAACATACTTCGAGAGCCATGTTTAATGCTGCTAATAATCTGTTGGTTGCAAGGTGATTTAACTATACTTATTAACTCATTAATAGTATTATTTCGATTCGAATCACAAATATCTGCAATACAATTTATCATGCGTTTATAATCATTGTTAAAAAGCGAATAGATAAAATCTCTTACATAATTATCCAAACTAGCATCATAAATATTTTTTATATCCGATAAAAGTCTCTTGTTTGTAATGTTATCCTTGTTCCGTTCCAGAAAATCTTTTTTTCTTTTAATTATCCTACCTTTATCAATGTCTGCAGAAACATCAAAATGATCCGAAAAACTTTTAAGTCGATCTTCAAAATGATCATTGATCAACATAGTTGTAGTTTCTCGCATTACAAAAATAAAAGTCATATCCTTGTAGAAATCAATTTTAATTCCTTGCGCTGAAATTTCACGTGTTAATTGGGTCATCAAAATTATAAATACTGAATATGATGTTAAAAAATCTTCAAGCACTCTTCTTTCGTTTTCTTGAATTATATCAATATTATCAAGAATGAAAAACTGCTTGATGTTTGTTTGATTTTCAAGATTTTTTACGATTTGCATTAGTGTAATTATACAAAACAACTGATTAATATTAAGGTTACATAGACATGCATCTAATTCTTTTAAAAAATAATCCCATTTGCTTTTTTTATCAACTTCAGAACAAATAAAATCTGTGAATTTTTTTAATGGCAAACCTTCAATACTCTCAAAATCACTAAGTGATGAAAGACTGTTAATAAGATCATTGAATTTATTTAAGAAAGATTCTTGAATATTAAGAGAAAACAAATTTTGAAATTCATTTTTTATCCTTGAATTCAACACTTGCTCTATTGGCTTTGTGTGATCTTTTGTTTCTTTTTCAAAATTTATGTATACTGTCGTTCCTTTAAGCCCATTTTGTAAATATGAATGTATATTATCTGCGTGTAATCTCTCGGTTTCGTCATCTACATAGTAAGAAAGAATATTAAATATTTTTTCAAGATCAGAATTATAATTCTTTTTAATCCTTTTAATATCTTCTTCTTCTCTATTCATCAAATCTTCTTTGAGGATGTCCTCGATAGATGGCAACTGTACTTTGGATTCTACCAACTGTTTTACGAAATTAACAAATGTTGTTTTTCCGCTTCCTCGAAACCCTGTTACAAAAATGGTGTTTTTATTCAAATCATTTACCACATCTAAAATACTCGCTAGTCTCAAGTATGTTTTGGACGACATGGTGTTGAATTCATTAAAGAATAATTCATCATCAATAACTCCACCCAAATCCGCATTACCTACTTTTGAAAAGGAATCCGCAACAAGATAGTTTTTAGGTTTGACAAAATTAATCATATCCCATAATTCCTTAGTATAATTCATATTTACCTCCTAATATTTATTATTTTCAAAAACACATTATTCATGTTTATTTTTCATTAAAAGACAATAATTCTTGTAAGTTTTCATACGCAACAGAAGGCGTCAAATTTTCTTTTTGTATTCTATCTCTAAGATCATTAAACTGTTTTAATTTAGATTGTTGAGTAATCAAAGAAAAAATAAAGTAAAAGTTTTCAAATTCGCTCTTCTCTTGCTCCATCATTTGTAAAACTTCGTCACTTGTGTCGTGCAGATTGATTCTATTTTGTAGTTTTGCATATAGCATTATATATTGTAGTGCTTTTGGATAAATATCCATCTGTTTCTCATATATCATCTTCTTCAGTTCACGTTTTTTTTGAATACGATCAAGTATTAGTTGTGTGCAAAATGTAAGCACTGCACCAATAATAACTCCAGCAACAGCAATGGCTGCAGACAGTATAGTTACATAATCAGATTGAGTTAATGAAACAGAGTCTGCATATAAACACATTAGTTTTACATTCCTTTCAAAACTCTTAATTGGCTAAAAATTCCCATTAATATTATAATATAATTTGACATTAAAGTCAAGAAAACGAGATCCATCTACAAAATATTTAAATATAGGAATACATAAGATATCTGTTCAGATATCCTTACCTTAAAGTAATAAAAGTAAACAATGAATATATGTGTTTTGAATTATAATCTTTTTGTGAAACAAAACTCATTCAATAAAAGCAATAAATCCAAACTCCCCTCCATTCTGAGAAAAGTTTGGATTTATCTTTAATGATTCAGTCAAAAGTCAAGTTAAGTTGTTATGCACATTTACATATACTTCATAAAAATCAAAAATCCGAACGCATCACCCCAAAGGTGTATGTTCGGATTATTTGACTTTGGTGGGAGCGGATGGATTCGAACCATCGTAGCTGAAAAGCAACAGATTTACAGTCTGCCCCCTTTGGCCGCTCGGGAACACTCCCATAAAAATATTTACATAAATAATCGGTAACTCAGCAATACTTACTCGGTCGTATACCTATTATAAATGTTGGAGCTGGTGGACGGACTCGAACCCCCGACCTGCTGATTACAAATCAGCTGCTCTACCAACTGAGCTACACCAGCTTGACAAGCAAGAATAATTATAGCACGGCAATTTTTAATTGTCAAGTACTTTTAAAAATTTTTTTAATATTTCTGTTAAATCAGATATCGGCGTGACATTGACATTTCTTCGGTGTTAGTGTATTATATTTTTTAATGAGCGGCATCGCCCTGTCATTTATAGGAAGGCTCAGGAATTGCTCACTTGGGATTTTACTGAAAAATGTTTCTTGATACAAGGCCAATGCGAGTCTCTCCGCCTGAGATACACAGGGCATGAAAGTCGCTGTTATGATTACATGGAGATGATTATATTGAACACAGCTTTTAAACCGGCAGATATTTTGCTTCCTAAGTCTGCCGACATTGAAAAATGGGCGGTAATTGCCTGCGACCAGTATACAAGTGAGCCGGAATATTGGGCGGAAACCGAAAAAATCGTCGGAGCTTACCCATCGGCACTTCGGCTTATTTTACCGGAGATATATTTATCAGACGATAATGTTTCAAATCGAATAAGTGCAATAAACCACACCATGGCCGATTACCTTGCCGACGGAGCATTTGAAGAGTATACAAATTCGTACTTTTATGTTGAGAGGATCCAGTCAGACGGAAAGCTCAGACAAGGCATTGTAGGAATGATAGACCTTGAGCAGTACGATTATACAAAAGGCAGCAATTCTCCTGTTCGCGCAACTGAAGCCACCGTGCTTGAGCGTATTCCGCCAAGGGTAAAGGTAAGAGAAAACGCACCGATTGAGCTTCCGCACATTATGATCCTGATAGACGATGAAGACAAAACCGTTATAGAGCCTATCTCTGCCGTAAAGGACGTTTCAAAGCCGCTTTACAGCTCATCTCTCATGCAGGGAGGCGGAAGTATAAAGGGATATCTTGTAAGCGAAAGCTATGCCCGGAAAGTGGAAAGCGCATTGGTTAAGCTCGGCGACAAGCATAACTTTGAGACAAAATACGGAATGGCAGGTGCAAGCCCATTAGTTTACGCTGTGGGCGACGGAAATCATTCTCTTGCAACGGCAAAAGCGTTTTACGAGCGGCTTAAAGCTGAAAATCCCGATAAAGATCTGAGCCGGCACCCCGCGCGTTATGCTCTTGCGGAGATAGTGAATCTTCACAGCGAGGCTTTGCAGTTTGAGGCCATTCACCGAATCATTACCGACGTAAACACCTCCGATCTTATTTCAAAAATGACTCAGGCGCTTTCACTTTCTGAAACCTGCACAAGTTCAAATTCACAAAGCTTTATCTGTGTTGAAGGCGACAGCGAAAAGACGTATTACATAAACTCCCCTACTGCCAATCTTACTGTCGGCAGCCTTCAGGCGTTTTTGGACGAGTATCTTAAAGGTTCGGGCGCAAAAATCGATTACATTCACGGTGCGGATACCTTAAGGCGGCTTGCAGGAAAGAAAAACAGCATCGGCTTTATTCTTCCGGATATGTCAAAGTCAGAGCTTTTCCCCACCGTTATCAAAGACGGCGTTTTGCCGAGAAAGACATTTTCTATGGGGCGTGCGGCGGATAAAAGATATTATATTGAATGCAGAAAGATCAGATAGAAAAAAGCAGTGCCAATCTTGGCGCTGCTTTTTTACGAACTTTTTTACGAACTTTTATGTAAAGCCTTATCGTTTATTAAATATAAAGCTTATGCCTGCTTTTTTCTAATTTGTCTTTGACGCAGTATCGTATCACGCATCGCCAGACTTAAAGCCTCAACAGTTTCCTGTGGAAATGTAGCCATAAACGTAAGAGTCTGCGCATCGGCATCCTTATCAGAAAGCTTTATTATTTTCCTGAAAAATAAATTTGCGTATCTGTAATTGTCAAAAAGCTCCTTGCCCTTTTTTATACCTTTTTCAGTAAGAACGATCTCGTTTGAACAGTCGTCCAGAACATAGCCGTTGTCCGCAAGGCACTTAAGCGTTTTGCTCACACTGGGTCTTGAAACATCCAGTCGGTTTGCAATATCAACGCTTCTTACCTTTTTGTCGCTTCTTAAAAGCTCATATACGGCGAGCAGGTATTTAAACTGAGCATGACAATTTCTCATTTTAGCTTTCCTTTATTTCAAAATCAAAGTCCGTTGGGATTATTTTTTGTGAAATTCCAACCGTCTGCCGTCATCTCGTCAAGTGTGTACTTTGCTTCCCATCCAAAAAGCCTCTTTGCCTTTTCGGTATTCGCATAACAAGTAGCAATATCTCCTGCACGGCGCGGCATAACCTCATACGGAATATCTTTGCCACAGGCTTTTTCAAAGCTTTTCAACACTTCCATAACGCTTGAGCCTTTTCCGGTTCCAAGATTTACCGCCTCAACGCCCGTGTTGCTAAGCACATATTTGAGAGCCGCAAGATGTCCCGTTGCAAGATCGACAACGTGTATATAGTCTCTCACGCCGGTTCCGTCGTGGGTGTCATAATCGTTTCCGAACACACCCAGACGTTTAAGCTTACCCACAGCGACCTGTGCGATATAAGGAAGAAGATTATTCGGTATTCCATTGGGGTCTTCGCCGATAAGACCACTTTTGTGAGCGCCGATAGGATTAAAGTATCTTAGCAACGATACGCTCCACTCATTGTCTGAAACGTAAACGTCTTTAAGTATCTGCTCTATCATGACCTTTGTATATCCGTAAGGATTTGTAGCGCTTGTTGGCATATCCTCAACATACGGCGCTTTGTTATACATTCCGTATACCGTCGCTGATGAAGAAAAGACTATTTTCTTAACTCCTGCATCTCTCATCGCGGTTATCAGCATAAGTGTGCCTGTTATGTTATTGTGATAATACTCCACCGGCTTCTGAACAGATTCCCCCACTGCCTTAAGTCCGGCAAAATGAATCACCGCATCGATTTTATTCTCAGAAAAAACCTGCCTTACCGATTCAAGGTTCAAAAGATCGGCCTCGTAGAATTTAAAATCCTTACCGGTTATTTTTTTTATTCTGTTAAGTGCCTCGGGCTTTGAGTTTGAAAAGTTATCAAGAATAACAATGTCATATCCGGCCTCTAAAAGCTCAACGCTTGTATGACTTCCGATAAAACCTGCTCCGCCGGTCACCAAGATAGTGCTCATAATTTTTCCTCCCTTAAAAAACAAGTAATGTGTAAACCATTATATTATAATATAGTTTACCATAAAAACTGATTTTTTACAAGGTGTTTTATTAAATATGTAAAAAAGAACGCAGGAGAATATTCTCCTGCGCTCTAAATCTAAGCAAAGCTTAGTTGCATCCGCATCCGCAGTTATCGCAGTTGTTGCATCCGCATCCGCAGCCATTAGCGCTTAATGCGCTTGTGCCATTACCGAAAGCGATGATGAGAATAAGGATAACGATCCACCAGCATCCGCTAAATCCGCAACCGTTCATTAAAAAACACTCCTTTTGTAATAATTTAAAGCATTCTCCGTTTTTTGGGGAGATTTTTTTGCTTTATAGTATAGTTTATGATTTGCCGTAAAAAGTGTTACAGACAAATTTTAAAAGCATAATATAAAAGTAGATTAAAACTAAAAAAACGGACAAAAATTAAATAAGCGAAGATTTTTGCTTTACTTTTATATGCGGCAAATCACGCAATTTAAGCGCAGCCTGAGCCTTAACCGTCATTACGCAGATAAATCAGGCTGCCGCAATCATTACAGAAAGGAGAATACGGATGGATAAGTTTACAAAGCTGTTAAACGATTTCACACCTCAGGCAAGAGAAATAATTAAAAACAGCATTTTATCGGCAGAAAACCTGGGCAGTGAATATGTCGGCAGCGAGCATATCCTGTTATCTTTTTTTGATTCTTCAAATTCCACCGGATCTTACTTATTAAAAAGGCACGGTGTCAGCCGTTTAGAAATCATATCGTTTGTAAATGACACCTCGGCAGCACCGAAAAAGACCAGCCTCAGCGAAAGGAACTTTTCTCAAAACGCCAGAAAAATAATTTCCGGAAGCGTTTCGCTCGCAAAAAATCTTGGCCTTGCAAAAGCGGGCAGCGAGCATATTCTCATGATGATACTACGCACGGAAAACAGCGCCGCTTCAGAGATATTAAGAGAGCTTTATGTGCCCGTATCGTCGCTTTATTGTGACTGTGCCAATGCAGGCAGCGGTACTCTGAAAGCGTCGGTTATCCACACAAAAAAGTTTAAGGCCCTTGAGAAATATTCCAGAGAGCTCACAAGCGAAAAAGAGGTAAAAAAGCTTGACAATTGCTTTGAGCGCGATGAACAGATGGAGAGAATATCAAGAATATTGCTCAGGCGCAACAAAAACAACCCCTGTCTTATCGGCGAAGCGGGTGTTGGCAAGTCGGCAATTGTAGAGGGCCTTGCAAAAAGGATATATGAAAAAACCGCCCCGGCGCCGCTGCTTGGCAAAAGGATATTCTCGCTTGATCTCAGCACGCTTCTCGCAGGAGCAAAATACAGAGGAGATTTTGAAGAGCGTCTAAAGGATTGTCTGAGTGAAGCTACCAACGACAAAGATGTTATCTTGTTTATTGATGAGATACATTCCATCATGGGTACCGGCGCTGCTGAGGGAGCGATAGACGCGGCAAGTATTTTAAAGCCTGAACTTGCCCGCGGAAATCTTCAGCTCATTGGAGCGACCACTTATGATGAATACCGAAGCTGTATTGAAAAGGACGCAGCGCTTGAGAGAAGATTTCAGAAGGTTTACGTTTCAGAGCCCAGTGACAGCCAGACAAGACTTATATTAAAAGGTATAAAGCCAAAATACGAGGAGTTTCACGGAGTAAGGATACCGGATTCCGCAATTGACGAAGCGATAAGGCTTTCAAAAAGGTATCTTACCGACAGGTATTTTCCCGACAAAGCAATCGACCTTATAGATGAAGCCTGTTCAAAGGTGCGAATAAGCCAGAGCACAGATGCCTCAGACGATATGTATGACATCTTTAACAGCTATGTTCAGGGACAGATCACAAGAGACAAATACCTTGAGCTGATCTCAGAAAAAAGCGAGCAGTCAGTTCCGGTATTATCACCGGGCGATATAAGAGAGCTTGTGTCTAAGAACCTTGATCTTCCGGCGGGGCGCATATCAAAAGAGACGTCACAACAATATGCCTTTGCGGAAGAACGAATAAAGCAGAAGATCCTGGGTCAGAGCAGTGCAATTGATATTGTAATGAGCGCTTTGAGAAGGAACAGAGTTGATATTGAAGAAAGCACGCGTCCAATAGGATCATTTGTTTTTATGGGAAGAAGCGGTGTTGGAAAAACCGCTTTGGCTAAAGAAATTTCCGAGGAAATATTTTCAGGATCTCTTATAAGATTTGATATGAGCGAATTTTCTCAAAGCCATACCGTGTCACGTCTTATAGGCTCTCCAGCCGGATATGTAGGATACGAAAATGCAGGAGAACTTACAGAAAAGGTAAGAAAAAAACCGTACAGTGTGCTTTTATTTGACGAAATAGAAAAGGCGCATAGGGATATATATAACCTTCTTCTTCAGATACTAGACACAGGCTTTCTACAGGATTCAAAGGGTCGGCGCGTATCCTTTAAAAACACGCTGATTATAATGACAACAAACCTCGGCGTAAGCCAAAAGGGCTCTCTGCCCGTAGGCTTCAGCAGGGGCTCAGACCAGACAATGGAAAGTGAAAACATGCTCAGCGAGCTTAAAAAATTCCTGTCTGTCGAGCTTATCAACAGAATAGATGAATGTGTATATTTCTCACCCTTAAGCTGCGACACACTTTATCAGATAGCAAGAAATCGACTTGACAGATTAAAAGACTCTCTTCAAAAAAGAGGAGTGGTACTGACCTATTCACAAAGAATACTGCCTTTTATTCTTGAAAAGTCAGACGATAAAGTTGGCGCGGTCGGCGCGAGAGGAGTTATCAGAATAATCGAAAATGACATCAAATCCGTTCTGACTGATGAAATCATAAACGGTGAATGTAAGCAGATAAAGCTGACTGTATCAGAAGGAAAATTCAAGGTAATAAACACACACAAAGCACTGGAAGAAAACGCAGTTTAACAGAAAAATAATCTCCTGATATAACACCTGCATAACGCATGAGTGATATGCCAACAGAACACAGATAAATAAGTAAAAGCCGTTCGATTTTCCCGAACGGCTTTAGCTGTTTTGTTATTCAAAGGTTTTATTTATCGCGGAAACAAGCGCCTTGACAGATGAGTTTATTATATCGCTGTGTCTGCCTGCTCCCCAGTAAACCTTTCCGTTGCATTCGATAGCAACATAAGATACCGCTTCGCTGGTTGAGGCACGCTCGGTTGCGTGCTCCTGATATGTAACTATCGTATATGAAATACCGAGCATTTTTTTAAGCGCATTTGAAACCGCGTCAAGTCTGCCGTTACCGTCAGCGGTATGAGTCTCAGCCTTATCACTTTCCTCAAGCTTAGCCGTTACATATGCAGTTATCATACCCTTTGGCTGCTGAACATAATGAGACTCGATCACCTTTAACTTTGTCTCAACGTTTAAATACCGCTTGCAGAAGATGTCATAAACCTCGTTTGGCAAAAGCTCCTTATGCAGATGATCGGAAACGCTTTTTACCGCATAACCAAAATCCTCTCTCATCTTTGGCGGAAGATCATATCCGTACTGCTGCTCGAGGATATATCCTATTCCTCCCTTGCCCGACTGAGAATTGATTCTGATAACATCTCCCTCATACTCTCTTCCGACGTCGTGAGGATCAATCGGCAGATATGGTACTGTCCACTTATCGCATTTCTTTTCTTCTCTGAATCTCATGCCCTTTGCGATGGCGTCCTGATGTGAGCCGGAAAACGCAGCAAATACCAAAGCTCCAGAATAAGGCGTTCTTTCATAGACCTTCATTCTCGTGACTCTCTCGTACAGCTCAACAAGGCTCGGCATATCTGAAAAATCCAGCTTCGGATCGATTCCGTGAGTATACATATTCATAGCGATGGTAACGATATCCGCATTGCCCGTTCTCTCGCCGTTTCCAAAGCAGGTTCCCTCAATTCTGTCAGCCCCTGCCAGAAGTCCCATTTCACAGTCAGCGACCGCACAGCCTCTGTCGTTATGCGGATGAAGAGATATCACCAGATTTTCGCGGTCGTGAAGAGCCTCGCACATATATTCTATCTGAGATGCGTAAACATGCGGCATAGACATTTCAACGGTCACGGGAAGATTTATTATCACCTTATTATCAGGTGTCGGCTTCCATATGTCAATAACGGCGTTGCAAATATCCCTTGCAAACTCCGGCTCAGTACCTGTGAAGCTTTCGGGCGAATATTCAAAGATTATATTGCCCTTAGCGTTCTTTTTATACTCATTACAGAGTTTCGCGCCAGTAGTTGCTATATTTATGATTTCCTCTTTTGATTTTTTAAAGACCTGCTCTCTCTGCGCCACTGAGGTAGAATTATAAAGATGAACGACAGCGTTTTTAGCTCCCTCAATAGCTTCAAAGGTTTTCTTGATTATATGCTCTCTTGACTGAGTGAGAACCTGAATCGTCACATCGTCAGGAATGAGATTCTGCTCGATAAGCGTTCTACAGAATTCATACTCCGTCTCACTTGCCGCCGGAAATCCGATCTCTATCTCCTTAAAACCGACTTCCACCAGCTTGTTAAAGAACTCCAGCTTCTCATCAAGGCTCATAGGGATGATCAAAGCCTGATTTCCGTCTCTCAGGTCGACCGAGCACCAAGCAGGAGCGTGGTCAATGTACTCTTTTTCCGCCCATTTCATACATTTTACCGGCGGCATATAATATCCTCTTGAATATTTTTCTGAATTTTTCATAATTTCCTCCTTATATATTATATACGCAGACATTTTTCACTTGTGAAGTTTTGTAGTCATTTTTATCACAGCCGCGCGTCTTATTTAAAAACGCAAAAGGGATTACCGCAGCCTTTTGATATTCTGATGATTCACCACATAGTCGATCAAACAGCCATTTCTGGCAAATCTCAAAGAACCTATTTATAATCACACTAACCAAAAAACTCACTCCCTTCATAAAATACAGCATAAAAAAATCGCCGCTCCCAAATCAGGAGAGACGAGACTACCCGTGTTACCACTCTCATTCATACACAGCTCACGCAATGTACCTCAGCCACATCAAACAATGTGTTTCTCTATAACGGGAGAACCCGACTTGACTTAAATTATTTCGGTCAAACAGCTCCGGGATGAGTTATAAACGCCGCTTAATCGCCGGCTTACACCAACCGCCGGCTCTCTGCGCTTTAAAAGACGCCTTTTATTCCCTTCACAGCCTTTAGCTTTTTTAACAGTATACATTAGTTTTAATAATTTGTCAAGAGTTTTTTTAACTTTTACCGCTGAAAAATTTTAAGCGTCAGTAAGATTCAGCATTTTATGTTATAGTGGTTTTATATAAAACAAATTTTTCTATGGTTATATTGAGTTTTTTAAAGCAGCATATTAGAAGTCACGTTGTTTTCTTGCTTTGAAGCTATTGGTCTTATCAAATGCTCAACATAGCTTTTTACATATGTTGCGCAAAGACAAGTATCCGAAACCTAAACGCGGTTTGGGTAAAACATAATTTTTTAGCTGGTAAAAAATATATTACAATCTGTAAACTTTTCTGTGTAAAACGACAAAATAATTTCCTCATCAATTCTGCACATAATGTTCAATAATCTTACAAACCCTATAAATACAGCATTCTGCGACAATCAATAAAATTCAATTGTTAATTTTTTATTACAAGACACATATAAAAGTTACAAATTAGTTACAATTAGATTCCGATTTCTTATGGACAAACATAATTTTATGTAGTATAATAATTCTGCGCCCCATTGAAAGGGGTATAAATTCTGATTTTAAAAGGAGCTTACAGCTCCCTGTGTATTTAAGGCTCAGCCGGATCTCGGCGATAGTGAAAGGGATGATCGTGATAATGAGAGTAATTACCGGTTCTGCCAGAGGCAAAAAACTAAAGACGCTTGA
Source organism: uncultured Clostridia bacterium (assembly GCA_947631455.1). Taxonomy (GTDB): domain Bacteria; phylum Bacillota; class Clostridia; order Oscillospirales; family Ruminococcaceae; genus UMGS1601. The sequence continues at coordinate 22,673 of CANRLH010000004.1, forward strand.
AGGGCTTGATGTACGACCGACCTCAGATATGGTCAAGGAAGCTATATTTTCGATAATACAGTTTGATGTGCCGTCCTCATCGGTGCTTGATTTATTTTCCGGCAGCGGTCAGCTTGGAATCGAAGCTTTAAGCCGCGGAGCTTCACATTGCGTGTTTGTTGACAAAAGCAAAAGCTCGCTTGCGGTAACAAAGGAGAATCTGACTCATTGCGGATTTTTATCACAGTCAAGGCTTCTTAATATGGACAGCACTGAGTATTTAAAAGTCGGAAAAAAAGGTATAGACATAGCTATGCTTGACCCGCCCTACAATCAGGGGCTTATAATGCAGTGCCTTAATGAGATTGAACGTATTTTGAATGACTCAGCTATAGTCGTATGTGAGCACGAGGCCCTGTTAACGCTTCCGGAAGAGGTAAACGGACTAAAACTGTCAAAAAGATACCGATACGGAAAAACAGCGCTAAGCGTATACAAACTGAATAATAACAGCGAGGAATAGACTATGGAAAAAATAGCAGTTTGTCCGGGAAGCTTTGATCCCGTTACATACGGTCATATAGATATTATAAGACGTGCATCAAAGCTGTTTGACAGAGTTATTGTAACTGTGTCGTTAAACTCACAAAAAAGCACCAGCTTTACAGTTGATGAGCGTGTAAGCATGATAAAAAAGGTCATCACAAACTTCAAAAATGTCGAAGTTGACATATGCACAGGACTTTTAGCAGAATACTGCAAAAAAATCAAAGCGTCAGCTATCGTCAAGGGACTCAGGGCTGTATCTGACTTTGAATATGAGTTTCAGCAGGCTCTGGCTAATAAAACGCTCTACCCTCAGGGAGAGACTGTTTTTTTAACTACCAGTGCAGAAAATATGTATCTCAGTTCAAGTGTGGTAAAAGAGATCGCGCGATACGGCGGAGACATATCGAGCCTCGTACCGGGAGAAATTTTAGAAGAAATAGTCGCAAGACTAGTGAAGAATATATAATATAAAGGAGTAGGTTAAAATGGCAAAGATTGAAGAAGTATTGGATTTAATGGACGAAATGATCGATAAGGCATCAAGCGTACCTTTTACGAACAAAAAGGTTATCGACATTGAAAAGATGAGAGAATATATTGACAGCATCAGATACAACCTCCCAACCGACATCAAGAAGGCTAAGGAGCTGCAAAACGACAAAGCAATAATAATGACAGAAGCAAATAAAAAGGCGGAGGTTATAGTTAAAAAAGCCGAAGAGCGCGCTCAGATCCTTGTTTCTGAAAACGAGATCACAAAGGCGGCTCAGATGCAGGCGGCAGATATTTTAAATCAGGCGTATGCGGCTGAAAAGGAAATAAGGGTCGCGATGGCAAAAAAGCTTGAGACTGTACTAACGCAGGCGGAAAATGTTCTGACAAAGAATCTTACCGACGTAAAGCAGACCAAAGAGGCTATTATCGCAGTTGCAGAGCCAAAACAGCCTATTCCTCAGGAGCAGTGATCAAATAAAAACATATATCCGCAGCCTTTGTTTTCTAAGCTGCGGATATTCTTATATGCGTCAAAAAAGCGGAGGGCAAATGCTCTCCGCTTAAATTATACAAGCCTACTTTTCAAGAAATTTCTTTATCTGTTCATTTGCCTTCTTGATTTCAGCATCAACCATAGGTGAAAACTTCTCTCTTGCCTGAGTCCAGGTGTAAAGATTACCCTGCTGGTCAGCCTCTGAGGTGCTTGCGTAAATTCTGTTTGTCAAAGAAACTCCGGCCTCAAATCCGCTGTTGTCATCGCCCATAAGCGCTGAAACGCCGTATGCCGGCTCGAAAAGCATAACAACATTTTCGGGATTTGATACATACTTCATAAGCTCATAATCCTCAACCGACCAGTTTGGATTATCCTCTATCCACTTATCCTTTGCGTTCTGAAGATACTCAGGATCGGTCTGGGCAACTCTGTAACACTCAAAGAATGCTCTTGCGGCGTCCTTCTTTTCAGAACCCTTCACCCACATAAAGGAGTTTATGCTTGCGGTAGTGATGGGCTTGTCGCCGTCATAGCTCGGGTCTGCCGGGAAAGGAACAATTCCCCACTCGTCGCCGTCTTTAGGACCTCCCGTACCTGTAGCAGCCCAGTCTCCCATAGCATAGAACAATACGTTTTGATTGAAAGCATCCGCTGCATTGTTAAAGAAAGTTCCGCTTAACACATATTCCTGCTTGCGCCAATCATCAAGTCGTTCCTCAGCAGCAGCGATCTTCGGGCTGTCCATGTTAGACTTATATGTTACGTTATCATCGGTAGTAACAATAGTTTCGCCTGTCTGCTGAACATACTGCGGAGCATAAAATCCTGTTATACCGTATCTCTTTTCATCACCGCTTGCGCTACTTACATAAGCGCTCATAAGGTCATCCATCGCATCATAGTCCCATTTTCCCTCATCATAAAGGGTTCGCGGATCCTCAAAACCGTTCTCGGTCATTACCTTCCTGTCATAGAAGATATATGCTGACGGATAATACTCAATTGGCGCAACATAATGCTTTCCGTTAAGTGAATACTGATCTGCCGTTTCCTTAACTGCCTCCCACATCGGAGTATTAAAGTCTATTATCTCGTCAAGCGACTGATAGAATCCCTGGATCACCTGACACGGAAATGCCAGAGCGCTGTAAGGGAACAGGTCGGGAAGGTTCTTTCCTGAAGTAACCGCCGCACCAAGCTTTGTATACTGGTTTGAAGATGTAACTCTCTGCCACTCTATTTTTCCGCCTTTTTGCTCAAACAGACTCAGACCGACAGTCTTTTCCGAATTACCGGACGGATTGAGGTTATATATACCCATCCACGAAAGAGTGTTTTCAGCACCCTCGGGAATGCTTTTGATGTCGTTGGTAGTTGCAACATTTACTGCATCCTTTTTTGAAGAATCTTTTGAAGAATCTCCTTTGTCAGAACCACATCCTGCGAATGCAAGTGCCGTAACGGCAGCAAGCGCACCGGCAAGAAATCTTTTGATATTTTTCACACTTACTCCTCCTATCTTAAGTAATCAATCAGGGGCAAAGCCCGTTATTTTGAAATCAACTTACAAATATAGTTTACTGACTGACAAAAAATTATTTCATAATATTATGTGACATATATTTACATTTTTTCGACAAAAATTCAAATCAAAAGGACACCGCAAAGCGATGCCCTTTTTCGGTCATAGAATATTATTTTTCTGAAGCAATGAACTTCTGAATTGATTCGTTAAGGGTCTTAAGCTCACTTTCAACCGTAGCAGAATACTTTTCTCTTGTCTGAGTCCAGCTATAGGAAGCGCCCGTTTCATCAGGAGCAGAAGTGCTCTTGTAAATCCAACCAACAAGAGATACACCGGTCATAAATCCGCTGAAGTCGTCACCCATAAGGCTTGATACGCCATATGCGGGATCAAATATCATAAGATTCTTTTCAGGATCGGCAGCGTCTCTGATAACCTGATAAGCTTCCTCGCCCCAGTTCGGGTTGTTAGCAAGCCACTTTTCCTTCTGGTTCTCAAGATACTTGGTATCTGTCTGAGCAACTCTGTAGCACTCATAGAATGTCTTAACAGCGTCCTTCTTGTCAGAGCCCTTTACCCACATTACAGAATCATCAGACATAGATGCGCTAGCGATCGGCTTATCGCCCTCATATGTAGGATCCTTCGGGAACGGAACAACACCCCATTCGTCATCAGCGCCCGGAGTATGGCTGTCGATAGCAGCCCACTCGCCCATGCAGTAGAAGAGAATATTGGACTCAAAAGCTGTCGGAGCGTCACCGATCCAATCAAACTTTACATATCCCTGCTTCTGCCAATCACCAAGTCTTTCCTCGGCAGCAGCGATCTTCGGGCTGTCAAGGTTAGAGGTATACGTGATGTTGTCGTCAGTCTTAACGATAGTCTCGCCTGTCTGAGCAACATACTGAGGAGCATAGAATCCGTTGATGCCGAATCTTTCCTCATCACCGCTTGCTCCCTGACAATACTCGCTCATCATTTCGTCAAGTGCGTCATAGTCCCACTCGCCAGCGTCGTAAAGCTCAAGCGGATCTTCAAAACCGTTTTCGTTAATTACCTTCTTATCGTAGAACATAAGAGAGGTCGGTTTGTATCCGAACGGAGCTACATAGTGCTTGCCGTTGAGAACGAACTGATCAGCCGTGTCCTTGATACCTGCCCACATTGCGGAATCAAAATCTATAATTTCGTCAAGCGGCTGATAAAAGCGCTGTACGACCTGACACGGGAATGCGAGCTGACTGTATGCAAACAGATCAGGAACATTCTTACCTGAAGTTACCGCCGCACCAAGCTTTGTATATTGGTTGCTCGATGTAACTCTCGACCATTTTATTGAACCGCCCTTGCTCTCAAAAAGGGTAAGTCCAACAGATCTCTCAGAGTTTCCCGTAGGATTAAGATCTCCGATACCCATATACAACAGTTCCTTCTCAGCGCCATCGGGAATAGCGGCAATATCATTTTCAGTAGCAACTTTAACAGTATCCTCCTTTACGGAAGAGCCGTCTGAGCCGTCACTGCTGCCCTTGCCGCCGCCGCAGCCTGCAAAAGAAAATGTTGTGACAATTGCCAAGCAGCCTGCGAATAATCTTTTAAGATTTTTCATTATAATCCTCCTTACTTATTTATTTAGGTATATTATACTGCTTTTGTTCAAAAAAGTCAACTAACGCTTGAAACAGACAGACTATTTTTGTATATACCGCACAAATAGCAATAGAATAATTATGCATAATTGCTAAAACAATATTTATATTTTATTAAAATCGACAAAAAGAGAGCGCCGCAGTCTGCAACGCTCTCCAATTCATATTCGCCATATAAATTGATGGCTCTGATCCCCTATTTACTTATCGGTCTGTAAAAACTTCTGTATCTGATCGTTGATCGTCTTTATCTCGCTGTCAACGGTTGCAGAGAATTTTTCCTTAGACTGTGTCCATGTATAGGTTTCGCCCTGCTCGTCAGCAACCGCCGTACTCTTATAGAGCCAGTTTGCAAGGCATACTCCCGACATAAATCCGCTGAAGTCGTCGCCCATAAGGCTGGATACACCATATGCCGGATCGAATATGAGTAGGTTGTCGTCAGGATTTGAAATCTCAGCCATAAGGTCAAAATCATCCTCCGTCCATGTAGGACTTGCGAGCATTGCCTTCTCCCTGCCGTTAGCAGCATACTCGGGATCGGTCTGAGCGACTCTGTAGCACTCAAAGAATGCTCTTACAGCGTCCTTCTTTTCAGAGCCCTTTACCCACATATAAGTTGTAATGGTAGCAGATGATATAGGCTTTGTTCCCTCATACGTAGGATCCTTCGGGAACGGAACCATACCCCAGGCGCCTTCTTCCTTAGGTCCGCTTGCGCCCATTGCAGCCCATGTACCCATTGAATAGAAGAGAATGTTGTTCTCAAATGCCTCAGCTGCAGAACCTATCCAGCTAGGCTCAATATAGCCTTCCTTCTTCCAGTTTGCGAGTCTGTCCATGGCAGCGGCGATCTTCGGGCTGTCAAGATTAGATCTGTAAGTTATATTGTCGTCAGTCATAACCAGTGTTTCACCTGTCTGCTGAACATATTGAGGAGCAAACCAACCGTTTATACCATATCTTACTTCGTCGCCCTCTGCACCCTTGCAGTAATCGCTCATCATTTCGTCGAGCGCGTCATAATCCCAGTTGCCCTCATAATAAAGATCAATAGGATCATCAAAGCCGTTTTCGTTGATAACGCTCTTATCGTAGAATAAAAGAGCGGTTATTCCGTACTCCAGCGGAGCAACATAATGCTTTCCGTTGAGTACAAACTGGTCAGCCGTGTCCTTAACGCCGCTCCAAAGCGGATTATTAAAGTCTATAATATCATCGAGAGGCTGATAGAAGCCCTGAACTACCTGGCACGGAAAAGCAAGAGTGCTGTATGTAAACAAATCAGGGGCGTTCTTACCGGCAGTTACGGCAGCAGCAAGCTTTGAATACTGGTTGCTTGAAGTAACTCTTTGCCATTCGATCTTTCCGCCCTTATCCTCAAACAGAGTCAGACCAACCGTTCTGTCGTCATCATTCGTGGGATTCAGGTTATAAAGTCCCATATAAGTAAGTGTGCCGTCCTCGCCATCGGCAATCGGCGCAATGTCGTTTTCGGTCACAACCTTTACGTCCTCTTCTTTTTTAGAAGAAGACTCTTTTGAACCGCCTTCATCGCAAGCAGCGAAAGAAAACGTCATAAGAAACGCAAGCGTACCTGCGAGCAGTCTTTTCATTTTTCCCATAAACTAAAGTCCTCCTGTAAAAACGTATGCGTATGCATAGTAATAATACGGTAAACTCAACCTTTGATTTAGTAAGCTAACTCAGAGGTTGAATTTTTCCACATTTATTATATCATAGTTGAAAGCATTTTACTATGTGCAAATTCTACTGTTTTGCACATCAATTTTCAGTAATTTTCAACAAAAAGCTATTTGCGCAACGACTAAAAAAGGATTGAATTTAAAATAAATATGTGCTATACTTAAATAAATTTTTTTGTACGGAGAAAAATATGAAAGAAGTTTTAATGTATACAGACGGCGCTTGCTCAGGAAATCCCGGACCGGGAGGTTACGGAGTCATATTAAAATACGGCGCAGTGCAAAAAGAACTTTCTGGGGGCGACGCCGATACAACAAATAACCGCATGGAGCTTTCTGCGGTAATAGCCGGACTTTCGGCATTAAAGGAACCGTGCAGGGTAACCGTCTATTCCGATTCCAAGTATGTGGTCGACGCAGTAACGCTAGGCTGGGCTGAGGGCTGGAAAAAACGCGGCTGGGTAAAAAGCAACAAGGAACCGGCTTTGAATGTTGATCTGTGGGAGAAGTTGTTAACCTTGATTAACATACACAAAGTCACTTTTGTATGGGTAAAAGGTCACGCCGGACACCCGGAAAACGAGCGCTGCGACGCTTTGGCGGTCGCCGAGAGTAAAAACTACGCGACGCATAATGTTTTATAGACTTGCAAATAGAAAGAAAAAAACGTATAATTAAACTCAGAAAAATCAAAAGGGACTGATTTTAAATGGAAAAAAGGTTTATCTACTGTGATAATGCGGCCACCACCGCAGTAAGCAGGAAAGCGCTTGACGCAGCTATGCCGTACTTTTGCAATGAGTTCGGAAACGCATCGAGCATATATATGCACGGACAAAATGCGGCGAAGGCAGTGCTTTCAGCACGTGAAAAGATAGCCGGGATACTTGGCTGCAAGGCAGGTGAAATTTACTTCACCTCAGGCGGCTCAGAATCTGATAACTGGGCGATAAAGGGCGCTGCGCTTCTGGGAAAGGCAAAGGGTAAGAATCACATCATCACCTCTGTTTTCGAGCATCACGCAGTTCTGCACACCTGTGAGTTTCTGGAAAAGCAGGGCTTTGAGGTAACATACGTTCCGGTTGATGAAAACGGACTTGTAAACCCAAAGGACATTGAAGCAGCTATAAAGGACACCACCTGCCTTGTAACTATTATGTTTGCAAACAACGAGATAGGAACTATCCAGCCGATCAGGGAAATCGCTGATATCTGCAAGAAAAGAAAGGTGTTTTTCCACACCGACGCGGTTCAGGCAATAGGAAATGTCGAAATAAACGTAAAGGATATGGGAATTGATATGCTGTCCCTTTCCGGGCATAAGATACACGCTCCAAAGGGAGTAGGCGCGCTTTATTGCAGAGCGGGAATTTCACTTCCTAACCTAATTCACGGAGGTGCGCAGGAGAAAAATAAGCGCGCAGGTACGGAAAATGTTCCGGGGATCGTAGCGCTTTCGGTAGCGCTTGAGGACGCCTGTGCAGATATAAAGGCAAAGCAAGAAAGGCTTTCAAAAAAACGTGACCGTCTTATTGACGGCATATTAAAGATCCAGCAGACACGTCTTAACGGCGACAGGCAAAAGCGGCTTTGCTCAAACGTCAATATCTCTATAAGAGGTATTGAAGGTGAAAGCCTGCTTCTGATGCTTGATATGTATGGGATATTAGCCTCCAGCGGTTCAGCCTGCACCTCGGGAAGTCTTGATCCTTCTCATGTTCTGCTGGCTATCGGCTTGCCGCACGAGATAGCTCACGGCTCTCTCAGGCTCTCAATATCAGACGAAACCACTGACGAGGATATAGACTATATTCTTGAAACTGTTCCCAAAGTAGTTGACCGTCTTCGCTCGATGTCCCCTCTCTGGGAGAGGATATGCAAAGACGAAGGTCTTACGGGCACGATATAGATTTTTAAGGAGGACTATATAAATGATTTATTCTGAAAAAGTGATGGATCACTTCGCAAATCCAAGAAATGTCGGCGAAATCGAAAACGCTGACGGAGTCGGTGAGGTCGGTAACGCCAAGTGCGGAGATATCATGAAAATGTATCTGAAGATAAACAACGGCATTATCGAGGACGTAAAGTTCAAAACCTTTGGCTGCGGCGCCGCAGTCGCTACCTCTTCCATGGCAACAGAGCTTATCAAGGGCAAGAGCATTGAAGAGGCTCTAAAGCTGACCAACAAGGCAGTCATTGAGGCGCTCGACGGACTTCCGCCGGCAAAGATACACTGCTCTGTTCTTGCCGAAGAGGCCATGAAGGCTGCTATTGCCGATTACTACACAAAGCAGGGTCTAGACCCGGAGCTTTATGTCGGAAAGGTAAACCACAGCTGTGATGAGTGTGAGGGCTGTAAATAGCTTGTTTGGGTTTTGACATAGCCCTCTACTAACAGGCGATTTTTAAGGTGAAATTACACGCAATTGTACATTATTAACATAATTACTTATGCTTGTTCATAGATTATTTACCTTGTTTATATTTTGTTAATAAAGTCTTGCTTTTTTTAGCAAGGCTTTTTCTTTGTTTTAACATCTTATTATACTTGTTTTTCTGCCGATTTTTAGCAGATCTCAATTTTTGCATATTTTACGACGCTGCGGTAACAATATCCTTAAAAAAGCAAAGGGTGATTAAACATGTCTAGACTAAGCGGAAGAACATATATCCACGATAAGCCGCCGTCGGTTATTTCCTATGCCTGTGTAGGCGGAAAAAAAGAGGGCGAAGGCCCAATGAGAGAGTATTTTGACAAAATATCCGACGACCCGTATTTTACCACGGAAAGCTTTGAGAAGGCCGAAAGCGAAATGCAGAAGCAGGCAATACTGCTTGCGCTGAGAAAGATAGGCAAAAAGCCGGAAAATATTGACTTTATGCTGGGCGGTGATCTTTTAAATCAATGCGTAGGAACCAGCTATTCCTCACGGGATATGAACATCCCTTTTCTTGGGATATACGGCGCCTGCTCAACTATGGCCGAGGGATTGCTCATATCTTCCCTGCTGGTTTCCGGAGGAGTGGGTAAAAACGTAATAGCGTCTACCTCTTCGCATTTCTGTACCGCAGAAAGGCAGTACCGCTTCCCTCTTGATTATGGAAGCCAGCGGACCCCGACCGCTCAGTGGACGGCTACCGCAGCAGGAGCGGTAGTGATCGCCGACGCGGGGCAAGGCCCTTATGTAAAGGGAGCGACAATAGGAAGCATTGTCGACCTTGGCGTGACCGACATCAACGACATGGGCGCTGCAATGGCTCCCGCTGCCTGCGACACGATAAAGAACTTCTTTGACGACACAGGCAAAAAGCCAGAGGACTTTGACCTTGTTGTCACCGGAGATCTGGGGCTTGTGGGAAGTTCGCTTTTATATCAGCTTCTTTCAAACGAGGGTTACAATATCAAGCCGCGGCACAAGGACTGCGGCCTGATGATTTACGACGCAAAGCGTCAGGATATGCACGCGGGCGGTTCCGGCTGTGGATGTGCCGCGAGTATGCTAACCGGCTATTTCCTGCCAAAAATAAAAGCCGGCAGGATAAAGAACATTTTGTTTGTCGCCACGGGTGCGCTCATGTCGCCGACTGTCAATCAGCAGGGCGAAAGCATACCGAGCGTTGCTCATGCTGTGTGGATTTCAAGTGAGAGGAGTTAGTTATGGAATACGTTTACGCTTTTTTGGTGGGGGGAATTTTGTGTGCCATCGGACAGGTGCTTATTGATTATACAAAACTCACACCCGCCAGGATCTTAGTAGCATATGTAGTCGCCGGAGTTTTTCTGGGTGCAGTGGGAGTATACAAACCGTTGATAGAATTTGCGGGAGGCGGTGCGACAGTTCCGCTAACCGGATTCGGATATCTTTTATCCGACGGTGTAAAAAGCGCCGTTGACAAGGATGGATTTATAGGTATATTTACGGGAGCTCTGACAAGCGGCGCCGCGGGTATCACCGCTGCCATGGTTTTTGCACTTATCGCCGCTTTGATTTTTAAAAGCGGAAATAAAGACTAAAATGCTTATCTTAATATAGCTTTATCATAGTGTCTCTCACCTGTTTTTCGGTGGGAGGCATTTGTTTTACTTCTCTTATAAAATTCAACCACACGATAGTCTTGACGACAGTTCCCTTTTAAAATGCGGGACACATTTACAATAAAGCAAAAGCGGATTAAAACTTAAAGAATTTTTTAAAGGCATATGACTTATCTGTAAATGACTGAGCTGCAAAATTGTCAATCAGCGGTCATTGTATCTTATAGCTGCGGAATAAATTTAATGCACTTTTATTGTAAATCTACAATAAATTATACATAAAAATATAAAAAGCTCTTGCAAGAAAAACGAAATACTGGTATAATAAAAGGTGATTTTTAAATGTCAAAAATGGCACTATATTTTTTGAACCTAGTGCCTTTCATAATGGTCAAAACGTTCAGAAAGGATCGGACAGATATGACAAATAACCAACTTTATGACCTTTGGTGCAAAAATGCAACAGACGACAAGGACCTTTTGCCGGAGCTTTTAGAGATAAAGGGAAATGAAAAAGAAATCGAGGACAGATTTGCAGTTTCTCTTAAATTCGGAACTGCCGGACTTAGAGGAGTCATCGGTGCAGGCACTAACAGAATGAATGTTTACACAGTCAGACAGGCAACTCAAGGACTTGCAGACTACTGCAATGAGGACTTTGAAGATCCGAGCATTGCCATAGCATATGACTCTAGGATCAAGAGCGATGTATTCGCCAAAGAAGCGGCTGCATGTCTTGCTGCTAACGGAATAAAGGTGTATATATACCCCGAGCTTATGCCTACCCCTATGCTTTCTTACGCGGTAAGAGCTCTCAACTGCGATTCCGGAATAGTCATTACAGCATCTCACAACCCTGCAAAGTACAACGGATATAAGGTTTACGGCCCGGACGGCTGTCAGATGACACTTGACGCAGCAAACAAGGTGCTGCAGAATATCGAGAAGGTAGATATGTTCACGGGCGCAAAGACAATGGACTTTGACTCAGGCGTCAAGTGCGGCAAAATAGAGTATATCGGCAGGGATATTTACGAAGGTTACCTTAAAGCCGTTAAGGAGTGCGGTATTCATACCGACTGCGTTGCCGAAAGCGGTATGAAAGTAGTGTTCACACCTTTGAACGGAACCGGAAACAAGCCCATAAGAGATATTCTGAAAATGATAGGTGTTAAGGACGTGGTGGTTGTTCCTGAGCAGGAAAACCCTGACGGCAACTTCCCTACATGTCCCTTCCCAAATCCTGAAATAAAAGAAGCTCTTGCTTTGGGTATCGAGCTATCAGAAAAGCAACATCCGGATCTTTTGCTGGCTTCTGACCCGGACGCTGACAGAATGGGAATTGCCGTTCCCGATAAAAACGGCGAGTTCGTACTGTTTTCCGGAAACGAAGTGGGCGCTCTGCTGCTTGAGTACATCTGCAAGGAAAGAACGGCACTCGGCACTATGCCAAAAAACCCAATAACTATTAAAACAATAGTTACTACAGACATAATCAAAAAAATCGCCGACGAATACGGCGTTGAGATGATTGAGGTTCTCACAGGCTTTAAGTTTATAGGCGAGCAGATAGGCCTTCTTGAAAAAAAGGGTGAGCAGGACAGATTTATCTTCGGATTTGAGGAGAGCTACGGCTACCTTGGCGGCTCTTATGTCAGAGACAAGGACGCAGTAATTGCTTCTATGCTTATCTGCGAAATGACCGCTTTTTACAAAACCAAGGGAATCTCTCTTATCCAAGCAAGAGCTAATATGTACGCTAAGTACGGGAATTTCGTTCACACCCAGAAAAGCTTTATCTGCGAGGGTGTAAGCGGAATGGAGAAAATGACTGAGATCATGGATGGTCTCAGGAACGATCCTCCAAAAGAGATATCCGGACTTTCGGTGCTTAAGTTTTCAGACTATCTAACAGGCGTAACGCTTGACTGCCTTACAGGAAACAAGAGCGAGATCACTCTTCCGAAAAGCAATGTCTTGTCGTTCGTTTTGCAGGATGGCGCAAAGGTTATTCTTCGCCCATCGGGAACGGAACCGAAAATCAAGGCCTATTATACTACAATAGCCGAAAGGCGCAGGGACGCCGAGGCGCTTGAGGAAAAAATCTCAAAGGATTTTGCGTCACTTATCGGATTTTAGCGCGGAGTCTTCCTGAATTTTCATACATAAAAAGGGATACCTGACATTGGTATCCCTTTTTTGACGAAGATGACGAAGAGCGCCGGCAAAACCGGCACAGTGTTTTCGATAAATCATCTGAACTGCTTATACAAAGAGTAGAATATAAGGTTGTATCTTTCTGTTACCGCCTCTTCCTCAAAGGCAACAGTTGGCTTCATGTCGACGATAAGCCTTGATTCCTTAAGATAAACTATATCGAAAGTGGCATGCTCAATAAGTACCCTTTCTGAATCAAGCTTATCTGAACCTTTTGATCTGTACTCACCGACAAAGAAATCTCCCAAATCAGTCTTTAGTATGTACTTGATATCACCGGTGAGTCCATCTTTCATATGAAGGTTCATAGACTTATCAATAATCAAATCTTTTATTTCAATAGAATCTGCAACAAAATTTTCATTGCTTATATCCTTGCTTGCTTTAACATAGTTTATTATCGGCTTTACAAACAAGACCATAATTACAGCGTAAACCAACAGTATCAAAAGATTCCACACCTTAAAGCCGTTAAATATAAGCGCCGCAACGATGCAGACAAGAAAAACTCCCGTAACAATTAGCGCGATCTGAATTATATCCTTAAAGTAAACGCTTGCATTTTTAGTGTATTTTTCCTTCATGACGATATTCCTCCTTGACGTATAAAAAAGTATAGCATATTTTATTATTCTTTTCAAGTGTAAAATTGGCAATTTTTCTCAAAAATGTATGTGTCAATTTATTTTATTATTTAACATCTTAAAAAACCTAAAACAATTACTATGCAAGAAAAAACAAGCGGCTTACAGGAATACACCTGAAAGCCGCAATGAATTTTACTCTATCACTCCCCGAGATAAGACTTAACCAGTGCCTGCAAAAGCTCATCTCTATCTATATGACGGATTAGACTTCTGGCATTGTTGTAAGTCGTTATGTAGGTCGGATCTTCAGAAAGAATATAACCTACTATCTGATTGATCGGATTGTAACCTTTTTCCTTCAGAGCCTGATATATGGTCTGCAAATTATGCTTGAGCTCTGTTTCCTTGTCGTCCTTAACTTTAAAGGTCATCGTCTGGTCATACATAATCTAATCCTCCTTATAAGATTTCAGTAAATGAATACCGCTTAAAGATATTATAACGCATTTTGACAAAAATAACAAGTACTTTCAAACTTTTTTCAAAAAAAATTAAGTTGTTTTTATCAAAATTTTTATGTTTGCGGGTCGGATATTGTCGTTTTCCGCCGTTGTTTGAACTTAGTAAGCGTCTCATTCAAAAATTTTATACCGGATACGGCCACCAAAATAAACATTGGAGTGAAATTGACAAGATACCTTGATCTTGCCTCCCATATCAAAAAGAACAGAAATACACCGAAAACTATTACCCTGATAAGTGTAACTGCGCTTTTTTCATTCTGTACGGTTCCGGAAATATATGACGCAAACATCATCACCAGAATCAATACATGATAAGCCAATGCGTAAAGATAAAATACCGGGCTTTCAGTCACAAAGCTTCTGACAGCGTTGTCTTCACCGTTTTCCAGATACTGCTTTATAAAGTAGGTTCCGTCGTCCCACGTGTATCCTATCTTTTTGGCCAGATGCTTTATCATTCCGAAAACGCCGTAGTCGGATATTCTCTCCTTTATCATTTCAATATCCGCCTGCTTTTTGTCTTCATAATCACCCGCATTTTCCGTGTACCAGAAATCCTTGTCGCAATAGCCTCCCCTATCATGAAGCCCCATCATTATCCAGTGCGTAAGCGGAAACTCATATGCGTTTTTCTCTTCTTCACTGGCAAGCTTGAATGCGCTTATTCCCACCGACAGCGTAACAGCCGACAAGACACAGGCAACTATTATCACAGCTATTTGTTTTAGCCGCTTTTTCAGCTCTGGTTTGTTAATAAGGTATATTATATATGCAAGATACGCAACGGGTAGTATAATAACGCTGCCCTTTATTTTATATCCGATAATTGCTAATGCGCTGCTGATAGCAAGCGACAAGAACATAGTTCCGGTTTTATCGCTCGAAACACCTTTAAGGAACAACAGCACAGAGCCCATTACAAAAGGCATACTCATAGCGTCGGTGTAATAATACGGGGTATAGGTGTAAAAAACGCAGAACAAAGCGCCCAGGATTGCAGTATAGAGTGGGGTTATCTTATCAGAAAAGATCCTCTTTGATATAAAGTACAGCAGTATAAACGATATATTAAGACCAAGTGTGTTAATAAGTATCGGAGCCATTACCGGCATTGTACCGAACAGCTTATCGGTTACATAATAAATAAGCGATACTATTATTAAAAGAGCATTATTGTTCGGGTATCTTGCAAAATAAACCTGATGCCTTTCGGGAAGATTTTTATACAGATCGCTTTTATCCCAAGACTGAGAAAACTCTCTGGCTGCGCTGTCTACATACTTAAGATCGTGCACGGAATCGCCTTTGAGAAAAAAGGCACAAATTATCTGCATAGCCAGTACAAACAAGGCAATTATCCAGAATATCTTGTTTATTTGAGCGGGCGTCAGAATATCAGCGTGCTTTTTCAAAAATCCGTAGAACCACACAGCAAGCACCGAAAACGCCGCTCCTGCTGCTATTACCGCTATTACCTCCCACGCCGCTATTTTTACGAATCCTCTCATTATTGATAAAACTATTGCTGAGAAAAATGCAAACGCGGCGAATCCATGAATTATTTTAGAGGCTTTTATCACAAACAAGTCACTTCCTTTAACACATATCCTCTGAACCTATAGGCATATAGGCATAACTGCTTATGTTTTATCCTCTTAGCTCGGCTCCCAGCTCAGACAGAGCTTTTACCACCTTTTTCATAGCATTATCAGCCTGCTCGTCGGTAAGCGTTTCGTTTTGAGAGCGCATAGTTATTGAATAAGAAACGCTCTTCTTGCCCGATTCTATCTGCTCGCCCTGATACACATCGAACAGAGTTACGCTTTCAAGAATTTTACCTGCTGCCGCGCTTATAGTCTTTTCAAGCTTTGCCGCAGGAATATCCTCATCGCAAACGAAGGATATGTCCCTTGTTGTAGCCGGGAACTTTGGAAGAGGCTTATACACCTTTTTGCTGTCAGAAAGCTTAAGCGACTCATCAATGTTGACTTTTGCACAGTAGCACCTTGTACCGACGCCGTAATTTTCCAAAACGTCCGGGTGCAGCTCGCCAAAGACCGCCAGTTCCTTGCCGTTTTTAACAATAACAGCGCTTCTTCCCGGATGAAAAGCTGCTGTCTCGTCAAAGCACTTGCTATTTGCCGCTCTTATCACCTCATAGCCGCTTATTCCGGCACTTTCCAGAACCGTTTCCACAACACCTTTAAGTGTAAAGAAATCCACATTACCGTCAGTGTCATACATTCCTATAACAAGCCTTGAAAGCTCATCGGGAAGCACACCCTCAGTCTTTATATATTCAGTAGCTATCTCAAAAATGCTGGCAGACATATTTCTGTAATTATAATTTCTTGCCAAAACCTCGCAGATGCTCGGAAGCGCGGTAGTTCTCATAACCGATGTATCCTCACCCAGCGGATTTGAGATCACCACTGGATCTCTGAGTTTGCTGTCAGCGGGAATATTGAGCTTATCTAAGCTTTTGGGTGAAACAAAAGAATAGGTAGCAGTTTCATAAAATCCCTGTGCCACCATAGCGGATTTAATCTTCGCCTTAAACTTTTGCATTGGCGTTCTCTTTGCATTGGCAACTCCCGTTATGATGGTAGAAGGTATTTTATTGTATCCGTAAATACGCGCGATCTCCTCTGCTATATCAGCCTTGCACTCTATGTCGATCCTGTCATACGGCGCAATAGCCTTGCCGTCTCTGACGGTAAAGTCAAGGCTTTCAAGATATTTTATCATATCCGCTTCGGGAATGTTTGTTCCCAGAAAACCGTTTATCCAGTTGTGGTCAAACTCAGCACTGTGTTCCTTGTTGTCTCCGTAATCACAATCTATCACTGTGTTTAAAACCTCGCCGCAGCCAAGCTCTTCCACAAGCTCAAACGCCCTCAATATCGCAGGCATACAGTTTCTTGGATCAAGCCCCTTTTCAAATCGTGAAGAAGCGTCCGTTCTCATGCCCAGCTTTTTGGCGTCGCGCCTTACGGTAGGGCCGTCAAAGCAGGCCGCTTCAAAGACCACCGTTTCAGTGTCGTCCATAATTCCGCTGTACTCCCCGCCCATTACTCCGGCAACGGCAACAGGCTTATTTTCATCAGCGATCACAAGCATATCGCTTGTAAGCTCCCTCTCCACGCCGTCAAGAGTCATGATCTTTTCACCGTCTGCGGCATTTCTGACAATTATCTTTGCTCCATCTACATATCTCAGATCAAACGCGTGCATAGGGTGACCGTATTCCAGCATTACATAGTTTGTAATATCGACAAAGTTGTTTATCGGTCTTACTCCGCTAGCGCGAAGTCTTTCTCTCATCCATCTGGGAGACGGGCCGATTTTTACGTTTTTAACGATTCCGCCGATATACCTTGAGCAGAGCTCTTTATTTTTGACCTCAACACTCAGGTAATCGTTTATGTTTCCGTCAACTCCCGTATATTCAGGCTCAGTGAGTCTGCTTTCACGTCCAAAGGTTGCGTGAGCTTCTCTTACAAGTCCCCTTACAGACATACAGTCAGGTCTGTTTGAGGTTATTTCAAACTCTACCGAAGTGTCGTTTAGTCCAATCGCTTCCTTTATATCTTTTCCGAGAGTCAGGTCGCAATCGTCGCCTAAAAGGAATATTCCGTCCTCTATCGCATACGGAAAATCGTGGGTAGTAAGCCCAAGCTCTCCTAAAGAGCAGAGCATACCGTTGCTCTCCTTGCCTCTCAGCTTTCCTTTTTTGATCTTTACTCCTCCGGGAAGCGTCGAGCCGTCAAGCGCCACGGGAACATAGTCGCCGGCCTTTACATTCGGCGCACCGGTAACGATCTGCAAAGGTTCGCTCCCGCCTACGTCTACCATACAAACCACAAGATGGTCTGAATCCTCATGAGGTACAACCGACAAAAGCTTTCCTACCACAACCTTTGAAATCTCAGCGCCCTCGGTCTCATATCTTTCCACCTTTGAGCCGGTCATAGTCATATCGTAACAGAATTTCTTTATATCAATATCAGATACGTCTATATAGTCATTAAGCCACTTCATTGATAAATTCATTTTTACTGCCTCCTTCAATTAAAACTGACGTAAGAATCTGAGGTCGTTATCGTAAAGCAGCCTCAAATCGTTTATGCTGAATCTTCCCATTGTAAGCCTTTCAAGTCCCAGACCGAACGCAAAGCCGGAATACACCTCGGGGTCGATCCCACAGCCCTCTAAGACCTTCGGGTGTACCATGCCTGCGCCGAGCAGTTCCACAAATCCCTCCTGCTTGCACATACTACATCCTTTTCCACCGCAGTTAAAGCACATGATGTCGACCTCGGCAGAAGGTTCCGTATAAGGAAAATGGTGCGGACGCAGTCTTATCTTGCAGTCGTCTCCATACAGGCGTTTCATGAGCATATCAAGCGTTCCGACAAGATCGCTCATAGTAACGCCTTTGTCTATAACAAGCCCCTCTATCTGGTGGAAAATCGGTGTATGCGTAGCGTCAGCCGTATCAGAGCGATAAACTCTTCCCGGTGAAATAATTCTTATCGGTGGTTTGGTCTTTTCCATGGTTCTTATCTGAACCGAAGATGTCTGCGTTCTTAAAACCGTATTTTCGTCGATATAAAAGGTGTCCTGCGTATCTCTTGCGGGGTGATCCTTAGGCATATTAAGCGCCTCAAAGCAGTAATGATCCGTTTCGACCTCCGGGCCTTCAACAATGTCGAAGCCCATTCCCATAAACACCTCCTCGATTTCGCTCATAACGATATTAAGCGGATGAAGCTGTCCCTGGCTTATTTTCTTTCCCGGAAGCGTTACGTCAAGAGTTTCACTTTTCAAGCTCTGCTCTCTCATTTTCTCCTTGATTTTTGCCTGAGCGTTTGAAAGAGACTCCTCTATCTCAGCTCTTACCTTGTTAGCGAGCTGACCCATTTTAGGTCTCTCATCCGCTGAAAGCTTACCCATCTGCTTCAGGATCGCGGTGATCTCGCCTTTTTTCCCCAGATACTTTACCCTTATCTCCTCAAGTACCTTTGAATCCTTGGCTTCTTCCAGAGCCGCCAATGCGCCTTTTTGAATTTTTTCAAGTGCTTCTTTCATTGTAACCGTCCTCTCTTAAAATAACTGAAAAATAGTCTACAAAATAAAAAGCCCTGCCCTAATAAGGACAAGACGTAATCTTGCTTAACCACCCTAAGGTAAAAGAGCCAACACTCCTCAAGACCTATAACGGAGTCTTAAAAGCCAACCGTCCGCGCTTACAATTTTTGAATAAAAACTTCGGCGCAGCCGCTCGTGAGTGAACTTCAGCGAAACACATCCCAAAAAGCTTTCACCGTGCGCTTTCCTCTCTGAAAGGATGAAACATCCGCCTACTCTCTCAGTCATCGCGTTTAAAAAAGTATAACACATCCTTCTAAATTTTGTCAAGAGTTTTTTTATATTTTCTGCATTATCAAAAGCTCTTCCAGTTTTTCCATTTATAATCCGGGTCGTCCTCGTCCTCCTCAGGAAAAACTATATACTCCTTTTTGGGGTAATGAATTTTGTCGTGAAGGTTCTCTATCAAAAACATCTTAGCCGCCGGATCGACGAAATATATGCTCTCAGATTTATTTCCCTTAAGTAAAAAGGATATGCTTCCCATTGTAGTCTGACTGCTTTCGATCACCTCGTCGTAGTTTATAGTAACCAGTCGTTTTTTTATACCCAGCACCGGAGGCTGATAAGACTCTATCCTGTTGTCGAATATTTTTACATAAACATCTTCATCAAGCGCCATTTTCATTGACATAGCGAACAAAAAAGATGTAAAGAAAAGTCCCAGAGCCAAAACAGCTAAAACTATTTTAAGCCATACAAACTTGACCAAAACGCACACCAGCAAAAGCACCAGCATCAAAACAGCGCTTTTTATTATGATTTTATTGACCCTTTTACGCTCGGCGATCCTCTCTCCGGCAAGACGTATTTTTTCCTGCCTTGAAACGCTTCTGTCAGGGTATTCGTATAAAAGCTCCATAAATATACACAACCTCTTTTAACTAAAGCAAGAGGACAAAAGTCTTGTAAAAACCTCTGTCCCCGTTTTGTTTTTATTTTTTGTTATCCTCTTCTCGGATCTGAACGCGTCTTATCTTTCCGCTGATCGTCTTCGGAAGCTCATCCACAAATTCAACGATTCTCGGATACTTATAAGGAGCGGTTGCATTCTTGACGTAATTCTGGAGCTCTTTTGCAAGCTCATCGCTTGCAGTATAGCCCCTTGCAAGGACGATAGTCGCCTTTACTACCTGACCTCTTATCGGATCCTTAGCTCCCGTAACGGCACATTCCAAAACGCTCGGGTGCTCCATTAAAACAGACTCTATCTCAAAAGGCCCTATGCGATATCCCGAAGCCTTGATAAGATCATCGGTTCTTCCGACATACCAGTAGTAGCCGTCCTCGTCTTTCCATGCGGTATCTCCCGTGTGGTAGATATTGTCGTGCCAGGAGGAATTTGTAGCCTCCTCATTTCGGTAATACTCCTTAAACAGAGCCTTCTGGCTCCTGCCGTTTGTTCTTACCACCATTTCGCCGACTTCGCCGACAGGACATGAATTTCCGTTTTCGTCAACGATGTCCATATTATAAATCGGAACCGGCTTTCCCATAGAGCCGGGCTTTGGCTCCATTCCTACCATATTTGCAACGCATACGACCGTTTCAGTCTGACCAAAGCCCTCCATAAGCTTAAGGCCAGTGTACTCGTAAAACTTGTTAAACACCTCCGGATTAAGAGCCTCCCCGGCGATAGTCGCATACTTAAGGTTTGACAGATCGTAGTTTTCTATACCCTCTTTAATGAAAAATCTGTACATAGTCGGCGGTGCGCAGAAAGAGGTTATCTTGTAGTCCTGAATTACCTTCAACAGCTTATCTGCGTGGAATCTGTCAAAGTCGTATATAAACTCGGTCGCACCGCAGGTTATCTGACCGAAAAGCTTTCCCCATGCGCATTTTCCCCAGCCCGAATCGGAAACCGTCAGGTGCAGAGTATCGTCCTGAATATTGTGCCAGTGCTTTGCGGTAGCAATATGACCTACCGTGTAATAGTGGTTATGTATAACCATTTTCGGATATCCGGTCGTTCCCGAACTGAAGTACAAAAGCATATTGTCATCAACTGAGTTTTGTATTCTTTCCATATCAGCGGGGTACTTCATAGCCTCGTCCATAAGAGGAGTCCAGCCACTTCTGCTGCCGTGAGCGCAGAATTTCTCTATCATTCCGTCGTACTTTGTAAGAGCGTCGTCTATGTGCTCGCACACGTTGTCGTCGAGTGTCGCGCAAATATACTTAACACTCGCAGCATCAAATCTGTAAACATAATCCTTAGGCAAAAGCTGATTAGTTGCCGGAATAGAAACCGCTCCTATCTTCATAAGACCGTATACCGCAAACCAGAACTCATAGTGTCGCTTTAACACCAGCATTACCATATCGCCTTTTTTGACACCGTGATCAAGGAACATATTTGCGAAGCGATTTGACATCTCGCTTACCTGTTTAAAGGTAAATTTATGCTCCTCACCCGCTTCATTCACCCAGAAAAGGCACACCTTGTCCGGCTCAAGCCTTGCCAGCTCGTCGATAACATCGTAAGCAAAATTGTAATTTTCCGCCGGAGTCGGCTCAAACTTACATAGTATTCCGTTTTCATCAAATTCTTCAGTTACAAATCTCTTATAAAAATCCTTCATAGTTTGTCTTCCTCTTCCTACTTTATTTGCGCTGATTATTTTTTTATGAGGATCGCCAAAAATTCGCAGTCCTCACCACCGACAGCGATCATACCGTGCGGCTGCTTTGAATTATAATAGAGCGAATCTCCCTCTTCCACAATTTCCGTGTGATCGCCTATGATAAACTTAAGCTTGCCTTTAAGGATGTAATCCCATTCCTGTCCCTCGTGAACGGAAAGTCTTATCGGCTTGTCCTGATCCTCTTCCTCATACGGAGCCGTAACCAAAAGAGGCTCGATATCCTTATTTTTGAACAAATATGCAAGGTGCTGATAAGCAAACCTCTCTCTTCTTTCTATAGGCAGACCCTGTCCCTTTCTTATTATTGAGTAGGTAGAAAGCCTCGGGGGCGCACCAGTAAGAATTTCAATAAGGTCAACGTCAAAGATCTCCGAACACTTATATAAGAAAGTTACAGAAAAATCCTTTTCGCCGTTTTCGATCTTTTCGTAATCCTCAGCAGTAATACCCGTTTTTTCACAAAATTCCTCAATCGAAAGATCACAGGCAAGTCTTAACCCCTTTAACCTCTTCGCCACTTCCTTGATGTTGTATTGCATATATTATCCCTCCTGTATGATTTTCAAAAGCTCCGATGGCTTTTTGATTATGTAATCAGCGCCGGCGTCCTTAAGCTCAGCGTAAGTTCTAAACCCCCACAGGCATCCCACAGACCTTATTCCTGAATTTTTCGCCGTTAAAATATCAACATCAGAATCTCCGGCGATTATGGCGTCGCTTTTGCTAACGCCCGATGTTTTTAAAATTTCATATACAATGTCAGGACTGGGTTTTGCATTAGCCTCTTCCCGCTTGCCGATTATCGCGCAAAATAAATTAAGTCCCAACAGCTTATCAATTATCATTTTTGTAAACACGTCAGTTTTGTTTGATGCCACGGCGCATTTTACGCCCATCGATAAAAGGCCGCTTAAAAGCTCGTCTATACCGTCATACAAAACTGTATTGTTAAGATAGCTTTGAGAGTAACGCTTCAGGAAAACTTCATGGAGGCGCTCAATTTCAGCATCATTTCTTTTATCCTCAGGCAGAGCCCTTTCGCAAAGCTTTTTAGTTCCGTTGCCGACAAAATACCGATACTTTTCTGTATCGTGAGTGGGATATCCGAAGTTTAAAAGCGCGTAATTTACGCTATCGGCAAGATCATAAATCGAATTTACGAGCGTTCCGTCGAGATCAAAAATAACAAGTCGTATCATATCTTTTTAATTTACCATAAAATTGTGAACGTAATATGAATAAATATACGCTTTTGTATAAATTACCCTCCGAAGAATGTGTGCTCAATAAATATTTTTACGCCTATTGCTATAAGTATAAGTCCGCCGACAAGCTGAGCCTTGTTGTTTAAAAGCATACCGAACCTTTTTCCGATAATCAGTGCTATTATGCAAAGCACAAATGTAGTTGCGCCTATCAGAGCCGCCGCAGGCAATATACTTATGCTCTGTAAGGCAGCGAACGAAATTCCTACCGCAAGCGCATCGATACTCGTAGCAATTCCCTGAACCAGTATCATCGGCAAAGTGATTTTTTGTCCGCATTCGTTTTCGCCGTCGTGTCTTAAGGTGTCTATTATCATTTTTGCGCCGATAAAAGCGAGCAGGACCAGTGCGATTATATGGTCAAATTCCTTTATATATTCAGAAAAAGCGCTTCCCAGAAAAAAGCCCAGAGTAGGCATTAAAGCCTGAAATACGCCGAAGCACACAGCCATTATTAGACCGTGTTTTTTGTCAGTATTCTTATATGCAATGGCATTTGTGGCACATACTGCAAATGCGTCCATTGAAAGCCCTACACCTATTAAAAGAACCTCAATATAGCTCATTTATATCCCCTTTAAAATCAGTCGTCAAGCTTATTTGCAAGCCTTTCGGAATACTTGCGCCTGAAGCTATTAAATTCTCCGTGCTCAATAGCCTCTCTTATACGCTTTGCAAGCGTGTTGTAAAAATAAAGGTTGTGAAGCACCGCAAGTCGTCCGCCGAGCATTTCCTCAGCCTTGAAAAGATGTCGTATATAAGCGCGCGAAAAGCTTTTACACGCAGGGCACTCGCACCCGGGATCAAGCGGGCGCTCGTCATACTTAAAACGCTCGTTCTTGATGTGCATGATCCCGCCCCATGTAAATATAGTTCCGTGTCTGGCGTCCCTTGAGGGCATAACACAGTCAAAGAAATCTATTCCCCGCCATACCGCTTCTATTATGTTGCTGGGCGTTCCGACGCCCATCAGGTATCTCGGCTTGTCATAAGGCATAAACGGCTCTACCGTTTCAATTATGTGGTACATAACATCAGTAGGCTCGCCTACCGCAAGGCCTCCTATCGCATAGCCGTCGCAGGGGATCTCCCTTATGGCTTTCATATGCTCGACCCTGAGGTCGTCATATGTGCAGCCCTGATTTATACCGAAAAGCATCTGGCGCTTGTTGATCGTGTCCTCAAGCGAGTTGAGTCTGTCAAGCTCTGCCCGGCAGCGCTCAAGCCATCTTGTTGTTCTCTCGCAGGACTGCTTTGAATAGCTGTGCTCCGCAGGATTTTCAACACATTCGTCAAAAGCCATTGCTATAGTTGAAGCGAGATTTGACTGTATATTGATACTCTCCTCGGGACCCATAAATATTTTTCTTCCGTCAACATGGGAGTTAAAATAAACTCCCTCCTCTTTTATTTTACGAAGAGCCGCAAGCGAAAATACCTGAAATCCGCCGCTGTCGGTAAGTATCGGTCTTTTCCAGTTTATGAATTTGTGAAGTCCGCCGAGAGTTTGTATAAGCTTATCACCCGGTCGCACATAAAGATGATAAGTGTTGCAAAGCTCGACCTGACAATTTACCGCTTCAAGGTCTAAAGATGATACTCCGCCCTTGATAGCTCCCTGTGTAGCAACATTCATAAATACGGGGGTTTGTATCACTCCGTGCGGCGTGTGAAGCTCACCACGCCTTGCGTTTTTCTCCTTCGCAATAAGTTTAAACATTTATGTCTCCTTAAATATATTTCAGATATTTATTTTCGATTACCTTTACTTCCCTGTTTTTGTCAAGTATCAGGCTATATTTTTGATATTCTTTGCATACGCTCACAACATCGCCTCTTTTGACACTTGCCAAAATATCAAGATTATACCAGCACTGCGGCGAACCGTCATCTTTTTTATAAACAAGCTCGTTTAAAAGTCTTCCCGTTTCGCCGGTAGTATCAATATGTATAGTTGTAAAGTAATCATCCTTATCCACAAAACTGTAGTTGTAATAATACGGATGTGCAAATATATATTTTTCACCGCTAAGAAAATCTTCCGTAACGACCGCCGACTTAAAATCATCTGCAAACCGGGTTTCAAAATCAATGTTATTACCGTCTTTTGTGATTATCAAAGCGTTTAACTGACCGAACTCTTTAATTTGGTTTCCGCCGTCTATGTCAATGATTTTCTTGGCTTTGTCAATTATCGGCATCGGCGTGTTTTTAGAAGCTTCAAAGTTATATGTCGGAAAATGACCGACTATTACCCATTTGCCGGTCAGATTTTCACAGTCTAAGTAACGCCATTTGCATAGCATATCGGTCTTATCGGTCTCCTGCCAGTCCGCTCTTTCATCAAGGCCTGCGTGAACAAAGATAAAGTCCTCAGTATTTACTGCGGTCGGCAATCCCTTTAAAAAATCAAGCTCAGCTTTAAAATTTTCTTTGACAGCTTTTTTTGCGTTTTCAAAATTCTCCTCGGATAGATCTGTGATACCGAGCATTCTTGCCGCCTGAACAAAAGCGTTGTCAGGTCTGTTTTTCATACGCTCAAGAAAGTGCTCATAAGTATATTTATAAGTAATGTGATAAAAAAGCGTGTCGTTGTTTCCCATTAGGCAGCAGCAACGCTCATTCTCGCAAAGCTTCATAACTGTTTTAAGCGACTTTAATTTGTCGTCACCCCGTTCCAACACATCTCCGACAATGAAAAGGTAGTCAGAGTCAGGGTCATATCTGCACTTATCAAGCAGCTTTAACAACAGATCATTGCTTTGATGTATATCACTTATGGCGATAATCCTGCATCTCTGTGGCAGGTCAACATTGATTATCTTTTTCATTCACACTGCTCCGTATACAAATTCTTATCCTCAAACTTTTCGTAATATCCGATAAGCTCGCCTTTTTCATCTCTTATCGCAGCGCAGTAAACATCGTCGTTTGCGCCGTTTCTTGTTTTGTGAAATTCAAAAATTTTGTTTACCGACTTATCCTTACTCATTCTGCTTACATTGTTTTTTATAATATCCTGCGAGTGGCTGTTATGACAGTCAAGGACCGATCTTCCGATCAAAGCCGCTCCTCCGCGCTTTTCATAATTTTTAACCGCGGCAGGGTTCATATAAACTATAGTGTGATTTAAGTCGCATATCACTATAGCTTTTTCATCACTGTCGATTATTCCTTTAAAGTATTGATCTAAATTCATATTATTCTCCTTTACAGAATCGCCATACTGTCTCCGAACGAGAAGAACCTGTATCTTTCTTTAACAGCAGTCTTATATGCGTTCATCGTCTTGTCATATCCCAAAAAAGCGGATACAAGCATAATAAGCGTACTTTCCGGAAGATGAAAGTTAGTTATAAGCCCATCGATAGCCTTAAACTCAAAGCCGGGATAGATAAAAATATCAGTTTCTCCATCACTCGGGACAATATCCCCGCCGTTTTTTAAGGCAACGCTTTCAAGCGTTCTGCATGAGGTCGTACCGACGGCTATTACCCGACCGCCCTGAGCCTTTGTTCTGTTTATAAGGGCCGCCGTATCACTGCTGAGCTCATAGTGTTCTGAGTGCATCTTGTGGTCGAGCACATTTTCCTCCTTAACGGGTCGAAAGGTTCCCAGCCCCACATGAAGCGTTACATATGCAAGCTTTATTCCTTTATTCTCTAATTCTCTGAGCTGTTCCTTTGTAAAGTGAAGCCCCGCTGTGGGAGCTGCCGACGAGCCGACCTCATTTGAATAAACAGTCTGATAGCGTTCTTTATCCTCTAGCTTTTTTGTGATGTACGGTGGAAGCGGCATCTGTCCTATTTCGTCAAGCGCTGTGTAGATGTTATAGCCCTCTTTCGGATAAAACCGCGCTATCCTGTTTCCGTCCTCCAAGACATCTGTTATTTCGGCTTCAAGTATATCACCGAATGTAAACCTTGTTCCTTTTTTTGCCTTTTTACCCGGGCGGCACAAAATCTCCCACTCAAGGTTATTTCTCTGCCTTAAAAGCAAAAACTCTATAAATGTGCCGTTGTCCGATTTTTCTCCATATATTCTCGCAGGCAGGACTCTTGAATCATTAAGCACCAGAAGATCACCTTTTTTTAGAAAATCACATAGATTATAAAAATGGCTGTGGGTGATTTCTCCCGTTTGTCTGTCTATTTTCATAAGTCTGGACGCGTTTCTGGGCTCTATCGGCGTCTGTGCTATCAAGCTTTCGTCAAGCTCATAGTAAAAATCCGATTTTTTCATATTATTTAAGTCAAGCATATTTTTCTCCGTTTCCTTATGAGAATTTTCTCAGTGATATTTTAACGACGCTTTGTAAGCTTCAGTCCATGACCCTGGTCAAAAGAGCCTTTTCGCTTTTAAAGAATTTTTATAGAAGTTCTTAAAAGGTTTTGTTTTAAGCCCTCTACTAATAGCTTACAATTGGCTGAAAATTGCACGCGAACGTACATTATAAATAAATTAAATACGATTTGTTCATATAATATTAAAAATATTCATAGTTAATTCACAAATACGTATGTCATAATTTTTCTATTTTTTTAATTTACTGTTGACAGCCGCCCGATTATTTGGTATAGTTAAAAAGTAAAAACAGATAGAGGCGCAGCCAAGATCAGTAGCTCTCATATGACGCTTTGGCGTCCGCTCCCGACGCGGAGATGTGAAATGCGAGGTTGCCGAAGATTTAAGTGTGGGAAGCTTATCTCTGATCATCAGCTCAACAGGCTTATGATTGTCATCATGCAATGTGATGGGGAGCTATCATAAATTATTGTGTTAATTTATGACATTTTCTATTATATCGCAAGATGAACTGGTTTTCAACCAGTTTTTTTAATATTGTAAACAATTTATTTATGGGAAAGGGACTGAATTATGAAAAAGTATAAGGTTGGAATTATAGGCGCCACCGGCATGGTGGGTCAGCGCTTTGCAACGCTTCTTGAGGAACATCCTTGGTTTGAGGTCGTATGCCTTGCGGCATCTCCCCGCTCTAAGGGAAAGACCTACAAGGAAGCTGTCGGCTCAAGATGGGCTATGAAAAAGCCAATACCGTCATCTATGGAAAACATGATCATCTACGACGCGACCGCTGACATTAACGAGATCGCCGCTCAGGTCGATTTTTGCTTCTGCGCGGTAGATATGAAAAAAGACGAAATTAAAGCGCTTGAGGAAAAATACGCTTTGGCAGAATGTCCGATAGTGTCAAACAATTCTGCTCACAGAGCAACCCCTGATGTTCCGATGGTAGTGCCGGAGATAAACCCCGAGCATATTGAGATCATCAAAGCACAAAGAAAGCGTCTTGGAACAAAGCGCGGTTTTATCGCAGTAAAATCAAACTGCTCTTTGCAAAGCTATGTTCCTGCACTTCACCCGCTTATGAAATACGGTATAACAAAAGCGCTTGCATGTACATATCAGGCAATTTCCGGCGCAGGAAAAACATTTGAGACTTGGCCCGAGATCATTGACAATGTTATCCCATTTATCGGCGGAGAGGAAGAAAAAAGCGAACTGGAGCCTCTTAAGATATGGGGAAAAATCGACGGAGATGTTATCAAAAATGCAACCTCTCCCGCGATCACGACACAGTGCCTTAGAGTTCCGGTATCTGACGGACATACGGCGGCGGTATTCGTCTCTTTTGAAAACAAGCCGTCAAAGAACGATATCTTAAAAGCGTGGAAGGAGTTTTCTGGAGTACCGCAGGAGCTTGAGCTTCCAAGTGCGCCAAAGCAATTTTTAAATTACTTTACCGAAGACGACCGTCCGCAGTCAAGACTTGACAGAGAGCTTGAGGGCGGAATGGCAGTATCAATCGGCCGATTAAGAGAGGATTCTCAGTACGACTACAAGTTTGTATGTCTTTCGCACAACACCCTAAGAGGTGCGGCAGGCGGAGCGGTACTTATGGCGGAGCTGCTTGCATCCAAGGGCTATTTTGACTAACGACATCATTTTTTTAGGAGGATTCACATATGAAAAAGGTTATCTTTGAAGGCTCGGGAGTAGCGATCGTAACGCCTATGGACTCCGAGGGCTTTGTAAATTACGACGAGCTTGAACGCCTGATAGACTTTAACATCGACAACGGCACAGACGCAATCATCATCTGCGGAACAACCGGAGAAGGCTCGACTCTCAGCTTTCTGGAGCATTGCGATGCGATAAATCACTGCATAAAATACGTTAACAAAAGAGTTCCTGTAATTGCCGGATCAGGCTCAAACGACACTAATTTTGCAATAAGGCTTTCTAAAAAAGCCTGCGAATACGGAGCTGACGCTCTGCTTGTCGTTACGCCGTATTACAACAAGACCTCCCAGCGCGGACTTATAAAGCACTTTACAGCGATAGCTGACAGCGTGGATACCCCGATCATTCTATATAGCGTGGCTTCAAGAACAGGTGTGAACATAGAGCCTGCTACCTGTAAGGAGCTTTCAAAGCACCCTAACATAGTAGCTATCAAGGAAGCCAGCGGAAACATTTCACAAGTTGCAAAGATAAGGGCGCTGTGCGGCGACGAGCTTTCGGTTTACAGCGGAAATGATGACCAGATAGTCCCCGTTATGTCGCTTGGCGGAAAGGGAGTTATATCTGTTCTGGCAAATATTATGCCAAAGCAGACGCACGACATAGCACGTCTTTGCCTTGACGGTAAATTTGACGAGGCGTGTGCGCTGTCGCTTGATACGCTTGACATTGCAAACGCTCTGTTTTGTGATGTAAACCCAATCCCGGTAAAAGAGGCGCTCAACATCATGGGATTTAACGCCGGTCATTGCAGACTGCCGCTTTGCGATATGACTGAGGATAACAAAAATATGATTATCGGCGTTATGCAGCGTCACGGTCTTGTAGGAAGCGTAAAGCAGTAAAAATCGAAAGGATGTAAAAATCTATGGTAAAAACAGTTATCTGCGGCGCACAGGGAAAAATGGGAAGAGTTCTTAACGATATAATTTCAAAACGAAACGATATCGAGATCATCGGGGGGATCGATGTAAACGACACCACTCCTTATGCAAATTTTGAAATCGTTAAAAAACCGGGTGACCTCATGGATAAGCCCGATGTAATAATCGATTTTTCTCATCCGTCCGCACTTTCTGATCTTTGTGAATATTGCCTTACAAACGGAGTACCGCTTGTGGTCGCTACTACCGGCTACGATGAGCGGCAAAAAGCCCTTATAAAGAAAACCGCCGAACAGATTCCTGTGTTCTTTACCTTTAATATGTCGCTGGGCATAAATCTTCTCAGCTCGCTGGCTCAGAAAGCGGCGTCAATATTGGGCGATCAGTTTAATATTGAGATAGTCGAAAAGCACCATAACCAGAAGATCGACGCTCCTTCAGGCACGGCGCTTATGCTTGCGGACGCTCTTAACGAAGTTCTTGACAGCAAGATGAAATACGTTTATGACCGCCATTCGGTAAGAAAAAAGCGCGAAAAGAACGAGATAGGCATTCACGCGATAAGGGGCGGAACTATCGTCGGTGAACACGACATTATTTTCGCCGGAAGAGATGAGGTGATCACTCTTTCCCACCACGCGGCCTCTAAAGAGGTATTCGCTGCCGGAGCGGTAAATGCAGCCGTTTACATCGCCGGAAAGCCAGCCGGTCTTTACGATATGAAAGACGTGATCGACTTAGGCTGACCCGCTTTTATCCTTTATATAGTAAAGCAAATCAGATACATAACATAGTAGCCGGCAGGGAGAGTATCCCTGCCGGCTGTTTTTTCTCAAAATACACCCGCAAAGCAATGCGTCTTATAAAAGCTTTTTATTTGTTTAACCTTTGCACTTCTTGGTTATTCCGCTTAAAACTATACGCTCGTCCTGTGTGCTGTCTGCCGTATAGGTTATCGTTGTAGGATGATCGCCGCATTTTTCCACACGCTCATATCCGTACAAAAGATACCCCTCCTGCTCTTCGGCATCCTCAACGGCAGCACTTACATCCTCCTTTGATATCTCAGCGGCGCCTATAAGGCCGTATGCGCCAAGCATCTCATCTATAACGCTGCCGTCGATACTCTTAAGCTTACCGTCCTTTTCGTGATGACAGGCATAACTGACCTCTACGACCTCATAGCCGCCGTAATTTCCAACGGTAACGGCGAGTTTGCCCTTGTAGTTTGAAAGATTATAGGTCTGAGCATATCCGCCCGGAGCTTCTGCGGCAGCCGCTGCTTTAAACTCCAAGCCGTTATCAGACGCATACTTGCGGTACTGCGTCTCATAGTCGATAAAATTTTCCTGTGATACTTCCCTTGCGATATCCTTGTGGCGCATGCCTCCTATATTTGGAATAATAAGTATTGCCGCAACAATTATTACAACAATAACGAACGCAGCGAAAATGGTCTTTTTCATATGCTATCTTTCCTTTCCAAAAGACATACAGCTGTTGCAGAAATACCCTTTCCTTCTCCGGTAAAGCCAAGGCCCTCCTCTGTGGTTGCCTTTACTGAAACACAGGATATATCGATCCCTGCCGACTCGGCAATATTTTTTCTCATCTCTTCAATATAAGGCGAAAGCTTTGGCCTTTCGGCACACACGGTCGAGTCTATGTTTAAAACTGTATATCCCTTTGGCAAAATAAGATCAATTACATTTTTAAGCAAGACTGTGCTGTCTATGCCCTTAAATCTATCGTCCGTGTCGGGAAAGTGCTTTCCGATATCCCCGAGCGCAAGCGCACCGAGTATCGAATCCATTATGGCGTGCAGCAAAACGTCGGCGTCGGAATGTCCCAAAAGCCCTTTTTCATAAGGAATATCCACCCCGCCGATTATAAGCTTTCTGCCGCGCTCAAGTCTGTGGACATCGTATCCGTGACCTATTCTTAATCCAGTCATTTTACCACCTCACATAGACTCGTTAAGCTTATCAACTAGCATCGAGATCGCCTCTCTGGTTATGTTCTTTTTTGGAACAAAGCTCACAAGAGAACGAAGAGGCATTTCACCGAGCCATATCATCTGAAATTCGTCCGAGGATTTGTCAGGGTCGTCAGACACACCCAAAAGCTCTTCAAGAAGCTTTTTACCGTAAGGATTTTGTAATATATCCGAGCAAAGAGAATTTATAGTATACGGCTCTTTTATATCCTCCTCAGGAGCGACAAACACGCTCTTTTTAAGCCTTATATCCCTTGAAGATGAACCGACTAATATATCAAATCTTCCGTATTCGACACGCCAGTCTGACGTCCGGGCATCGTAATAAGCAAATGCTCGTTTATCAAGCTTAAAAACAAGCTGTTTGCTCTCACCCGGTAAAAGCTCAGTTTTCTCAAAGCCCTTAAGCTCTTTTTCCGGGCGTATAACACTCGAGTGAAGGTCTCTTACATAAAGCTCAACCGTTTCCTTCCCCTTTACCCTGCCGGTGTTGGTGACAGTTACCTTTACGGTGAGGATCTGATTTTCTCTAAGCTCGTCGTGAGAAACTATAATGTCAGAATAATCAAACGTCGTGTAGCTGAGACCGAATCCGAACGGAAACAGCGGCTCAATTTTCTTTTTGTCATAATACCGATAGCCTACAAAAACTCCCTCTTTGTATTTGACGGTATTCCCCTCTCCGGGATAGTTTAAATAAGACGGATTGTCAGACAGCTTTTCAGGAAACGTTTCCGCCAGCTTTCCGCTTGGGTTGACGACTCCGAAAAGAATATCGACCTGCACCTTTCCTACCGCTTCGCCACCAAGGTAGCTTTCCAATATCGCAGGAACATTATCTGCAAACGGCATCTCAACCGGAGAACCGTTATGCAAAACGACTATAACATTCTTGTTGACCTTCAAGACCTCATTGATAAGCTCAAGCTGACAGCAGGGCATTTTCATATGCTGTCTGTCAAAGCCCTCGGATTCAAATGCTTCCGGAAGTCCCGCAAATATCACGACCTTGTCAGCGGCATATGCCGCTGATACAGCCTCGCTCAAAAGCTTTTTATCGGTCTCGTCACGCTCTGTAATGTATCCCTGTGCATAGGTGACATCGCATACATCTTTTACCGCTTCAAGCGCAGAGGTTACCTTATAAGAATTTATATGGCTTGAGCCTCCGCCCTGATAGCGGGGTGCCTGTGCAAATTTTCCTATAAACGCAATCTTCTCTTTCTTATCAAGCGGAAGAATCCCTCTGTCATTTTTTAAAAGCACCATACACTCGCTTTGGACTTCTGCACAAAGAGTGTGATCCTTATCCTTGTCCCATTTTGCGTCATTGTTGTGTAAAGCGCTCTTCTCAACAAGCTCAAGCACCCTCTTTACGCACATATCCACACACTTTTCGTCAAGTCTTCCTGAGCGCACCGATTTTACTATAAGCTCGTCGTTTTTGCCCATGCTTCCCGGCATTTCCAGATCAAGCCCCGCAAAAACGCCCTTTACTCTGTCATCAACAGCACCCCAGTCACTCATTACAAGTCCGCCGTATTTCCACTCGTCCCTTAAAATATCCGTGAGTATCTTTTTGTTCTGGCTGACATACTCACCGTTGATTCTGTTGTATGAACACATTACAGTCCATGGCTTCGCATTTTTTATCGGGGTCTCAAAAGATGCGAGATATATCTCCCTTAAGGTTCTCTCATCAGCCTCTGCGCTCACTGCCATGCGCCTGTGTTCCTGATTGTTACAGGCAAAATGCTTAAGGTTGACGCCGACCCCCTGCGACTGAACTCCCTTTATATATGCCGTGGCCATTTCTCCTGAAAGATAAGGATCCTCAGAAAAATACTCAAAATTTCTTCCGCAAAGCGGTGTGCGCTTTATATTTGCCCCCGGGCCGAGAATCACGGTCACGTCCTCAGCCGCACACTCGTTTCCTATAGCCCTTCCCACACGCTCGATAAGCGATCTGTCAAAGGAGCATGCAAGAGAAGAAGCGGTCGGAAAACAGTTAGCTTTTATGCTGTCACGCTCACCGTCTAAAACCTTTCTGAGTCCGTGAGGGCCGTCTGATACCATGATCTTCTCTATACCCAAACGCTCGATTTCCTTTGTGTGCCAGAAATCCTCTCCTGACAAAAGGCCGGCTTTCTCCTCAAGAGTCATTTCCTTAATAAGCTTGTCAATATTCATAAACAAATCCGCTCCTTTTCACGGTGCTTAACAACGGGCTTTTTCCCTTAGGCATAATTTGTAAGTAATATTGTACCACATAAAAAGTTCTTTTTCAAGACAGATTGAAATCTGTAAATAATTATGGTAAAATCAAAATAGTAAAATATTATTAACAGGAGGATCCATATGAATAAGTTCAGAAGAATAAGCCTTTTGCTGACTGTTTTGATGTCGTCATTTACACTCTGCTCCTGCCGTGAGGACATTAAAACAATGGTCTCACAGGTGGAAAGCGCTGTTTCAAAGCAAGCTCAAAGTCAGACCACCGAGCAGGAGCAAGATATGACTGAAACTCAGACTACCGAGGATAACGCTTCATCTGGCTCGAAAAAAAGCGGCGTAGAAACCATAAACTTTTTGTTTGCCGGAGATAACCTTGTCCACGATACGCTTTACAATCAGGCATCGCGTGCGGCAGGCTCAGACGGATACGACTTTACGTCGATTTATGAAAACATCGCGCCGTATATTCAAAAGGCTGATTTTGCAGTTCTTAATCAGGAGACAATAGTTACAGACGATTTCGGGCCGTCAAGCTATCCTACCTTTGCTTCTCCGACCGCCGTTGGCGACCACATGGTGGATATCGGCTTTGACGCTATGAGCAT
Organism: uncultured Clostridia bacterium; assembly: GCA_947631455.1. GTDB lineage: Bacteria > Bacillota > Clostridia > Oscillospirales > Ruminococcaceae > UMGS1601. The sequence goes on from CANRLH010000004.1 coordinate 57,271, forward strand.
TTCAAACAACCACGTTCTGGACTATGGCATCGACGGTCTGATCTCTACTCTTACATACTGGAAGACCAAGCACCCGGATATCACTGTATACGGCGCATATGAAAGCAAAGAGGATCAAGACAACATAAGAATCGCTGAAATAAAAGGAGTTAAAGTAGCGTTTTTGGGATTTATGGAGCACACGAACGGCATATCGCTTCCCGATGAATACGCAGACTGCGTTACATATCTGGACGAGATCGACGAGGTCGAGCGAAAGATAAAAAAGGCAGATGAGCTTGCTGACGTAGTAATAGTATCTCCTCACTTCGGCGTTGAGATTTTAAACCAGGTATCAGACGAGCAGTACGAGCTCGCAGAAAAGTTTACCGAGTGGGGTGCCGATATAATAGTAGGCTGTCAGCCTCACACCGTTCAGGAATGCGGCTGGGTAGAAGCATACAACGGTAACAAGGCGTTTTGCTATTATTGTCTGGGAAATATGGTATCGGCAATGGCTACCTGTCAGACATCAGTCGGAATTCTGGGAAGCCTTGATCTTAGCTATGATTTTGACAATGACAAGGTAACAATAAATAACCCCAAGGCAATCCCGATAATCACACACATATCCGGTTCATATCAGTGGGACGTATTTGTTTATCCTTATTCACAGTACACTGCCCAACTTGCGGCACAGAGTCAGGTTGAGGATATGTCGATAGAAAACATTGAGTATTACTTAAGCTTTATACCCACTGAGTTTTTATCAATTGAATAAAAGGGCAGGTGACTTTTAGTGAAATATTATAGGGAACGGATAGATCTCAACCTGGAAATTCCCGCAAAAATCTATGTTCAGAAGGGTCAGCACTCAAACAATACCTATCCTTTGCACTGGCACTCCAATCTGGAATTCAACCTGGTTTTGAAGGGACGGATAAACGGTCGGATAGGCGGACGAAGCATAACCGTAAACGCCGACGATATATTCTTTGTAAACTCAGATGAACTTCATGAGACAGATGCAGAACCCGGATGCGATATAAATGCTATAACCGTACTTCTTTCAAAAAACATTTTAAAGGAATACTGCCCTCAAATTGACGACTATTATTTTGACATATCAAACGCTGTTGTAAAGTCTGAAATCAAAAGCCTGATATTAAAATGCGGCACGGTGTTTGAAGAAAAGAACGATTTTTACAAACTGGAGCTTTCCTATCTTTTAAGACAGCTTTGCCTGGTACTTTTAAGAAATTGCAGACGCAAGCGAAAAAGTTTTGGAATAAACAAATTTGAGCAGGAAAATATGACAAACATAAAGCGCGCTATAAGCTATATGGAGCAAAATTATGAAAGCGCCGTTACACTCAACGACATCGCCGGGGTGATCGGTATGTCACCAAACTATTTTTCGAGGTTTTTTAAAAAGACCACCGGTGAGACATTTTATTCTTACTTAAACCGCATAAGGGTTTTTCACGCCGAAAACGACCTTTTAGGTACCGATAAATCTGTTACTGAAATTGCTTTTGACAACGGTTTTCCAAATACAAAGTCTTTTATTGAGATGTTTAAAAAGGTTCACAATCAGACTCCCGCCAAGTACAGAAAGCAAAAACCGCTCACAATTAGTCATACATAAATCAAAGATTGGATAATAATTGACAAAAACTCAATAAAAAAAGGCAATACTCACAGAATTTTTTCTGTTAAAATTAAATCATAGGTTAACTTGCACAAAGGTAATCGGATTTTTTAGTGAAAATGTGGAAATTAAAAGTCGCGGATAAATATTCCTTGATTTTTATCATTCTTTCATTTAGAATAGCTATTATGGGTTATTCTGCACCGGTTGCTTGTCAGTGTATAAAATAAAAGCACCTAAAAACAATTTATATTTAATTGGAGGTAAAGTATATGAAATTTGCGGACGGTTTCTGGCTTAATCAAAGAGGATACGAGGTAAACTATGCCAATCAGGCTTTTGAGGTCAATGAGATCGAAAACGGCTTTGAGGTCGTTGCTACCCCGTTTGTGGTATACAACAGGGCGATGATGCTCGGAAGTGCAAATCTTGAAATTCAGTTTACGTCAAACATAGAAAACTGCATAAAGGTAAGCATAACACATCACAAGGGATATGTGGACAACGGTCCTCACTTTGAAATAAACGAGGGCAGCTTAAAGCCCGCTGTCACCATCACCGATAAGGACGCTACTCTTATTTCAGGAAACACAAAGGTAGTCGTTTCAAAGGAAACGTGGAGCGTTCAGTATTATTACAAGGACAAGAAACTCACAAGCGGCGGCTGGAGATCTACCGGCGTGATATTTGAAAGCGCATTTAAACAGCAGGCAAGACTTCAGACTCAGCTTGACCAGACCTTTTGGAGCTATCCTGCCGACCCTAACAGAACATATATACGCGAACAGTTCGACACTAGCGTGGGCGAATACTTCTATGGCTTTGGCGAAAAATTCACAACCTTTACCAAAAACGGCTCTACGGTAGATATCTGGAACGCAGACGGCGGAACCTGCTCGGATCAGTCATACAAATCCATTCCGTTTTATGTTTCTTCAAGGGGATACGGAGTATTTGTAAACAGCTCCGACAAGGTTTCTTACGAAGTTGCTTCCGATACAGTTTCAAAGGTTTCGATAACCGTACCGGGTGAACATCTTGAATACTTTATGATAGGAGGTCAAAACCTTACAGAGGTTTTGAAGGGATATACCGACCTTACTGGAAAGCCCGCTCTTCCCCCTGCATTTTCATTTGGTCTGTGGCTGACCACTTCGTTTACCACGACCTATGACGAGGAGACGATCACATCGTTTATCGACGGAATGGCAGAGCGCGATATACCGCTTCAGGTATTCCACTTTGACTGCTTCTGGATGAAGGGCTTTGAGTGGTGTAACTTTGAGTGGGATAAGACGCAGTTCCCCGATCCTCCGGCAATGCTTAAAAGACTTCACGAAACAAAGGGACTTAAGACCTGTGTATGGATAAATCCGTATGTCGGACAGCGCTCGAAGCTATTTGATGAGGGCGTAAAGGGCGGATACTTTATCAAGAGAACCGACGGTTCGGTCTTCCAATGCGATGAGTGGCAGCCCGGAATGGCAATAGTTGACTTTACAAACCCCGAGGCTTGTGAGTGGTATGCTTCAAAGCTCAGAGCTCTGTGTGAGATGGGCGTTGACACCTTCAAGACCGACTTCGGCGAGAGGATACCGACAAAGGATATTGTTTACTTTGACGGCTCTGATCCGATAAAAATGCACAACTACTACACGCACCTTTACAATAAAACAACATTTAATGTATTAAAGGACTTCTACGGAGAAAACAAGGCTTGTCTGTTTGCGAGAAGCGCAACGGCAGGAGGACAGCAGTTCCCTGTTCACTGGGGCGGAGACTGCTCTGCTAACTACAACTCAATGGCTGAGGTCATAAGAGGCTGCCTGTCGCTGTGTATCTCCGGATTCGGCTTTACGTCTCACGATATGGCGGGCTTTGAGGCAACCGCTACTCCCGACATATACAAGAGATGGGCGGCGTTCGGAATGTTCTCATCTCACAGCCGTCTTCACGGAAATCAGTCGTACAGAGTTCCGTGGCTGTTTGACGAAGAATCCTGCGATGTTCTGAGATTCTTTGCAAAACTCAAAGGAAAGCTTATGCCTTATCTGTTCGCTCAGGCTAACAAAACGCACGAGATAGGCGTTCCGATGATGAGAGCCATGGTTATCGACTTCGCAAACGATCCTTCCTGCCTGACGCTTGACAGACAGTATATGCTCGGCGATAACATTCTTGTTGCTCCCATCTTAAATGAGGACGGGATCGCACAGTACTATGTTCCTAAGGGAAGATGGACAGACATCATCACAGGCAAAGTGCTTGAGGGCGAAAAGTGGTATTCGCACAAGTGCAATTACTTTGAGATTCCTGCTCTTGCAAGACCGAACAGCATAATCACGTACGGAAACTTTGAAAGAGATGTCGTTTACGATTATGTAAAGGATGCAAACGCGGTAATATATGAGCTTGAGGACGGCAATCAGGCGTGCACTGCGATTTACAACTCAGAGGCAGAAAAGGTGCTTGATCTGACGGCTAAGAGAACAGGAAACAAGATCGAGATCTCTCTCACTCCGGCACCTGCCGATTTTACAGTATCAGTTGCATCGACCGACAAGTCGGTAAAGATAAAGGCAGGAGATACAAGCGCAGTAATTGAACTTTAACGGTATTTTTAAAGCGGAAGCCAAAAGGTTTCCGCTTTTTATTTGGAAAACCACAGCTTAACTTCATTAAAGCAGTACCCTGTCAAACAGAGCGCTGCTTTGTCGTATTATGAAAAATCATTCGGTTTGACTTTTATCTTTTAGTGAGGTATAATAAAAGAGACATCAAAGGTAATTTATGTTAATAAACTTTGCCAAACTTTATACTTACGGGGGACTATAATGAAAAAAAGAGTATTTTCTTTTTCAAACTTCTGGACAACGCTGATATCCTTTATTCTGCTTTTGATTTGTGTTTTGATATACATAATCACGGGACTACAGATCTCCTCGGCAAACGCCAAGAGAAGCGATCTTGTGAGGTATTCTTCACTTTATGAGGCTAGCTTTATCTCTTCACAAAATGAGCTTAAAAGCTTTGCCGAAACGACAGTTGCCGAGCATTACAACAACTATCATGGTATCGTTACGGGCGACGGAGATCTTGTTCTATCAAGAAAAATGCTCGAAGAGATAGGTCTTGAGAAGGATGAAAAAGACATTCTCGAGGAATTTGATAATGCTTTTTCAAAGTTCATAGAGCCAGCAAACAAAAACGCGATCGACTCCGCCGTGTTGAAGTCAGATTTTAATGCGGCAAATGCAGCAATCTCCACAAAGGAGTATTCAGAGTATTTAACGTACGGCAGCACATGCCTCAAGACGCTGTCGGAATCGATATATGACCGAATGACCGACACCATAAAAAAGCTAAACGTCCGCGAAAACATTATAATGATCTGCATGCTGTTACTTTGTGTAATGTTCGGCGGTATGATGCTGCTGACATATATGCGTTTAAAGGCACTGGCAAAAATGGCAGAGACTGATGACGAACAGTCCGACAGCGCAGAGCAGATAGAATAGCATTAAATTTGTATCACACTTGCATGAAGGGGATGATTCTTTTTGAAACGGTTCTTAAGCGCATTTATTTGCATTGTATTGATGTCGTCAGCGGCAACAACACTTTTGGCTTCCGCCGCAGATTACACGCTTGAAATTGAAAACGGTGAGATCGATGATTACGGAAATATAACGGCTACGATAAATATTTCCGAAAACTCGGGAATATATTACGGTTCGTTCAAGTTTATATACAACAGCTCGTGCTTTGAGCTTGGAGAAATTGAGGTCAATCAGGCAAGTACAAACGGAAAAATAACAACTCAGGAGGACACTCAAAACGGCGTAGTCACCTTTACCTACTCGGCAAATGACGAGGGCGGCTGCACCTATGGAGGAGAGTTTGCAAAGCTGAATATGCGTCTTATCGCTACAAGTGAACCTGTTATCTCCTTTAATCTTGATATGGCCAACATGGAGGACTTCAGCGGCAACCAGCTTGAAGCAACATACAAAATAGTGCCGATACAGGTCCCTCAAAGCTTCATTGTTACCGAAGCGGCTACTGAAGAAACTCAGCAGGATACGCAAAAACCGATCACTGCCGAAACAGTCAAGGAAGTTGAAAATAAGACACAGGGCGGATTTTTCTCTGCGCTTTTAAGCGTATTAAAAACAGTGCTCATTATAATACTTATAGTTGTCGTGCTCGCTGTGATTTTGAGCTTCTTTACACGCAGATACTTCAAGAAAAAAAGGCAGAGACAAAGAGCCGAGCGTTTAAAACAGCCGAATACGCATAACGACAGCGACAGTTAGATCGTATAAAAAACTGCGGAGAGCATTTAGCTTTTCCGCAGTTTTTTGTTGATATTCAGATAATTTCATTTCCTCACGGTATAATCTCAAAGGTATCGACCGTTAGCCTTCCGCTCAGAACCGTTATTTTAAATGTATGTGATCCAGCCGAAAATCCGCTTAACGCAAGAGATGTCTGATGAACGTCCGTCTTTGATATATTCGCACGCTCACAAACTGTATTACCGTCGATTTCTACCTTAACACACGCCTCATTGCCGATACCGCTTACGATGTTTACTCCGATGCCTGAAAAAGAAAATTCCAGGCTGTCTCCCGATGAACCGGAAACTGCTCGCGTGCGGTTTCGGTAATTGTACGATTCACCTGACCTTAGCTCCCAGCTTCCGCTGTAAGATATTTCGTCTGACAAAGCGTCTATTTTCTTTACATATCCAATCAAGCCGCTTACCTCATCAGCAGCGAGATTTTTAAAAGAGTTATTTGCAAACGCGCTGAAAATTGCAGCCCTTCCTGAAGTGTATCCACAATTGTCCTCAAAAGTATGGAGGAGTGTACCGTCTGCATAGTAGGAGATCTTATTCCCGATAGCCTCTACCTTAAGACAGTGTTTTGCTTGAGGCGTAAATCCATCTATTTTACCCTCGAATATAACAAAAGTATTTTTTACTGCCTGCCAAATTCCATCAGAAAACAGCCTTATTGAATATCCCTTACTTTGCGTGCCTGAATATCTCAAGCCTATCCCGACATAGTTTTTGAGCGTCTCAGGCGCATTTTCATCAAAATAAACTTCTGATGACACCGCATAATCAGCCCAGTTTTCCCCGCCTACCTGCGTGCAGGGATCAACGTCCCAGCGAACGCTCTGCTGCGCACCCCAGCCATAGGGGCGGTCATCATATGTGACCTTCTGAACAAGCCGCCCGCCTGACACCTCAAACGCGCCACAGATATCCGTATGATAAAGCGGAGCACCTCCGCGTGAGGATAGGAAATCATCGCTGTAATCATAATTCTCATAATATGGAAGCGGAATATCATACTTGAGCTTTTTGTGCTGAAAATCAGATGTTTTACAATCAAGAAAGCTCTTCTGCCCTTTTAAAGTTGTAATCGTGACGACGGAATACGGCTCAACCTTTACAAAGCATTTTCCGTCATTGAGAAAGATCTCACCGGTTTTAGCTAGCCAATTTACAGGCTCACAACCCCTTGTAGTCCAAACAGAAAGAGCGCCGTCTCCTTTTTTTAAATTCTTGACAAATATGTTATAGCTTCTTGATATATCGGAATCGTTCACGAAGATCATCGTAAAGTCGCCCGTTTTTTTGTCAGCAAGAGTTATGTAGTTGTTTGTAGTATTAACAAGCCCGTGGCCGTCGCCTGTTTCGTTATTTTTATCCCCGTCCCCGAAGCAAGCGTTTTTGACATATCTCATATCATTCGTCAAAAATCTTGTAAAGTGGTTGGCTATTGCCGCTCCCACCTCAACGCTATAATATCCGCTCCATGGAGTATCAGCGGTTATAAGCTGTTTGGGCGTATAAGCAGAGCCTGAGTAATACGAAGATATCGCAGGCTGAAACTCGTACATCGTCATATGCCCCTGCGGGTACATGTTTAAAATACGCGCGGCAATTTCAAGCGCACCGTTAGTTCCGCTTATCCCCTCTCCCTTTTTATCCGGAAAGCTTACGTTTGAGATAATGTTTGCGTTTTTATTTAAAAACGGATCAAGCATAACGGCAGCGCCTTCTGAATACCATATTTCCTTTTTATACCGATCTTTAAGCTTTTTTGCAGCATCGTTTGACCACGTTGAGTAGTGTATCCCCAGAATATCCACAGCGTCTCTGAGTTCTTCATCCTCAAGCATTGAGTAAGAGAGCTTAAACTGACCTATCTCATCAGCAGCAATTATCTTTATCTTAGAGTAATCGTATCTTCCGCCTTTTTCGCTTTTAAGCGCACGGCTAAAATACTTTATCCATTTTATGTTTTTGTTATAATCTTCATTCAAAAAGCCGGATTCATTCGGGCAGGCGCTCACGTAATCGAATTTAAGCGCGTATGCGTCAAACGCCGCGTCAAGTGTTTCCTTATACCAACGATATCGATTTTCAAAGCTTTCGTGCGCCCATGCAGGCTCTCCCCACTGTAAAAGATCTACTGTCACGTACGGATAAAGCTTTTTTACATCAGCCGCGAACATAAATCCCGCTCCCCTGGTTACATCAGCCGGTTCTTGGGCATATCTTTTTGTAGCCGGCTCCGCCCCGGAACTTGAGTCAACATCCGAACCCATTTCAATCTTTATATGTGAAAGTCCTATGCCTGTTTCTCTGTTAAACAGACAATCGATAATTTCATGATAAGCGTCATAATGCTTAGCTTTATAGTCCATCAAAAGACGTGATGAGCCGTTTGCTGATACCATTCCGAGCCTGAGCGTATCTTCAGTCAAATCGTTGCCGTCAACGGTTATAAAAAAGCGGCTGCCGGCGTCGTTTTCTTTATTTTCGATATCATATAGGCTTTCGGATAATTTTTTGGTTTCATGGCATTTGTTCATATAAATCCTCCGATATAAGGCATTTAAGAAAGTAGACATTATTATTTTAACACATTAGAACAAAACTGTAAATAATTTTTTACGCTCATATAAAACGGCGGTTTTCTTGTTGATTTTTACATATAAAAATGTTATAATTGTACAAAGTTATTATTTGACTGCGGCAGCTTAAGCTGCTTATTAAGAAAATTTTTTTGTATTAAGTGGGAGGGATTTTATGAAAAAGCTTGGTTTTGGATGTATGCGTTTTCCGGAAAAGGACGGAAATATCGAATACGACAAGGTGTGCAAAATGTTTGATGCTTTTATGGCAGCAGGCTTTACATATTTTGACACAGCTCATGGATATATGGGTGAAAAGAGTGAAGCCGCTGTACGTGAGTGTCTTACTAAAAGGTACAAGCGTGAGGACTATATACTTACCGATAAGCTTACGTCAAATTACTTTGAAAAGGAAGAGGATATTTACCCCTTTGTTTTAAGCCAGCTCAAGGAGACAGGCGTTGAATATTTTGACTATTATCTTATGCATGCTCTCAGCTCTGAGAACTATCAAAAATATGTTTCGTGCAACGCCTTTGAAGTAGCCAAAAAGCTTAAGTCGGAAGGCAAAATAAAACACATAGGAATATCATTTCACGATACCGCGGAAATGCTCGACAGAATTTTAAGCGAACAGCCCTGCATTGAGGTCGTACAGATTCAGTTTAACTACCTTGATTATGACGACCCCGGCGTACAGAGCTACAAGTGCTACAAGGTATGCGAAAAGCACAATAAGCCGGTTATCGTGATGGAGCCTGTCAAGGGCGGAAGTCTTGTAAATCTTACGGCAGAGAGCAAATCTGTTCTTGATAAAATAGGGAGTGGCAGCTACGCGAGCTATGCGATAAGATTTGCGGCATCATTTGAAAATGTGTTTATGGTGTTAAGCGGAATGAGCAGTATTGATCAGGTTGAGGACAACGTGAGCTATATGAAAGATTTCGTGCCATTCAGTGACGAAGAGTACGAAGCCGTTAAAAAAGTAAGAAGTATAATTCGTAATGAAGATCTTATTCCCTGCACAGCGTGTCATTATTGCACTGACGGCTGTCCGAAGAGTATCAAAATACCTGAGGTAATTGCCTGCTACAACGCAAAGAAACAAAGAAAAGACTGGAATAACGAATACTATTACGGAATACACACAACTGACTCAGGAAAAGCAAGCGACTGTATAAAATGCGGAAAATGCGAAAAGGTATGTCCTCAGCATCTTAAAATAAGGGATTTGCTTTGCGATATAGCAAGCGCCTTTGAACAATAGAACTGACGGGAGGAAAACGATTATGACAAGAATAGCAAGGCTTGGAAAAACAGATATAAAGGTTCAGACGATCGCAGCATTGCTTGCGGTAATCGCTGCGATAGCACTGCCGCAGGCGATGCATCTTATTGGCAGAGCATCGGGGCTTGGAACTGCTTTGGGTGAAACGTTTTTGCCCATGCATCTTCCGATAATTCTGGTGGGTCTTATTGCCGGCCCGTTTGCGGGAGCAATTGCCGGCGCTGCATCCCCGGCGCTTAGCTTTCTTTTGACGGGAATGCCCGGCGCAGTAATGCTTCCTTTTATGGTAATAGAGCTTTTTGCGTACGGACTTTTTGCCGGTCTGTTAAGAGATGTTAAATTGCCCTGCGCAGCAAAGGTTTTAACTGTACAGATTTTAGGACGTGTTATCAGAGCGGCAGCCATTCTCGCAGCAGTATACGTCTTTTCATACACAGGTATAGGCATCAAAGTCATTTACGCAAGCGTACTCGCAGGGCTTCCCGGACTTATACTTCAGTTATGCCTTATACCGCTGATTATATTCTGGATAAACAATTTTTCCGCAAATGAAAAATAACCTTGAATATGCTTATGAGCTTTTAAAAAGCGGCGGCTATACTCTCGTTTTAAAAAGTGACGATGAAGAAATAGTATCTCACGAAAGGGGTGTAAAACCTCTTGTTAAACTTATCGACAATGGCCGAACGCTTGAGGGATTTTTCGCTGCCGATAAGGTCGTGGGCAAGGCGGCGGCATTTTTATACGCAAAGCTCAACGTAAAAGAAATCTATGCAGATGTAATGAGCAAATCAGCAATGCCCGTTTTAAATAAGTACAATATTTCGTACAGATATGCCGCTGTTGCAGACACCGTAAAAAACCGAAATGGAGATGGTATCTGCCCAATGGAGCAGACTGTTTTACATCTCGACTCCGTTGACCGGGCGTATCAGGAGATAAAGAATAAGCTAGGCACATTATGAAATAATTTTAACAGCACCTTGGGATTTAACATCCTGGGTGCTTTTAATTTAACAGAAGTATTTGTAAGATGCAGTGATACACAAAAAAACGCACCCCACAAAATGAGATGCGTAAAATATATGCGACTCATGCCGCTGGCTGGGGTAGTAGGATTCGAACCTACGGAATACCGGAATCAGAATCCGGGGCCTTACCACTTGGCGATACCCCAAAATATTTGGCGCCGAGAAGCCTCAGCGTCGTTTGGTTGGGATAGATGGATTCGAACCATCGGAATGACGGAGTCAAAGTCCGCTGCCTTACCGCTTGGCTATATCCCAATATCTATACACCACACAAACAGCTAAAAAAGTAAAGGGTAATTCCCTGAAATCTATCAATCAACCACACAAGGATCTAAAATTCAGCACCGAATATTAAGCGTGATCCGCCGCCTTTAGGTGGTGGAAGAAGACTGCGGTATTTATTTTACCATACCCCTAACTTTTTGTCAATACTTTCAGTCAATTTTTCTAAAAAAAGCAAACTGCCCGATGCTATTCGGACAGTTTATATATAATGTATGTCCAGTGCCTGATACTAATCCGCCGCAGGAATAAACGGCGTAACTGTGCTGGTCGTCACCTTAGGATCAACAGTCTCTTTAGAATCAAAAACGCTTGCGGAAGTATTTGTCTGTGCTGCCGACGATTCCTGTGCTGCAGCCGCATCAGAATTGTTAAAATCATTGCCGTCCTGATTTTCCGCAGGAGCACTGGTAGTCTGAGCCGCTGTCTTTTCAACGGCAACCGTCACGATATAGCCGTCTATATTGTTTCCGGATACGGCGTATGTATACTCCTCACCGTTATCCTTTATAGGAACAGTCACTTCAGTGGAATTGCCTTTTTTCATCTCTGTGTAATAAATGGCATACTTAACTCCGTTTGAAGCGTTATACTCAAGCGGGCTGTCATAGGTGTAGCTCTTTACGTACTCAAGATACTCCTCAAGGCAGAAGCCGTTTGCACTCATGACCTCTGCATGCGGAAGACCAACATATCTTATAAGCGCAGGATTTGCCTGAGCAGAGGTAATATCATTCTTTCCCTCAGGATATCTTACAACAAAGCCGTATTTTGCCATATTTTCGGTTATCCACGAAAAATCTCCCGTTCCGTCAAAAGTTCCCATACTTCCGTCGCTCCATGTTCCCAGACTCAGTGAAAGCCCGGTTCCGACATCGTTGCTGCCGGCTGCAAAGGGTTCACCCTCCTGAGAATCGCTTGCAACAAAACCGCTGGAAATGAAAAGCGTTGAGTTCTGAGACTTTTTATAAAAATCGCTGACCATTGACTGAAGCTGAAGAGCCGCAGACTCTGTGGCAGTAACATAGCTGTCAGTAAGAGCAAATATCTGATTTCCGTCACTGTCGGTATTATACCCCATCAAAGACACTACCTCTTCAGAAACGTCCTTATCGAAGGCATGCTCACCGTTTACGAGGACAAGATTCCCCTGTGAAAGAGCCTCATCGTTTTGCAGCGTTACAGATTTAGATGCCTTAAACAGATCAGACTCAGATTCCTTTTGAGCGACCTTGTTTTCTGTGACCGTCTGAACCTTCTTGGCGTTAGGGTCGATATCGGCAGAACCGTCAGAACAAGCAGCGCATATGATGAGAATTATGAGCAAAATTATTGCGAGCAAAACCGCAACATTTTTATATTTCAAATTTTTCCATATACTTTTCGACATTATTATTCCTCCGTAAAATCTTAAAGATAAAATAATTATACCACACATTTCAAAACTTTTAAAGAGGAAATTACAAAGTGTGACTTTTTACACAAAATTTGTGTTCTCAAATTGTAACATTTGCATATATTTGCAAACAAACAGGTTTACACATATTCATAAAGCTTGCGATAAGACTCAAAAAGTTAAAAAAGGTGCAAAAAATCAGGTCCGAAGATAATCTTCGGACCCGCTAAATAATTAAGCCATATTTAGAAGTTTGAGTTGTTTGAGTTATTTGAGTTGTTAGAATTTTTATTGCTTGGGCTCTGCTTTTTGTTTGAACCGCTGTTAGGCGCCTTGTTAGAAGGGCTGTTCTGTTTATTTTCCGAATTATTCGGTGCTTTGTTTTGTGAATTGTTATTCTGGTTTTGCATGTTACAATCACTCCTTTCAATAGTATTATCTGAAGAACACACAGATTTATTATCGGAAAATTTTGTATTAAGCAATTTTAAAAAGTTGTTGCTTTTTGTAAAAAAAAGTGTTAAAATGTATATCAAGAAATAAAATGCAAGGGAGGTAAGGGTATTGAAAAAAATAATCAAGGAATTTAAGGAATTTATTTCCAGAGGAAATGTAGTTGACATGGCAGTCGGCGTTGTAATAGGCGCTGCATTCAAAGCCATAGTTGATTCGTTTGTAGCTGATCTTCTGACCCCGATAATCGGCATCTTGCTTAAGGCAGTCGGAATTCAGGAAGATTTTGCAGCGTGGAAGATCTACGGATTCGGCATAGGCAACTTTATCAACACAGTGATAAGCTTCTTTATCATTGCACTCGGTGTATTTATAATGGTAAAGGCTATCAATGCAATGCGCAATCTGTCAAAGAAGAAGGAAGAGGCAGTTGAGGAAGCTGTAGTTGAGACCGATCTTTCCGTTTTGCAGGAGATAAGAGATATGCTCAAAGAGCAAAACAGCAAATAATATTTAATATTAAAAGCTATTAAGCAGACGGTTAACTCCGTCTGTTTTTTATAATAACATCAAAAAATTTAATGTTAATTTGCATGATTATATTTATTCGATTTATTTGCATTATTTTTTAATATAAAAATAATAACAAAACTTTATTACATATCACAGCATTTTATCCTTTATATGCCAACATTAAAATTTTTACAGGCTTTACTTATGTGGTCATCATTCTGAAATGCAAATAAAAGCCTATTTTCTATAATAATTTATGCACAAATTAAATATTCGACAAAAAATGACATTTATTTTCACTGATTTTTCAACATAAAAAATGTCAAAATAGATAGATTTTTGTAAAAAACACAGTAAAAAATCATTGACTTATTTAAAATAATGTGTTAAAATATTATTTGAATAAATGCTTATATATGTAGCAATATCGGAGGAAAAACTATGATAACAGAAAACAAAGTTGAAGGAAACGGTAAATCCTATTACGTTTACCCGGTGATCAATACAGATCCGGGGCACGAGGGTTCGCTTCCGATTTACGTTTACGGAATCGGATCTAACGAGTGTGAGCGTCACGTTATACGTGAGCGCGGATATACACATCCGCAGATAATATACTCATTTGCCGGAGAAGGTATCTTGAAAATCGACGGGGTCACGCACACGATCGCTCCGAACACGGGATTTTTCATACCGGCAAATGTTCCGCATGAGTATTACGGAATCAGCAATGAGAACTGGTCTACAAAGTGGGTCGTCCTGTCGGGCTTTGCAGTTGAACAAACTCTGGAGTCTCTTGGACTTGACAAGCCCTGCATTATTTCACTTGGAAACACCTCAAGGCTTGATAAACTCATTACTGAGATGTACTATTCCATAATCAGAGACAGTTATTATGGATCTATGACAGCTGCGGGACTTCTGTATTCATTCCTGCTTGAGTTTTACAAATACACAAGCAATCAGGGCAAGATCGAAAACCTAGCGGCGAACTCGCCTCTTAACAAGGTTTTGGCATACATAGATTTGCACTATGCAGACAATCTTACTCTTGAGAGCATGTGTTCAGTGTCTGACGTTTCACCGCAGCATCTGTGCAGACTTTTCAGAAGAAAGCTAAATATCCGTCCTATGGAATATATCGCGAAAAAGAGGATTCAGGAGGCAAAAGCGCTTCTTTTAAATTCCCCGAGAAACATAGCTGAGATCTCAAGGATTGTCGGATATAACAACTGTAATTATTTCTGCATCACCTTTAAAAAGTATGAGGGCGTTTCACCGACCGAATACAGAAAGACAATGGGATAAATAAAAAGGCTTCGGAATTTTCCGAAGCCTTTTTTAATTACGAACTATATCTCTTTAAAGTTTCCTAAGAACTTAAAATACGCAAGCTCGTTAAATAGCTCGCTTAAAAGGCTCATTACCTCCTTGTTTTTGACACTTCCTTCAAAGTCGAGATAAAACACAACGTCAAAGTCTTTAGATGCAATCGGTTTGTTTTCAAGCCTTAAAAGGTTAAGCCCGGATACCGAGAATTTTGTCAGCAGCCGATAAAGCGCCGAGCGGCTGTGCGGAAGCGAAAGCGATACGCTTATGATATCTGCACCGTCAGCAATAAATATGTCTTTTGATATAAGAATAAATCTGGTATAGTTTTCCGCGGCGTTACCTATTCCCCTGCGGATTATATCAAGCCCCAGTTCTTTTGCGCACTCCTCAGAGCAAATCGCTGCATACGGCTCTGAAGAATTTTTGACAAACTCAGCAGCCAGCGCTGTGTTTACATACTCTTCGGTCGCAAGCGAATTCTGCTTTAAAAACTCACTGCACTGCATAAGTCCCTGTTCGTGTGATAAAACTGTTTTCACCTTATCAAGGCTCACTCCTTTGCGAACGGCAAGGCAGTGATCCACCTTTACTCTTGTACCTCCTGCAATATAGAAGTTATATTGCTTCATCAGCTCGTATGTTTGAGTCACAGATCCGGCAGTCGAGTTTTGAATAGGAAGTATTCCGAAGTCGCACTCCCCTTTTATGACAGCATCGAAAACCTCATCAAATGTGTTATAAAACCGTATTTCGGCTTTCTCGGAAATCTGTCCGCAGGCTATCTGGGAATAAGAGCCATATGTCCCCGGACACGCGATCCTGCCTATGGAGCTAAAGTCAAGTACCTTGTGTTTGATTTCGCTTGTTGCGGGGAAAAACTCCTGATACTGTCTTGACTTTGAAATATCCATGATAGTATTAAATAAAATTTCAGCTCCGTTTTTAAGATCATCCGGCACACTGCCCCGAACCTTGCTGATTATTTCCTTTTCCCGTGCGC
The DNA here is from genome assembly GCA_947631455.1 of uncultured Clostridia bacterium. GTDB lineage: Bacteria > Bacillota > Clostridia > Oscillospirales > Ruminococcaceae > UMGS1601. The sequence continues at coordinate 73,129 of CANRLH010000004.1, forward strand.
TTTGAAATACGTCCAGACCGTGTTTGATTTTATAAAGCGCGACCTCTCTGGCAATGCCCATACGCTTTTCAAAAAGCCTGAGGATTTGCTCGTCAATTTCATTTATCTCATCTCTTAGCTCGTTAAGATCCATCTTTACCTCCGGTGATTTAATATAAAAAGCAATAAGCTTGTCGACAAAATATATTTTACTATAAATTCCTCATTTTTTCAATATCTATTTACAAAAATAAGACGATGTGATAAAATTAAGTAAAATCTTAAGTTAACAAGAGGAGAAATTTATGATTTACGAAACCACAAAATTAAAGGTAGATTACAGCCGTGCGGGAATAACCTATGAAGGACTTGAGCCTTCCCTGACAGTTTACGCACCGGATAAAAGCCCCGAGATCAACACAAAGCCTTATCCTGCAGTGCTTATCCTGCCGGGCGGCGGATATGATTACTGCTCAGACCGTGAGGCGGATCCTGTTGCCCTGCGCTTTATGGGTCTTGGCGTTGCTTCGTTCGTGCTGAGGTATTCATGTGTCAAGAAAAAATTCCCCACAGCTCTTTTAGAGGCGCTCACCGCAATGAGATACATAAAGAAAAACGCTGACAGATTTTTCATAGATCCTAATAAGCTATCAGTCATGGGCTTTTCTGCCGGAGGGCACTTAGCGGCTTGCGTTTCAAACTTTTATCACGATAGTGAGATACTTTCTCTGATTGGTGCCGATGAAAATGAGGTAAAGCCATACAAATCTGTTTTATGCTACCCTGTTTTGACAAGCGGCAAATTCACTCACGAAAGCTCAATTTTAAACCTTCTGGCAGACGGCGGCGACGATATTCTCAGAAACAAACTTTCACTGGAAACACAGGTCAGTGAAAAAACTCCGCCGACATTTCTTTGGCATACCGCCGATGACGACTGTGTACCGGTAGAAAACTCGATCTTTTATATGGAAGCGCTGTCAAAGGCAAAGGTCCCGTTTGAAGCTCACATTTATGAATGGGGAGGTCACGGACTCAGCCTGTGCGACGAAACTACTGTAAATCAGCCGTATCAGATGATGCCCGTTAATGCGCAGTGGGCAATGACAGCGGCTGAATTTATGAAAAGATAAGAAGAGATAAAAAGGTAAATACGTTTAAACGGCTTTCAAGCACTAGATTAGCTTGAAAGCCGTTTTGTTTTTTAATATAACCAAGCGGTCAAATATTAACCAATAATGAACAATGAAAACATTCCGTGAACGAATATTGTATATTTTATAAATAATGTACGTTTGCGTGCAATTTCAGGGGAAAAAGCGCCTATTAGTGAAAGGTGTTTTACTAAACATCTGAATCCTGATTGCCGCTTGAAAGCTCAAAAGCGCCGGTATAAAGCTGATAGTATTTGCCCTTTTGAGCAATAAGCGCATCATGGTTTCCACGCTCGATGATCCTTCCGAGCTCAAGCACCATAATAACGTCTGAGTTCTGAATGGTAGAAAGTCTGTGCGCAATAACGAAAACCGTTCTGCCGCACATCAGGCTGTCCATACCCTTCTGAACTATGCGCTCGGTTCTTGTGTCTATTGAGGAAGTAGCCTCGTCCAGGATCATGACAGGCGGATCCGCAACAGCACACCTGGCAATAGATAAAAGCTGTCGTTGTCCCTGAGAAAGCGACGCGCCGTTTTCGGTTATCTCGGTATCATAGCCATCAGGCAGTCGCATTATAAAGTCGTGTGCGTTGGCAAGCTTGGCTGCCGCAATACACTCCTCGTCGGTAGCTTCAAGTCTTCCATAGCGTATGTTCTCCATAATTGTCCCGGTGAACAAATTGGTGTCCTGCAAAACTATTCCCAGCGAACGTCTTAAGTCAGACTTCTTTATCTTGTTTATGTTTATTCCGTCATATCTTATTTTACCGTCGGCAATATCATAAAAGCGGTTGATAAGATTCGTAATGGTCGTTTTTCCGGCGCCGGTTGCTCCTACAAACGCAACCTTTTCACCGGGGCGGGCGTATATAGAAATATCGTGCAAAACTATCTTTTCCGGAACATATCCGAAGTCGACATCATCAAGAACCACATCACCCTCAAGCTTTGTATAGGTTACAGTTCCGTCCTTGTGAGGATGCTTCCACGCCCACATTTCAGTGCGCTCCTCACACTCTTCGATCTCACCGTTTTTGTTATACTTTGCGTTTACAAGCGTAACATAGCCATCGTCCGTTTCAGGCTGTTCGTCTAAAAGGTCGAAAACTCTCTTTGATCCCGCAAGAGCCATTACAACAGCATTTATCTGCTGAGAAATCTGAGTTATCGGCTGCGTAAAGTTACGTGAAAGCTGCAAAAACGACACTATAACTCCTATCGTTATTCCGCTGACGGCACCACTTAAAGCAAGCGCTCCACCTACAACTGCTATCAGAACATACTGAACATGTCCCAGATTTCCCATAATAGGCATGAGGATGTTTGCATATTTATTTGCCTGAAATGCGTTTTCAACAAGCTCTTCATTTATGCTGTCAAAGCCGTCCTTGCATTTCTGCTCGTGGGTAAAGGCTTTTACTACTTTTTGTCCCGTTATCATTTCTTCGATATATCCGTTGATCTGACCTATCGACTTTTGCTGAAGCACAAAGTGCTTTGAGCTTCTTGAACCGACATATTTTACGATGAACAGCATCACTACAACCGTCAGAAGGACAAAAATCGTCAGCCAAATGTTTTCGCGTATCATCGCAACGAGTGCAACCAGTATAGAAAACATTGAAGACATAGTCTGAGGAATACTCATTCCTATCATCTGGCGCAGGGTATCGGTATCGTTTGTGTAACGGCTCATCAGATCTCCGTAAAGATGCGTGTCAAAATACTTTATCGGCAAGGACTGCATATGACAAAACATATCGTCCCTGACCTCCTTAAGCATTCTCTGGGAAACGATCGCCATCAGATAGCTCTGAAGCCAGCTTGCAAAAATTCCTAATGCAAACAGCGCTCCCAGCTTTATAAGGGCGATAAGCAAAGGATTAAAATCCGCGGTTTTCTGTCCCAGCAAAGGAACTACATAATCATCTATTAGAGAGCCCAGAAATACGCTTGAGGTAGTTGTCGCAACTGCCACTGTGATAATACAGACAAGCACAATTATAAAATACAGACGGTTTTTACCCCTTAAGTACGAAAAAATCCTTTTTATGATCTTTCCCGGATTGTCTATTTTGGGTCTGGGCCCCATATTTCTCGGTCTAGGTCCCGGCATTACTCAAGCCCTCCCTTCTGCTGAGAGTTGTATATCTCCTTGTATATCTCGTTTTGCGAAAGAAGCTTTTCATGCGAAGCAAAAGCATTTATCCTTCCGCCGTCAAGAACTATGATTTTGTCTGAATCCTGAACAGACGAAACACGCTGAGCAATAATAATCTTTGTGGTGTTCGGGATCTCCTCAGCAAACGCCTTTCTTATAAGAGCATCCGTTTTGGTATCGACAGCGCTCGTCGAATCGTCGAGAATAAGTATCTTTGGTTTTCTTATAAGCGCACGGGCAATACACAGCCTCTGCTTTTGTCCGCCTGATACATTTGCGCCGCCCTGCTCTATATAAGTATCATATCCGTCAGGAAATGTGTTTATAAACTCAGCCGCCTGTGCAAGCTCACACGCGTGAACGATCTCCTCATCGGTAGCGTCTTCCTTGCCCCAGCGCAGATTGTCCTTTATGGTTCCTGAAAACAGTACGTTTTTCTGAAGCACCATTGCGACCTCATCACGAAGCGCGGCTAGATCGTAATTCTTGACGTTTTTTCCGCCGACCAAAACCTCTCCCTCGGTGACATCGTAAAGTCGCGGAATAAGCTGAACAAGAGTGCTTTTTGAAGAACCGGTAGCCCCGATTATTCCAATCGTCTCTCCGGAATTTATCTTAAGATCAACATTACTTAAGCATGCCCTTTCAGGGTCATTTGCATAGCTGAAGGTGACGTTTTTAAACTCGATGCTTCCATCGGGAATATCATAGTCCGGATTTTCAGGAGGAGTTATATCCGGCTCCTCTACCAGAACCTCATGTATTCTCTGAATAGATGCGCGAGACATTATGATCATTACCATGATCATCGAAAGCATCATCAGACTCATCAGCATCTGCATAGCGTATGTAAACATACTGGTAAGTTCACCTGTGGTTAGCGCAGTTTCTGAACTGTTTACAACAATCGTCGCACCGATCCACGATATGGCAATGATAGAACCATATACGCAAAGGTTCATTACCGGCGTATTTAGAGCTATTATTTTTTCTGCCTTTGAACCGAGTTTATATACGTATTCCGATACATCAAAAAACTTTTTCTTTTCGTGTTCTTCCCTTACAAAGCTTTTTACAACCCTTATTCCGTGAAGATTTTCTCCGACGATATTGTTAAGCTTGTCATAGCCCTTGAACATCTTCATAAATACCGAGTGTACCCTTGTTATTATAAGATACAAAGCTATCGCAAGTATAGGTATTACCGCAATAAATATCAGCGAAAGCTTAAAGTTTATCGTCATCGCCACAGTGACAGACGAAATAAGCATAATTGGCGATCTTATCGCTCCTCTTATAAGCATCTGATATGCGTTTTGTACATTTGTGACATCTGTGGTAAGACGAGTTACAAGCGATGATGTTTTAAACTTATCAATGTTTTTAAAAGAAAATCTCTGGATATTGTAAAACATATCCTTCCTGATATTTTTTGCTACACCCGAAGACGCCTTTGCGGCAAACAAACCTGACAGCACTCCGCAGGAAAGCGAGCATATACACGCCACAAGCAGAATTGCTCCCGTGATCAGAATATATCTCATATCCTGCTTTAAAATTCCGTTGTCAATAAGTCTTGCCATTAGAACCGGAATAATAACCTCCAGCACTACTTCTCCTATTACAAATGCGGGAGCAAGCACCGACGAAAGCTTATATTCCCGGACGCATTTTAAAAGTCTTTTTATCATAAGTAAGTGTTATCCCCTTCCCGTTTAGTCTGCTCTAAAGCATTCTGACCGATCTTTCTCAAAACGCTCATAAATGCCGAGAGCTCTTCATCTGAAACTCCCCTTCTCAAAGCATTTTCCTGCTCAGCCCTGTCCTCCTCGGCAATGGCGTGTATCTTAAGCGCCTTATCTGTCAGAACAAGCTTTTTTAAGCGCGCATCACCCTTTACGCTTTCTCGTATCACCAAGCCCTTTTCCTCAAGTGACGAAAGCATTTTTGATACCGACGAGCGACGAATCGAAAACTGCTTTTCAAGGTCCTTTTGATAGATATCGCCGCTTGACCTGGCGATATACCCTATCACCCAGCCGTTTGTACTTCCGAGTACATTGTCGATATACTTGTGCCGCTGTGACGACTCGATCATACGCCTTATGGTGTGTGCAAGCTTGCATATCTCAGGGCCTATCTGATATTCTGCGTAATTCATTTACTTCTCCTTTCACACACAATCCTTTGATTTGTTAGCTTTGAAACAGTTTCGTTTCTAACATTATATAGTTTTATTTTCAATTTGTCAAGGAGAATTTTGCAATTTTTTTAAAACTATGCTATACTTACTATAGAATTATACATCCTTTACTCGGAGGCGAAGGTTTTATGAATTACGACAGACAGCTCGATACTATTATATGTGAGTTAAACGGCAAAAAGCCGTCGCTTCTCCTTCACGCTTGCTGCGCTCCGTGTTCAAGCTATGTGATTGAATACTTAAGCCCTCACTTTGAAATAACTCTGTTTTTTTCAAATCCAAACATATCCCCGGAAGAAGAATATCAGAAACGGCTTTGCGAACTTAAAAAACTTGTTTTAGAAATGGGACTTTCGGTAAAAATAATAGAGGACGATTATTCGCCTAAGGATTTTTTTGATATGGCAAAAGGTCTTGAAACACTTCCCGAGGGCGGCGAGAGATGCAGAAAATGCTACCAGCTTAGGCTTCATAAAACTGCCGCTTTGGCAAAACAAGGCGGGTTTGATTACTTTTGTACCACACTTTCAATCAGCCCTTACAAAAACGCTCAGTGGATAAACGAAATAGGCGAGGAGCTTTCAAAGGAGTTTGGCGTACCTTTTCTCCCAAGCGACTTCAAAAAGAAAAACGGCTACAAAAGAAGTATCGAGCTTTCAAGAAAGTATGACCTTTACCGTCAGAATTTCTGCGGCTGTGTATTTTCTATGAAAAATAAATAGCGCCACGGTATTTGCACAACCTTGAATAATAATATAAAAATTATAACGGAGGAATAAAAAATGGATAAGAATGTAATGTTTAAAATAAGCTACGGTCTATTCGTGCTTAGTACAAAAAACGACGAAAAGCAGTCGGGCTGCATTGTAAACACGGTCATTCAGCACACCACAGAGCCTAACCAGATCTCGGTCACCGTTAATAAGTCAAACTATACCCTTGAGCTTATCAAGAAAAGCGGTATCTTCACAGTCTCTGTTCTTGATGAGTCCGCACCGTTTTCCGTCTTTGAACACTTTGGATTCAGAAGCGGCCGCGACTGTGACAAATTCGCAGACTTTACTGACAAAAAGACCGGCGATAACGGCGTCTATTACATCACAAAGGGCGCTAATTCCTATATCAGCGCAAAGGTGACTGAGATGAAGGACTTAGGCTCACATATGCTTATTATTGCCGAGGTCACGGACGGCGGGATACTTTCCGACATCCCATCTATGACCTATAATTATTACTTTGCAAATGTAAAGCCAAAGCCTAAAAAGGTTCAAAGCAGCGGTAAGGTTTGGGTCTGCAAGATATGCGGATATGTTTATGACGAGAGCAAGACGGGTATTCCCTTTGACGAGCTTCCCGACGACTTTATCTGTCCTTTGTGCAAGCACCCGAAAAGCGATTTTGTTTTGCAGGAATAGCTTAATATGCAACGAAAAAGCGAGAGAAAAACCTCTCGCTTTTTTTATGAACGAATCTTTATGCAGTGCCTTATTCCTCCTCGGAACTTCCTTTCATGCACAGAACCATAACAGCCTTTTGTGCGTGAAGACGGTTTTCAGCCTCCTCAAATATCTCATCAGCGTGAGCCTCAAAGACCTCCTCGGTGATCTCCTCACCTCTGTGAGCCGGAAGACAGTGCTGAACCATACACTCGTCATTAGTTACAGCCATAAGCTCGTCGTTTACCTGATAACCGTCAAAAGCTATCTTGCGCTTTGCGGTCTCCTCCTCCTGTCCCATAGATGTCCAGACATCCGTAAATACAACATCCGCACCCTTTGCGGCTTCAAGCGGAGCATTTGTAATTTTAAATTTATCTCCGTACTCCTTAGCAAAATCAAGAACAGACTTATCCGGACGGTAGTCATCAGGGCAGGCGACAGACACCTCCATACCGACCTTTAAACCACCGACAATAAGCGAATTTGCCATATTGTTTCCATCGCCGATATAGCACATTTTAAGTCCGTCAAAGCGTCCCTTGAACTCCCTTATCGTCATAAGATCGGCTAGAACCTGACACGGGTGGCAAAAATCTGTCAGTCCGTTTATTACAGGAATAGAGCCGTATTTTGCAAGGTCCTCGACCTCTTTTTGCTCAAATGTGCGTATCATTATTCCGTCTATGTACCTTGAAAGTACACGGGCGGTGTCCTGCACCGGCTCGCCGCGGCCTATCTGTAGATCCCGGTTTGACAAAAACAAAGCATTTCCTCCGAGCTGATACATACCCGTCTCAAACGAAACACGAGTCCTTGTAGAGGACTTCTGAAAAATCATTCCGAGAGTTTTTCCCTTAAGAAGCTTATGCTCTATACCGTTTTTCACCTCGTACTTAAGCTGATCAGCCAGATTCAAAATCTCAATTATCTCCTCTTTCGTAAGATCAAGAAGCTTTAACAGGTTTTTCATAATCGTTTCTCCCTTCTAATTTTCAAGACAAGAGCTGAGTATTTTAAGTCCCTTGTCGATTTGTTCATATGTTATAGTAAGCGGTGGTAATAGCCTTAGCTTTTCTTTTGCTGTAAGCACCAAAAGCCCGTTGTCAAGGCACTTTTTACAAAGCGCCGATGCGTCCTCACCCTCAAGCTCAATGCCTATCATCAGACCAAGTCCGCTTACGGATTTTACTTTTTCCATTTTTAAAAGCTCATTTTTTATATATTCGCCCTTCTTTGCGACCTCATCTAAAAACTCAGCGTTCATTACCCTGTTTAAAACAACATTTCCGCCTGCACAGCAAATGGGATTTCCGCCGAAGGTAGAGCCGTGCGTGCCTTTTGTAAGAACATCACAGCAGCTTTCGTCTGCCATACACACGCCTATCGGGATTCCGCCGGCCAGCCCCTTTGCAAGAGTTGTAATATTAGGCTTTATTCCGTAATGCTCGCTTGCCAAGAATTTCCCGGTTCTTCCCACTCCCGTCTGTACCTCGTCACAGATAGTGAGAATATCCCTCTTTGCACACTCCTTTGCAATCGTGCTGACGTAATCATAATTTAGCGGGATAACTCCGCCCTCGCCCTGTATACACTCAAACATCACAGCGCAAACCGTATCCTTATTTTCTTCAAGAAGCTTTATAAGCGCCTCGGTATCGTTAGCGGGAGCGTATATAAATCCCTCCGCAAACGGGAAAAAGTAATTGTGAAAAGCCTCCTGACCGGTTGCGGTCAGCGTCAGAAGCGTTCTTCCGTGAAAACTGTTTACAAGAGTAATTATATTATGTCTGCCCTTGCCGTATTTATCATAGGAATACTTTCTCGCAAGCTTTATCGCACACTCGTTAGCCTCCGCCCCGGAGTTTGCAAAAAACAATTTGGAGTATCCACACCCGTTTGTAAGCTTATCCGCAAAATCTGCGGACACCTTTGTATAATAATAGTTTGACGTATGCTGAATGGTATGCGCCTGCTGTGACACGGCGTCAGCCCACTCCTGATCGCAAAAGCCCAGACTGTTTGTTCCTATTCCTGAGCCGAAGTCGATATATTCCTTTCCGTTTTCGTCGGTCGCATTGGTAGTCTCGCCCTTTTTAAGCACCACATCATAGCGTCCGTAGGTAGGCATTATATGCTCGTTAAATTTATCTATCGTATTCATTGGTCTTTCCTTTTTATGTATGTTATTTGTGTTTTAGTTACATAAACTGCGTTCCGACACCTTCGTTTGACAAGAGCTCAATAAGGATCGAGTGCGGGACTCTTCCGTCTATGATACAGGTCTTTTTAACTCCTCTCCTAACCGCTTCTACACAGCAGTCGATCTTTGGTATCATTCCGCCGCTTATTATCCCTGTCTTTTTAAGGTACGGAACCTCTGAGACATTTACTGCGGGAATTAGCGTGGATTCATCGTTCTTGTCCTCCAAAAGACCTGCGATGTCCGTCATTAAAATAAGATTTTCCGCTCTTAAGCAGGAGGCTATCCTAGCCGCCGCGGTATCTGCATTTATGTTATATGTATTTCCGTCCTCGCCGGTGGCGACTGTTGAAATAACCGGAATGTATCCGTTTGAAATAGCGTCAAGTATCGGCTTTGTCGTAACTCGTTTTATATCTCCAACATAGCCGAGATCTGTTTCCGACTGCTTTTTCTCGGCAACGATTATCTCACCGTCAATGCCGCAAAGACCAAGCGCCTTCCCACCGTGAAGCTGGATATTTGACACAAGCTCCTTATTGACCTTTCCGGCAAGTACCATTTTAACTATGTCGATAGTTTCTTCATCAGTATAGCGAAGCCCTCCGATAAATTTGCTCTCTATCCCTACCCTTTCAAGCATCGAGTTTATCTCAGGCCCTCCGCCGTGGACAAGTACGACGTTTATTCCGACCTCCGCAAGAAGTACAATATCGCTCATTACCGCCTCTTTCAGCGCTTCATTCGTCATTGCATTTCCGCCGTATTTTACTACAACTATTTTATTGTGATACTTCTGTATATACGGCAAAGCGTCCATCAGAACCTTTGACCGTGTGTAATTTGAAATTACTTCCACTGTTTATTCTCCTCCAAAATTTTATCTTACCCTACGACCTGTAATCTCCATTTATTTTAACATAATCATATGTGAGATCACAACCCCAAGCAGTGGCTTTGCCATTGCCGTTACCTATATTTATATCAATTATTATTTCATCCTCAAGCAGAATTTCCTTTGCATCTTCCTCGGAAAATTCAACTCCAGATCCGTTTTCACAGACAAGAATTTCTCCTTTTTTACTTTTAAGCTTTACCGAAACCTTGTTAATGTCAAACTCCGCCTTTGCATAGCCTATCGCGCAGAGTATCCTTCCCCAGTTTGCGTCTGCGCCAAACATTGCGCACTTGAAAAGCGGTGAGCATATAACGCTTTTTGCAACCGTTCTTGCCGTTTCAAAATCCTTTGCGCCTGACACGCTGCACTCCAAAAGCTTTGTTGCGCCCTCGCCGTCGGCGGCTAACATTCTTGTCATATTCATCATAACAGCATACAATGCTTGTTTGAAGGTTTCAAAATCCGCATTATCACTCATTATCTCATCATTGCCCGCAAGTCCGTTTGCCATAACCGATACCATATCATTTGTCGAAGTATCACCGTCAACCGACAGGCAGTTGTAAGTAGTTTCAACGACCTCGCTCAGCGCCTTTTGAAGCATATTAACAGATATATTAACATCTGTCGTTATAAAATTCAAGGTAGTAGCCATATTCGGGTGGATCATTCCGCTGCCCTTTGCCATACCGCCAAGGCGGCAGGTCTTTCCGCTTATCTCAAACTCAACAGCGACCTGCTTCATTACCGTATCGGTAGTCATAATTGCATTTGCCGCCTTGTCGTTTCCCGAGTATGAAAGCCCCTCGACAAGCGGTTTTATTCCGCTTTCAATAGGCTCAATTGGCAGAACCTGTCCGATAACTCCCGTTGAGGCAACTATAACCTCATCGCTCGGTATTCCGAGAGCATCGCCCGCAAGAGAACACATTCTCTCCGCCTTTTGCTCTCCATCTGCATTGCAGGTATTTGCGTATTTCGAATTTGCAATGACCGCTCTTGACTTTCCGCCCGTTTTTTCAAGATGCGCTTTTGTAACATAAATCGGCGCGCCCTTTACCTTGTTCTGCGTGTAAACGCAGGCGGTATTGCAAAGCGTATCTGAAACTATAAGCGCTAAGTCGTTTTTATTCTTATCAGAATTAAGTCCGCAGTTTACGCCGTTTGCCTTAAAGCCCTTTGCGGCGCACACTCCGCCCTCAATAAATTTATCGTTGCCCTTTAGCTGCATTTTTTTATCCTCTCATTTTTACACTTAACTCTATTCAAGCCCTGTTTTTTCATCTATCCCGAGCATTATATTCATACACTGTACCGCCGCTCCGCTTGCTCCTTTTCCAAGATTATCAAGTCTTGAACACAAAAGCACCTGCTCGTCATTTCCGCATACAAAAATCTGCATATCGTTTGTACCCTCCAGTGTATTGGCAGCAAGGAAACCATCCGACAGAGTTTTTGTTCCTCCAAGCTCCATAACTTTAACAAAATGCTCGTTTTTATAATGCTCGCTTAATGCCTTGTGTATATCAGACGCTGTGTATCTGCCGCCCAAAAGCCTTGTTATTATCGGCACGGTAACTACCATTCCCGCATAATAATCGTCGACGATCGGGTTGAACATCGGCTTAAACTCAAGCCCTGTAACCGACTGCATTTCAGGAAGATGCTTGTGATTCTGCGTAAGCGCATACTGTCTTGGAGAAAAGCACTCCCTCGGTTTATCACCATTCTCAAGAGCAGCTATCATCTTTTTTCCGCCGCCGGAATATCCCGACACCGCATGGCATGTAACTGGATAATCCCGTGGAATTATCCCTGCCGACACAAGCGGATAGACAAGACTTATAAAGCCGCTTGCATAGCAGCCGGGAACAGCAACTCTGCTTGATTTTTTTATTTTTTCTCTATGTGCTGAAGATAGCTCGGGAAAGCCGTATGCCCATTCAGGATCTGTCCTGTGAGCGGTAGATGCGTCAATTATCTTTGTATGGTCGTTATTTTTATCAATAAGCGATACTGATTCGACCGCCGCTTTATCAGGCAGACACAGAAAAGTAATATCCGACTCATTTATAAATTTAGCACGCTCACTTTTGTCCTTGCGCTTTTCTTCATCTATAAGCATAATTTCAAGGTCGTCACGGTTCTTAAAACGCTCATAAATTTTCAGCCCCGTCGTGCCCTCTTTTCCGTCGATAAACACCTTTGTTTTCATAAACTTACAGCCTTTCAATACCTCTCTAAATTGTCTATCACATACTCTATCTGCGCCTTCACGCTCTCGGGAGACGGACCTCCCTGAGATTTTCTCTCGTTTACACAGGTGTCAAGAGAAATAGCTTTATAGACATTCTCATCAAAGCTATCGCTCAGCTTTTTATACTCGTTCATCGGAAGCGTTTCCAATGTAACGCCAAGCTCGATACATCTTTTAACAAGCGTTCCGGTGATCTTATATGCGTCCCTGAAGGGTAAGCCCTTTTTTACGAGATAATCTGCACAGTCGGTCGCATTTATAAATCCCTTTGCCGCAGCCAGCCGCATATTGTCACTTAGCACCGTCATAGTTGAAAGCATCGGTATAAATGTGCTTATGCATAGCTTTACCGTATCGACCGCGTCAAATATCGCTTCCTTATCCTCCTGCATATCCTTGTTATACGCAAGCGGAAGATTTTTCATCATCGACAAAAGTGTGTTAAGATCCCCATATACCCTTGCGGTCTTTCCTCTTATAAGCTCGGTTATATCCGGATTTTTCTTCTGCGGCATAATGCTTGAGCCGGTTGCGTATGCGTCGTCAAGCTCGACAAACTTAAACTCCCACGAGCACCACATTATTATCTCTTCAGAAAACCTAGAAAGGTGCATCATCAGAATAGAAACAGTGCTTGCAAGCTCTATACAGAAATCCCTGTCCGAAACTCCGTCAAGCGAATTCTGACAGACCTCTGAAAATCCAAGAAGCTCACAAACTCTTTGCCTGTTTATCGGATAAGTGGTTCCCGCAAGCGCACCCGAGCCGAGCGGAAGCTTATCGGTTCTTTTATATGTATCTTTCAACCTGTCCAGATCACGAAGCAGCATATTCGCATATGCCATAAGGTGATGCGCGAAGGTTATCGGCTGGGCTCTCTGAAGGTGGGTATATCCCGGCATTACAGTGTTAAGATGCTTACCCGCAAGACCTGTAACAGTCCTTATAAGCTCCTTAACAAGCTGCGTGATCTCCACTATTTCATCGCGAAGATACATTCGTATGTCAAGCGCTACCTGATCGTTTCTGCTTCTTGCGGTATGAAGCCGCTTTCCTGCATCACCGATCCTTTTTGTAAGCTCCGCCTCGACAAACATATGAATATCCTCGGCGGTGGGATCGACCTCAAGCTTTCCCGTCTCAATATCCGAAAGTATTTGATTCAATCCGTCAATGATCTTTTCGCTGTCTGATTTATCTATTATCCCCTGCTCTGAAAGCATGGTCGCGTGTGCTATTGATCCTTTTATGTCCTGTTTATACATTCTTGCATCAAACTTGACTGACGAATTAAAGTCGTTTACACGCTCATCTATTTCTTTTGAAAATCTTCCCGCCCACATCGGCATAACGAATCTCTCCTTTTAAATCTGCCTATAAAAACCTGTAAGGGCAGCACGGAAAATGCTACCCTGACAGTTTATTTATTTGACTTTGATCTTTTACTGCTTGCTGCGCTTCTGATCAAGCTTTGCTTTTACCTTTATAGGTAATCCAAACAGATTTATAAAGCCTGCCGAATCCTTCTGATCGTATACGTGATCTTCATCAAAGGTCGCGACCTCTTCGTCATAAAGGGTGTAGGGAGAGGTAACTCCCGCGTTTATCATATTGCCCTTGTAAAGCTTTAATCTTACATCTCCCGTAACGGTTTTCTGCGTTTCGGTTACAAATGCTGAAAGCGCTTCTCTGAGCGGTGTGAACCACTGGCCGTTATATACGATATCCGCAAACTTTATTCCCAGATACTGTTTTACTCTCGCGGTTTCCTTGTCGATAGTTATAGTCTCTAAAACCTCATGGGCACGGTAAAGAATAGCTCCTCCCGGGGTTTCATAAACGCCTCTTGACTTCATACCCACAAGGCGGTTTTCTACAAGGTCCTCAATGCCTATTCCGTTTTCTCCGCCAAGCTTGTTAAGCGTTTTGACTATCTCCACTCCGTCCATTTGTTTGCCGTCAATAGCGGTCGGTACTCCCTTTTCAAAGTGAATAGTAACATATGTCGGCTTATCCGGAGCCTGAATCGGAGATACGCCAAGCTCAAGAAAGCCCTCCTTCTCATACTGAGGCTCGTTTGCAGGGTCTTCAAGATCAAGCCCCTCGTGAGATAGATGCCACAGATTCTTGTCCTTTGAATAGTTTGTTTCTCTGTTTATCTTAAGCGGTATGTTGTGCGCCTCGGCATAATCTATTTCCTCATCTCTGGACTTTAAATCCCAGATCCTCCACGGAGCGATGATCTGCATATCAGGTGCAAAAGCCTTTATTGCAAGTTCAAATCTTACCTGATCGTTGCCCTTTCCGGTGCAGCCGTGACATATAGCATCAGCACCCTCTTTTATAGCGATCTCCGCTATCCTCTTCGCAATAATTGGCCTTGCAAAAGATGTTCCCAGCATATATCTGTTTTCATAGATCGCACCCGCCTGTACCGTCGGGAAAACATAATCCTCTATAAATTCCTTGTTAAGATCCTCAATATAAAGCTTTGATGCTCCAGTCTTTAATGCCTTTTCCTCAAGGCCGTCAAGCTCTGTTCCCTGACCTACGTTTCCGGAAACTGCAATTACCTCACAGTTGTTATAGTTTTCCTTAAGCCACGGAATTATGATAGATGTATCAAGCCCTCCCGAATATGCAAGAACTACTTTTTTGATTTCTTTTGCCATTTTCACTTTCTCCTTTTTAAATTTGTTTTTACTTTCAAATGTAAATTATACACATAAATTTGCCAATGTCAAGAGTTTATTCAACAAAATTTATAAAAAGTTCTGAAATTAACAAATATCCTGCATATAATACGCATATATGCAGGATGTAATGAATATTTATACATTATTTTCGTTTACGGTTTTTTATTCTTTCATATTCAAGCTCATCAGGATCGATCCCTGCTGCCCTTAAATCTGCGCTGAGCTTTACACTCAACCTTTTTCTCGCCGTTCGGACGTAAATATCAAGCGATATTGCCGCCGCTGCGCACAAAACCGCAACTATTATAATAGGTATGCCTGAACCGACAGACATTGCTACAATAGCCAGAATTACTGCCGCAACGTATAGCACCATATAGATTATCATCAGCACGCTGAGGCGATTGACTTCCTTAACAGGATCTATTATCTCTTTCACTGTATTTATTTTCTCCTTTACAGATATGCTTCAAGTCTGTATATTCTACATCCGTCGCTTAAAAAGCGTCGCTCATATTCGGTGAGGATATTGCCCTCAAAATCGCTTGCGTGTAAATCAAAAGTGACGTTTTTTAGCTTAAAACCCGATTGCGAAAGCTGCTCTATCGAAAACTCAAAAAAGTGTGCATTATCGGTTTTCTGATGTATCTCAGCACCGTCAGCCATAAGATTTTTATAAATCTCAAGAAAACTTGTGTGAGTAAGCCTGTGAGAGGCATATCGCTTTTTCGGATATGGACAGGAAAAGTTTAAGTATATCCTGCTGACACTTTTATTCTTAAGATATCCGGGAAGATACTCAGCAGGTCCGAGCAGAAACTTAAGATTTTTTACGCCCGTCGCCTTCGCTTTTTCTGCGGCATCAACTATTACATTGCTTATCTTTTCTACCGCCAAAATATTTATCCCGGGATTTTTCAGCGCTAGCTCTGTTGCAAAGCTGCCTTTGCCGCAGCCTATTTCAAGATACAGCGGATTGTCATTTCCGAAAATCTCCCTTATGTCAAGGTAATCGTTCTTTTGCGCAAAGGTCTTGAAATTCCTGTCCTCTGAATACATACTGATTATGACATCCTTGCAGGCTTCCAGGCGCTTATCAAGGTTCTTTTTTCTTCGCATTCTCATATATAAATCATCCCAAAACCTACCGCGCTATTCCAAAGTCCTTGAAAGTGTTATCGCAAGAAGATCCTCCGACGACGGGTTATTAACATAATAATTGGTCGTTTCTACTCTTCTGTAAATTCCGTCGTCACCAAGCTGCCGGGTTATGACCGTTCTGGTAGTCTGACCGTTTTTTATACTTGAAATCTGGTCCTGAAGATCAAAAGTATCCGCAAAAAGCTTCCTGTCATCCGGGTGCATGGTGGAAGCGCCGTGCCGGACCAGATCAGTATAAACTCCCGTTGACGGGCAGGATTTTGTTGAAAAGTTTTCATAGACCATCATGTAAAAACTGTTTTTGGTAAGATTGCTGATTATAATAAGCGGAAATCTCATAAACACGGCGTCAAGCAAAAGCTGAGTTGCACTTGCATGAGACTGAGTGACGAGAATATCCTCCGAATCAGACACATTATCACTGCACTCGATAAGCTTTTTAAAATCCTCCTCCGGCATAGGCTTTGCAAAGAGAAAGCCCTGGATAATATCGCATCCGCAGGTGCGGAGAAAGCCAAGCTGTTCCTTGGTCTCTACCCCCTCCGCGACGGTCTTGAGCTTAAGCCTGTGTGCAAAATCAAAAATGCTCTCTAAAACTATTCTTTCCTTCTCGTTCTCACAGTTTCCGCTTAAAAGCGATCTGTCTATCTTCAGCACGTTTGCGGGAACATCCTTGACAAAGTTAAGAGATGAAAGGCCGCTGCCGAAATCGTCAATGGCGGCGTCAAAGCCCGAACCTCTTACATTCTTTACAAATTCTATTACCGTTTCACCGCTATAGGTGAGCGCCGATTCAGTTATCTCAATCTCTATATACTTATGTGAAAGACCGTAGCCGTCTACTATCTCACAAATGCGATTTACCGTGTCCGGTTCTTTTGTGTGGATCCTTGAAAAGTTAACCGATACAGTAACGACCTTTCTGCCGCTGTCGATCTCCTGCCTTAAAAAACGGCAGGTCTTATCAAGCATATACCAGTCAAGATCCACTACCAGCCCGGTTTGCTCCAGCATCGGAACAAATAACGCCGGGGATATAAAATCACCGCCCGGTGTTATCCACCTCGCTAAAGCCTCAGCACCGACAAGCCTTCCGTTGACGGCATCATACTTGGGCTGATAAAACACCTTGATATCATTATTTTTGATAGCTTTTACGATAAGCTCATCAATGTTTTCTACGCAGACTTCAAAACTCATGATCCTTTACCCGCTGCCTTTAGCAGCATTTCCCCTGTTTATAAGTATTATTATAAATATATATCCAAGTCACTGTCGCCTTTTTCAAAAGCGTTATCTACGGGATCCTTTGCTATATCTTCTTCGGTTCTCTTAATCTCCTTAAGCTTCTCCTCCTGATATTCAAGCTGTGACTTTTCAGAAAGCCCTTGCTCTTTATCCTGTGAAGGCGCTGCATCCGAAAGCTTATTGCGTTTGCGTTTAACTGCGCTTAAAATTACAAAAACTATTATTCCGATGCACAGCACGATCTCTTCTATTTCCAGAATAAAAATAAGCGTTCTGCTTGAGGAGAATCCGGGCATCTGTGTTATCAACGTGGACGCAGTGGCCGCTGCCATAAGAAGATAGTGTATTCCGCCTTTTCTGTAAAACTGTATAAAAAACACCGCTACCGCAGCCACTACAAATATAATATGGGCAAGCAGAGGAAACGGAGTGTATACATTTTGCAAGGTTTCCTGAACCGGCTCGGTTACTTGGGTAAACAAATATATCGTCCTTTCTGATTTAAACTTATATTTAAGTATATCACAATACATCATAAAAAGCAAGATTTTGCTATATTTCTTTTTTCAAAAGACTAATATCCCGACAATAATATAAATCACCTAAAAATCCGATATAATTAAACCACATACTCTTTTCACATTTCTTATCTGATAAACATAATATACTGTAAGCTAAGAAAATGAGGTGACATTATGTGCGCTATTGCCGGTGCAATAAATCAAAGCGATTTATTTTACAATGATCCGAGGGTTGCTGTCGAGATAAGAAACTGTCTTAAGCACCGAGGTCCGGATCAGGACGGAATTTACATAAAGGACGAGGCTGTGCTTATTCATACGCGGCTTGCAATAATTGATGTCGAAAACGGGATACAGCCCATGATTGCAGAACACGGCGGCGAGGAGTACGTTATAGTATATAACGGCGAGCTTTATAACACTGATGAAATCAAGTCGCAGCTTATAAGCCTTGGCCACGAATTTAAAACTCACGCCGATACCGAGGTCGTTCTGAAAGCGTTCATTCAGTGGCGCGAGGACGCTTTAAAGCGCTTCAACGGAATCTTTGGCTTTGCCATTTGGGAGGCTAACAAAAAAAGTCTTTTTATCGCACGTGATAAATTAGGCGTGAAGCCATTGTTTTACGGGCTTTTCGGGGATAAGCTATTATTCGCAAGCGAGATAAAAGGCATTCTGTGTAACCCGATCGCAAAGCCGAGAGTAAACACTTCAGGCATTGCAGAAATTATGCTGATAGGTCCGGGAAGAACAAGCGGTTTCGGAGTTTTTGAAAATATATACGAGCTTAAACCCGGTGAATGTGGGTATTTTAAAGACGGCAGACTGAAGACTCATATGTATTTTGAGCTTTCGGAGCAAGAAAACAATGAGAGCTTTGACGAAGCCTTGGAACACACAAAATTCCTTGTTACCGACGCCATAAAGCGACAGATGGTATCTGATGTGGGTATAGGCACATTTCTTTCCGGCGGACTTGATTCAAGCGGAATATCCTCAATAGTATCAGGCATTCTTAAGGAAAACGGAGAGCAGCTTAAAACCTTTTCCGTTAACTATCTTGACAACGACAAATACTTTAAGAAAAATAAATTTCAGCCAAACAGCGATAACGAATTTATTAAGATAATGCGCGACTATCTTGACAGTGACCACCGAGTGATAACCGTCGATACGCCCGAGCTTGTTGAGACAAACTACCGCGCCGTGGATTCAAGAGACCTTCCCGGAATGGTCGACGTCGACTCCTCCTTAATGCTGTTTTGCGAAAAGGTCAAGGAGGATCGCTCTGTTGTGCTTTCAGGCGAGTGCGCGGACGAACTGTTCGGAGGTTATCCGTGGTACAGAGATAAGGAAATAAGAATGATCGACGGCTTTCCATGGTCACAGACGACCGCTTTAAGAGCCTCTCTTTTAAACGACAGAATAAAATCCAGAATAAACCCGCAGGCGTTTGTTTACCAGAAGTATAAGGATACCATAAGCAAAGTGAGCGGAGAGTTCGATAAAACCGAAACCGACAAGCGAATGAGAGAAATGTATCTGTTAAACGTGTACTGGTTTATGCAAAATCTGCTTGAGCGAAAGGACAGAATGAGCATGAGCTGCGGACTTGAGGTGAGAGTTCCGTTTTGCGATTACAGAATTGCGGAGTATATGTATAACGTGCCTTGGGAATACAAAGACTACAAGGGCAGAGAAAAAGGCCTTTTGAGAAAAGCGCTTGAAGATGTTCTTCCAAAAGAAATAGTTTGGCGAAAGAAAAGTCCTTATCCTAAAACACACAACCCCAGCTATACTAAAGCGATAGATAAGGAGTTTAAGAAAATGGCTGAGGATAAAAACTCTCCGATTTTTGAAATACTGAAGCAATCCGAGGTCAAAAAGCTTGTCGACACAACCGACACAGTTTACTGGTACGGTCAGCTTATGGCAACGCCGCAGACAAAAGCGTATCTTTTGCAGGTGAATTACTGGATAAAGAAAAAGAACGTAATATTCGTAGATTGACTTTTTTATATCGGTCTGATAAAATATATTCAGTACACAATATATTCTGAAAGGACTGATAGCTATTAAAAAATTGTTATGCCTGGTCATTTGCCTTATTACTTCCGGATTTTGTCTCACATTCTTTGTAAATGCCGAGGACGAAGCGCTCACAGACACGGTGACGCAGGAGCAGATGACCGAGAACGATCCTGCTCAAACTGAGCCTGTGCAAGAAACGACCTCACAAATCCAGACGATCACCGAGGCGCCTACCGCTCAACCGACTTCACAAACCTCTAGTCAGACCACTACGTCAGCAAAGTCAACATCAAAAGATTCCCAAACGCCTACCGAGGCTTATGCTCCGGATGTAACATACGCTCCTGATGTTGCTGAGATGACAAACGCTCCCTATGAAACCGAATATCAGGCTCAGGATCAAACGCAGAATTATGAGACCGAGACTACTGAGAGCAAAAAGGCAAAGGAAACGACCTCAACGCCGGCTTATATGAAGCTTTTATTTCCGATAATGGCGATGATAGCAATTGTTCTTGCTGCGGCAATAATAATAGTAGTTATTTGGATAAAACGCAAGGGCAGGGCGGCAAATCTGCAAGGCGACAAAGATGACGATTCAGAAGAGGGCGTTTATGACGACGACGGGAACTTCTATCCAGGATATTACGACGAAAACGGCGCCTTTATAGAAACGCGTGACGGTTACTATAACTCAAAGGGAAAATTCATAAAGTACGATAAATAAACAAAGCCCCGACTATCGCAGTCGGGGCTTTAAGTATGTTGATGAATCTTTCCGTATACCTTTAAATCAGTCTGCAAGCGGTTTTATTACATTTTTGTATATTCTTGAAAAGAATATCACGCAAAGAATAAGCGACATAACTTCCGCTATCGGGAAAGACATCCATATTACGTTTATTGAACCGAACACGCTGGCAAGTATATATGCAGCAGGTATGAGTATCAAAAGCTGTCGGCAAATGGATATTATCATCGAGTATATTCCGTGGCCGAGCGCCTGGATAGTGGATATGATTATTATGCAAAATCCCGCAAACAAAAACGACGGCGCTATTTCACGAAACGCTATTGAGCCCATCTTTATCATCTCAGGATCGTCAGTGAACATTCTCAAAAACAGAGAAGGCACGATCTCAAACAGCGAAAATCCCACGACCATAACCGAAACCGCAATTATCATTCCCAGCTTCATTGTGGACATTATGCGCTTTTTGTGATTTGCCCCGTAATTATACGCGATAATAGGTACCATGCCGTTATTCATTCCGAATATCGGCATGAATATAAACGATTGTACTTTAAAGTAAACGCCAAGAACATTTACGCCGTTTTTTGCGACATTCTCAGGGAACATATAACAGATTTTATTTAACGTAAGCGTCATTACAGAGGTTATCGACTGCATTATTATTGCGGGAACACCCACTGAGTATATCTTCTTTATAATCCTTCCGGAAGGTCTGAATCCCTTAAGCGAAATGTTTATCTCCTTATTAAACTTTAAGTTAAACACTAATCCCATAAACGCCGCTGCTATCTGTCCAATAACCGTTGCTATTGCCGCTCCCATAGCGTCAAGCTTCGGAAAACCGAAATATCCGAATATGAGTATCGGGTCAAGGATCAGATTTATTATCGCTCCGGTACCCTGCATTATCATACTGTAAATCGTTTTTCCCGTAGACTGCAGCAGCCGCTCAAATGTTATCTGGAAAAACAGACCGAATGAAAATATCGTGACCACCGACAAATAATCAGTTCCGTAATCTTGTATCGTCTTTGTCGGCGTTTGAAAGCTGTAAAACATTTTTACTGCAAAAAGTCCGAACAAAAGCGCCAAAACCCAGGAAAGCACAGTTAAAAACAATGCGTTTGTCGCCGTCTTGTTAGCCTCTGAAAACTTTTTCATTCCAAGGTTTTTGGATAAATACGCGTTTATTCCGACACCTGTTCCCGCTGCTATCGCTATCATAAACGTCTGTACCGGAAACGCCAGCGAAACGGCAGCAAGCGCGTGTTGCTCTTCATCGACCCTCGCGACAAAAATACTGTCCACAATATTGTACAGCGCCTGAACGAGCATTGAAATTATCATCGGCAACGACATTGTGATAAGCAGCTTGTTTGTGGGCATTGTACCCATTTTGTTTTCTTTTATTTCTTCCATTCTTTTTATGTCCTTTCATATCTCTTTCATAAATCCTCTTAACACACACAAGTGTAATTATACCACTTTTTTGTCGATTTTGAAAGGCATAAAACAGAGAAAAACTAAAAACAAAATAAGATGTTTTTTGGCGTATTATACAAAATGATCTCTCAGAGTTTTAATAAATCCTTTGCCTTTAATATTGCAAGCTGCGTTTTTGCATCCGGTATCTCATCATTTATAACCATTTCATACGCCTTGTCAAATGGGATCTTAACAACATCTATAAACTCACCCTCGTCAAGGTGATTATCTGCGAATGTAAGATCTGTCGCCAAAAACATATATATTATCTCAGTGTCATAAGCAACCGTCGGGTAAAGCTTGCCAAGACTTATAATTTTACCCGGCACAGCGCCTATTTCTTCCTTTAACTCTCTGGTTCCGCAGGCAATAGGTTCTTCTCCCTCTTCACGTTTTCCTGCCGGGATCTCCAAAAGTACAGTCTTATACGGATAGCGAAACTGCTTAACAAAATAAACATCTCCGTTGCTATCAATCGGAAGCACACACACACCTCCCGAATGATGCACCAGTTCCCTTATTGCTTTCTCCCCGTTTTCAAGCTGAGCCACTTCCCTTGTGACCCTTATGATTTTTCCGTTGTAGATCTCCTCAACCGACAGAGTCTTTTCATCTAAGTGCATTTTCTTTTCCTCCTTGCGCTCACAATTATATATACCACAAAAATACATACGCCGGCAGCGCTGAGCACTGCGCCCTCCTTTACGCCATAGGTAAAGTATGAAAATTCAATTTTGCTTTTCCCCTTTTCTACATAAACGGCAGTAAGCCCGTTATCAACCTTTAATACCTCTGCTTCGTTTCCGTTTACCTTCGCCGAAAAGCCCTTGTCATACGGCACGCTGAACAGAACCACTCCTCCCGTGTCAGCATCAATATTCGCTGAAAAACCGTATGCTGTATACTCAAAATCATTACAACAGGAATTTCTCAGCTTATCCGCCGCGTCCTTTAACACAAAGGTATTAAACACCGTTTTTGGCTTCTGCACCTCTGTCAATACACCCGAAAGCGCTTTTTGCGTATCTTTATCGAGTACTACCGAATCAAGCAGCATCTGACACTTCTGATAAGTTGAAAATCCGCTGAAATCCTCATCTGAAATGTAGCGGTCAAACAGTATTCCCATAGGCAGATAATTCTCGTTTTCGTAAATCTTATATCCGCTTTGTGTGCCTATATGCTTGAAGCCCTTTTCGTCAAAGTTGTTTGTATCGTCATCATCTATCTCATCAAGATAATATTTAACCGACAAAAGCGAACGCAATGGTGTGTATTCAGTATCTATTCTCGACGCGACATCTCTTGTTAAGCCCAAAGAAATATAAAATTCCATTATTGACGTGGAAACATTCGTGTTAAAGCACCTCATGGTCGAATAGTCCCAAAACATAGGAAAATTGTCAGTGTTCTCACTGGTTTCTATCCGGTAAAATGTATCGGACTCAGGAAGGCTTATATCAGCGTTTACAGACTTTGACAGATAATTATCAGGATACGGTCCCTGAGAAATTCCGTAATATATGTTTATTAACAAAAACACGGCGCAGCAGCCGACAGTCATCAGTGCAACCTTGCGGCAATATCTTTCGTCTTTCTTAATATAGTATATCAAAAGAACCGCAACAAGAAAAAACGCAATTGTTATCACCGCCTGCAAAACAAACAGCATATCGTACTCCGCCATTTCAAAGAAACGGATATTTCCGTCTTCGTCTCTTGTGGGCAGAAAGTATATAAGAATAAACAGCGCCGTTATTATTCCCGTTGGTATAACGCCCTTTTTTATGTCAATCTCGTCCGCCTTATCAAAGCAGTATGCTGTCATCAACGCAGTTATAAGCGAAAATTCAAAAAACCATCTTGCATAATAAGTCGTGTTAAAAAGCTGAAATGAAGCATTCAGTATCGGCACAAGTGCTATTACAAAAAGTATTATGCAAAGCGTTTTTAAAAAGCTTTTTTTCTTGCACCTTATATACGCCGTTACGCCTATCATTGAAAATAGCGGCAGATATCCCGCGATGGACGCCCAGTTAGCGCTGTCGGGACTGAAAAGATTGCTGCGTGCCGGAGGGTCTGGCATCATAAAAAATGACTGAATAATCCTGAGCCATCTGTACTTATCTGAATATACGACCAGATCAAGACCTGACAGCGTTTCATCAAGGCGGGGATTATCCATAACAGACAAAGCGCTTGGCAACAAAAGTATTGCTGCAATAAGTATTCCCATTGAGCACTCTAAAACAATTCCTACACACTTCTTTATAGTAATATCAAAGCCCTCGCCTTTGTATATGCAGCGCACAGCAAAATATATCAGAAAGAATATTCCCTCTGAAATAAAAAAGTAGTAGTTTGTAAATGCCACTAACGCAGTAACAAGAGCCAGAACTCCCCTTCTGCCGTCATTTACATACATCTCAAGAGCCAGAAGCAACAAAGGAAAGAACGCGGCTGCATCGTGAAAATGATAAAAAAAGAAATTATAACACTGCGCTGATGAAAAAGCGTATAGCATTGAGCCAATAAAGCATGCGGAATTTTTCTTAAGAAACCTCTGCATAAAGGCATATGACGTTAAGGCAGCAATTGCCGTCTTTATCGCCATGATTATCGGCATAACATATATCACCGCGCTCTGAGGCACAAGCAGCGTAAGATAGAAAAACACGCTTCCTGTATTGTAAAACGAGTACGCTGTAAAAAGACTTGAGCCTAAATCTGTTCCCCAGTCAAAGCCAAAAAGTCCGTTTTGTCTTATCTCTTTATTTACGTGATAGTAAAAAGGTATCTCCTGTGAATTGTAGTCTCCGTAATAGGTGAATATCCCGTCGTTATATATTATCATCGGCAGCATTACCACAAGCATTATAAAAAACGCCGTGAAGAACACAGACGCATAACTCTTTTTCAGGCTCAGGCTTCTTTCCAACTTTCTCCCTCCTTATCACGCTTATGTAATTATACTACATAAAAGCCTTGTCAGTCAATATTGAAATAATACCGCTTTTGTGTTATACTGATTAAAAAACATAGGAGTGAAACAATGGTATACGAATATTCATTAAAAACAGAGCGACAGAACTTTTACAACATAACAAGCTCTGTCAGGGACGCTGTCAAACGCAGCGGTGTTATAAACGGCATAGCGGTGGTTTACTGTCCGCACACTACCGCCGGCATAACCGTAAATGAAAACGCCGATCCTGATGTTGTGAAGGACCTTTTGTTCGCGCTTGATATGACATATCCCGACCGCAAGGAATTTCGCCACGCTGAGGGAAACACGGCGGCTCATCTTAAATCATCAGTAATGGGCGTATCCAAAACGATAATTATAGATAACGGCAGACTTATGCTTGGGACCTGGCAGGGAGTGTACTTTACCGAATTCGACGGTCCAAGAATAAGAAAGTATTACGTTAAGGTTATTTCACAAGAATGAGCACGGTCAGATATTTTTTGCTCGCTGTTGAGATAATTGGGCTTTGTGTTTTTCTGCTCCCGATCTTTGTAGACACGATGAATGCAGGCAACACAATAGGAATTTTGTTTTTTACAGCGCTTTTATTCGTAACCGCGCTATTTGACAGGGTTTCATCATTTGTGGGACTTGCTTGGCGACACGCGCTGGGAAAAGCTGTCTTGATCGCTGCGGCAGTCCTTATCGCGGTATTTATCACACTTGCGGCACTTTTATCTGCATTGATGATAAAAGCACAGCTAAATAAGCCCATCGGTAAAACTACAGTTATTGTTTTAGGCTGTAAGGTAAAGGGTGACCGGCCGAGCAGAATGCTCAGATATCGGCTTGATGAGGCTTATGACTATCTTAAAGATAACAAAAACGCCGTTTGCATCGTTTCAGGCGGCAAGGGCAAGGACGAGGCTATTTCCGAGGCGCGGTGTATGTTTAACTATCTGACAAGCAAAGGTATATCGCCAGACAGGGTAATAATGGAGGATAAAAGCACCAACACCTATCAAAATATCACTTTCTCCAAGGAAATAATCAAGCAGAGAAATCTGCCCGAAAATATTACGATAGTCACCGACGGATTTCACCAATACAGAGCGTCTTTCATCGCTAAGCGGTGCAAAGTCAAGAAAAGCTACTCCCTTTCAGCAAAAACCGAGCTGTTTTTCCTGCCGACCTATTGGGTAAGAGAATGGGCAGCAATTTTATACGAATGGGTAAAATAAAGTAATACAGGGGCGTCATCTGATAAAATGACAGCCCCTGTTTTTTTGTTTATTTGATAATAAATAGTGTTTTTCCTGACTACTTATGCGTTCTCTTTTTTTCCTTTATAAAACAAATGAGATACAACCGAAACAATTAGTAAAATTATCCATCCAAATAATATAACAAACAGCTCGTGAGAATTAAAATATGTATTGAATCCCACTGAATTTCTAAGTGAAACGAATGCGTTCGGAAGAACCCACATTATCAGATATGACGCTGTCGCTAAAAAGGTTAAGCACAGACACATCATATTCTTCTTGATCAGCCCAGCTACAAAAAAGTAAACCAGCAACAAGATATATATTATTTCAAATGTGGAAAGCGGGAAATCAAAGTCGAGCCCGACTATGAACATCGCTATTATAAGCTTTGCCAAAAGAAATAAAATTGCAGCAGCAGATAATGCACTGACAAAGTATGACTTAGCTTTACAAAACTTTATCAAAGCAGCCGCCATTATTATTATACTCAGCGCACAGGCTAAAGCCGTTGTTATCACATAGCTTGTCTGAGAATATGTAAACTCTAAAATAAGTCTTGAAATTGATAATACCGCAAGCATCAAAGAAAAAGGTATTGCCTGCATAAATAACGATTTCTGTTTCATTGATAGCCTCCATTCCAACGTGCAACTCTTAAGAAAACTTAACTGCAAACTAAAATTCTCCTATCTTTATTGTAGCATACTTCACAGAAAATTCAACCAATTTTTGCTAATTTTTTTAAGTTTATATAAATTATACAATTATATCTTTTATTATTATGCAACATATACAAGGTACATAATTTATTATTTAAAACTTAAAAAGACAAAAAATAAAGGCACGCTGCTGCATGCCCTTAAATGTATATATTTACGGTACTTATACCATACTGTCTTCCCAGCAGTCGGGCGCTTCAATTCCCAAAATCTTAAGCACCGTGGGAGCGACGTTTGCAAGCCCATAGTTCCCCTCTTTTATCTCAAACTCTGTATCCTTATCGTATATTATGAAAGGAACTCTGTTAAGAGAGTGAGCCGTGCGCGTCTGGATCTCGCCCTTCTTGTTTTTCTCAAGCATCTCATCGGCGTTTCCATGGTCTGCCGTAACTATAAGCGTGCAGTCATATTCGTCAACTACCTTAAGAAGCCTTGAAAGTCCAAGGTCAACAGACTCAACACCGATAATCGTGGCGTCCATATTTCCCGTATGTCCGACCATATCACCGTTAGGATAATTGCATCTTAAAAAGCCGTACTTTCCGCTCTTTATTGCCTCGATCAGATCGTCAGTTACCTCCGCAGATTTCATCCACGGGCGCTCGTCAAACGACACCTTATCCGAGGGAATCTCCTTCCAGGTCTCGAGCTTTTCGGAAAACTTTTCGCTTCTGTTTCCGTTCCAGAAATATGTCACATGACCGTACTTCTGCGTTTCAGATACCGCGTACTGATTTACTCCCGCATTGACCAGGACCTCTGAAAGAGTATTAGTTATCTCCGGCGGATTGACAAGATACTTTTTAGGAAGATTCAAGTCGCCGTCATACTGAAGCATTCCTGCGTATACGACATCAGGTACAAACTCCCTGTCAAACTTGTCAAAATCTTTGTCGTCAAATGCCATTGAAAGCTCTATCGCCCTGTCGCCTCTGAAGTTAAACAAGATAACGCTGTCTGAGTCAAGAATTTTTCCGACAGGCTCACCGTTTTCCGCAATTACAAACGCAGGGAGATCCTGATCTATTATTCCTTCGGTTTCCTTTCTTGCCGTTTCAATAGCAATGGTAGCGTTTGCAAACTGTCTGCCCTTTCCGAGCACATGTGTATCCCAGCCAGCCTTTACCATAGCCCAGTCAGCCTGATACCTGTCCATAGTTATCTTCATTCTTCCGCCGCCTGACGCTATTCTTGAGTCAAAGTTACCGTCGTTTAGTGACTTCATATGGTTTTCAAGCTCATCAACATACTGCAAAGCCGATGTTGCCGGAACGTCTCTACCGTCGAGAAGAATATGACATCTCACCTTTTTAACTCCGTCATCCTTCGCCTTTGAGATCATCTTTTCAAGATGTGATATGTTCGAGTGAACATTGCCGTCGGAAAGAAGTCCGATAAAGTGCAGCGTAGAATCTTTTGCATTGCAGTTTCCAACAATTTCCTTCCACGTATCGCTGTTAAACATCTTTCCGCTCTCGATTGATTCGTTAACAAGTTTTGCCCCCTGGGAGTAGATCTGTCCACAGCCAAGTGCGTTGTGTCCTACCTCAGAGTTGCCCATATCATCGTCTGTCGGAAGTCCGACTGCGCCGCCGTGAGCCTTTAAAGACGTATTCGGACACTGCGCCAAAAGCTTATCAAGCGTTGGCGTATTAGCCTGAGATACAGCATCACCAAGCCCGGTAACAGAGTATCCTACACCGTCCATTACTACTAAAACAACAGGTTTCATTCTATTTACTCCTTAAAATTACAATGTATTTGTTCAGGTAACACAATATAAGTACAATTGCACAAAATTATCCGTTTACTGCCGCATGTACTATCGTATTAAAGTCGTTTGCCTTGAGCGAAGCTCCGCCGATAAGTCCTCCGTCAACATTTTCCTTTGATAAAAGCTCCGCGCAGTTCGCAGCATTCATAGAGCCACCGTACTGAATGGTAACAGCCTGAGCCGTAGCCTCATCATAAAGCTTTGCAAGAGTGCTGCGGATAAGAGCGCAAACCTCTTCTGCCTGATCTGCAGTTGCAGTCTTTCCGGTGCCTATCGCCCAAACAGGCTCATAAGCAATAACTGTCTTTTTAACGTCCTCAGCGGAAACATCGTACAGATCAAGCTTTATCTGACGTGAAATGACCTCTTCAGTAATATTGCACTCGCGCTCCCAAAGAAGCTCACCCACGCATACTATCGGCTTTAAGCCTGCCGCCAGAGCAGCCTTTGTTCTCTTGTTGACTGTCTCATCGGTCTCGCCGAAATACTGCCTTCTTTCAGAGTGACCTATAACTACATACTCAACGCCAAGCTCTGTGAGCATATCGGCAGAAATCTCGCCCGTGTACGCTCCGCTCTTTTCAAAATGCACATTTTCCGCACCGATTTTGATATTTGTTCCCTCTGTTGCAGCGATGGCGGTTTCAAGATTTGTAAAAGGAACACACGCCACTACCTCGACTTCACCGGCATTTGCTACAAGAGGCTTTATCTCTTCCAAAAGAGCCTTTGCCTCAGGCCTTGTTTTGTTCATTTTCCAGTTTCCGGCAATAATTGCCTTTCTTACAGTCTTTTTCATAATTAAACTTCTCCTATTCGTTATTTAAAGTAAAAGGACTGCCCGAAATTTAACGGGCAATCCCAAGTGTTCCTTACTTGTCGGCAATTACTGCTATTCCGGGAAGGACCTTGCCCTCAAGATACTCAAGAGACGCTCCGCCGCCTGTTGAAATGTGGCTCATCTTATCAGCAAAGCCAAGAGAAATAACCGCAGCAGCTGAATCTCCTCCGCCGATAATTGTCGTTGCGTCAGTATCTGCCAATGCCTTGGCAACTGCAATAGTACCCTTTGCTAGCGTCGGGTTTTCAAACACTCCCATAGGTCCGTTCCATACAACCGTCTTTGCGCTCTTAACTGCCTCTGCGTAAAGCTCAGCAGTCTTGGTTCCTATGTCAAGTCCCATTTTATCCGCCGGAATAGTCTCTGCTACCTCAACCTCAATTTCAGTATCAATCGGATCTGGGAACTCAGCCGCAATGGTTGTATCAACCGGCAATAAAAGCTTCTTTCCTGCCGCTGCTGCCTTTTGGATCATTTCCTTGCAATAATCAATCTTGGTATCATCAACAAGGCTCGTTCCGACTTCCTTTCCCTGTGCCTTTAAGAAAGTATATGCCATTCCGCCGCCTATAATAAGTGTGTCGCACTTTTCGATAAGATTTGAAATAACGTTTAACTTGTCAGCAACCTTTGCGCCTCCTAAAATTGCAACAAAAGGTCTTACAGGATCCTCAACTGCATTGCCGAGGAAGTTTATCTCCTTCTGCATAAGATAACCTACGGCAGTTTCCTTTACAAACTTGGTAACGCCTGCGGTAGAAGCGTGAGCTCTGTGCGCAGAGCCGAATGCGTCCATAACAAAAACCTCATTGTCTACCAGGTCGGCAAGCTCCTTAGCAAAATCATCACCGTTTTTGGTTTCCTCCGCACCGCGGAATCTTGTATTCTCAAGCACGACTATCTCGCCCTCGTTCATTTCACTAACAGCCTTTTTCGCATTGTCACCCACTACTGTGTCATCCTTTGCAAAAGTAACCTTTGCGTTGATAAGCTCTGCTAATCTGTCCGCTGCCGGCTTAAGTGAAAACTTATCCTCAGGGCCGTTCTTCGGCTTTCCTAAGTGCGAACACAACACTACCTTACCGCCTTCCTCGACCAGCTTTTTGATGGTCGGCAAAGCAGCTGTTATCCTGTTATCGTTGGTGATAACTCCGTCCTTAAGCGGAACATTAAAGTCAACTCTTACCAAAACCTTTTTGCCCTTTACGCTAAGGTCTTCAACCGTAACCTTGTTAAGTCCTGCCATATTATAATACCTCTCTTAAAATATATTTGACTTCGCACTTTTCTGCGAACCCACTTTGCGAAAACACGCTAAGTATATTGTATACCATTTTAATCCAAATTACAAGTGGCTTTTTGACATAATTTACATAGTTTTAATATTTTGTCTACCAGAAAATTTCTGTAAGATACTCAGCACTCTGTTTTACCCTTTATGACAACACCGGCAACTCTGTGACCTGCATTGCACGCAACTGCTGCTCCTATCTGACAATAGTCAGCCGGAGGATAGCCAAGCATCTTTTCCATTGCCTTTGCCATTTCATCTCTTAAAGTCTCGTCGCTTCCCCAAATGATGACATACGGTGTTTTCGGGATCATATCATCAGCCGCAATATCAGTAATTGTCGGGATAATACTCTTTTCGCCCCTTACCTTTTTAAGTATTGACGAAACTCCGTGAGAAATTTTCAAAATAGGCTTCAGCCCCAGAAGCTCCCCCGCAAAAGCTGCGGCTGCGGATATTCTTCCCGACTTTTTTGCGTACTTTAAATTGTAGCACGCAAACAAGACATATGAGCTTTTAAGCCAGTCGTTTATAAACGCGATTATTTCATTTGCCTTGACGCCGTTTTTTGCCTTAATTGCCGCCTGAACTACGGCGTATCCGTAAACCCCGGTATAGTTGTCGCTGTCTATAATGTGGATATTCAGCTTTCCCTCAAGTTCCGGGTGCTTTATGTAAAAATTTTTCTTAGCTATAACGGCATTGTCATATGTTGCAGAACCATGAGATGAAATAGTTATGTTTATTACGTCCGATACAGATTTATCCTTTGATATTTCCTCGTAAGCGTCAAGCCATTCTATGCTTGTGACCTGACTTGTCGCGGGTATTCCATCGTAATCATCCATAACCTTGTAAAAATCAAAGTTGTCTATATCGACCCTCGGAAGATAACTTTTATCACCGACCGCCACTTTAAACGGAACTATCTTAACCCCCAGTTCTTGCTCTTCTTCCTTAGTGATATCACAAGCGGCATCAGAAAGAATCAATACCCTTCCCATCACTGTATCATTCCTTTCATATGTTTTTAATAGCCTTAAGCATCGGCTACCAGGTGTATTTAGTAAGGCTTCCCTCTCGGGTAAGATCGGGAAAATCCCATTGGCGCAGTACCTCATAAACCGCAACTGCAACCGAATTTGAAAGATTAAGACTTCTTAAATCTTTACGCATCGGTATCCTTACGCACGATTCTTTGTTTTTATAAAGCAAATCCTCTGGCAATCCCTTGTCCTCTCTGCCGAAAATAATATAAGCGTTGTCCGGGTAATTGATCTCGGTGTATACATTTTTAGCTTTTGTAGTAAAAAAATAATACTCACCCGAAGTCCTTTCAAAGAATTCGTCCAGATTGTCATACTCATACACCTTAAGCTTATCCCAGTAATCAAGCCCTGCGCGCTTTAGCTGCCTATCGCTTATTTCAAAACCGTATGGCTTTACAAGGTGAAGCGCCGCGCCGGTTACGGCACAGGTCCTTGAGATATTACCTGTATTTTGCGGAATCTGCGGCTCTACAAGAACAATATTTAGATTTTTCATTTTCACAATGTGATTTTAGGAAGATACGACAGAATATCCTCTTTCATTCTTATGCATTCACGTCTTGCGGCGCGGGCATACTCCTCTTCGTCGCACTCTTCCTTTTTATATGCGCACATTATGGCACGAGAGGAATTTACTATCGCTCCAAGTCCGTTTGAGTCAAACGCCTTTGAAACTCCCTCTGCGCCGCCGCCCTGCGCTCCGTAACCCGGTACCAGAAAAAAGGTATTAGGAAGCTTTGCTCTCATCTCCGCAAGCTGTTCGGGGTAGGTAGCGCCTACTACCGCTCCTACTGAGGAATACCCGAGTTTTCCGGGAGCGGTCTCTCCCCACTTCTCACACATTTCCCCCATCAGTCCGTAGACGGTCTTATCTCCTATCTTCTGATCCTGAAGCTCTCCGCTGGACTTGTTTGAAGTTTTTACAAGAACAAAAATTCCTTTGTCGCTCTCTCTACACTCCTTTAAAAGCGGCTCTACTCCATCGGTCCCTAAATAGCCGTTCACCGTCATAGCGTCTGCGCCAAACGGCGTGAGTTCCTCATCGTCCACCAAAACCGTTCCAAGGTGAGCTGCCGCATACGCTTCCATAGTAGCACCTATGTCGCTTCTCTTGGCATCAGTTATAACATACATTCCTTTTTTCTGAGCGTAAGAAATTGTTTTATAAAGCGTTTTTACGCCTTGATATCCGTACATTTCATAATATGCTGCCTGTGGCTTTATCGCCGGAACTATATCGCATATTTCGTCAATTATTCCCTTGTTAAACTCTAAAACCGCCTTGGCAGCGCCCTTTAATGTCTTACCGTATTTCTTATAAGCCTTTTTCTTTATAAATTCAGGCACATATTCAAGCCTTGGATCAAGCCCCGCAACGGTAGGGTTCTGTGTTTTGATTATTTTCTCAATAAGTCTGTCAAATGACATATTTAACTCTCCTTATTTTTGATCAGTTTAAGCTGTAAACGACCTTTCCTTTTGAGATCGTATATACAGCTCTTCCTTTAAGCCTTTCGCCCTTGAATACACTGTTTTTGCTCTTTGAATGAAGTTTTTCAGCAACTACATCCCACTCCATCTCGGCATCTACAACGGTGATATCAGCAGGGTATCCGGGCTGTATTTTAAGAGTGGGCAAAGAAAGTATCCTACGCGGGTTCTCGCTCATAACTCTCTGCACGTCACTCATGCTCATTTTCCCGGTGTGATAAAGCTTTGTAAGTGTCGCGCCAAGTGAGGTCTCAAGTCCGACTACACCGTTAGGAGCTTTGTGAAAATCAGCCTTTTCCTCCTTGGTGTGCGGAGCATGATCGGTCACAATGCAATCTATAATTCCGTCGACAACAGCAGCTTCGATCGCCTTTCTGTCATCCTCCTCTCTCAGCGGAGGATTCATTCTGTAATCCGCATCCTGAGCTTTAAGCTTTTCATCGGTATAGGTAAAATAATGCGGCGCGGTTTCGCAGGTGACCTTTACTCCATCGGCCTTTGCAGCTCTGATTATATTAACCGAGCCTTTTGTAGATACATGACATATATGCACTCTTGCATCACAGCTCATAGCAAGCGCTATTTCACGCGCGGTGATGTAATCCTCGCTTGCCCTATCCATTCCAGAAACGCCGAGCAGTCTGCTCACCTTTCCCTTATTCATAATTCCACCGTTGATAATTTTTAAATCCTCACAGTGGCTTAAAACCAAAAGCCCGTTT
Source organism: uncultured Clostridia bacterium (assembly GCA_947631455.1). Classification (GTDB taxonomy): domain Bacteria; phylum Bacillota; class Clostridia; order Oscillospirales; family Ruminococcaceae; genus UMGS1601. Next base: position 107,442 of record CANRLH010000004.1, read on the forward strand.
TCGTCAGATTTCTCAAGCGCTTGACGCATAAGCTCGGCATTTTCTACCGGTCGTCCATCATCTGATATTACCTTTATCCCGAGCCTTTTATACATATCAAAATCTGCAAGAGCTTCCCCTTTCATTCCCTTTGTAACACATGCTGCGGGGATCACATCTATACCGGTCTGCTCAGCCTTTTTAAGGATATATGAAATAACATCTTCGCTGTCAACGGGAGGAGCAGTATTAGGCATACATACAACTGCCGTAAATCCTCCTGCTTTTGCAGCGCTTGCACCGGTCAGTATGTCCTCCTTGTGCGTTTGTCCGGGGTCCCGAAAATGCACATGCATATCGCACAGACCCGTCAAAGCGTAAAGCCTTCCCTCTCCGTTGATGACCTCTGCGTCTTCTTCGTTTATGTTATCCGAAACCTCTTTGATAAGTCCGTCTTCAATAAGAATATCGCAAAGAGTTTTATCGCAAAGCCTTACGCTTTTTAAAAGAAGTCTCTTCAAATCTACTTTTCCTCAATTCCTAAAATTCCATATGTCAGTGTAACAAGGTTGTCTGTTTCCAACGCTGTGTCAAGAGAATTCAGCCGTGCGACTATCTCGTTCGCTTCTAGTGATACCCCGTCTCCCTTAGACTCAATATACATAACGATCCTTCTAACCGTTTCGTTCTTTGCGTTTGCATTAGACTGCATCCAGTCACCGTAGGTAAGAGCTTTTACCGCATCCTCATTAACACTTATTGGTTCCTGGGTCATATCAGCTGCATCGTCTGATCCGGTCGTTATCTGAGCCTGAGATGCGTCCTCTTCGGTTTTACTTTGTTCTTCGGTTTTGTCATCACTCGCAGAGTCTGTCTGCTCAGCGGTTATCTCAACAGGTTCAGTCGTTGTCTTAATTTCAAAAGAGTCCGGCTGAGAAGACGGAACATCAGTGCAGGCACAAAATACCGCCGACATCATAACAGCACAAACTAACGCTGATAGCTTTTTCATAATTATCGTCCTTTCCTTTTTATTCCTTTGTTTCCAAAATTGCTCCTCTGTTACCGGATGTAACTAATGAAGCATATCTTGCAAGATATCCGGTAGTTATCTTAGGCTTTCTGGGCGTCCACTTTGCCGTTCGCTCAGCCATTTCCTCATCGCTTATTTTTACTTCAATCTTATTTGCGGGAATGTCAATACTTATAATATCCCCGTTTTGAATCATGGCGATCGGTCCGCCAACGGCAGCTTCAGGAGAAACGTGTCCAATAGCTGCTCCTCTTGTAGCTCCGGAGAATCGTCCGTCAGTGATAAGCGCTACGGTAGAGCCGAGCCCCATTCCGATTATAGCTGATGTGGGGTTGAGCATTTCTCTCATTCCCGGACCGCCCTTAGGTCCTTCATATCTTATAACCACAACGTCTCCGTCCTTGATTTTTCCGCCGAGAATAGCACTCATTGCATCCTCCTCGCAGTCGAATACCCTTGCAGGGCCCTCGTGCCTGAGCATTTCCTCAGAGACCGCCGAACGCTTTACAACGCATGAATCGGGAGCCAGATTTCCTCTGAGCACCGCAATTCCTCCGGTCTTTGAATACGGATCGTCTATCGGTCTAATTATATCCGTATTTTTGTTTTCGCAGCCCTTGATATTCTCAGCCACGGTCTTACCCGTACAGGTCATTATATCCGTGTGCAGAAGATCATGCTTGTCAAGCTCGTTCATAAGCGCATAAACTCCGCCCGCTTCGTCAAACTCTTCTATATAATTCCTTCCGGCAGGCGCAAGATGACAAAGGTTGGGCGTTTTATCTGAAATCTCATTTGCAATGTCAAGGTTTATTTCTATTCCGCATTCGTGAGCAATGGCAGGAAGATGAAGCATTGAGTTTGTCGAACAGCCAAGAGCCATATCACAAGCAAGTGCATTCATAAACGCGTCCTTAGTCATGATATCACGCGGCTTTATGTCGCGCTTTAAAAGCTCCATGATCTGCATACCCGTATGCTTCGCAAGCTCTATTCTCCGCGAATAAACGGCAGGGATCGTGCCGTTTCCCCTTAAAGCCATACCCAGCACCTCTGTAAGGCAGTTCATTGAGTTTGCCGTATACATTCCCGAACACGAACCGCAGGTAGGACAGGTCTTATACTCGTACTCCTTTAACTTATCGTCGTCTATTTTTCCGGCATTATACTCACCCACCGCTTCAGAGATCGAGCTGAACGATGTTTTCTTTCCGTCAATGTGTCCTGCCAGCATCGGGCCTCCCGAAACAAAAATCGTCGGAATGTTAAGCCTCGCTGCCGCCATGAGCAGCCCCGGAACATTTTTGTCGCAGTTCGGCACCATTACAAGCGCGTCAAACGCATGAGCCATCGCCATAGCCTCGGTCGAATCCGCAATGAGGTCACGGGTAACAAGAGAATACTTCATTCCCTGATGTCCCATTGCTATACCGTCACAAACCGCAATCGCCGGAAAAACTATCGGAGTTCCGCCTGCCATAGCAACGCCGAGCTTTACTGCGTCGACTATCTTGTCGATATTCATATGCCCCGGTACTATTTCGTTATAAGACGATACTATACCGACCAAAGGACGCGCTACCTCCTCCTCAGTCAGTCCCAATGCGTGAAACAGCGCTCTGTGCGGAGCGTTATTTACTCCCTCCTTGATAGGATTACTTTTCATTTTTAGGTCAGTCCTTTCCTGTATTTAGTCATAAAGCTTTGACAGTATGTTCTTTGCCACGGTAAGAGCACCGTGATTTCCGTTTACCGTAAAGCTTGAATTTTTAATATACTTCGGCTTTCTGTCGTTATACCGATTTAAAAGCTCCTCTTTAGTTGAATTTGCGGCGATGGGGCGGTTCGGGTCGTCCTTTATTCTCATGTAACAGGTGTTAAACTTAACGTCTATAAAAATCACCGTTCCTATTTCCTTGGCTGCACGACCATTCTCATCTCTTAAAAGCGCTCCCCCACCGGTGGCTATAACTCCCGTTTTTCCGACAAATGACTTTATCACCTTGGTTTCAATGTCTCTAAAATACTCTTCTGAGCATTCTGAAAATATCTCGGGAATGGTTTTACCCTCAAGCGTTTCTATGTAATCATCCATGTCGGTGAAATCGCACCCCAAAAGCCTTGCAAGCCGCTTTCCGACTGTTGTTTTTCCGCAGCCCATAAACCCACACAGAAATATCGGCCTCATCAGTTAAAATTCCTCTTTACAATTTCGTTCATCTCACTGATAATACTGTTTACTTCATCAGCTGTATACTCGTCTCCGTCCCATATCCTGTGTGCAGACACCGCCTGCCAGACAAGCATTGCCATTCCTCCGGCAGTTTTAATACCCATTTCTCTTGCCTTTTTTAAAAGAAGGGTCTCACCCGGATTGTAAACGATGTCAAACACAGCCTTCGCCCTTTCAATTATTTTATCCGGTACAGGACAGGCGTCAACTTTAGGATACATTCCCACAGGGGTCGCGTTAATTAAAAGATCATAGTCTTTTTGATCGTCTATATCAGTGTTTAAAACTATACTAACCTCGGCGTTCGGTCTTACTGCAAGTATTTCACTTTTTGTCTTTTGTGCAAGCGGCATATCGCTTTCAAGCACCGCGATATTAAGCCGTGCCCCTGCAAAGGCTGCCTCAATCGCAGCCATTCTTCCTACTCCTCCGCAGCCGATCAGAACGACCTCACCTGAAAGATCGGCCCCCATTGAACGAACGGTTTCCAAAAAGCCGTCACAGTCTGTATTGTATCCTGTTAAAATTCCGTTTTTGTTGTCGACACAGTTTACTGAATTATATCTCTTTGCAGAATCATCAAGCCGATCTAAAAGATCTATAACTGCCACTTTATGAGGAATTGTTACGTTGTATCCGGCCAAGGAGTCGAGTTTATCCTTGCTTGCTTTCAAATCCTTCGGGCATATTTCCATAACGTCGTACTCAAACTCACGGTTTTTAAGTTCAAACAGCCTTTTGTGGATTGGCGGCGACATGGTGTGTTTAAGAGTTTCTCCCACTACTGCATATCTTCTTTGCATGATTTCATCTCCGATCAAAGCTTTATGTATATCTCTCTGTTTGTTCTTTCATATTTACGGCATTTTACACCCGATTTTTCAAACATTGAAACAGAAGCTTTTACAGCGTCAGAATCGGGATATTTGTTGTCAGCGTATATAACCTCTTTAATTCCGCTCTGAATGATCGCTTTAGCACATTCGTTGCACGGAAACAAGGTAACGTATATCCTTGCGTTTTGTGTGGTAACAGCCTGCCTGTTTAAAATCGCGTTAAGCTCTGCGTGGCACACAAACGGATACTTCGTCTCCAGCGCATCGCCCTCTCTTTCCCAGGGCATATCGTCGTCATTGCAGCCTATCGGCATACCGTTATAGCCCACCGATATTATCTTGTTTTCATCACTTACAATACATGCGCCGACCTGAGTATTTGAATCCTTACTGCGCATAGCGGAAAACATAGCCACTCCCATAAAATACTCATCCCATGAAATATAGTCGGTTCTTTTCATAACTGCCTCCCATAAAAGCTCAGTCGCCGAAATCGTCCGAATGTCCTCTAATGTAATTTACCAGAAGCCTGTTTATATCTTTTTTTGAAATCTCAGTTTCAAATTCGTAGTCGAGGTCGGTGAGTTTATTATTCCCATAATCCAGCATAAATCTTGAAAAGTACTCCTCACCGTGCTTATTAAGAAGCTTTTCGTAACCATCCTTGGAGCTTTCGGTTATCTCTGAAAGCGTATACTCCTTAAGCTCCCTAAAGCCCTCTATTGCAAAATCCACAAACCGGGCATTTTGTGAGTTTTCGTAAAACTTGTTGAACCCGTTTTTCTCAAATTCGTCTACAAGAAGCTTTATGCCATATACTACGCCGCAAGGTTTTGGAAGTCCTAAAAGGGTATCGGTTTTTTCTTTTCCTTCCTCTACGCCGTCATCCATCTTTCGCTCTATCCATATGCAGACTGCCTTGACCAAATCATCGCTTGAAATCTCATCTATCTGCTCTATGGTAAGCTCACGGTAGTCAATGTCCTTATCACCAACATCGACTGACAGACTTTCAAGAAGCCTGTCAAGCTCCTCTTCAGATTCCGTTTTTTCCTTCAAATCAAAAAGTCCCATAATTCTCCTATAGTCGCTTATTAAGCCCTAAGAACGCCGCTCCGATAATACCCGCATCATTTCCCAATGTCGCGATAACTATCTTCGTATTTTTAGGCGAATTTCTCGTATACACCTCTTTTGAAACTATCTCCTTAACGGGGACTAAAAGCTCATCCCCCTCGTTGCACACCCCGCCGCCTATGCAAAGCACATCCGGCTGAAAAATGTTTATCATATTAGTGATTCCCAAAGCAAGGTACTTTATATACTTATCGCAAACATCTTTTGCAATTTCGCATCCCATGCGCATAGCGTTAAAAGAATGCCTTGCAGAAACTTTACCGTCGTTTTCAGCCATTTTCGCCATTATGCAGTCCGGATGTTCTTTGATAGCCTCCCTTGTCATACGCACAAGTCCTGTAGCAGATGAAAAGACCTCAAAGCAGCCCTTTCTGCCGCAGGTGCATTGGGGTCCGGACGGATCAATCACCGTGTGTCCTACCTCCGCTCCGGCATAGTTAAAGCCGGAATAAATCCTGCCGTTTATTATTATTCCACCGCCTACTCCCGTTCCGAGAGTGATGCAGACAGCGTCGTTTGCACCTTTTGCCGAACCGGCCAGAAACTCACCGTAAGCCGCTGCATTAGCATCATTTTCAATATATACCGGCATATCTATATGTTTTTTTATTTCTCTAGCCATATAAAAATCGTTAAATCCAAGATTGCACGAATACTCAATAACTCCGCTGTCAGTGTTTGCGATCCCGGGAGTTCCGATACCGATGCTCACCACATCCGAAAGCGATATACAGGCAATTTTTGCGGCTTCTTTTACCAGATCAGCTATATCGGCACATATTTCCTCTCCCAGCCTTGGAAGATTTGTCTTTCTTTCAGCTTTTGATATTATTTTATACTCCTCATCGACAATTCCCGCAACGATATTTGTTCCGCCGAGGTCGACTCCTGCATAATACTTCAAATCATTAACACTTCTTTCTTAAACGGATCATTCAATATTATCATAGTTCCACTGCTCTTAAATATGCGTTTACCTCTGTCATTTAAGCCATATTAACCAAATGTTACATATAGTTAGTATACCATATAGGCGTTTTAAAGTCAACGCCGTATAACACAAAAACCGCAGGGAAAATCCCTGCGGCTGAGCGTTTCAAAAACTTTTTCACACGCTTTGAAGGACAAACACGATCGCTGAGGGCAAAGCCTTGCTACGCATTTTCCTGAGTACCCCTTTTAATAGCACCTCGCCATGCGGTGGAGTGATCTTAATGTTTCCCTGCGGCGGCACATGTCTGCCTAAGCGAATTATTATAATGTTTTACTCCACCTTTGTGCAAGGCCTATGCTTAATAAACGTAAATCACGCATTACCACAAATAGCCTGAGCCACGAACGTGTGCATTTATCACTCCGACATCTGATGTTGTTATATCACCGTCGCCCGATACATCCGCTACTGTAAAGTAGTATCCTGTAAGCTCTGTCATGCCAACAGCATCAGCATTTGCAAGCCCTACGTCAGCCGTTGTGATCTCTCCATCGCCGTTGACGTCACCCTTTAAATGCAGCTCTGCATCCAGCACAGCTCCTTCTTCGCCTAACGTAAGATCATATTTTCTGGTAACGCAATTATCTTTTTCAAAAACAACTGTGTATTCGCCTTGTAAAACATTTTCTGCGGAATATGTCATATCCGAAGCCGAAGTGGTTTCATAAGCTACAAGACCTGAATTATTATCAACAAAGGTTACATCTACCGGCGTGCTGTCTGTTCCCGGAGCTTTTACCGTTCCGGTCACTGTTTTCCCTTCCGGCATAGTAACACCGTTTACAACAAATGTCGTTATCGAGTTTGCCTTAAGCGTAGCTTCAAACGTGCCGTTTGTCACCGTAAGCGGCGAAAGCTCCGCCCAGTTCTCACCTGTAGCCATATCTCCACTGGTTCTTATAACGTCAACAGTAGTTCCTTTTTTACCGAACGACGCAAGGTCGTATTTAACCGTCTTGTCAGAACCGCTTGTATTAAATGCTACAATCTTTAACTGCTCGTCTGTGTTATTTATAGCAGAAGTTGTGGCATAGTCGCTTGTAGAAATAATCGTATCGCCGGGACGAATATATCTCGTATACTGCCCGAATCCGTAATACTTCTTTGTCAAGACAACACTTTCCGTATTCATATCAGCATAGCATACTCCCCAGAAACCGTTTGTATCAACATCGTGCTGGCTCATAGTGTCTGGGTCGAATTGATTGTTTTTGTCACAGTAAGAGCCTATCGCCTGCCACATAATCCATGCCGACGGCTTAAGATCATTTAAGTCGGCCGTTATCTGTGATGCAAAATTAAGAGCAGCTCCCATTTCTCCGGAGTTGGCTCCTTTTGTTCCCCCGTTATCCGTTTCACTCATCCACAAGTTCACACCCGCTTCTTCGGCTTTTTTTCTCAAGGCTTCGGAGTTATAAGTAGTGTATGTATGAGTATTGTATCTTTCAAGTTTTCCTAACGCCTCTTCTGATAACTTATTCAAGCTTTTGTTTGTATCAAACGGACTTGTCTCATCCAACCCCGACAGCAAAAGATCACCCAATCCGTGCTTTTGCATAGCCTCGTCCATCGCAAGTATCATAGCAGACTGATTTTCTCCGGCAGTAACCGAACATCCCTCCTGCTTAACTCCGTAATATGATACGTTCCAGCCATTTGTCGGCTCGTTCATAGGCTCAACACTTACAACATTTACTCCCTCGTCAACGTAATGTTTTACAACAGTCGCCATATATTCTGCAAAGTCGTCCATCTTATCAATAGTTATGTTGTCCTTCACAGAATCATTAGTGCCTGAGGTACAACCGCTTCTCGTCATAAAATACGGAGCAGAGTTTGAAAACATCTCCACCAGCATATCAGGGCACTCCTCTATCGACTTCATAAGTACATTTCTCTGATTCGCGTCCTTTGTGAAATCGTAATCAAAAGTGCCTGTCGCCGCATTGTAATTTGTCCAGTAGCCCGGCATGTTAGAATCCGAACGGGCTATATGATCGTGGGTAGGATCATCACCGCCGCCGACATTATATCTTATAATGTTGAGCCCTAATCCGGTGTCGGCATTATACAAAACCTTTGCCGCTTCCCTCGAAGCCTTTTCCGAACTGCCGATTCGGTTTCCGTACCACGCAAGGCTTGTTCCCCAGCCCTCAAAAACTCCGCCGTTTATAGTCGAGGCGTTTGCGGGGTTAATCTTAACCGTAGTGACATCTGCTTCCGCCGCTGTTGCACTTACTCCGGCGCAGGAAAAAGAAATAGCCAGTGCCGAGCAAGCTGCTAAAATTTTTTTGCTATTCATAAACGTTTCCCTCCTGTATTAAAAGGTTTGTTTTCTTACATTATAAGTTTAACATTTGTCCTTTACAAAAACTATATAAAACTTGCTCTATAATATATTGTTTTTGCTTTTTGACAAAATCCGCTTTCTGAATTCATTTGGTGAAACGTCATAGTGCTCCTTGAATTTTCTGGCCATATCGCTTGAACTGGTAAAGCCGCATCTACCGGCAATTTCCGATATTTTGAGCTGTGAATCGTGAAGCATATTATAAGCCTTTGTAAGCCGTGTGAGCGTAAGATAATTTCTCGGAGACATTCCCGTCTGCTTTTTAAATATATGTGTGAGGTAAAATTTACTTATATAAAACTTGTCCGCTATATCTGAAATAAGTATCTGCTCCCCGCAGTTTTCCTGAATATATCTTTGTATCTCAAATACCATCTTGTCGGATTTTTTCATCATTTCCTCAAGGTATCCAGAGCTCCTAAAAAAATGTATAAGCATCTGGGTCACCGAAGAAATTACAGCATCCTCAGATAAGATATCGTTTGTCTTGAGTTCTCGCCTGATTTTCTCGAAATAACCAAGGCAGTTAAAGTCATCCTTCAAAACTATCGGACGTTTTGTTATAAATCCCATAATCATATTATAGATTGCGTCCGAATAGAACTCTCTTGTATATGTCCAAGGATTTAAAAATATTATCGTTCGCTCATATTGATCAGAATCTTTTATGACTATTCTGTGCTTTATACAACTCGGGATAATACACACCGTATTATCAGTCATATGAAATTCGTCATCACCGCACACGATCGATATATGCCCCTTGTGAAGATATAAAATCTCACATGAGGTATGCTGATGGCTTGGAAAAACCAGTATGCTATCATAGTATTTAAAATGCTCTATGCAGCTCATTTCAAACTCCTTTGCAATATATAATTTACCAGTTCCCATTTAAAACAAGATATCATAAACAGTGCTTGTTTTCAGGATTTTATCATTATTATAAAAGGGGAAAACCTCACTCTCGGTTTTCCCCTTTTAAGCTTTCATAAAACTTTCTACTTGATCTCCTTCGCAATAAGATCTCCCATCTCACTGCATGAAACCTGCGTTTTGCCTTCGCTCATAATATCGCCTGTTCTGAAACCGTCGTTAAGCACAGTATCAACAGCACTTTCAATAGCGTCTGCCTCTTTTGACATATCAAATGAATATCTCAGCATCATAGCAGCAGAAAGAATTGTCGCTATCGGATTAGCCTTGTTCTGTCCGGCAATATCCGGCGCTGAGCCGTGAATAGGCTCATACAGTCCCAAAGTTCCCTCACCGAGCGATGCGGACGGTATCATTCCAAGCGAGCCTGTTATCATAGACGCCTCATCCGACAGAATATCTCCAAACAAATTCTCTGTAACCAAAACGTCAAACTGAGCAGGATTACGAACCAACTGCATTGCTGTATTGTCAACCAGAATGTCTGAAAACTCAACGTCAGGATATTCCTCAGCGACCCTGTGAGTAACCTCTCTCCAAAGGCGGGAAGAATCAAGTACATTTGCCTTGTCGACCGAGTGGACCTTTTTTCTTCTCTTTCTTGCCATTTCAAAGGCAACTCTTGCGATCCTTTCTACCTCATAGTCTGAATACGCCATAGAGTCACATGCAGTTTTTACTCCGTTTTCATCAACAGTCGTTGACCTCTTTCCAAAATACGCTCCGCCAATAAGCTCACGTACTATAACAAGATCAAGCCCGTTTTTTGTGATCTCCTCCTTAAGCGGACAAGCACCTGAAAGTGCGGGAATAAGCTTTGCCGGACGGATATTTGCAAACAGCTTAAGCGCTCCTCTTATACCAAGAAGTCCTGCCTCCGGGCGTTTATCTCCCGGAAGATCGTCCCATTTATGTCCGCCTACCGCTCCGAGTAAAACGCTGTCCGAGTCAAGGCACACCCTTACCGTTTCCTGAGGCAGAGGTACGCCTGTTGCGTCAATAGCGCAGCCGCCCATAAGCACATCACGATACTCAAATGTATGTCCGTAGACTTTAGCTATCCTGTCAAGCACCTTCTGCGCCTCGGTGACAATTTCGGGGCCTATTCCGTCTCCCTTTATAACTGCTATCTTCTTAATCATTTTTTGTTCTCCCTTTTGATATGCTGTCTATCATCCTATAAACTTGACCGCCGTTCCCGTAACCAAGATCTCAGCCGCGCCCGACATCACTGCGGACGACGAATATCTTACTCCGATTATAGCGTCAGCTCCGAGCTTCTGTGCCTCTTCAACCATACGCTGTGTGGCAATTTCTCTGGCCTCGTTTATCATTTTGGTATAGCTTTTAAGCTCTCCTCCTACCATAGTTTTAAAGCCCTGTCCTATGTCCTTAAACATATTCTTTGACTGTATCGTGCTGCCCTTTACAATAGAAATAGGCTGATACTTCTGATCTCCTAAGTTTTCAATAGAAAAAATATACATTTGCTTTTCCTCCTAAAGTTTCTATTCTTATTAAAACGACTGATTTACAATTTTTCTTTTTACTGAAATCAGCGCTATTTACCCCTTTATGGAATTCAAAAGACCGTTTTTGTTTATTATGTTTTTTATAAACTCAGGGAATGGGTTTCCCTTATATGTCTTACCTGTTGTTTTATCGGTAATAACTCCCGTGTCAAAATCTATTTCCACATTGTCGCCGTCTTGAATTCCTTCCGCCGCCTCAGGACACTCAATTATAGGAAGCCCTATGTTTATAGAATTTCTGTAAAAAATTCTTGCAAAGGTCTTTGCAATAACGCAGGAAATACCGCTAGCCTTTATTGCAATAGGCGCGTGCTCTCGGGATGAGCCACAGCCGAAATTACTCTTTGCTACCATAATGTCGCCGTCTCTGACTTTATTTACGAACTCCGTATCTATATCTTCCATACAGTGGGAAGCAAGCTCCTTGTGATCGGCGGTATTCAAATAACGCGCGGGAATAATAACATCTGTATCAACATTATCTCCGTATTTATGTACTTTTCCTGATACTTTCATCAAATACACTCCTTACATTATTTCACTTGGCTGTGAGATCTTTCCTGTAACCGCGCTTGCCGCCGCAACATATGGAGAGGCAAGATATACTTCGCTTTCCGGGTGACCCATTCTTCCGACAAAATTTCTGTTTGTAGTGGCAACAGCCCTTTCGCCTTTGGCAAGTATCCCCATATGACCGCCGAGGCAAGGTCCGCAGGTCGGAGTAGAAACTGCACATCCCGCATCAATAAATATTTTTAAAAGTCCCTCTTCCATTGACTGAAGATACACCTTCTGAGTTGCGGGAATAACTATACAACGAATGTCTTTTGCTACCTTTCTGCCTTTTAAGACCTCTGCCGCTGCACGCATATCCTCAATTCTTCCGTTTGTGCAGGATCCTATAACTACCTGATTTATCTTAACATCACCTATCTCATCAAATGTTTTTGCATTCTCAGGTAAATGCGGGAAAGAAACAGTCGGCTTTATATCGCTTAGGTTTATATCGTAAACCGCCTCATACTCCGCATCGTCGTCCGCAGAATAATATGTAAACTCATCAGTCACTCTTTCCTTTACATACTCAAGAGTAACATCGTCAACAGCAAATATTCCGTTTTTAGCGCCTGCTTCAATAGCCATATTTGCCATACACAGTCTATCCTCCATGGTAAGGTTTTTAAGCCCCTCACCCATAAATTCCATAGACTTATACAATGCGCCGTCAACGCCTATCATTCCTATAATATGTAGTATAACGTCTTTACCGCTTACATATTTGTTAAGACTTCCCGTTATATTAAATTTCAGTGCAGCAGGAACCTTGAACCAAGCCTTTCCGGTAGCCATTCCCGCCGCCATATCGGTAGAACCGACTCCCGTTGAAAAAGCGCCCAGCGCTCCATAGGTACAGGTGTGAGAGTCTGCGCCTATTACACAGTCTCCGGGCTTGACAAGTCCTTTCTCCGGCAGCAGAGCGTGTTCAACGCCCATATCACCGACATCGTAAAAATTCACAACGTCATATTTATTGCAGAAATCTCTGCACTGTTTACACTGTGTGGCCGCCTTGATATCCTTATTTGGTGCAAAGTGATCCATTACCATTGATATTTTAGTTTTGTCAAAAACGTCTGAAAACCCAGCCTTATCAAACTCATTTATCGCAACAGGCGAGGTGATATCGTTTCCCAAAACCATATTGAGCTTTGCCATTATTAAATCTCCTGCTTTAACGCACTCTTGTCCCGCGTGCGCTGCCAAGACCTTCTGAGTCATTGTCATACCCATATTTTCTTCTCCTTTATTAGTATCTAAAATAATTATATCACAACCGCTATTTATTTGCAACTGTTTGTTTATGCATCCGATCATTCCTCAGGTTTTTAACTCTCCACATCTACAGACAACGCCGGGATTTACCAAAAACAAAAACCACACTCAGCATATGAATGTGGTTTTTTGCTATGTAACTAAATATTAGTCGGCATTCGGTGCGCCTACAGGACAAGTTCCTGCGCATGCTCCGCAATCAATGCAGGTATCAGCGTCGATAACGTACTTTCCGTCACCCTCTGAAATTGCGCTTACAGGACAATCAGCTGCACAAGCGCCGCATGAAATGCACTCATCTGAAATTTTGTATGCCATGATTTATACCCTCCTCTAAGGTTTTTATAAAAGGCTTCTCACCTTTCTACTATATATAATAACATATTTTTTATAAAATGCAAGAGAATTTGTAAAAATAAAAATTTTTACTTTTCTTAGTTTGTGGTATGTCTGATTACATTTTCCATTGATATAACCGGTAAAATTTATAGGATTTTATACATTCTCTCATAATAACTCACATACTCACCCGATATGATATCCTCCCACCAATCGCGGTTGTCTAGATACCACCGTATAGTTTTCTTTATTCCGTCCTCAAACTTTGTCTCAGGCAGCCAGCCAAGTTCATTATGAATCTTTGTCGGGTCTATCGCGTATCTCAGATCGTGTCCCTTTCTGTCTGTGACATATGTTATAAGGCTCTCGGGCTTGTTGAGCTCCTTGCAGATAAGCTTTACAATGTCAATATTTCTCATCTCGTTGTGTCCGCCGACATTGTAAATCTCACCCACTCGTCCCTTGTGGATTATCAGATCTATCGCCTTGCAGTGGTCTTCAACATAAAGCCAGTCTCTCACATTCTCTCCCTTTCCATATACCGGAAGAGGCTTGTCATTTAAGGCATTCGCTATCATAAGCGGTATCAGCTTTTCAGGAAAATGATAAGGCCCATAGTTGTTTGAGCATCGGCTTATTGTTACTGGTAGCCCGTATGTCCTGTGATACGCAAGAACCAGCAAATCAGCGCTTGCCTTTGATGCGCTGTACGGTGAGCTTGTATGGATAGGCGTCTCCTCTGTGAAAAACATACCCGGACTGTCAAGCGGAAGATCTCCGTATACTTCATCTGTTGAAACCTGATGATATCTTGTGATTCCGTACTTCCTGCAGGCATCCATAAGAACTTGTGTGCCAAGGATATTCGTCTGCAAAAACACCTCCGGGTTTTCAATAGAGCGGTCAACGTGGCTTTCTGCGGCAAAGTTTACCACTATATCCGGATGCTCTTCTTCAAAAAGCTTGTATACTCCCTCTCTGTCGCATATATCCAGCTTTACAAATCGAAAGTTTGTATTATTCATTACCGATTCAAGCGTTGAAAGATTTCCCGCATATGTCAGCTTGTCAAGACAAACTATACGGTAGCTAGGATGCTTTTTTAACATATGAAATATAAAGTTACTTCCTATAAATCCGGCTCCTCCGGTGACGATTATGGTCATTGATTTTCCTCCGTTAGAGATATGATATATTTTCCGTAGTCGGTCATTTTTAACTCTTCGCCTATTATTTTTAATTGCTCGGTAGATATATAGCCTCTTCTCCACGCTATTTCTTCTATACACGATATGTAAAAGCCCTGCATCTCCTGAATGGTCTTGACAAAGCCGCTTGCCTTATGCATTCCCTTGGGCGAGCCTGTATCTAGCCACGCCATTCCCCTACCCATAAGGGTAACATGCAATTTGCCTTTCTCAAGATAGCTGTTGTTTATCGAAGTTATCTCTATCTCTCCACGCTTTGATGGTTTTACGCTTTTTGCTATATCAACTACTTCATTATTGTAAAAATACAGTCCGGGAACCGCATAATTGGATTTAGGCTTTTTAGGCTTTTCTTCAATAGATATAACCCTATTGTTTTCATCAAACTCAACTACTCCGAACTCCTTTGGATTTTTTACGGGATAGCCGAATATCGCCGCGCCGTATTCTTCCGCCTGCTGTCTTGCCTGTGACAAAATTGTTGAAAAATACTGTCCGTAAAACACATTGTCTCCAAGAACAAGACAAACACTGTCTGAACCGATAAAATCAGCGCCAAGTATAAACGCATCGGCAAGTCCCCTGGGCTTGTCCTGTACCTTATACTCTATATGCACGCCTATCCTGCTTCCGTCTCCCAAAAGCTTCTCATAATTTCCTATGTCATCAGGTGTTGAAATCAGCAGAATTTCCTTTATATTCGCAAGCAAAAGCACTGATAACGGATAATATATCAGCGGCTTATCATATATCGGCAAAAGCTGTTTTGATACTGCTATTGTATTCGGATATAGTCTTGTTCCTTTTCCTCCTGCCAGTATTATACCCTTCACTTTTGTTCCTCCAGACGCTCTCTTATCGCTTCAAATTTTTCTAATGCGTGCTCTATACAAATGTCCATATTGTAATATTTAAATTCCGCTAACCTTCCGCACAGCACAATGTTTCCGTATTGCTCCGCTTCTTTTACATATTTGGCATATATCTCGTTACTGTCCTCTGTTACCACAGGGTAATATGGTATATTGCCGGTATCTGAGTTTTTATCGTACCACATAGGGTATTCTGTCGCTACGACACTGCCGCTTACATTCTTGTCACTATACATTAGCTTACGATATTCTGTACTGCGAGTTTTGCCTTTTGCCTGAGGAAAAGAAATTATCTCAGCAGGAAGCACACTGTCGTTGTTAAAATACTCGTAACGAATCTCAAGTGACCTATATGGAAGACTACCGTATTTGTAGCTGAATAACTCATCAATTGGTCCGGTGAACACCAACAGATCAACCTTTTTTCCATCATACATTACCGTGTGAGTTTCATTATCAAACTTTATATGTTCAAGCGCATCGGTATTCAGACTAACATCTATATTCGGATGATCAAGCATATTTTTAAATATCTCTGTAAATCCATTTACCGGCAGATACTGAAAGTCCTTATTCAAGTACCGTTCGTCATAATTCATTGCCATCGGAACCCGGTCAAGAATGTATTTGTCGATTTCGTCAACACCTATGCCCCACATCTTAGATGTATAGGTTTTGAAAGCTTTTTCAAAAAGAAGTGTGCCAAATTCACTTATCTCCTTGTCCTCATGATCAACAAGCTCCAAAACCGGCACTCTATCCCTGCCGGCAAACTTTTTTCTCATTTTAGATAACAGCATTTCAGATTCTTTAGCACCGACAAGCTGCTGCAATGTTCGGAAATTAAAAGGGAGCTGAACATATTCGCCGTCGATAAAGCTTAAAAGCTTTGTGTCATGCGGAAAGAGTTCTCCGTACTGCTTTAAAAACTCAATGATAAAATATTTATTTGTGTTTAGAAAGTGCGGTCCGTATTTTTGGATAAGTATTCCGTTTTCATCATACTCATCAAACATATTTCCGCCAATGTGCGGACGCTTTTCAATTACTTCAACCTTTCTATTGCACTCTTCTGCTATCTTTCTGGCTAAAATACTTCCCGAAAAGCCTGTTCCGACTACAATAATTCTGCCCATATTATTCCTCATTTCATAAGTTTTCTTTTACCCACTTTGCTGTCTTTAAAATACTTTCCTTAAAGTCTGCCTTACACTCAAAGCCATCTTGTATCTCGTCCTTTAACTTAGTATAATCAATATATGTATTTTCCGACATTTCGCCAAAAGTAAACTGCCTTTCCGGGCAGAGTACTATTCCCATCTCAAGTATCTTTTCTTTAAAAGTTGTTATATTGCTATGACCTATGTAATACTCAATAAATGGCTTGCCATTTTCTCCACATTGGATAAGTCCTTTGACCGTATCATCTATATATACCCAATCGTTAGGATTATTTCCCTCTACAAGCTTAAGCGGCAAATTATTAATCATTGCAGTTACTATGGTGTTAACAGCCTTTTTTGATCTATCTCCAATACCAAATGTATTTGTTAAAATAACTTTATTATAATCCATGCTGTTGCAATTCGAAATATATGCACATATGTCTCCCGCTGCTCTTTTAGCAATTCCATATATATCTATTGTAAAGCTATTAGTTTCGCTGCTTTTCATATTTTCATAACTGGAACTTGCAAATATAAATTTTCGGCAAAACTTTACGGAGTCTTTACATACACTCGCCGCAACAGATATATTATTCGTTTGCAACTGTACATTATAGCGATCTTCAGCACCCATAGATCCTCCCCAAGACATATAGTACAGTACATCAACAGTATCTTTTATATGTTCAGAAAGGTTTTCTTTTTTTAAATCAATTTCAACAGGTACAAATAAATTGTAATTACATAATGAAGTTAAATTTTCGCCATTTAAATCTACTCCATATACTGTGTAGCCTTTTTCAAGTAATGCTTTTGTCAGCGCTCCGCCGATAAATCCTCCTGCCCCGGTCACTATTGCTTTTTTCAACTTAACACCTCATTTAAAAATTTATGTCACTGTCTTTTAAAAACGGTGCATCTTTATCCTTCTGAGAGACAACAGGCGTTATGTTTCCCCAATCTATTCCAATATCCGGATCATTCCATGCAATTGCTCGATCAAACTCAGGGTAATATAATTCATCGACTTTATACTGCACCTCTGTATCATCAACAAGTGACATACATACATGTCCAAAACCTTTTGGAATGAATATCTGCTGCTTTTTTTCAGCATCTAATTCAATGGAAACATATTTTTTATATGTTGGTGATTTTTTTCTTAAATCAACAGCTATATCAAGAATCTTACCCCTTGTGCAACGCAACAACTTCGCCTGTGCCCTAGGTGCATTCTGAAAGTGAATTCCTCTTATAGTGTATTTTTTTAAAGAAAGCAAGTGATTGTCCTGAACAAACACAGTGTTTATTCCAAATTTCTCCATAGTTCGTTTTGAGTATGATTCCATATAATAACCTCTGAAATCCTCAAATACACTCGGAGTAAACAATATTACCTCAGGTATTTTCAGTCTATATGCTTCCATCGTTTAACACCCTCTCGCCTCTTCGACAATCTCAGCCTGTCTTAATATAGCCTTGTAATTTTCTTCTCTTTGCTCTTTATCATTTACACACCGGCAGAACTTTTCTATAGACTTTTTAAAGGTATCGTCTGCCGATAGCTTCATAATCTCTGTTTCGTTTCCCACTGTCACCTCAGCAGCAGGCTCAAACCCGTCCGGTGCTGTCAGTATCCTGCCCGTGCGAATAAACCCTTTACTTCCCCATATCTCAAGCTCACATTTATAGCTGTTATCCATTCCGAATGACAGCTGTGCTGTAACTCCTTTGTCATTTACCATTGCAGCACTGCCGTAGATATCAACATCAAACTCATCTGTGTAATTAAGATTTGAATATTTAAGCCGTGCTGTGTTTCCAAGAAGCATTGAAGCAAGCTTTATAGTGTAACCTCCGCAGTCTAGCAGCGCTCCACCGCCAAGCTCCTTATTGTATCTGAAATCGTTTTTCTGACGTTGCGGAAATCCGAACGCTATTCGATAAAGTCTTACATCGCCTATCTTTCCGCCTTTTACTATATCCTGTATCTCTTCTATCTGATTATGAAACTGAAACATATAGTTTTCATGCACTGCAAGCCCCTTTTCTCTTGCTATCTCCAAAAGATCTCTTGTGTCACCGGCACTGGTAGTTGACGGCTTTTCAAGAAATATATGCTTTCCGTTCTCAAGAGCTTTTTTTGCCCACTTAAAATGCAGTGCTGGCGGCAACGGCAAGTAAACCGCATTTATCTCTGAAGATTCAAGTAACTCCCCATAGCTCGAAAATACCTTTCCGCCATATTCGTCTTCAAAGCTCTGAGCCTTCTTTGCCTCGTTATCTATTACCGTGCTGTCCGCCTCTTTATCTCCGAACCACTCTTTTGCGCTTGCGTGCGCAACTCCTATGTATTTCGCTCCGTCGCATTTTTGTATTGCCGGCATAAAACGCCTGAAAGCTATTTCTGACGGGCAGATTATTCCGATTCTTAGCTTTTCCAATCTCACCACTCCAATACCGAAAGCAGATTTCTAAGCTGAATGTTTAAACAGTTATTTACCTGAACCAACATATTTAGCGTCTTATAGTCGACCCAGAAATATCCCTCCGGCAGCTTAGTTAAGTCTTCTTCGCTTATTCTCATTATGACATTTCTGTTTTGCTCGTGATAAAACCTTCCGCCTTCTTCTGACAAAAGTGTGTCAAACACTACCCCTTCTTTTCTTTTTAGCTTATCATCAAAAAGCCTGTCCACTTCATTGAGCTTATGGTTATGAACATACTCTCGTTGAACAGTAGGACCGAGTTCTATCTTGTCAAAACAGCCGATCTCCGGCGTTGCCCTTACAAGAAATTCATATGCGTCCTTATGTATTCTTGTCATAAGTCCAAAGGTCGCTATCCCAGATGCTTCAAAAAGCGGCTGTGTCCAATGCTTTACCTCTCTGCCCTCAATTTCAATATCGCAGAATACCACTTTGAAGCTGTAAGGTTCCTTACATACAAATTCACCGTTTTTCATTTCCCAGCTTTTCAGAGAATACAGCGGAACTAGCCTCTTTTCGGTATCTTCAAACATCTTGTAATTATTTATGTACCGATATATTTCAGGCAATCTGTTTTTACCATCACCAGTCACCGACCGTTTAAAGCTGTCATCGGTGATCTCACTTAAGTACTCCTCATCACAAAGCGGTAGGCAGGAAATAACTGTCCTCGTATCCATATTGACCAGATTGTCATATCGCATAAGCTCCTTTATCTGCTTTAACGTCATCCAGTCATGGCTTGGCAGGACTTCTATATCCTCGTCAATTTCTATGATTATATTCCGATTTCTCTTGGCAAGAAATCTTGATGATTGCTCAGACTGTATCTGGTCAACGATTATTTTATATTTTTCCGCATTTACAAAGTATTCAAGATATGCTGGCTTTCTACCACCGTGTTTTTGTGTGAAATTAGACTTAGTTGCCTGAATTGTCGGTGATATCTGTATCTTATTTATATTTCCCGGCTCAATCTTATACTGCATCAAGTAATGCATTTCTCCGCTTATCTTTTTGCGTATGATCCCTAAGTATCCTATTTCATTCTGTATAATTACCGGCTGCTCCATAACAGCTTGTCCGCCTTCATATTTTTGTATGCCCTTTATCTGAAAAAAGCTGCCGTCGTAATTTCGTATCTCTCCCTTGCTTTCATCATAGTACCAATTGCCACAATCAGACAGTTCTGTTTTTTTCATTTCCACTTTTATTTCCCGGTTCTTTTCCGCTATCCTTTTTAGCAGATACTTCCTGCTGTTCTGGGGCATTTTATCACCTCATTGATCTTACAAAATTTATTGCTTCTTTTATATCCACTTTCTTTATGTACAGATATCCTAAATACATAAGAATGTATGCAAGCATTCCCCAAAAACCAAAGAACCAGTTGCTTATTATGAATGCTATCGTCATTAATATTTCGATGATAATATCTTTTGTTACGTGAATGGGTATTCTTTTTGAAAGAAACAACTCACATATCACACAACGGAATATCAGTACAAAAAGTATTGATAGTATCGCCATTGTTACGCTGTTAAGCACCACTGTTGAGATAAGTGTACATACAACGCTTAACGCCAATGAAGCCATATTGCATTTCATCAAAACGTTTTCCATCCTGAGGCTTTTGTAGTATGTATTTACAAGCATTGATACCTTGCTCTCATATGCGCATACAGGAAACAGAATTGCCGCATATCTTAAGCTCTCGGAATACTGAGGAAGCCACGCCGATAGTATTTTCATCATCGGATAATACATCGTAAGTACACCGAATATCAGTCCCATAAGTATTATTCGCATTACACTGTATATTTCCGGTAATCTCTCTTGGCTTGTTCTTCTAAGCGTTGGATACATTACCACTGATATTGCGTTTATCGCTGTGACCACCATATTGGAAATACTTAATGAAAGTGATACTTTTCCGAAGGTTGATATATCCCAGTGACGTTCTATTCCAAATCTGACAACGCCAATGATGAGTAAACTGCTTAGTTCAACAAGTAATAATTTAAAACCTGTTGAAATGTTTTGCTTTATCTCCCCAACTGTGTTTTTAATACTGATGCAACCTGAAAAAACCAGATCTTTGCAATACCAGATGCCGATACACAGCGATACAAATACAGCTAAGACATTTGAACATATTAGTAAATGAAATTGTGTGTAGCCTGTTAATATCAGCAATACAGCAAGTATTACCAAAATAATTTTCTCGGAAATAGTTACTATAGCAAATTCTTTTATCCTCCCTGTTGCTTGAAGTATAAATGTTATGAACCACCTTAAACACATTGCTACTGCAACTACACAGGTACAACCGATTACAAAATGTTTGTTTTTATCATCTACAATAAACAGTGAGCAGATAAATACAAGCAGGTAAATGATAACCTCACTCAGCCCTAATAAACGAAATTGTGTGGAGTATAACGGCTTATCCAAGTCTTTGTAATAACTTCCGCCCTCTCTTAGATAAATACCTTCATACCAACCGAAAGCCAACACCCCAACATAACCGGTATAGAAAACATATAGCTGGTAATAGCCATATTGCTCTACACCAATAAACTTTGGTATGACAAGAACTATTACTGTAGAAATTAGCAGTGATAACACATTAGATATAAATGTGTATGATATATTTTTAAAGAAATCTGCAAGCCTACTCCTTGGCAAATCCTTTGCCTTCTTTCTTTTTTTCTTCCTCAAGCTCTATTATTTTATCTATAAGGCGAGTAGGCGAAAAACATCCATCGTAATGATAATCAATCTCTTCTCGTCTTTTTACCCACTCAATATCTATGTCCTCCGGATTCTCAAATACCTTCATATATCTTGGATCGTAGAATGGCATATTTACTATATTTTTGTTTGTCGTTAGCAGCTTTTTATTATAGCAGACCGCTTCGTAGTAGCGAATTGATACGCCCGATTGTCCTTCTGTCGGTATATCAAGTATACAGTTGCTTTTCTTGACTTCTTCAACTACCTGAGGATATTTTATTCTTTCGTTATATTTGATATCACTTTTATATTTCTGTTCTTTAGTTGATACATCTACTATCCTAAAACTCATCAATACGCCTCTAGATTTTAAGAATCCATATAGCCTGTGAAGATTATTTAATCGATTCTTATTTCCTCCAATAAAATACAAATCATAATTAACTTCTTTGCATATGTTGTCTAAAGGCATTTTGTAAGGGAAAATATAATGTATATAGTTATACTTTACTGCGTCATCATTATCAAATGTGAATATGTAATCAAATTTTAAGACAGAAAGACATTTTAGGGCGTATGCCGACCAATAAGAAGCTACATGATCAGCAAAATATAGTATGTAATGTACTTTATACTTTTTTTGAAGTTCTAATAAATACGATGGATCCATAGGAAATATTACTGGAGCCATAAATACAACATAATATTCGACATTGGTATCATTTATAATGTCATCAAAGGTCGATCCCCATATATGCTTAAAAGGCAGATCTATTATTTTATTGACTTTTTTTGACAAATGAATTTTTCTTAATGCTTTTAAGAAAATACTATTGATATTACGAGTTGTGTTTATAAATGCTACATTTTCTTTATAGTCACAATGTTCAAACTGTTCCTGCAACTGTAGAAAACGCAAATCACTTGTACCAATAAGAAATTTCCTTTCCATATTATTTATCTCTCCTTAATTTCTTTATAGATTCAAACATTTTCGAAACTCACGAATATGTGTTTCATAGTCGCAAATATCTCCATTAAAAATACTTGAAGTCCCTGCTACAAAAATATTTGCGCCAATATTTCGTAAAATACGAGCATTTTCATATGTTATATTACCATCTACTTCAATTTCTATATTATCCTTACCTCTCTCAGTTAAAAACTGGCGAAGTCTTTTTGCTTTTTTTATTGTGCTTGGCACAATTCGTTGACCGGCAAACCCGGGATTCACCATTAAAAGATTTATTCCGTCAATATAATCTAGAACTTCTTCAAGTACATATATTGGAGTTGCTGGGTTAATTGCAAGAAATCGTTTGCACCCATATTCAGACAACCAATCTAACGCTCTCTGAATTTGAGAAGTACTTTCATAATGGATCGACACCATATCGCTACTTTTTATCCCAAGCCAGCGATATTTATATTCAGGGGATTTTATCATCAAATGCAAGTCAAGAGGAATTTTTGTCAACTCACGCAAACCTCGTATATAATCAGAACCAAGTCCAAAATTAGGAACAAAATCGCCGTCCATAACATCAATATGTAAATATTCAACATTTTCACTCTCAAATATTGAAATTACAGATTTTAAATCAATTAGGTTCGCACACATCATTGATGCAGATATTTTTGACTTTTTCAAATGTACATTACTCCTTACATTGTAAACATTACTTTAATAGATAACTCGTTATGAAGTCTCATTACATCAAAAGCTTTTTCATACTCCGATAATGAAAATGTATGAGTTATTAAATTTTCTATTGGCAACTTATCTTTTTCAAGATATTTAACAGTAGTCTTCCAATCATTTTTTCTATCGTTGTAACTTGAGTTCCATGTTCCCAAAACTGTCAGTTCACCTCTTAATATTTTCCAGTAAACTTGTTTTTCTAAAGTAATATTACTCTCGGGATTACCTGTTAAAACAATTCTCCCACCCTTCTTAGCAGAGCTAATTGCTTTGTTTATTGCCTGATTGCTGCCAACACACTCAAGGACAACATCAGCTCCCAAATTATTCGTAATTTTCATAAAGTCAACATTAGCATTCTCTTTAGATGAATCAATAAAGTAGTCAATGCCAAGCTTTTTTGCAAAAGGAAACTTTTTATTATTTCTACCGATTAATATTACTTTGCTTGCTCCAAATATCTTTGCCCAAACGGTTGCTATCATACCGATAGTACCAGTTCCTATGACCGCGACAGTATCTCCATTCTTAACTTTACCGAAATCCACACAATGCTTTGCAACTGCTGCAGGCTCACATAACGCTGCCAACGAATAAGGTATTTTGTCAGAAAAAGTCACTATATTCCATATAGGTACAGATATATATTCTGCAAAAGCTCCATTGCATCTTGAACCAAAATAATCATAATTTTCGCATCTTGAGTATTCCTCAACTTTACATGAATGACATTGACGACATGGTAATAATGGAAAAACCACGGCACGCTTTCCTATAAGAGTCCTATCTATATTTGAACCAACATCTACAATCTCTCCGGAAAATTCATGTCCGGGTATTGTAGGAAAAGTATATGTTCCTGTAATGAAAATGCGTGGTATATCGCTACTACATATTCCGCAGGCTTTAACCTTGATAAGTACTTCTCCGTCTTTAAGAATAGGATCAGGCACATCCTTATAAATGATATTACCAACACTTTCTAAAACACAGGCTTTCATAATCCACTTTCCTCCATATATGTTTTCAACAAAATTAAATCGTTTGGAGTTGTAATTTTAATGTTTCTCTCATCCCCCGGCACAGTTATAACATCAAAATTATATTTCAACGCAAGTTCAGTACTGCCATTGATATTTATAATCTCATCATAATCCGTATCAAGATTTGCCTTGAGGTATTTTTGAAATCTAAACACCTCTGGTGCTTGTCCGGCTACTAACATTTGGCGAGGTAGTACCTTAGATGCACGATTATATTCATTAAGAATATAAAATGTGTCTTTAGCTGGAAGTACAGGCATAACTCCGTCATGATTTTTTAGCGATAAAATACATCTTGTTATCAGATCTGCAGAAACCATTGGACGCGCAGCATCATGAATAATGACAGTATCATCTTTCATATCAATATAATTATGTATTATCTTTAATCCATTTAATATAGATAATTGTCTACTATCACCAGGGTCCGCATATTCACAAAATTTGTTTATACATTGATCAGAAATCATTGAACTAATATCATTTCTCCAAGCTTTATCTGCAACAATAACAATTTTTTGAACTAATGGGTGACAATCAAATGTTTTCAACGAATAACTTATAATTTGTTTTCCTTCAAAAATCAAATACTGTTTTGGAATTTTGCCAACACCCATCCGTTTTCCAACTCCACCAGATAATATCAGTGCAACTGCCATTTACTCACTTCCTATGCCGCAAACTTCCGCGATCCGCTTGCAAACCTGCTCACATGCGGTACCGGTTTCATAGCTACCTAAATCTTTATGATGCTTCTCAACCTTTTTACGATATGAATCTTCATCAAATTCCAAAACAGCTTTCTGAAGCTCTTGATTAGTCTTTGCAATAATTCCAGGCCAATCTTCTATAGGGGTATATACACCTCGATCCTCGTTAATATAATAGTCCATATCAGGAACATATAAAAAACAAGGTTTTTTCATAAGTGAAAAGTCCCAAATTGATGATGAGTAATCTGAAATCAAAATATCTGCCGCACACAATAGTTCTTGCATATCCGGGTAGTTAGTAGCGTCAATGTATGATAGCGAAATATTACTTGTGGTAATTGCATAATGTGCCCTGTAGACAAGCACAGGGTCAGCATTAAAGCGTTTTCTAATAGGGTCATATAATTGGGAAATATCTATACTTGTATCCAACCAAGTACTGTTAAATATATTCATGCCTATATTAATATCCCCTCTATATGTAGGTGCATATAAAATCATGATTTTATTACTTTCAATGCCCAGTTCATCAAAAACTTTTCTCTTTACTTCAGATTTATCATAACGAAAAAAGATATCATTTCTAGGCATACCACAGCACATAACTTTACCATCGTATTTGTATACTTCATCTGGAATTACTTTCTCTGAAAATCTTTTGCAGCTAGACAAAACTAAGTCAGTATGTTTGCTTTTATACTTATCAAGAGCTATTCGCACACTTGAATACTTATTCTTCAGACGGGCACATTCTTTATAAGCTCCTCCACCGTGCCAAGTATTAATTAAGTACTGCATTTTTCTTTTAGGCATATATGTAGGAAAACCATTATTATCAATAATAAATTTAGCTGTGCAGAAATAATAAAAATGTGATAAAGACAGAAACTTTACTGCTTTAATACTATTATCTGTACACTTATTTGGCTCTCTTAATGCCCAAACCATGTCAAATTCTCCGCTATATTGTTTTTTCAAATAGTCACTAATATATTTAGGATTACAACTGTACTGCATCCCAGCGAACGAGCAAAAAAGCACTCTATTCTTTTTAATTGGAAATATCCAAAATATTTTAGCCGCAAATCTAACAAAAAATGTAGCTAAGTATTGAAAAACCTCTCCAAACATATGCTTGAACTTGTTTCTTATCATTTATTTAATTCTCCTTATATTTTTAATGAATATAATTATGCTTTTGCTTTGTTATTTGAGTTACCGCTCATAATCATAACTAGCCATATCGGCGCAGTAGCGGCCTCATGCCTTACAAAAGATCCAAAATCAGGCTCAAAAAAAACACCGGTTACATAATATGCAAGCATCAAGCATAAGCACATTTTTTCTCTATCCAAAAGAATTTTATAATACTTAAGCTTTTTAAATAAACAGTATGTGCATATTAGCTGAAACATACAAAAGATCCAATAATATACACCTTTGACTATTAATTCTACCGGAAACAAAATACGAATAAAATTAATAAAATAATTCACAATGAATAATAACTTATTTTCATTATCAGGAATCAAATTAACAATTAAGGTTTGCGCCGAGTCATCGCCTATTCTTCCTAATGTCAAATGATTTCTTACCTGTATAAGCTCCTGATATTCTTCTGGCATTAAATACTCACAAATTATAAGAAATATATAAATACCAATTAAAGCTATTATCACTAAGAACGATATTTTACTAAACCCTGCTTTACGATTAGATTTAAAATACACATAAAATATTATTGAAATAGATATGAATAATACCGCCATCAAAACATAATAAGTTCTGAAAAATACACTTTCAAGTATAAGCATTATACATATTAGTGCATATTTCATTTGCATCTTAATTCTTTCGTTCTTGATAACTAAACATATAAATGTAAATATGACAAACTGTATAATTTCTTTGGATAAATTAAATACATAAAGATTTAAAAGCCCCAAGAAACTATATGTAACAATTAATTCAAATTTACTGTTGATTTTATTTCTTAGAAAATAATATAATAAAAATATATCTGCAATAAATGCTATTAAAATACTCCATTCAAGAAGTGTAGTTATATCAAAAAAATTTATATATCTAAATAACAAGGAGGAGTTATTAAAAGCATCTCCTGAAAAGCTTATTGAGTTAACATTACTACTTGCCATTAATCTCAATATCTTATAACTATCATAAACATACTTTGACGGCAAAAAATTATACTGAACTATTTTTACAAAAATGCTAAGCGGAAAAATACTAATAAGAATGAGTTTATTTGCAAAAGGCAAATTTCCTACTAAACTTTTAAACCCGGCTTTATATGCGCTATTTTGACTATATACCACTATTTAAACCCCTTACTCACCAATCAACTTAAAGTAATAATCAACTAACTTATTTCCCTGCTGACTTATATCAAATCCGTTTTCTCGTATAACATCTATTGTTTCTTTCCTTTTGTTGTTTTTATACTTAAGTATTTCGTCTGTCCATATCCTTACGCCTTTATCTATACTTAGAAAATACACATTCTTTGACATCTTAGTTTCCGAGGTCATTCTGTCAGACAGTATGCACGGCAGTCCCGAAGCCTGCGCTTCAACTCCTACTACCGGCAATCCTTCATATTGAGAAGGCAATACAAATACATCCATAGCTTGATATATCCTGTCAACATCGTTCCTATTGCCGAGTAGGATTATATAATCGCTAATGTTTTTTTGTGACTTCATTTACAACTCTCCAATAATAATTTTGTAAAATGACTGCTTGTTGATCTATATCATATTTTTTAATTTGCTGAGCATCAATACTAACAGTCTTAACATTATTTATGGCTTTTTCTGCCCAAATCTTGATATCGGCACTTAAACTTAAAAATACAACACCGTCGGAGATTCTAACAACTTCCGGAACATTATCTGATACTATTACCGGAACTCCGCATACTTGTGCTTCAACTACAACATTTCCCAAGCCTTCATATTTAGATGGAAAAATAAATACATCCATAGCCTGATACATCCTGTCAACATCAGTCCTGTTTCCTAAAAGTATTACCCCCCCCCGCTAAGATTTTTGATTTTTCTCTCTATTTTCTCTCTATCCTCTCCGTCTCCAATAAGCAGTAAAACGGAGTTTGGATCGCGTCTATGTACCTCTTCAAATATATCTATCAAAAACTCTTGATTCTTTTGAAAGCATAATCTTCCAACATGACCAATTACAAACTTGTCCTCTATACCAAGCTCCTTGCGAACTTCGCTTCTCACTTTTTCGTCAAACTTAAACTTGTTAAGGTCTATTGCGTTGTTGAATATTGTAACCTTGCCGCTCTCCATTGCCTTTTTTCCAAATAGCCACTCTCCCGCATACTCAGAACAAGCAACATAGTGAGTCGCAAAAACCTTTGAAAAAGGACGCAAAATATATTTAAGAATGTTTTTCTTTGTTTCTCCCTTTGCCGCTGTCGAGTGATTGTGAGCAATACGAACAGGCACTCCGGCTTTTTTGGCGGCGAAAAGCGGAAAAACACTTAATGTATTTATGTTTGAATGAACTATCTGATATTTGTTTTGCTTAAATAATTTTACCAGTGCCGAAATGTACTTTCCGATCTTCTGATACGGAGGAACAATATAAATTCGGCCTCCTAAGCTTTCTATCTCATCTTGAGGAATAAATTTAGAATCACTATCAACAACAAAATCAAACTGCACCTTACTGCGGTCAATATTTCGGTAATAGTTCATAATAACAGCATCAACACCGCCATTTACCATTTTCCCCATAATTTGAGCTATACGCACAGGATTATTCATTGTGCTCTCCTCACTTTGCTCCTCTTTTAGGCCCGTTGCCCAGTGTAATTTATTTACCATATTCACTTATCGTCTTTTTGTATGCTTTCGGAATACCGACATCATAGCTTGTTCCGTCTACTAAAACTCCAACCATTCCTTTGTTGTTCAACGCCTTGACCAACGCTGATGTCAGCTGGATTTCTGAATCGTCCTTTTTATTGTCATGCTCTTTGATATCCTCTTCCAGATAGTCAAAAACATCAGGTGTCAGCACATATTGACCGAATGTACTGTAGTACTTAGCATTATTACCTACCGTTTTAACTCCCAGGTTGTCCACAGCATATTCAACACTCGGCTTTTCGACCATCTCAGTAACATTCATAAGATACTTTCTATAAGTGTCAAATTTACCGAAAAGCACTCCGTAATGAACAACGTCATCAATAGGTGTCTCCCTAATGGACACTATCAGTTTTCCGCCGGATTTTCTATAAGCATTAAGCGTTTGCTTTGTGCAGCTTATATTAAGATTGCTTTTGTATATGAAGTCGCCGAGCATAAGCAATGCAGGCTCATTACCAATAAACTTCTTAGCCTGATACACTGCATGTCCGAATCCTCGGCGCTCTTCCTGAACGGCGTACTTAATTTTTGAACTGATGCGTGCGATCAGCTTTTCATAATCCTGGACCCTCTGGGGAAGCTTGCTCAGGTGTTCCTCGCTCAACGGTTTAAAGATTTCCTGAAATTGCTCAATCTCGTCCTTACCTACTATCAATATAATTTCTTCTATTCCGGAAGCCTCTATTTCTTCAAGCAGATACATAATTACCGGCTTTGCAAAACCGTTACTGTCTACTACAGGCAAAAACTCTTTTTTTACAAACCTTGTTTCCGGATACATTCTTGTTCCAAATCCTGCAACAGGAATAATTGCCTTTGACACTTTGCTGCTTGAGGGCAAAGTAAACGCATACGCATTTAATCCTAATTTATCGTTTAAATAATCTATCAACTTGTGCTGTGACTCAAGGTCTTTTGCAATAAACTGAATAGTTCCGTCCCCCTGTGAACCAACGCCTTTTCCGCCATATGAATACTTTTTTATTGTGTCGTCATTCAGCACGAAATGCAATTTAGGAGCTGTTAATTCAGAAGAACAGTTTGGTGCTATCTTTTCATCAAAAATTCTTTGAGACTCTGTCATCAGAAGACCGATTTCCTGAGCGTCTCCAATTTCCAAAGCCTTGATCACCTTTGATATAATCTCATGATTATCCTTACCCAGAGCCTCATGGACCTTTATATCCTGTTCGGTCTGCGGAAATGGATAAGAACGGTTTAAGTCTGACAAAATTTTTTTTGTATTTTTCTTTGATTTCAAATCAGCAAAAACCCAGAACAGATCTTTGCCGACCTTCAATATTTCTGTAGAAATCTCATCGCCTGAAAACTCCAAGCAAACAGGCTGTATCCCATATGCACAGGCCTGATCCAACCTGCCGCATCGCGAATTTGTCAGAAGTTCGCCTCTATAAGCAGCATTCATCTCACCGTTTACACTCATGTGAAGATGATAAAGCTCATTAAACGCCCTTGCAGTTAAAACGCAGATAGCCGCGCTTGACGACAAACCCTTTTTTATAGGCAAAGTTACCTTGTCTATTTTAATTGACACACCGCCTATTTTGTAATGCTCAAGCATATATGCAGCTACTCCGCATGCATAACAAAAAAAATGGCTCTGCTTTGCGTGCATTTTTAAAACGTCCAACTTCATTTCGCACGAAAATGAAACGGTATTTCCACTTTCATCTATGGAAATTATCGAGAATTTGTCATGAGTGCGTGCATTGGCATATATGCCAAGATTTATTCCCGTAACTATTGCTTTTCCTGCCAGAACATCTGGATTGTTTAACGTATATCTACCTGCCCAATCAGAATGCTCTCCAAACAAGCAAAGTCTACCCGGAACAAATATCTCCACATCCTTCATTTCATTTCTCCCATCTAACAGCTAAAATCAGTAGTTTTTATGTCTAACAACCACCATAACCGTTTTGATAATAATTGAAATATCTATCTTGAATGATCTTTCTCTTATGTACTTTAAATCAAGCTCGATCCACTTATCAAAATCTTCCTCACTTTTCTTATCAAGCGCAGTATAGCAGGATAAGCCGGGTTTCACCAAAAGCCTTTGACTCTGATAATCATTACATGCGTCCTGTTCGTAAACAGGCAGCGGACGCGGACCGACAATTGACATATCACCTTTTAAAACATTTATAAACTGAGGCAACTCATCTATTGATGTCTTTCTTAAAAATCTTCCGACTTTTGTCACTCTCGGATCGTTTTCTATTTTAAAAATCGGGCCATTTGCTTCATTTTGTTGCAACAACTCTGCCCTTTTACTTTCTGCATTTTTATGCATGCTTCTTAATTTAATCATTTTAAATTTTTTTCCGTTATACCCGGTTCTGACTTGAAGAAAAAAAGGATTTCCGAAATCTTCTAAGAGTATTATAACAGATACAACTAAAAATAACGGAGATAATAAGATCAGAGCCAAGGTCGAAAAGACAATATCAAATACCCTTTTAAAAAAATCGTATATCGGTTTTCGTTTAAAATCAAGTCCGGGCCTGTCTATATTATATCCGTCAATTATTTTGCGTTCTAAAATTATTTCAGATTGCGGCATAACTACAGTCACCTTCCAATAAAT
This sequence comes from uncultured Clostridia bacterium, assembly GCA_947631455.1. Taxonomy (GTDB): domain Bacteria; phylum Bacillota; class Clostridia; order Oscillospirales; family Ruminococcaceae; genus UMGS1601. Next base: position 139,104 of record CANRLH010000004.1, read on the forward strand.
ATTACACAATAAGTTAGTTTCTCTGCACCTATTAAACGCTATATTGCTGTTCTTTTATTTTTATATTTTAAAAAAATTACTGCAGTTATTTTATCACATAATCAATGATTTGTCAATGATTTTCGTTAATTATTTACATAGTTTTTAGCACATTGAAAAAATTACAGAAAAAAATACATTTTCAACAGGGTTTAGAATAAAATTATGTGAATATATACAAAACTTAGAAGATATACACCATATATAGATACTAAAAGATCACAAATTGTATTTATGTATGTTTTATAATATATAAATCTATTAGGGTAAATGGATATTCTTCTAAACAAAAACTTTTTCCAAAGCCCGTAATATATTACAATTTTAACTAAAATCAACAAATTATTTGTCTTTAAATGATAACACAAAAAATCAAGCTGATCATATAAAAATGAAATCAGCTTGATTTTTTCTTAATATTTACAATTGTGTATCTGAGTCACTATACGCTCTTAAATACCGCAATAATTCCGGACTTATAATACAGTTGTTCATACTTACTATTGTTAAGATAGTCGTTTATATCGACCCTCTTATCAGTCTGACGAAGATCGATCGCATAGTACTCTGTAACTCTGTCGTAATCTTTTGTGTGCTCAAGCTCGTAAAGCTCACGCCGTGTAGAAAGATTCGGTACAAGATAAGTCGTGCAGGAAACCGATGCTTCCTCCGGGATAAGATCAAGTGCTGCGTCAATAGTTATGCGAGAGGTCCTGTCCTTTGTGAAATTCTGATAATAACCTTTCGTTCTTGGGAAAACCAGAGCTATCGCAGTTATCAGAGAAAAAGCCATCGCGCAAATAAGAATTTTAGAGCGTTTATGCTTTATGTCCTCATAATTTATTACAGCAAGATATACCAAAAACGCACCGCTTCCAAAACCATACTGATAATTCAACGCATGCTGATACTGGTAATTTGACATAAGGTTTACAAGTATAAAAGGTATGAGCAAAACAAGCCTTTTAGGATCTTTTATAAACAGCGGTAAAAATGCCAGAGGAGCCAGCACCTGAAGAATATACGTAAACTTTTCCTCTGTAAATATTTCGTGCAGAACAAAAACAGGGTTTTGAACAACAGATTTTATGACTGCAAATAGGTTTTCACTGTCATCGTAGATGTAGTTTGAATACCGATAGGTCATAACTCCCTCGCCGATATTTTCAAGCAGCATAGTTACAATAAAGAAATATACCACCGACAGCGCAAACGCAGGTATACCCAGCTTCAGATTCTTTCTTGTGATAATAAAATAGAGTGCTATTATCGCAAGATACATAGCCGCGTCTTCTTTCACAGATAGCAAAAGAACAGAGAACAAAACACACGGCAGTATCTTTTTTGTTTCAAACGCCCAGAAGCACCATAACACAATAGGCGCTAAAAAGTTATTCTCGTGAAGATTATACTGCGTACCTGCTGCAAGCACAGGATATAAGGTGTAAGCTACCGAAAAACCAAGTGCAACAAGATTTGACATTCCATGCCGTTTTACGATAAGCACAAGTGGTATTACTCCGCTTGCAACCACCAGACAAGACAAGATCTGAAGAGTTATCGGTGACGGTAAAATGTAGTAAAACGGCAACATCAGATAAAATATAGGTGAAAAGTGAACCGCGAAATGCGAAAGCAGTCCGTCGCGTTCACAAGTGGTCAGCGGAAGACCCGTTTCTTTCATATAATAAAACATCTGAGAGAAGATACCGAAATCATAACAGGAGGTCCTGTAATTTGCGTACTTAAAGCTTAAAGCAATGCCTATAATTGATGTAAATGCCAAGATCAGGACAACTGCCAATATCCAAAGCGCCTTGTTGCTTATCCTCCACTCAAGCTTATCGAGCTTTGAAAAATAAACAGCAGCAAATATTACGATCAAGCAGCCGATTGAAAATAAAAAGTCAGAATACTTCAAGCCCACAATTACGCTGTACAAAACAACGGAAAAAAGCATCAGTACAGAAATCACCTTTTCGTTTGTAAAGATGTAAAGCGCTATCCACATAAGCACGATGCAAAGGCAAAACAGCCAGAAGTTTATTCCAGCGTAAAAATCCTTTTCATAAAACAGCTTATCCGTTCTTATGACAAACGCAATTGCTACAAACATCCAGGCAGTAAACAGACAGTAAAATACCGAAGCCGCCCCGCGTTTTTTTATTATACCCTTAAGATCGCTTATAACGGTACTCAAAAACATTTTATATCCTCCAAAGAAACTTTATCACTCAACCGTGATCTTGTGAAAAACCTTTTTGCCCTTCTTTATTATAACTGGCGAAGAAATGTCGATCTGCTCGGCGGGATTTGTTATCTTTACATCGTTTATCGAAACTCCCCCTCCCTGTACCAGCCTTCTTGCCTCACCGTTAGAAACGGCAAGCTTAGCTTTTACCATAAGAGTCAGCAGACCTATTTTGCCGTCAGTAAGATCATCTTTTGAAAGCACGGTAGTAGGCATATTTTCACTTGACGCACCGCTTCCGAACACTGCTTTTGCCGCATCCTGAGCCTTGTTAGCTTCCTCCTCGCCGTGAACAAGACTTGTAAGTTCAAAAGCGAGTATCTCCTTGGCCCTGTTAAGCTGTGCGCCCTCCATAGTGCGCTCCATCTCCTCTATCTGCTCAATAGGCAAAAAAGTAAGCATTTTAAGGCATTTCATAACATCTGCGTCAGACACATTTCTCCAGTACTGATAGAAGTCATACGGAGATGTTTTTTCGGGATCAAGCCAAACAGCTCCCTTTTCGGTTTTTCCCATCTTCTTGCCTTCAGAATTTAAAAGAAGCGTAATCGTCATAGCGTAAGCGTCTTTTCCGAGCTTTTTTCTGATAAGCTCCGTACCGCCCAGCATATTCGCCCACTGATCGTCGCCGCCGAACTGCATATTGCAGCCGTAATCCTGAAACAGCCTGTAAAAGTCATAGCTTTGCATGATCATATAGTTAAATTCAAGAAAGGTAAGTCCTCTTTCCATTCTCTGTTTATAACACTCAAAGGTGAGCATCTTGTTGACTGAAAAACATGCGCCGACCTCTCTCAAAACATCCACATAATTAAGGTCGAGAAGCCAATCCGCGTTATTCACCACCAATGCCTTGCCGTCGGAAAAATCAATAAATCTGCTCATCTGCTTTTTAAAGCACTCCACGTTATGTTCGATCGTTTCCTTAGTCAGCATTTTACGCATATCGGTTTTTCCTGATGGATCCCCTATCATTCCTGTTCCGCCGCCCAAAAGTGCTATCGGCTTGTTTCCAGCCATCTGAAGTCTTTTCATAAGACAAAGCGCCATAAAGTGTCCGACATGCAGGCTGTCCGCAGTTGGGTCAAAGCCGATGTAAAATGTAGCCTTTCCGGCATTTATAAGCTCTGCTATTTCGTCCTCGTCAGTAAGCTGAGCCAAAAGCCCGCGCCTTTTAAGTTCTTCAAAAACCGTCATATTATTTCCTCCATATTTATAAAAGTTATTGTTTTACATTTCTCCTTGCAAAGCATAAACGATGAAATCAGACACTGATTTCACGGATAACACAACCTTTCGTAAGACTAAAAAATCCTCCGACAAAATGCCGGAGGACGAATTCACTCGTGGTACCACCTCTGTTTATAAAAAAGCTAAACGCTTTCCTACCTCTTACGCAGTATAACGGCTGCACCCGAAAGCCCCTACTGAATAGATTTCAGGACTTCAGCTCAAAGATGTATTCACCTATACCCTGCCGCTTTCTCGCACCGACCGAAAGCTCTCTTTTGTACAAAAGCATAGGTTACTTTTTCTTATCATAGCTTTTAAATATCATAAGATATAATATCACACACCGTAAAAAATGTCAAGAGCTAAAGAGCATACGACATAGGGGTATATATCACACCCTCGCTTATCTTTTCATCGCTGTCAAAATCAAACCCAAACTTCAAATAAAACCCATATGCTGCCGGTGACGAATTAAGCGTCACTTTGTGTGCATATTTGTTTTTACGTCTTATCCTTTTGATGCAAAAGTTAAGAAGCGCTGTGCCGGCGCCTTTTCTCTGATACTTTTCATCCACAAACAGAAGCGATATATGGCTTAGGTCTTTTACCGCCGCAACACCGATTAGTTTTCCCTTGAAAACCGCCTTATAAAGCCACATTGACCGCTTATCCAAAAGAGAACTGATATTATCTTCTGAGACAAATCTCATAAACGACCTTATGCCTTCATCCGCAAAAATGGGCGCCTCATATCTCATGAATGTTTTGCGTATAAGCTTTAGACATTCACTCAGCTCCTCATTCTTGACCTCTCTGATTTTTAAGCGCATAAAAAATCCCCCGTTTTTCAGTATACAAAAACGAAGGAAAATTGTCAACACACTTTGATTTTTATATCCCGTCCTTTATTTTATCAAGCGCTCCCTTTTCAAGCCTTGACACCTGTGCCTGAGAGATCCCTATCTGATCTGCGACCTCAACCTGTGTCTTTCCCTGAAAGTATCTCAGGTTAAGTATCTTCTTTTCCCGTTGGGTAAGAGACGCGATTGCCTCTTTTATAGAGATTTCGTTTAGCCAAGTCTCGTCGTCGTTCTCATCTCCTATCTGGTCGAGAACATACAGTGTATCTCCCGAATCTGAAAAAACAGGTTCATACAAAGAAACAGGATCGCTCACAGACTCAAGTGCCATAACAACATCACAGCGTTTCTCTCCAAGCTCCTTGGCGATCTCATCTACGGTCGGCTCAGACTTGTTTTTCTTGATCAAAGCCTCCTTCGCCTGCATTGCTTTGTATGCAAGATCCTTAAGTGACCGGCTTACCCTTATGGGAGAATCGTCGCGCAAAAACCGCTTTATTTCTCCTAATATCATCGGATGGCAATAACTTGAAAGCTTAAATCCCTTTGAACGGTCAAAGCGGTTTATCGCCTTGATAAGCCCTATTGTTCCCACCTCAAAAAGATCGTCGGCAGACGGACCTCTTCCGTTAAAGTGCTGGATCACTGACAAAACAAGCTTTAAGTTCCCAAGCACAAGCTTGTCTTTTGCCTCCTTATCGCCTTTTTCCGCCCGTATTAAAAGCTCCTCTTTTTCCTCGTCGGTCAAAACGCAAAGATCGGCTGTATTGATTCCGCTTATTTTTACCTTTTCGTATTTCATACAAATCCCCGTGCAATAAACTTTTAAAAATATTATTGCCGGGCGGGTGCATTATTATACTAAAAACAAAAGCCGCACGAAAAAAATCCGTACGACCTTTTAAAACGCATTTATTTAATTTGCCGTGCTTACGCGTCCTTTTCGCACTTCTGGTTAGCAACAGTGCAGGAAGTTTTGCAGGCAGACTGGCAGGAAGCCTGACATTTACCGCAACCGCCCTTAGCAGCGGTAGCCTTGAGGTTTGCCTTATTTACCGTCTTGATATGCTTCATGAAAAATGCCTCCTATTCAAATCGTTTTAATAATTATATCAGATAATAAAATGCTTGTCAACATAAAAGCCCAAAAAGCACTATGTACTTCTATATAAGGATTACAATTAACGCTCAAGATATGACATATTCATGCCAAAACGCCTCTTTTGAAAGTGGAAAATAATGTAACTTTAGGACTCAAATCGAGTTAGCTGACGGGGAGTTGCAAAAAGCTGTCAGTATCGCCGTCTTTTTGAATTCACCCCCACAGCGCCGCCTATTGCTCCGGTTATAATGACGAGCATAAGCTTTGAAGACGCAGAAAAGCTAAGCAGACTTCCCGCAAAAATCGAACCGATAAGTGTAACGATCAGGAAAATAGAAAAGCCGCAAACAGCGCCTCTTATAAGACCGTTTTTTCTGTATTTCTTAGCGCAGATATATCCGCCGAAGTATGTACCCAGCGCTAGAGCCGCTACGGAAATGAGCTGAGTTATGCTCTTTGATATATCTATTTTCGTCATAATGAACGACACCAGTAAAAATATAGCCGCCGTTATCAAAAGCCCCAAAAATACGCACACTATCATAAACGCCGGAATCTTTGAACATTTGCTTCTTCTTCGCAAAAAAATCCCTCCTAAGGCAAACTGAGATACTGTTAAACCTTATTCGGGATTTATACGTTTTATTCTGAAAAATTACTTTTCGATGTCGTTTTGCACTTCATCGCTTTTAGATATCTCATCCTTGATTTTCTTAGAGGATTTTTTAGCTTCCCTTGCAGCCGCAGCGGCAGCCTCCTGCTGCTCGTGAACGGTAAGGTTCTGAGAAACGGCCCATTTTTTGATCCTTATTTTGCTTCTGTCACCGCCGGTCTCAACAACAAGAGTGTCGTCCTTTACCGAAAATACAATTCCTATGATTCCCCCCGCCGTAACGATCTCATCGCCGACCTGAATGTTACTTCGCATCAAAGCGTCTTCCTTGTCTTTTTTTCTTTGAGGTCTGATTAGCAAAAAGTAAAAAACTACTATTATCAGCACCAAGGGAATAAAGGTCACCAGCATAGAAGCCGTGCTTTGCTGCTGTGCAGCCAATAAAACAGTACTCATTTTAATGCCTCCTGATTTTTTCAATTATTTATCCTTTCAGACAGTATAATTATAACATAAAAATAAATTATTACAATGACTTTCACAGAAATTTCATAATTTATTTTATAGCTTTTTCTATAAGCTCTTTTTCAGCCATTACTCTTTCCGCGTTTTCCTCGTCCGCGGCGAAAAGATTCTTGTAATTATATATCGCCACTCCTGAATAGCAATCAAGTTTTTTTGCGTCGTTAATCATATTCGCGATTATCCCTTTTGTAGATATAAATTCCTCCTCGGAAAGTATTTTATATTCACCCAGACCTATTACAAGGCGCACACTGCTGTCCTTGCACATATCGCTCCATGTTTTTATAGTTTCGTCATACGGGCAGACGCTTTCATAACCGTAATACACCTGCGGCGCTATGTAATCGCAAAAGCCCTCCTCAGCGCACCATTTTTTCACGTCCGCAAACTGAGAAGCATAATCGTTTTTGATGTTACCCTGCGGAGACAGCCCGAATAAAACGCTTTTGTTTATATCCTTTATCGTTTTGTAAACGCCGGATACCATTTTGTTGATCCGCGATATTCTATAATCAGATAGGCTGCTTTCTCCGGATTTCTCGAACTCTTCCCTGTCAAAGCTTTCGTCGGGGGTCGGAAAAAAATAGTCATCAAAGTGAATTCCGTCGACCTCATAGTTTTCAACTATCTCCTTAACGCCGCTGTTTATGAGCTTTAAAACCTCATCGTACGCTGGATTAAGCCAATAGTTCGTGTTGTCAGGCACGCTTTTGAGTATATTTTTGTTTTGATCAAACCACTTTTTTGTCTGGAAACTGTCGTCTATCGTCTCCATATTTTCATAGCTCATACATCTAAAGGGATTTATCCAAGCGTGAAAAGAAATGCCCTGTTTATGTGAAAGCTCCGTCATTATCTCAAGAGGGTCAAAATCAGAGCTTATGATAAGCGCTTTAGGATAAACTCCGGAATCATAGTATGCGTCGCCAAAGGCCCTTACATGAACATAAACCGTATTAAAGCCAGACGCCTTTACAGAATCAAGTGCCTGTGAAAATTTGCTTTTAAACGACGCCTCATCGCCTCCCGACAAAAAATCCGCTAGCTCTATATATGATATCCATATGGCTTTTTGCTCGTCGTAATTAAGCGCCTGATACTTGTTTTTCTCATCGTTATCATTTGAGGGCGCATAGACATCTTTTATTGCGCTGTCAGATGCTATACCTTTGTTAAGCACCCTGAAGCTTTCTTTGGTGTTACAGGCGGAAAGCAAAAGTGCAAATATAAGTATAGACACGATCCTAAGTTTTTTCATGATTGTCATTCCTTTCTGGGCAGATAAAAATACGCGTTTATGTTAAATACTATGGACAAACCCGGATTTTTATTCTAAGGATAAAAAAGTACTTGAAAATAATACTTGATTGTGGTATACTATTATGTGTTTAAGAATGATGTTTTTTCGATCCGAGATACAGGTGCGCAGGTCCTGTGCAACGAAACGCTGTGAACCATGTCAGGCGGGGAACCGAGCAGCATTAAGCAGTTTGTCTTGTGTGACACAGATTCGCCTGCGTACCTATATGTCGGATTGAAGCGTTTAAATGAAGCATTTATCAGAGAGGGGTGTTTGTGTATGTACTGCGCTTTATACAGAAAATGGCGTCCTCTCAGCTTTGACGACGTTGTTTCGCAAAGCCATATAACGACCACTCTTAAAAATCAGATAATCGCAAACAAAACCGCCCACGCATATCTTTTCACCGGCTCAAGGGGAACCGGCAAAACCACCTGCGCAAGAATTTTTGCAAAGGCTATCAACTGTCTTGATATGCACGATGGCGAGCCGTGTCTTAAATGTGACATCTGCAAACAGGCGGATAACCAGTCGCTTACTGATATAATTGAGATCGATGCCGCTTCAAATACCGGCGTTGACGATGTTCGTTCGCTCAAAGAATCAGCGCTTTATATGCCTGAGCAGGCAAGGTATAAAGTGTTCATAATCGATGAGGTCCATATGCTCTCAAACAACGCGTTCAACGCGCTTTTAAAGCTGCTTGAAGAGCCGCCGGAACATATAAAATTCATACTTGCCACCACCGAGGTCCATAAGATCCCGCCGACCATCCTATCAAGATGTCAGCGGTTTGACTTTGCACGCATCAAAGCAAAAGACATCAAAGACCGTCTTATGTTTATAGCGTCAAAGGAGGGCTTTAAGCTTGACGATGACGCCGCGTCGCTTATTGCGAAGCTTTCCGACGGAGGAATGAGAGACGCTTTGTCAATGCTTGACCAATGCACTGCCTATTCTGACGAGGTAACAGTTCAAACTGTTTCTACCGCCGTCGGAATAAGCGGAAAAGAGTATGTTTTTGACATTTTGGAAGCTGTTTTTGACTCAGACGCCGCTAAGGCGATAGATAAGGTAAACGAGCTTTATTCTATGTCAAAGGATCTCCAGAGGCTGTGCGAGGAGCTTTTGTCACAGGTGAGAAACGCAATGCTTATAAAAACTTCTTCTCACGCTGAGGAGCTTATAGCGTCAACGCCTGAAGAGTACGGCGTTCTCAGTGAGCTTGCGGAAAAAAGCACTTTGCAGGGTATTATCTCAAAGCTTGAACTTCTTGAGGAATTAAACGAGCGTCTAATAAAAGCAACCAACAAAAAAATACAGTTTGAAATGGGTATAATCAAGCTTTGCTCCTGTGAAGAAACACGCCGGATCGGTTCGGATCATACTCAGGCTGCGGATCTAAAGCCGCTGCTTAACAGGATATATAACCTTGAAGAAAGGCTTAATAGCGCCCAGACTGTACCGATACAAAAAAACGAGGTCAGGCGTTATGACCCGATAATTCCCGAAAATCAGACCAGTCCTGAAAAACCGTCTGCCGACCTTTCGAAGGTAAAAACCGAGGACTTAGAGCCGCTTAAAAACTGGCGTGACATACTTTCGCGCCTTGTAGAAAAAAGCCCGTCCACCTCAGCGTTCATGACTGATTCAAGCGCATATATATATCAGAACACTATACTTATAGTGGTGAAGAACCGACTGCTTATAAAGCTTTTAAAGGATCACGTAAAGGCTCTTGACGAAGCAATAACAGAAACTCTGGGCGCAAGGTTTGCAATAAGAGTAAGGGCTGTATCAAATGAAGAACTTAAGGACGAGGAAAGTCCGGTAAATAAATTATTAAAGAAAGCAAAAGATCTTGATATTAAAGTAGAAGTCAACAAATAAGGAGGATAATCATAATGAAAGCAAGATTACCGGCAGGCATGGGCGGAGGTCCGCAGAATATGAACCAGATGCTCAAGCAGGCTCAGAAGATGCAGGATGAAATAACAAGAGTTCAGGGAGAGCTTGAGGAGAAGGAGTTTGAGACATCTGTCGGCGGTGGAGCGGTTGAGATCAAGATGACAGGCGCAAAGAAGCTTTTGTCTGTAAAAATCAAGCCTGAGGTCGTTGACCCGGACGATGTTGAGATGCTTGAAGACCTCATAACAAGCGCTTTTAACGACGCTGTCGATAAGATTGAAAAGGCAAGCGAGGAAGAAATGTCAAAGGTAACCGGCGGTGTTTCGTTCCCGGGGCTATTTTAAGCCATGGCGGAATCCAGCGCTCTGCCCCTGATTGAGCTGGCAGAGCAGTTTGCCAAGCTTCCGGGCATAGGTATGAAAACGGCACAAAGGCTTTCTTTCTTTGTTATGAGCATGACGGAAGCCGAAGCCAGACAGTTTGCCGAGGCAATAATAAAAGCTCACTCTACCGTTCACAGCTGCAAGGTGTGTCAGAATCTGACGGACAGAGTTATTTGTCCGATATGTGATGATCCAAGCCGCGACGGTTCAACTATATGTGTTGTAGAAAGTCCTAAGGACGTTACCGCATTTGAACGGACGAAAGAATATAAGGGCGTATACCATGTGCTGCACGGTCTAATTTCACCGATCGACAATATTACCCCTGACAAGCTGAGGATCAAGGAGCTTTTGTCGAGGATCTCAGACGGCAAAGTAAAAGAGGTAATAATGGCAACAAACCCCACAGTTGAGGGAGAAGCAACCGCTATGTATATTTCAAAGCTGTTAAAGCCGCTTGGGGTAAAGGTAACGCGGCTGGCCTTTGGGCTTCCCGTGGGAGCAATACTTGAATATGCTGATGAGGTTACGCTATTTAAGGCACTTGAAAACAGAAATGAAATATAGATATAAATACAAAACGGCCGCCGGAGATATTCCGACGGTCGTTTTCGGTTATGAAACAGCTTAAATAAGCAAATCGTAAGCGGTTATTTTACCATATAAGGCTTTTTAAGCCTTCATATTGTTCAGCGTCCGGCGCGAACACTTTTCCCTTTGACTGAAGTTCTTCAAAATCTTTGCGATCGACCCATTTGTAGTCCTCGGTCTCACCCTTTTGTAGCTTTATTTCATCTGCATTGACGTCGGTTTTCAAAAGATAACAGTCTGTAAAGCTAGATTCGCCGCGAACGGTTTTAATAAGCTTAAAGTTTTCTTTTTTTCTTTTGATACCTGTTTCCTCCATAAGCTCACGACAAGCGCCGCAAACGCTTGTCTCCCCCGCCACGACTGAGCCTGTGGTACATTCCCAGTGCCCCGGGCAATTGTTTTTTTCCTGTGAACGCTTAGTGATAAGTATCTTGCCGTCGCGGTTTTTGGTTATTACCACCACTACCGTGTGAAAAGTTCCCTCCTTTAAAGGAACTCCTCGTCTGTGTGTAAGAAAAAGCGGATTTCTGTCCTTATCATAAAGGTCCCACAGCTCAGGCTTGTTCTGTGTTTTAAGCCTTTTTTCTCTAAAAAATTCAGAAAGCAGAACTGCGCACTCTTTCTCAAGCACACCGCCTTTAATTTCCGGCATATGGGTTTTAGTTAGCGAAAACAGATCCACTGCAGAGCCGCAGGCGCCTGCTCTTTTGTCATATGCTCCAAACACTACCCTTGAAACTCTTGCATTTATAATTGCTCCGGCGCACATTGCGCAAGGCTCTAACGTAACAAAGAGAGTGGTGTTAAAAAGCCGCCAGCCGCCAAGTTTTTTAGCGGCAGATTCTATGGCTGTCATTTCAGCGTGCAAAAGAGGGGAATTTTTGTTTTCGCACTCATTTTTACCTTGACCAATAATCTCACCGGTTGAGTTATCCACAACCACCGCACCAACGGGGATCTCTTTGTTTTGAGCCGCACTGAAAGCAAGCGCCAGTGCTTTTTTCATATAATAAGAATCTGTCATAATATATCCTCGTAAAAAAGCCGAGCAGAATGTCTGCCCGGCTTAATTTTTATCAGTCCTTGAGATATTCCTCAATAATAAACTTCGGCCGTTTTTTCGTTTCAAGATACACCTTTCCGATATACTCCCCAATTATTCCTATCGCCAGAAGCTGAAGTCCGCCGATTGCCCATACCGAGACCACGATAGAAGTCCATCCGGGAACAGTCTGGCCCATAAAGTGGCGGACCAAAAAGTATATGAGCATACCAATACTTACCACAAAAATGAACAATCCTAAAAAAGTAATAAAGCTTATCGGTTTTATCGACAGAGATGTTACTCCTTCTGTGGCCAGCGCGAGCATCTTCTTAAGCGGATACTTTGATTCACCGGCAAGGCGCTCACCCCGTTTGTAATACACCTCAGCAGATTTATAACCTATCATGGGAACAATTCCGCGCAGGAAAAGGTTTACTTCGCCAAATCCCTCAAGCCCCTCGATAGCTCTTCTGCTCATAAGCCGATAATCTGAGTGATTGTATTTCACATCGGCACCCATAAATCTTAACAGCTTGTAAAAGCCCTGTGCGGTGGCACGCTTAAAAGCAGTATCCGTTTCACGGTTATTTCTGATTCCGTAAACTATATCGCAGCCCTCGTAATACTTATCTATCATTTCGTCTATCGCATTGATGTCGTCCTGTAGATCGGCGTCAAGCGATATAGTGATGTCGCAGTCATTTTTCACAGTTAAAAGCCCGCCTAAGAGAGCATTCTGATGTCCTCTGTTGCGTGAAAGCTTAACTCCCATAAATATCTCGTCGCCTTTGTGAAGCTTCTCAATAATGCTCCATGTTTTGTCTTTAGAGCCATCGTCAACAAAAACGATTCTGCTTAAGTATGAGATTTTTTCCCGCTCCATCAGAGAGATCATTTTCTGTTTAAGCTTAGCCGCAGAATCCATAAGCACTTCCTGCTCGTTAAAGCAAGGAATAACCAAATAAAGCTTAACTGCCTCCATTTTAACACTCCCACTTAACTGAAGTGACCACAGATCACTTAAAATACATAACAACAACATTATATCATTATAAAAAAACATTGTCAATAAAGGATAATTTTACCTTGACATATTAAAATAATTTCTCTGTTTTGTTATTTGTTCCCTCTGCGCGCTAAAACGTAAGGCAAAATTAAATTGCCACAACAAACAACGAGAGATCGTCAATGCTCCATTTATAAAGACGAGTGACTGACAAAATGAAATAATGCTTGCTCACACCCGTCAAAATTCCAAAAGACGTTTGCCACAAGGAATTAACAAATTATGAACAATGTAAACGTTTAGTGAACAAATATAAGATATTTTATTTATAATGCACGTTTGCGTGCAATTTTCCCATAAAAACCGCCTATTAGTAGAGGAGGTAAGAGAAAATAAAAAAGCCAGCTTCAAAGCTGACCTTTTTTGAGATACTTATACAGGCATTACCTTTTTCTGCGTGTCAGAATGTTTAGAATCAATGCCGTACTTTTTGTCTCTTCTCTTTTCAAAAAACTTCGGTGCGACCTTCGGAAACTGAGCATAGCTTAAAACGTCCTCCTCCTGCTCTATCCACTCTGCGCATTCGGCCTTAAGCTTTTCAAGCTCCGGCTCAAGCAGATCCGCAGGACGGCATGTAATAGGCTTTTCGTCCTTACAGATTTTCTTCTGAAAGTCAGGGTCTATCTCAACGGGAGTTTTTCCGTATTCACCTCTGACAAGGCCTTTAAACTCTTTGGTTACCGTCTTGTAGCGCTCACCCATTATTACGTTGAACACCGCCTGAGTTCCGACGATCTGAGATGTAGGCGTAACCAGCGGCGGGAAGCCGGCGTCCTTTCTGACCCTAGGCACTTCCTTAAGAACCTCGGTAAGCTGATCCTCTTTTCCCGCCTGTTTAAGCTGAGAAAGAAGATTTGAAAGCATTCCGCCGGGCACCTGATAGATAAGAGCGTTTGCGTCCGTCGCAAGCATCTTTGGATCCAAAAGACCGTTCTTTATATACTTTTCTCTAAGTGTCATAAAGTAGTCTCTTATTTCGGTAAGAGCAACAAGGTCAAGCCCCGTGTCGTATTCGGTTCCCTGCAAAGCAGCGACCATAGACTCAGTCGGAGCGTGAGAGGTTCCCAAAGCAAGAGGCGACATAGCAGTGTCTATGATGTCCGCGCCGGCCTCGATTCCCTTAAGAAGACACATTGAAGCCAGTCCGGACGTATAGTGCGTATGAAGCTGCACAGGAATTTTTACATTTGCCTTTATCTTTTTGACAAGTCGCTCTGTCTCATACGGAGTAAGCAGCGCCGCCATATCCTTAATGCATATTGAATCGGCGCCGATAGACTCTATTCTCTTTGCATAGTCAACATAGTATTCGTCGGTGAACACCTCTCCAAGCGTATAGGAAATAGCAATCTGCGCATGAGCTCCCTCTTTCTTTGCGGAAGCGACCGCAGTTTCAAGATTTCTTATATCGTTAAGCGCATCAAAAATTCTTATTATATCTATACCGTTTGCGACAGACTTTTCGACGAAATACTTAAGAACATCGTCAGCATAATGACGGTATCCCAGCATATTCTGCCCTCTGAAAAGCATCTGAAGCTTGGTGTTCGGCATAGCCTTTCTTATAGCTCTTAATCTGTCCCACGGGTCTTCGTCAAGGAATCTTAAGCACGAATCAAAGGTAGCTCCGCCCCAAACCTCACATGAATGAAAGCCTATTTTATCCATTGCCGGCAGAATAGGCATCATCTCATCAAGCGACATTCTCGTTGCGATAAGCGACTGATGCGCGTCTCTTAAGACCGTTTCAGTAATTTTAACCTTAGCCATTTGTCGTTTTTCCTTTCAAAAAAGCTTACTTGATAACTGCCAGAACCGTTCCGGTCTCAACGCTTGCCTGCTTGGAAACGTTAATGCTTGCAACAGTTCCGGCGCAGGGGGCATTCACGTCGTTTTCCATCTTCATAGCTTCAAGCACGAACAATGCCTGACCTTCTGTAACGGTATCTCCTACATTCACCTTAACGTCAAGTATAACTCCCGGCATTGGAGACTCAACATTAGTTCCGCCTGACACCGCCGCTGTATCTGCCTTAGGTGCAGGTGCTGCCGCAGGAGCAGGAACCGCCGCGGGGGCAGAAGGCTCGCAAGCGCTTGCTGCGTCAACCTCCTCAACCACAACGTCGTACGGTGTACCGTTCACGGTAATGTTATATCTTTTCATATTAAATCTTTCCTTTCTTGAATGAAGTATAAGTTAAAACGAGCTGTTTGAATGCTTTTTGGGTAGACCGGAAACCCTTTTTCCAGCCATAATTTCAACGGCGTTTATAAGAGAAGCTCTTATATTTTCCTTTGCAATAACAGCGTCCACGCACATTTTTTCAGCGGCGTTCTTAGCCGAAGCCTCAGTCTTTGCGTACTCATCCGCAAGAGCGTCCCTTTCACTCGTTACATCCTTTGCACCCTTTAGCTTATCGTGACTTAAAAACTCAACCGCAGTCAATGGTTCTACCGAAGAAATGACTGCCGTATCAAGAGCGTAAACAAGATCAGCATTTGCATTTTTCCCCGCAAGAGCGATAAAAGCAGAGCCGTATGCCTTGCCTAATATCACCGAAAGCTTAATAGTTGTGGCCTCAGCGTATGCAGAAGCGACCTTTGCCTGCTGTCTTACCGCGCCTGACTTCTGTGCGTTATCGCACACACAAAAGCCCTTTGTATCAACAAGCGTTATCACCGGCAGAGAAAAAGCATCACAGGTTCTTACAAACCTTGCTATCTTTGAAGCGTCATCTGCACTTAGCTTTTTCTCGCTCTTGTTTGTTGCAACAACTCCGACTGAAGCGCCGTTAAGCGTCGCGAGCGCCGTATAAGATGAACGCCCGAAATCAGCGTACAATTCCAAAACGCTGCCCTCGTCAAAAATGCTTTTCGCAGTGCTGTCAGCGTCTGACAGATCAAACAACTCGGGAGCCGAGAACTCAAACATCGGAACTTCAGAAATGTTGTTCTGAGGAAGACGTGAAACGAGCTCCTTTACCTTTAAAGCACTCTGCTCATAGTCTTCACAGACAAGCGCCGCCGTTCCGTTTTCGGCAGCCGTTTTGGATAGCTCTTTATCCTCGCTGTTCGGCGTTATAAATAACTCTGCGTCCTTTGTCATTACAACAAAATCTGCTGACACCGCTATCATTGCCGATGTTAAAGCGCATGGCCCCGCAACAAGCGATATCTGAGGCACAACTCCCGAAAGAGAATTGACTCTGTTAAGCCACTCCCCATAGCTTTCAAGAGCGCTTACCGTATCGCTTATGTCAGCGCCAAAAGAATCGTAAATGCCGACAACCGGAACCCCGGTTTTTGCCGCCATATCATAAATCTTTACAATCTTCGCCGCCTGCTCTTTTGTCAGGGCTCCGTTTTTAACACTTGGGTCCTGTGCAAAAGCATATACCGGGATGTCGTTTACATAGCCAAAAGCAGTTATTACTCCGCTTAAGTCGTTTCCCGATTTAGCCGCAGACGCAATTTCAGTGAAGGCTCCTCCGTCAAAAAGCGCCGAGAGCCTTTCTTCCGCAGACAAAACAGTCTGAGTGCTCATCGTATTTCCTCCTATCATATAAAGCCTAACAAGACTATTTTAAACATAGCTTTATTATACTACTAAAATCCGGGATTGACAAGATTATACCAATTATTTTCCACAACTTTTACATTTAGAGAGAAAATCATCTATCGAGTCTATAGTTTTATAATTATTTTGCACAAAACCAAGCATTTTGTATTTTTCTATCTGATTCTGGGAAAGCTCAGCTTTGTCAATTCCCGAAAGCATAGCCTTAAAAAGAACCGTTCTGGCTATGCCGTCAAAAAGGAGGATATCTCCGCCGTCTTCTATGTAATCAAGAAAAACGCATTCTGAATCTAAGTGAAACAGCCCATAACCGTTGACTCTGCCCTTGTCAAACGACTCGACCGCAAGCGTTGTGTCTCTGTCAAGACCAAGGCTTATGATCTTTTCGTAATACCGGGAAATATCCTCTGCTGCTTTGATTTCAAGCATAAAATCATCCTCTGAGTTTATTTTGATATTGCCGTCCTCAGCGCTCTCAGTTCCTCGCTAGTGAGCTCTCTGTGAGCGCCCGGCTTTAACATTCCGAGCTTAACCGGACCGATCGCCGTTCTTTTGAGTCTTGCGACCTCAAGACCTACCGCCTCGCACATTTTTCTGATCTGTCGGTTTCTGCCCTCTTTGATAACCATCTGCAAAACCACTCTTCCGTTTTCGTTGGTCAAAACGTTAATAACACACGGAAGCGTTTTCTTACCGTCTATTTCTATTCCCTCTGACATTCTTACAAGCTGCTCATCCGTTATTTTCGGCCGAACCGTTACACGGTAAATCTTTGCTATATGCCCTGACGGATGCATAATATCATTTGCGAACTTGCCGTCGTTAGTAAAAAGCAAAAGCCCCTCAGAATTTCTGTCGAGCCTGCCTATCGGATACACACGCTCGGGTATGTCCTTAACAAGTTCGCTTACGCTTTTTCTGTCAAGCTCATCACTCATTGTTGTAACATATCCCCTGGGCTTATGAAGCATTATATAGTAAAAGCGCCTTTTTTTAGAAATCACAAGGTTTTCGCCGTCAATGCTTATTATATCCTTCGTGCTTGCCTTGTCGCCGAGCTTACACGCTCTGCCATTTAGTTTAACTCGCCCCGCTGAAATCAGTTCCTCAGCTTTTCTTCTTGAGCAATATCCTGTCTCGGCGATTATTTTTTGAAGTCTTTGTTTCTCCATAAATTCTCCTATGTAGCGACGGATTTTATCCGTCAGAATAAGTTTTTAAAAAACAACTCTATTTTATCAAGAAGCCCAAGCTCCTCGTCATTTTCCAATGCGTCACTGTTCGCGGTTATCGGTGATACAGCAATCACCTCTGAGTTTTTGATAAATCTCACTTCTCCCATAAGCTCACCCTTTTTAACAGGTGCATAGTAAAAAGGTTTCATCACGATGCACTCCGTAATGCCCTCGGTATTGCCGCCGAACAGTTTCTTGCTGATACTTTCACATCCGGCATTTACATACTCAGCCTTTGCCCCGACTACCGGCAGCTTGAATGAATCGACTGACGGTGTAAGCGTTACATTCTGATATTCTTGAAAATACTGATTGTATAGCGCAGTGTGATCGTTCCAGTCGTCCGGAGCGTTTAGCGTTACACAGATAAGCGTTGCACCATCTCGCTCACACGCAGAAACAAGACATCTTTTAGCCTTGTCGGTAAAACCTGTTTTTCCGCCTATTATTCCCTTGCAATATGACAAGAGCTTGTTTGTGTTTCCTATCGTATTTGTGTTTCCGCCACCGAAATCAATGGTTATTGTCTTTGTGGCAATTATCTCACGAAAGGTCTTGTTTTTAAGCGCAGCCTTCATAAGCACAGCCATATCGTACGCCGTTGAGTAATGATCGTCCGTGTAGTCATCAAGACCCGACGGAGTAACAAAATGTGTGTTCTTAAGCCCCAGATCCTTTGCCTTTTCATTCATCATTTCAACAAAGCTGTCAACATCTCCAGCTATCCGCACAGCAGTAGCATTCGCAGCATCGTTTCCGCTAGGGAGCATCATACCATAGCAAAGCTTGCGCAAGGTGACCTTATACCCCTCTTTAAGCCCCATAGACGAGCCCTCTATCTTTATAGCATCGGGATCGACCGTAAACTCCTCATCAAGGTCGTATTCAAGCGCTATCAGCGTAGACATAATCTTGGTAGTTGAAGCCATTGGCAACCGCTCGTTCTCACTTTTGCCGTAAACTACTTCACCCGTGTCGGCGTCTATAACAATACACGCCTTAGCAGATACTCCTACCGCCGCAGCGTCAAGCGAAAGCGATGCCGGAATCATAGCCGTAACGGCAACAGTCAAGGCAACCGCAAAAATTCTAAAAAACCTTTTCATAGCACACATCCTTTTTAAGGATATAGTGCTCTGAAATTTCAGTTTCTATTCGTTTCCTTTTTTGTTTATGACAGCGGTAATTTTATCCACAACATCAGGCACCATATTTATTATTGCGTTGCCCTTGCTCTGGTTTACAGTCATCTGCAAAAGCTTTACCTCGCCTTTTGTTATAGTTATAAACGCAACAGGCTCAACTGTCAGGCCGCCTCCGGTTCCTCCGCCGAACTGTTCTTTCGGATTCTTTGTAGGAAGATCAGAGCCGCCCGTTGCAAATCCTACCTTTACGGATGATATCGGAATGATAGTAGTATCTCCCACTGTTATAGGATTTCCCACCACCGTTTCTCCGTCTGCGATGCTTTTAAGCTTCTGCATTGCAACATCAACCAATCCCTCAAGCTTTTTTTCGCCGCTCATTAAAACACACTCCTTTAAAATTTATGTTTTCCTTGTGATTTTTTACCTTTTTGTCGCAGATATATTTTAAGCATATTAAAAAGAAAGCATATTGCTATTGCAAGAATGGTGCTCACTCTTACATAGATATCTCCGCTCGCCTTAAGCTCAAACCGCTTTACAATAAACTCAGTATTTATATCGCATGTTTTTATTTTCACCGAAAAGACCATACACAAAAAGGCAAGCACCTGATAAAAAGCCGTGTTAAAATATCCGTAGTTAAGAGCTGCCTTATATGGGTCTTCATTTCCCAGCATGATATCGATTTCCGTGTTGTAAAAGCGAATGTTTTTAAGAAGCTTTTTAAGCGTTTTCCACACAAGCGGAACGTAAGGCTTTACCAGATTCCACTTTTGTTTTAACTTGCTTAGCTTGCTATCTTTTTTCTTTAATAGCTTTTTGCGCTTTTTCTCTTCCTTTTTAAGCTTTGAAAGCTCTTTTTTTTCCCGCTTTGAAAGCTTCTTTTGCTCAGCTTTTTGGTCTTTTTCTTCAGCCTCGCCCGATAACCGGCTCTTTGATATTTTTATCTCCGTCTGCAAAAGCGCTTTTCTCTGCTCGTCGATCTCACGTTCAAGAGCTTTTATTTTTTCTTTTGTTTCATCATCACTTAAAGAATTTATCTCGTCAACTATATCGGGAGACTTATCACGCCTATTCTCTTTGCCTTCAGACTTTCTCTTTTTCTCCGATTTCTCAGCTTTTCGCGCCTTTTTCTCTTTTTTCTTTTTCTTTTTTTCTTCCCTTAGTTTTTGCTTTTCGCTTTCAGGATTTTCATATACCGTTATGAAAAAGTATTTTACCTTTACTCTTAATTTCGTTTCGGCAGTTGTATCAAACGAATAACTCACTCTCACCGAAAAACGCAAAAGGATATATATGACAGCAATAAGCCCCAGTATTATATAAAGCGCTAAAATAGCCATCATCTCCTTTTAAAGCGGATTTTTTACTCATCAGCGGATTTTTCCTCAGTCAACACCTCGTCAAACGTCATCTGGGTCTCTCTGTCAGGAATCGGCGGAAGCTCTGACAAATCCGAAATCTGAAATGCCCTTAAAAAACCCGCAGTCGTCTTATAAGCGATCGGCCTTCCGGGAACATCTATTCTTCCGGACTCCTCCAAAAGTCCCTTTTCTACAAGCGAGTTTACAACGCTTGAGGAATCAACTCCCCTTACATTTTCGACAAACCCCTTGGTCACCGGCTGGTTGTAGGCAACTATGGTAAGCACCTCAAACGCCGCCTGAGAAAGAGTGGCGTTTCTCTTTTCCTCCAATACCGCCTTTATGTGCGGCGCAAACTCACGCCTTGCGGCCATCTGATAACTATCACCCAGCTTCAGTATTTCAAGCGAGCTTGAAATGCCAAGATATCTCTCGCTAAGCTTGACGATAAGCTTGTCCATATCCTCACTATCGATATCCGTTAATTCACAAAGCGTCTTCTTGCTCACAGGCTCTCCGCATGCAAAAAGCACCGCTTCAACTATCGAAATCTTTTCATCTGTCAGCATCTATTCACTTACCTGCCTTACTTTCTTTTTGTTTCGGTTAAAGGTTATCTGCGTATTGTCGTCGTTAAGCCATATCCTTCCCGACTTGGTAAGCTCTAAAACAGCTAGAAATGTAGCTATGCGTTCCGATTTATCAGTCATATTGTGAAACAGCCCTGACATGCTGCATTTCCCGTCTGAGTACAGCTTTTTCAGAACGTAAATTATCTTCGAGGTAACGGAAACTATTCTTTTTGAAACGATAGGTGTAAAAACTGACGTATTTATCTGCTCTTTGCTGTCTGCCCTTATTTCAAGTGCGATATACGTGTCGACCAGAATTTCACTGTCGTGAGTTTTCCGATAAGTTTTGTCAACGGGTATCTTGAGCGGCTCTCTTACAAAAATCTCTCCGTATGCGCACATATTCTGCAAAAGCTTTGCGGTCTGCTTGCATAAAGAGTATTCGATAAGACGACCCTCAAGCTCTTTTTTAAGCTCCTCTGCCTCGTTCGGCTTTGGCAGAAGCGAAACTGTTTTAATGTAAATAAGCCTTGCCGCCATCTCCAAAAACTCTCCGGCGGTTTCAAAATCCTGCTCGTCAATACCGTCTATATATTCTAAGTATTGCTCCAAAAGCAAAGAAATTTCAATATCTTCAATATTAAGTTTGTGCTTTGCAATCAAATGCAGCAAAAGGTCAAGCGGTCCTTCAAAAGCATCAAGCTTAAACGAAATAGAACTCATAAATTATATTACCCCTGCTTATCCGAAAATCAGATCTACCCACAAAGTAAGAAAATCTATACATTTGTACAAAAGATTCATTAAAAAGTTGAGCGGCGTGTCAAGGATCCCAGAAAAAATAATAACTATAAACACAATGCTTATATACATCTGGTATTCCTGTATCTTCCACTGGTATTTAAGTGGCAGAAATGTCGTCAGTATTCTTGAGCCGTCGAGCGGCGGGATAGGCAGAAGGTTAAACACTGCAAGTGAAAGGTTTATTATTATGAAATAAGAAAGTATTATTTTGATGTAATACAACGTATCAGATAATCCCATACCGGCAGTATACACGATTATCTTAAGTATAACAAATCCTATATATCCGACAATTACGTTTGAAAGAGGTCCTGCCAATGCTGTGATAACTGAGCCGAGCTTGTAGTTTTTGAATCTGTTTGGATTGACAGGCACCGGCTTTGCCCATCCAAACCCCGTCAGCACAAGGCATATAGCTCCGAAAATGTCAATGTGCGAAATCGGATTGAGCGTAAGCCTTCCCATGCTCTCAGCGGTTCTATCACCGAATTTCTTTGCGGCAAATGCGTGAGCAAACTCATGCACAGGCAATATCATAAATATTATCAGAACTCTTACACCGTACTGTAAAATTTTCTCAGCACTCATTTTGAAAAATCTACCTCCGCCACGCTTATATTTAAAATATTGTACCATATATTTATGTAAATTACAAGCAAAAGTTAGTATTTATGAGAAACGATATTCGTTAAATTGTGAACAAATTTTAAACATTCTTAAAAGCACTTGCTTTTGGTATAAAAATCTGCTAAAATAACATAGTTGACACGAAAATTTAAAGGAGGTGCAGCGTTATGGCAAAATGCAGTATATGCGGAAAGGGCGTTACCTTTGGTATCAAGTTATCACACTCTCACAGAAGAACCAACAGAACCTGGAAGCCAAATGTTAAGAGAGTTAAGGCTATTGTTAACGGCACTCCTTGTCATATCTACGCATGCTCAAGATGCTTGCGTTCCGGAAAAGTTGAGAGAGCGTAATTATTGATGATCAGGATCATACAGTCGGATCGTGTTCCGGCTGTATTTTTTTTGTGCAGAAAACGGCGAGCAGTCTTTATAAGACCGCTCGCCATTGTTTTCACACTATTTTACTCTTATGAAGCTTTTGATTCGGTCAAGGCCTCGCTCGATGCTTCTGTAACATCGGTGTTATCAGATGACGTATCTTCAGAAGAGCCAGTCGTCTCGGTATTTACTCTGATCATATCATGGAAAACTATCGCGTCAGATACGTTCATGCGCTGCTCGGTATATGCGACACGCTCGCTGATATACTCTTCATTTACGGCACCATCATTATATCTCTTTGAAATTTCTGCCACGGAGTACCTGTCCCTCAACGTAGACACCCTTTTCTCATCAGTCAAAGGCTCTTCGGTTTCCTCCTCGGTCTCATCCTCAGCAGGAGGATCATATTTTGGCAGCCCTTTTGAATAGTCTGTCTGCTGATTTACCGGAACTTCTGTCATAACATTTTTGTAATCAGAAAGATCAAAATATTCCTCGTTAGCGGCAGAGTAGTATATTTTGTCCGTAATAAAGTTTGAGCTTGGCAGAATAACTGTATTCTCATTATTATCGTCACCCAAAAGATTGTGACCCAATGCATACTGATTTTCATAACCGAAAAGATATCCAAGCGTTGGCTGGCAGTCATACATTCCGCCGATCTTGGTTATTTCTGTAGGCTCATACTCTGAATGGTCCTTAGTCCAGATTATAAACGGAATCTTTCTGTTAAGATTATAGCAATACTCATCGACGGGAACATAGCCCTCGTCGCCCTCTTCTAAAACGCTGTCTGTGTACGGATCATAATTCAGATAACGCTCATACTGAGACTCTTTTACCTTTGCGTCATGGTCCCCGTAAATGACCACTACCGTATTATCCAAAAGCCCCTCTTTATCAAGCTTGTCAATAAGTTCTCCTATAGCCTGATCAGCATAGTTTACGCTTTTAAAGTAATTGCCGAGCTTTGTTTCCTCCATAAACGGAGCAGATACCGTTTCATATTCGCCTGTTTCACGGTTAAGTCTGTCATATTTGAAATCGACCTCATATCCGCTCGCATCGGCGGCATCGGTAAACGGGGTGTGGTTTGAAAGCATTATAAGCGTTCCCATCCACTGCTCGTTTTGCATGGATATGTCTTTGATCTTATCGACCGACTGAGAGAAAAATTCCTTGTCGTTAAGACCCATTCCAATTATCTGCTCGGGGTCGTCAAGGTCTATATCATAATCTGTGGTATAGTTAAAAAACTTATCATAACCGAGCGATTTGTGCAGCTCAAGTCTGTTCCAAAAAGAGCCGTTGTTAGCGTGCATACTGAAAGTGTAATATCCTTTTTCCTTTAACAGCTTCTGCGTTGTTATATACATTCTGTTGGCATAATTGACCGCAACCGTACCGCTTGATGCAGGAAGAAGCGACGACGAAAACGTAAATTCGCTGTCAGAGCTTGTTCCGACACTCTCCTGTGCATAAAAGTTGCTGAAATATATGCCCTCTTTCGCTAATTTGTTGATATTCGGCGTTACGGGAACTCCGTTAAACGAGGTATCCATTGCAAACTGCTGAATGCTTTCTGCATGAATGACAAGCATATTCTTTCCTTCAAAAATATCCTTATATTTATCCGTTTTTTCAGGCTTTTCCTCTTTTTCCTTTGAGGTCGGTTCACTTCCGCTTTCGTAAAAGCTGTTAAACGTCTCCTTACTCTTTTCAACGCCGAAAACCGTATTAAGAGAGCTTTTTACTGAAAGCACTATATCGGAAATCGTATAAGTGTACTCTCCAAACTCAGTCATAACGGATACTCTGTTCCAGCTATTGTAAAGCCTTGACCAGTTTGTAGGAGTTACCTGAGTGCAGAAAACAAGGAATACCACTATCGCTGTTAAAAACGTTCTTCGTGCGGTTTTGTGAGTCTCTTTTTTATCGTATTCGTTTGAAAAATATCCGCTGCGCCTTCTGAGCCTTATATATAAAAGCACATACAGAGGTATCGGCAACAAAAATGTGAAGTCCTTTGCCTCCATTATATTTTCAGTCACAGCATCCATAACGCCGTTGAGCTGTGCTGCGGTAGCTATCTGAGATGCCGAAACAAACGACTTGAAGTTTGTATAGTAAATGCTGTTTGCAAAGCTAAGGACAGAAAACGCCGATAAGAGCACTATATAATACACAAACCTTCTGGACGGACGGATAAAGTACCCAATAGCGCCCACTATCATAATGATCGCTATATCCGCAAGCAGCGGCTTTATGTATAATAAGTCGTTGAGGGTGAAACCTCTTAAAACCGTTGAATCAAAAATGCAACATACGACAAAACCAAGAAACAACAGATTGTTATTTATATATCCTAAAACCTTAACGGATATTTTTTTTAAGGCTGACCACGTCTTAGCCCAAAATCCATTTGAATTTCCCATAAATCCTCCTCAATCCGCACAGAGGCGGCACAAACAACCGCAACGGTTTAATTATAGCAAAAACAACCCTTATAGTCAACCGCTTACACCAAATTTTCACAATCTATCCGGTTGAGATTTGTATAATATTTTCATAAACGGTAAATTTATAAAAAAGACTTGACATATCAAATCAAGTTTGCTATAATAATTAAGCTGTCATTTCAGCTTGTGAGTTATTAGCTCAGTTGGCAGAGCATTTGACTTTTAATCAAAGGGTCCGGGGTTCGAATCCCCGATAGCTCACCACGTCGTCACGGACTTTGTATTGTTCGTGACGACTTTTCTTTTAAAAAAGTTATCGCCTTATCACCCAGTCGCTATTCATTTTAAAACGCAGGTCACGCTCTTGTGGATTTTCGGTAAAGCGCTGACTGACAGAGCAGATTTTTAATACACAAACGCCCGGAGCGGTTTACTCACGTTGCTCCGAGCGTTTTCGTTTAATATCACCGGTTTAACTTGTATGCTTCCGGCTTTTTCTCATCTGCTTTGACTGATACATCTGATTGTCGGCTTTTGAAACCAGCAAGTCGAAATCTTCAGGGTCTGAAAAGTTGTCGCTTACGCTATATCCATAGCTTGCGCTTACTTCATAGATCGCACCGTTTTTATCACTTCTGCGCTTCACTTCGTTTGCAAACAGTCTTCCGAAAGCTTCCGCGCGTCTTTGGTCATAACCTATGCCGAATACGACAAACTCATCTCCTCCGTATCGGCACAACAAATCACGAGCTTGCGAAACCTCACAAAGGCTGTCAGAAATTATCATAAGAGCCGCATCCCCCGCTGAGTGGCCGTAATTATCGTTGATGCCCTTCATATCGTCAAGATCCGCAATAAACACCATCACCGAAAGCCGATTATCTCTTATCTCCTGTAAAGATAAGTCCAACGACGCAAAAAGACCGCGCCTGTTCAAAAGCTTTGTCAGAAAATCCCTGTTATAAAGTTCCTCAAGAATTGCAGTGTATCTGGCTGACTTTATCTTTTCACGGACGTTGTCATGTGCAATAGCGATATAGTTTACCCAAAGATTAAACAGTGCGGAATTGCTGCTTTGCAGATCACCTTTTACCTCGCAGGCAACATATCCATATGTACGGCTTAAAAAGTGCAGCGGTGTAAACAGATATTCTATAGAATGATTTTCATTGCTATGAAGATCAGGAAGCATATCTTTCTTGTAAAAATATACAGGCTCCTGGATCTGCGCGTTTCGCCTGATAATTTTAGCGCATATTCTGTCCGACAACTCTGTTTTTTGCGGGATCGTGTAATCTACAAGAAAGGGATCTTCCTTATCATACTGCTTAGTATACTCCTCACTGTAGCAGAAGTACACCGAGTTTACCTGCATTTCGTCAACATATTTCTTAAGCGCGTCAAAATACTCCGTGATACTGTCGCAGGAGGACAAAACAGTAGACATTCGTATCAGATACGAATTCATAAAGTTTTTTCTGTACGAATCACCGCTTAAACGCTTTGAAATAGCATTTCTCACAGCTTTGTCATCACCGACACAGCCGCAGCTTCCAAAATAACTTGGCTCTGCCGTTATGAGATATTTGTTCCTTAAATATTCGGTGTCCGTATTGCCGTTTTGAAAGTAATCTATTACTGCGCATACGGCGTTGTAACCCAGCTTTTTATATGGAACCTCTACTGTCGTTATTGTCGGATCGTGAACGAGGTTCGCCATAAAGCCGTCAAAGCCGGTTATTATTACATCTTCAGGAATCTTATAGCCTCGCTCCTCAAGTTCATAGCATATCCCCAGAGCCATGGCGTCGTTTGCACAGAAAAATGCGTCCGGCAGCTCTCCTCCGCCATCCAGGTATTTTTTAAGCTCCCGCCTTACGGCTATATCGTAAAACTCTCCCCATAAGCAGCGGCTTTCATCAAATTCCATGCCGTGTGCCGCGAGCGAAGCCTTAAACTGGCTGAGCTTTTCCTCGCAATATGGCTTGCCCTTTACTCCGCCCACGTAAATGATGTCTCTTGCTCCGTGAACCTCAATGATATGATCGATAAGCTTTCGTATTGCCGGAACATTGTCAATCAGTATATTAACACAGCCGTCAAGCTCTTTGTCCATAGAAAACACGGGAACACCACTGTCAGCCGCTCTCTTTATAAGGCTTTTAAGTAATGGCAGATTTGAGGAAAAGTTACTCGTGACCAATATCAAAGCGTCAAAAAATTCAAAATTTATAAGGGAAAATATAGTATTCTCAGCGTTGACTATCTCCTCAGCGCCAAGGTCTGCATTAAACGGTGCAAAGTAAGCGACTGTGATATTGTCAAATTCGCTTACCTTTTCCGAAATACCCCAACACATTTTTCCCTGATACTCATCATTTATCCCGGAAAAGGCAACTGCTATGTTGATTCTCTTTTTCATACGGTACTTTCACCTCTTTTTCATAAGCTCAATTGCCCATATTTATTCAATATTTAAAGTATATCACAATAATGATTACTTTTCAATAAAATCCCATTAAAATTCCATTGAAAAGTTAAGATAGCTATGCTTTTACATAAATTCTTCGTTGAGTCTTACACCTACCCGCTTGACATAAACGTCTCTGTTATGTATAATTTAGTAGTATCTGAATTTATATCCTCTTAAGCGAAAGGAAGTTAATTTATGAAACTTACAGGTTCTGATATAATACTTGAATGCTTGCTGGAGCAAGGTGTAGATACCGTTTTCGGATATCCCGGGGGCGCGGTCTTAAATATCTACGATTCAATATATAAATACAGCGACAAAATCAGGCATATAATTACCGCTCACGAGCAGAATGCCTGCCATGCAGCGGACGGTTATTCAAGGACAACAGGAAAAACCGGAGTCGTTATTGCCACCAGCGGACCGGGCGCCACTAATCTCACAACGGGAATCGCAACGGCGTATATGGATTCAATTCCACTGGTAGCGATAACCGGCAACGTGGCTACATCGCTGCTTGGTCTTGACTCATTTCAGGAAGTTGACATATGTGGAATAACAATGCCCATAACAAAGCACAACTTTATTGTTAAAGACATAACAAAGCTTGCCGATACTATCAGAGAGGCCTTTTATATCGCAAATGTCGGAAGAAAAGGTCCTGTGCTTATAGATATTCCAAAGGACATAACCGCGGCTGTGTGCAACTATGAAAAGAAAGATCCGAAAAAAATAGTTTTTCATAACCCCGACGGAATAAATGCACAGATAGACCACGCCGTTAAGCTTATAAGCGAATCAAAGCGTCCGTTTATATACGCGGGAGGAGGAGTCGTTTCCTGCGATGCGACTGATGAGTTTTCTCAGTTTGTGAAAAAGGTTAACGCACCCGTTTCGCTTTCGCTTATGGGACAGTGCGCTTACGACAATACAAGTGAAAACTTTACGGGTATGCTCGGTATGCACGGAACCAAAGCAAGCTCTCTTGCACTTTCCGAGTGCGATCTGTTTATCGTTCTGGGTTCACGCTTTTCAGACAGAGTTCTTTGCAATCCCGGCACATTTGCAAAAGGCAAGAAGATTATACACATTGAAATAGACCCCGCAGAGATAGGAAAAAATGTAACAGCAACTCATACCATAAGCGGAGATATAAAATACATACTCAAAAAAATCAATTCCACGCTTCCTCAGCTCGATCACTCACAGTGGCTTGATAAGGTATGCGAATGGAAGAAAGAGTATCCGCTAACAATGCTGCCAATAGACGACGAAAACGAGGTTTTACCAAAGGATGTAATAGAAACACTCGACAGACTGACCGAGGGCAGCGCGATAATCACTACCGAGGTGGGTCAGCATCAGATGTGGGCGGCTCAATTTTATAACTTCAGAAACCCCAGACAATTTGCCTCAAGCGGCGGCTTGGGTACGATGGGATACGGTCTTGGGGCGGCAATGGGTTCAAAGCTCGGCAATCCCGACAAAAAGGTGATAAATGTTGCCGGCGACGGAAGCTTTTATATGAATATGGCTGAGCTTTCATCTCTTAAAAAGCACAATATCCCGGTCATAGAGCTCGTATTCTCAAACAGCGTTCTCGGAATGGTAAGACAGTGGCAGCGTCTGTTTTACGACAAGCACTTTTCACAGACTAATATCGAGCGCCCGACCGATTTCATGCTGCTTGCACAGGCATTCAAAATCAAGGGCATCACGATTTCAAAGAAAGACGAGATAGAGCCCAAGCTAAAAGAGGCGCTTGAGTGCAACGAGCCATGTCTGGTAAACGTAATAATCAACAAGGATCACAACGTATTGCCTATGGTTCCCGCCGGTGCGGACGTTAGCGACCCCATTATGCAGATAGATATAAACGACTGATAATACAGTATAACTTTGCGGCGCAAAAAAGCGCCGCTTTTTTTGACAAATATTTTATTTTGTTCATTAAATATTTTTATTATTTTCACCGAATGTACACACGCAAACTTTATCTTTAAAACATAATAAGTTTTTTCGGAGGATCGTAGATGACAAGAAACAAAAAAATTATTTTAATATCTTTAATATGTACGGCCGCTTTATCGGTTATGGGATTATCGCTGTACTTTGTTTTTAATAACAACGCATCGGATAAGTCTGCCGCGTCAGCTGTATCTGCAGAAAAGTCTGAGCTTGCCCGTAAGGTCTCAGGTAATACGACCGATATTGAAACCAAAAACCTTATAGAGCTTAGCGGCACCCCGAAAATCACAGGAAGCGGTGCATCGTTTAAAAACGGAGTTTTAACTATCTCAGACGGCGGGATTTATGAGATAAGCGGTACGCTTTCAGACGGCTATGTAAACGTAACTGCAAAGGACGAGGTAACACTTGTTCTTAACAACGCCGAAATTACGAATTCTAACGGCTGCTGTATATACTCAGATGACACAAAGAACCTTACAGTATATACCAAAAGCGGCAGCGAAAATACTCTCACCGATGGAGCCAACTATACAGACACCGACGCCAAGGGAACAATTTTTTCAAACGACGATCTGGTGCTTGACGGAGATGGCAAGCTTACCGTAAATGCAAACTATAAACACGCAGTAGCCAGTGACGATCAGATAGTTATAAATAACGGCGAGTACGATCTCACCGCAGCTTATGACGGAGTACACGCAAATGATATAATAACTCTGATTTCACCAAATATCAGCATATCGGCGCAAGGCGACGGGATACAGTCCGACCTCTCGTCTGTTTCTGTTCTGGGCGGAAGGGTGAATATCACAACAGCCGGCGGAAGCGAAAACGCTCCTACAAAGCAGAGCAACGATTTCGGCGGAAAACGGAAAGCCGACTATGATATACAGTACACCGAATCGGAGGAAAGTGCGGATTCTCCGCAAAGCTTTAAGGGAATAAAAGCTGAGACCGCTGTGGACATATCAGGCGGTACCTTAACTCTCGACACTTATGACGACGCCGTTCATTCAAACAATTCAGTGTCAATATCCGGCGGAAGCTTTGAAATCAGCGCAGGCGACGACGCTGTTCACGGTGATGTTTATCTTACCGTATCAGGCGGAGATATATCTGTAAGTTCCTGCTATGAGGGACTTGAGGCGGGAACAATTGAAATAAAGAACGGAAATATAGATATAACGGCTTTTGACGACGGTATCAACGCAGTTGAAGATGAATCGTCGAGCGAGGATGATATGACCGACAGAGCACCATTCGGCGGAGGTCCGGCTGAAGAGGGCTACGGCTCGCTTATCATCAGCGGCGGAAAAATAGTGATCGACGCTGAAGGCGACGGTCTTGATTCAAACGCAACTATAGATATTTCAGGCGGCAGCACAGTTGTTTATGGCCCCGAAAACGACGGCAACGGTTCGCTTGATTACGGCACCTCCTGCACCGTTACAGGCGGAACTCTGATAGCCGGCGGCTCATCCGGAATGGCTCAGGCGACTGACGACAACGGACAAAGCGCGCTCATGTTTTATCTTGACAGCAGTCTTTCGTCACCTGAAAACGTGACCTTGAAAAACTCTGACGGTGAGGAGATTCTTCAATATCAGAGCAAGAAATCATTTAACTGCGTTTTGTTTTCATCTTCTGAGCTTAAAAAGGGAGATACTGTAACGCTGATTATTAACGGAGAACAACTCGGAGAGATCGAAATTACCGAAGGAGTATATTACGCTAACGTGTCGACCGGCGGAATAACAGAAGCTCAGGGCGGATCTGGCCAGATGGGCTTTAGTGGAAACCGCGGCGGCATAAACAGAGGTCAGAGCGATATGGGTATGGGTCGCGAAGACTTCGGAATGGGTCAGGGCGATTTCGACAGACCGTTTTAAATAATGTTATACGCGCTACGCAAAAAGCCGGATCGTATTTCGCAAACGATCCGGCTTTTGTTGGTTTCTGCTTTTTGCTTAGCTTATCGAAACGACCGTGTAATCCTTATCCTCAACGGCTTTTTTAAGAGCTTCGTCTGAAACATCGCCGTCAAGCGTCACGACTGCGGTTCCCGCCTCGTGGCTTACTAAAGCACCGCTTACGCCGTCAATCGACTCAAGGGCTTTTTTAACAGTCGCCTCACAATGAGAACACATCATTCCTTTTATAACAAGTGTCTTTTCCATTTCACACACCTCCTTACTCTTAAATTTTCTCTTTCTGTCTTTTTTACTGCTGTGGACCTTAAAAAAGTTAAGCCTCAGCGCATTGGTGACAACGCAAAAGCTTGAAAGACTCATTGCTGCCGCACCGAACATCGGACTTAGCTTCCAGCCTAAAAGCTCTGTAAATGCGCCTGCCGCAAGCGGTATCCCTATGATATTGTAGATAAATGCCCAGAAAAGATTTTCATGGATATTTCTTAAAACCGCACGGCTCAGCCTGATAGCCGCGGGAACATCGGAAAGCCTGCTTTTCATCAGCACAACGTCTGCGGCATCTATCGCTACATCGGCTCCTGCGCCGATTGCGATTCCTATGTCAGCACGTGTCAGAGCCGGTGCATCGTTTATTCCGTCACCGACCATAATGACCTTGCCCTCTTTTCTGAGCCTTCTTACCGCGCTTTCCTTGCCTTTTGGCAAAACACCCGCTATGACCTCATCAACGCCTGCCTGCTTTCCAACAGCGTTTGCGGTCGTCTCGTTATCGCCTGTAAGCATAATTACCCTTATGCCCATATTTTTCATTTGTGAAATTGCGCTTTGGCTGTCGTCCTTTATGGTATCCGCGACCCCTATTATTCCCAGAAGTCTGCCGTTTCTGGCAAAGCACAACGGCGTTTTTCCGTTTTGGCTAAGATTATCCGCCGCCGATCTCATTCTGTCGGAAAGCTCGGAAACTTCGCTGATATACTTTACGCTTCCTCCGTCAAGCTTGTCTTTGCCGGCATAAGCGGTCAGACCGTTTCCCGCAAGAGCTTCAAAGCCTGAAACATCAAAGCTTATTGCACCTCTTTGCTCTGCAAATCCAATAACTGCCTTTGCAAGGGGATGCTCGCTCTGCTTTTCAAGCGAATACGCGTTTTTTATAAGCTCATCTTCGCTTATTCCCTCTTCCGTTACAATGTCAGTCACCTCAGGCTCGCCGCGTGTTATAGTTCCGGTTTTGTCAAGAACCGCTATCTGAGCCTTGCCGGTCTCTTCAAGAGACACTGCTGTTTTAAACAGTATTCCGTTTTTTGCGCCCACTCCGCTTCCTACCATAATGGCAACGGGTGTTGCCAGTCCGAGAGCGCATGGGCAGCTTATTACAAGCACAGATATGCCCCTTGCCAGCGCAACCCCGACCGTTTGCCCTATGATAAGCCAAATCAGAACCGTAACCGCCGCAATGCCAATTACTACCGGAACGAACACTCCGGAAACCTTATCTGCAACTTTAGCGATAGGCGCTTTTGTAGCAGCTGCATCGCTAACCATCCGGATAATCTGGGACAGAGTGGTGTCCTCTCCAACCCTTTTGGCTTCACACTTTAAAAAGCCCGAGGTGTTTATCGTTCCCGCTGACACACTGTCTCCCTGAGTCTTATCCACAGGTATGCTTTCGCCGGTGAGCGCCGATTCGTTTACAGCGCTTATTCCCTCTGTTATAACTCCGTCAACCGGAATACTTTCTCCGGGGCGCACAAAAAATACGTCTCCCTTTTTTACCTCTTCAACCGGCACCTCATACTCCTTGCCGTCACGGAGTACGCTTGCTGTTTTAGGTGCAAGTCTCATAAGCCCCTTAAGCGCATCGGTAGTTTTGCCCTTTGACCTAGCCTCCAGCATTTTGCCAACTGTGATAAGCGCAAGAATCATCGCCGCAGATTCAAAATAAAACTCGTGCATATAACCCATAACTGCACTGTGGTCATTGTTAAGCTGGGCTGATGTCATCGCAAAAAGCGCATATGTGCTGTAAATAAACGCAGCTGACGCCCCTAACGCCACCAGCGTATCCATATTCGGCGAACGGTTTACAAGCGCTTTAAACCCGCTTATAAAAAACCGTTGGTTTATGACCAATACTATCGCCGAAAGCAAAAGCTCAATAATTCCCACGGCTATGTGGTTTCCGTCAAAGAAATCAGGCAGCCACCATCCCCACATACTGTGCCCCATTGAAATATACATAAGCACCGCCAGAAAGCCGACAGACCATATAAGGCGTTTTTTAAGCTTAGGCGTTTCAGTATCCGTCAACGGATCGTATGTCTTTTGACTTCTTGCAGCCCCGTCCTTTTCAGCATAAGCGTTATACCCCGCCGCTTTTACTGCATTTATAATACTTTGATCATCTGCGCTTCCTTCAACACCCATTGAGTTTGTAAGAAGGCTTACCGAACAAGAAGCTACTCCTTTAACCTTTGAAACCGCTTTTTCAACCCTTGCTACGCAAGCCGCACAGCTCATTCCCGTTACTGTAAATTTTCTCATTTCACACCTCTCTGCTACTTCATCAGCTTCTGAATAAGCGCCGTAAGTTCGTCAACGACCTCAGTCTTGCCGTCCCTGATATCACGCACCACGCACGAATGTATGTGATTTGACAAAAGCTCTCTGTTAAATGCATTCATAGCCGCAGTTACTGCTGCGGACTGAGTTAAAATATCCGCACAGTAAGCATCATTTTCCACCATTTTTCTTATTCCGCGAATCTGGCCCTCTATCCTGTTAAGCCGGTTTATAAGCCCTTTATATACCCCTTCAGGACGATCGGTAGTTCTATTTGTATGACAGCATTTCCTGTCCATATATATCCCCCTTTCCTTTGTATTATATACCCCTATGGGGTATTTGTCAATCCTGTTTACCCGGCGCAACAAAAATTTACTTGATAACAGAAAGGATACATGTTACAATATACATAATTCAGTTTTACGGGGAAATCAAAATGGATACATACACAAAAAACATGACCGTAGGAAGCGAGCTTTCTCACATACTGCGCTTTGCATTGCCGCTTCTTTTGGGAAATCTGTTTCAGCAGATCTATAATATAGTTGACTCTGTAATAGTAGGAAAAGTTTTAGGAAAAGACGCACTTGCCGCTGTTGGCGCAACGGGTTCTATAACATTTTTGTTTTACACTCTCTGCATAGGCCTTTCTATCGGCGCCGGAGTCCTTATATCTCAAAGTTTCGGCGCGCGAAGAGAAAAAGAAGTAAGATCTTATATATCAAACTCTGCATATGTTTTGATCTTGTTCGGACTCGTGCTAAGCCTAGTTTCGGCAATCTCTGCCGAATCGCTTTTAAAACTTCTGGGCACCCCGAAAAGTATACTTCCCGACGCGACAAGCTATATGCGCATTGCCTGTGCGGGAACTGTCTGTGTTGCGGCATACAACTGGATAAACTCAGTTATGCGGTCTCTCGGAGATTCAAAAACTCCTCTTGTGTTTCTTATAATAGCAAGTCTTTTAAACGCGGCACTCGACCTTTTATTTGTTGTGGCGTTTGATTCCGGAGTTTCAGGCGCTGCGTGGGCAACGGTCACCGCTCAGGCAATTTCGGCAATCGGTTGCATATTATTTTCATATATAAAAAACGAATACTTTAAGCTGTCAAAGGACGAACTAAAACCAAATCGCAGACTTATTGCAAAATGTATAACCACAGGTGTGCCGATCGCCTTACAAAACGCACTGATATCCGTCTCAAT
Organism: uncultured Clostridia bacterium; assembly: GCA_947631455.1. GTDB lineage: Bacteria > Bacillota > Clostridia > Oscillospirales > Ruminococcaceae > UMGS1601. Next base: position 174,332 of record CANRLH010000004.1, read on the forward strand.
GGTATTTTTACAAAGAGCGGCAAATACCTTCGGTGAAACAGTGATGGCGGCTTATACAGTTACAATGCGCGTTGAACAGCTTATTCAGCAGCCGTTCCAGTCGCTTAACGCAGCAGTCTCTACCTTTACCGGGCAAAACACCGGCGCTGATAAGCCCCTCAGAGTTACTAAGGGATACAGGCAAAGCCTTAAAACAAGTACGATTTTCGCATTGTTTATGCTTATTATGTTTATGCTGTTTTCAAATGCGATAGTCAGGCTTTTCGTAAACGACGCAGAGGTTATAAGAATAGGCTCCTCGGCGCTTAAGGTTTCTGCTTGTTTTTACATTTTTCTCGGTTTTATTCACACTACAAGAGGTCTTTTAAACGGCGCGGGAGATGTGGGCTTTGCACTTATAAACGGAGTTGCTGAGTTTGTGGGAAGAGTAGGATTTTCAACCCTGCTTTTGCTTATTCCGTTTGTGGGGATCTGGGCGGTATGGGGAACCACCTGCCTTACGTGGGTTCTCACCGCTTTTATGAGCTTTCTGCGCTATACAGGCGGCAAATGGAAAGATAAAAAGCTTGTATAAATGCATAAATAATACTGAAGACCTCAATAACCTTTTGCGGTATTTTATCTTACAAAAAATGTCCTGAAGCCATTTAGCTTCAGGACATTTCAGTTTAATTTAATCGCTCAGCTTTCTATGCTTTATTGCCAGAGCTTATTTGTTCCCTGAACATCTGCATTTATCAAAGCGCAGTCAAGAGTTGTTATATCATCGTCAGTGTTTACATTTGCAACATCGAAATCATATCCGACAAGTGCTCTGGTTTGTCTTGCATGTGCATTTGCCAGAGCTACGTCAGCAGTTGTAAGCTCTCCGTCGCCATTTACATCACCGTAAAGCTTAAGCTCAGCGTCAAGCGTCAATATGTCATCTACTATTGCTATGTCATAACTTCTCGGCGCACAGTGCTTCTTTGCAAAAGTTACTGTATAATGACCGGAGTTAAGAGTCGGAATCGAATATGTTCCGTCTTCTGCCGTTCCCTCATACACGATCTGACCGCCTGCCGTTATTGTAATTTCAACGGGTTCGCTCTTATCGTCACCGTTTATGCTTATCTCGCCCACTATTGATGATTTTATTGAACCTGCAGGAATTATAATCTCTTCCGCTGTCAATTCAACAGTTCCTTCCGCATCTGCAAACAGTTTTGAACATTCATCGCATATATAGTGCTCAATATATCCGTCCTCATCGTCAGTCGGAGCTTTGTATTCTACCAAAGTGAGTTTATGCGAAGCAATGTCAGTTGCCTCAGTTACACGGCTTATTTCTTCCTTGCACACCGTACAGTAAACAACTGAATCATACGAACCGCTTGCAGTGCATGTTGCCGCCTTTTCGTTTTCGATAACAGCCTCACCCGGAGTATGTCCCAGCGGGCTGATAGTCTGGCTATCCTTGGTAGCATCACACTTTTTACAGTGAATTGACTCGCTGCCCTCCTGAGTACAGGTCGGCGCTTTATCGACAATATAATCTGTATCCCATTCGTGACCGGTTGCACTAACATTTCTTGTCTCTGAGTATCCGCATACTGTGCAGGTGCGTCTTTCGCCGCCTTCTCCCTCGCAACTTGAAGATTCAACAGGCTCCCATTCACTAAAGCTGTGTCCGCTTGTAGGAACATTAACTGTAACGCGCTGTACTTCCGCCTCGCATACTGTACAATATACGACCAGATCGTAAGAACCGTCAGCCTCACAGGTAGCAGGATGCTCGTTTGTCCTTACCTCAGTACCCGGAGTGTGCGGGATAGGATCAGTCGCTACGGTAGTTCGGCTGATCTGAGAGTCGCAGGTTTCGCAATATACGACCTCATCATAAGATCCATGTGACGTACAGGTCGCCGGTCTTACATTTTCAGTTACCGCCTCTTCTGGTTTGTGTCCTGTAGCAGCTATTGTTTTGCTGCTTCCTTCCTGTATAGCTCCGCAGTCAGCACAGTGAATCGATTCGCTTCCCTCATCTGTACAGGTTGGTGCTTTGTCTATTGTATATTCAGATTTCCAGTTATGGCCTGCGGGGTTAACGTTTCTCTGCTCAATTAAACCGCAGTTATCACAGGTGCGCTGTTCGCCGCCATCACCCGGACAATCAGGAGAAGTGAACTTTTCCCAAGGACCAAAGCTGTGTCCGTGAGCCGGATCAACGACCGTATGGCGCTCAAGCTCTGCACCGCACATCGTGCAGCTTACAACCTCGTCATGTCTGCCGTCGTCGTCACAGGTAGGCAAAACTACGCTGTTATTATCCTTTACTCTTTCACCCGGTATGTGTTCGATAGGATCAGTGGTAATGTGTGTGCGGCTCAATTCAGTTCCGCATACCGTACACGAAACAACGCTGTCATATGAACCGCCTGCCGTACAGGTTGCCGCAACCTCTTTCGCCTTTACAGCAGCTCCTTTCGTGTGCTCGGTCTTAGGAAGTACCTTGCTGTCCTTTACGGCTGCACAGTCCTTACAGTGAACGGACTGACTTCCTTCTCTGGCACAGTTAGGTTCTCTGTCAACGGTCGGAGTATCCTCCCAGTCATGTCCGTCATTTTCGTAATACTCCACCTCTGTAAATTTACAGCGTAAGCATTGACGTTTTCTGCCGCCGTCACCCGGACAATCAGGAGAAGTAAACTCCTCCCAACCTTTTAAGAACAAATGACCGGTAGCTGTGGTTTTTTCTGTTTTTCTGTACATCTGCACTCCGCATAGCTTACAATATCCTACTATATCATAAGAGCCGTCTTCCGTACAGGTATTATTTATCTCGTTTTCAGTTCTTACTTCACCCAGACTGTGGCTTGGATTGACTGTTACGTTATAAGTTGTAGTGTTGCCTGCCTTATCATAAGCGACAACTGTTTTATGTGAATTATTCGTTGTAGATGCTAGTGTAAATGTTCCGCTACTTGAAATTGAAGCCTCACGAGTACCGTTTACTGAAACATACGAGAAGTTTGCGTCGCTAACAGTTACCGTCTGACTTTTACAATAAGCTTTACCATCCTCTATTCCGCTTATTACAGGCGGCGTCATATCAATAATTATACCGCTTGAGCTTACATATTCAACATTATCAGTACCTTCAGTAAGCTTGGCATAAATTATGCACTTGCCCTCTTCTGTTATCTCAAAGGTGTGACCCAGCTGATAATCCTTCCACTCAACAGTATCCAGATCTTTCTCTGCAATAGGTGTTTGGCTTATATAATATTTTACGGTAACATTATCCTTTTCTACCTCAGTGCTCTTATAAGTGATTGAAACATCCTGAGCAGATTTGAAATATGTGTTAAAGGTGATGTCTTCGCTAAAGCTTCCCCAAACATTCTTATCACCGATTTTTATCTCACCGCCAATTGGATTGTCGCTCTCAAAGTTAGCGTAGTATTCACGGTTGCCGGTGCTTCCCTTTTTAATAATAACATTTGTGTTGGTGTTGCCGGTAAGTCCTGTTCCGCTCCATCCGATAAACTTATATCCAGCTCTTTTCGGATTTTTAAGTGTTATATCCTCAGATTCAATATTATACTCTGTCGGATTAGACTCTTCGTTAGAATATGTTCCGTTATTTAAATTATACTTGATCGTATACTGTATAGGCGTGCCCTTTCCATAAGCATTTGTATCCTCGGTTATAGACTTTGAAGTAGGATCAAACTTTTGAGTGCAGCCTTCATCAGAAAACCATCCGGCAAACTCATATCCCGTAGAAAGAGACGGATTATTAGGCATATTCGGATAATCGCCCTTGTTTGCATACGCTCCGCCGTAAACCGTGTCCTTGTCAGGGAAATACAAAGTTACTCTGTATACCTTGTCCTTATCACTATTTTCTTTGGTCGCAAACATAGGATACATATCAGCATTAGCCAACTCATCGCCGTCAGCCTTTATATTCTGTACCCAGACCGTGTCTTCCTTGTGAGCGTCCTGAAGCAGCCAAGCTACTTCACCATCAGCAAACTGAGTCAAAGACTTAACTTCTGCCTTGCCCTTTTCGTCTTTTCCGTTGATTCCGCCGCCTCTGCCTTCATCAACAGATCCTTCAAGGTAATAGCAATTTTCGATTGTCGAATCATCTGAAGCAACGCCTGAAATTCCTCCGTCGCCGCGTGAGACAGCATTTACGCTTCCGACACAATAACAGTTTTTGAGCGTACCGGAGTTATATCCGATGATTCCTCCAACAGAATTCTGACCGTTGACAGTGCCCCCGTTGATACAGTCAGAAACTTCACTGTCGGAAGAGTTTAATCCTGCAATACCTCCAAGTGAAGTAGCGCCGGAAATCGCCGCTTTATTTATACAGTGAATTATCTTTCCATTTGTTGAATTTACTCCGACAATTCCTCCTGCACCAAACAGGCCAAATAAAGTACCCATGTATGTACAATTATCAATAGTGCCGGTGTTGTAAGCCGCTATACCACCGATAAACCAACCTTTACCAAGGTTTCCGTGAAGGGTAAGATTCTTGATAGTTCCTTTATTTGTAGCAAATAAGCCGTAATAATCACGTCCGCTTACGCTGTTGTTGACGAATCCCTCTATTGTGTGACCGTTACCGTCAAAGGTACCAGTGAATGCATTTGCATCTGAGTTTCCACCGATATACTTCCATGGTGTCTGATCTGAGCTTTTCAAATCAAAATCACCGGTAAGCTTTGCGCAAGCACTGACATGCTTTTGACCGTTTTCATCATCAGCACTATTCAAGCTTCCGTTGACATAGCCCGCAAACCACCACATTTCTTCCGCGCTGTCGATCTCAAAAGGTTTTTCACTTGAACCGTCACCCGCATCTGGCTTTACTGCTGTCACAGCCCGTGTCGAGGCATCGTCTGCTGCAACTGTTTTAGCCAACATTTGAGGAGCAGACGCAAGCATGGCTGTGAGAGCCACCACCGCTGCGGTAAGGCTAGTTGCAAGTCGCTTAAGTTTAGTCATAAATTTTCCTCCTTTTTATATTTTTAATCACACTTAACTGCATAATTTGCTGAAAAGTATGAGTAAATACTTATCAGACTATCCTTATGCTCATTATAATATAATAAATATTTAATGTCAATCTGATTTACGAATTTTCAACATTTTCTATAATAATTTCAAAAGTTTAACTATATTATTTTTTTATCTTAGTCGAATCGTGTCGTTTTTTATCTTTTTGCTCATTAAATGAAAATACAAAAATGGGCTTGTCATGTTACTTGCATGGCAAACCCAAGCTAAGGCTTATACATAAAATTAAAGGAAATTATATTCCCATTACGGTTTAAAAGACAAAATCCGATGTCTTATAAGCCTAGACAGCTTAATTAAGCTATGAACTCAGACAGATCACTCTTATCCGGCGAAACAGCAAAAGCATTTTCCTTGGTTATTATGCCCTGAGCTACCAGGCGGGCAAGGTCAGCATTTAAGGTGTGCATGCCAAACGATGCGCCCGACTGCATAACAGTCTGAAGCTGATGGCACTTGTTCTCACGTATAAGATTGCAGGCAGCATCCGTACCTATCAGGATCTCAGTTGCAGCAATTCTTCCCTTTCCGCTTACAGTAGGAATAAGCGACTGCGTTATAACTCCCTTTAAAACGCTTCCCAATTGGGTCCTTATCTGATTTTGTTTTTCCGGCGGACACGAATCAATTATTCTGTCGATAGTCTGAGCCGCTCCTATCGTGTGCAGCGTACTCATAACAAGATGCCCGGTTTCGGCTGCCGTAACAGCTGCTGAAATGGTCTCATAGTCACGCATCTCTCCAACCAATATGATGTCAGGATCCTCACGAAGCGCAGATCTTAATGCAGCCGCAAAGCTCTTGACGTCCTGCCCCACCTCTCTCTGGTGAATCGTCGCCTTGTCTAAAGTATACATATATTCGATAGGGTCCTCGATCGTCAGAATGTGCTCTGGTCTTAAGTGATTTATGTGGTCTATCATTGCCGCAAGAGTGGTAGATTTTCCGCTTCCGGTAGGACCGGTTACAAGTATAAGTCCTCTTGGCTCGTCTGCAAGTTTGGTTAAAACGCTCGGCAAATTCAGATCCGACAGCGTTGGTATTCTGTCATTGAGCAGTCTTATAGTAGCCGCAAGCTTTCCCATAAAGCGAAATACGTTTACTCTCTGGCGGCAAAGATCCGGAGTTTCAAATGCAAAATCCAGATCATTGCCCTCCTCAAGCTCCTTTATCTGGTCCTCATTTAGAAGGGACATTATCATTTCTCTTGCGTCCTTACTTGTAATTGTGTGCCCGCAGTCGTAAAGAGTTCCGTGTATTCTCCACGTGGTGGGAATTGAAGCCGATAAGTGCAGATCGCTTGCGCCCTTTGATCTTGCCTCCATAACAAGCTCATTTATGTTCATAAATATCTCTCGCTTTCGTTAATCTGAATAATATGTTACCTTTAAAACCTCTTCGGGGGTCGTGATCCCCTTTCTTACAAGGTCAATTGCGCTTTCGCCGAGCATCTTCATCCCCTGTACCTTTTTGCAGTACTCAAGCATATCCTCAGTCCCGGCTGAATTTGCAATCATTCTCTTAAGTTCCTTGTCAATAAGCACCATTTCGTGAATGGAGACTCTTCCCTTATATCCGGTGTTATTGCAAAGATTACAGCCTTTTCCCTTTCGTATCTTTGGAATATCATTGCCGATAATTGCCTTTTCCTCGGCGGTCGGCTCGCACTCATAAGAGCAGTTTGTGCAGACCTTTCTTACAAGCCTCTGGGCAACTATTCCTACAAGCGAGTTCGCCACAAGGTATGGGGCCAGTCCCATATCCTCAAGCCTGACGATCGATGAAACGGCATCGTTTGTGTGAAGCGTCGACAAAACAAGATGTCCGGTTATCGCTGCACGAACCGATATTGAAGCCGTTTCAGCATCACGCGTTTCTCCAAGCATTATAACATCGGGGTCCTGCCTCAGAAGCGCTCTCAGTCCTGTCTCAAATGTAAGTCCCGCGGCGGTATTTACAGACATCTGGTTTATCCTCGGCAAAGCCTTTTCCACCGGGTCTTCAATGGTAGAAATGTTCACCTGCTTCTGAGCTATCCTGTCAAGGATCATATAAAGCGTAGTGGTTTTTCCGCTTCCCGTTGGGCCTGTTATATAAATGATCCCATTAGGCGCAGCAAGCATCTTCATTATTTTTTCATAGGCGTCCGGCTCCATTCCGAAATGCCCCGCCTTGTCAATAACTGCATTGGACGACAGGAAACGTAAAACAGCCTTTTCTCCGTGAACAGTAGGTATTACCGAAACTCTGACGGAGATATCATAACCCTCTACCACTGCCCGGAAGTTTCCGTCCTGCGGAACTCTCCTTTCGGCAATGTCAAGATTAGACATGATCTTTATTCTTGCAATAATAGACGCGTGCAGAGATTTTGAAAGCGTAACGTAGTCTATTATCATTCCGTCAACTCTCATCCTTACCTGTGTAAAATCCTCAAACGGCTCAATGTGAATATCGGATACGTTCGTTGTATATCCTCTCGCCAGAAGACTGTTAATTAGATTTATTACAGGGACATCATCGTCTTCATCCGTTGCATCAAGAGTAGGTATTTCAATATCAGCAGCAGAAATGTTGGCCTTTTTTGCCGCAATCTTTGCTCCTACCTCTGAATAGTTATGCTCTATTGCGCTGTCGATTTCCGCACGTTCTGCCAGAACTATTTTAAGCGGCATTCCCGCAATCTGCTTTAAGTCCTCCTGCGCATAAAAATTGAGCGGATCACTCATGACAACAGTCATTCTTCCGTCTGTTACATCAGCTGCAAGAGCATTGTACTTGACCGCAAGCTGTTTCGGGATCTTAGCGGTCACATCGGTATCAACGTGCAGATCAGATATGTTGATAAGCTCAATGTCAAGCTTTTTTCCCAAAGCCTCCAGGACCTGACGCTCAGATACAAAGCCAAGTTCCTTTAAAAGGTCTCCTAAACGCTTTCCCTTTCCGGCCTCGGTCTTCTGATATTCCAGAGCTTCCTTTATATTATCCTCAGTGATATACCCGTATTCCTTTAGCACCTCACCTATTGGTACGTTTTTCAAGATTCATTCACTTCCCTTTTTGAAATGAGCATTTACTGCGCAAGCGTATAATTTATATACAAATCGTTTTTATTTGTATATAAGCTATTATCCATTTTAATATGGTCATCACTTTTAATATTTAAAAGCTCTATTATACATTTCCTTGAATACACAGGTTCACCCTCGCTTGAGAATACCTCGACTTCAAACGGCAAAACTGTCATTGGGTTTTTGCTGTTATTGGCATACTTTATTTCTTCTTTTTTAAACGAAACAGTTATGTCAAATGCTCCGGTATCGCAAACCTCGTCAAATATAAAAGTACCATCATCATTTTTTCGCCCTTCACGGTTTATTGACACCGGGGGTTCATCCGATTTTTTGGCAATTTTAATACACTCGCTGTAGCTGTCAGGGGACTTTTCAGCGCTTGCTTTTGTAAAGTCAATTGATGTCGCAAACGAAAGGCGGTTATTCAAAACATCATATACCCCGTCACAAACCTGAGCCGCTTTTACTGTGTTTGCGTTTTTTGCGTAGATATTTCCGCCTGAAACGACTATTGAGCTTGCAAGTGCAACCAGAATTGCAAACACGGCAAGAGTAACGGTTACTTCCACCAATGTAAAGCCATTTTTATTAAGTTTTCTCACAGTAGGCTCACCTCCGCCGTAAAGTCTTTCTGTTACTCGACCGTATAATAATAAAAGCTTCCGATCATGTTATCGCCTGAGGAATCGGGTTTTGCCTCCATACGCTTTAGTGAAACATCTGCCAATTTGGTATTTGTTTCGCCTTCTACCTCAGAAACCGAAACAGTGGTCTTAGTAACGCTTTCATCACCGTCGTTGATTTTTTCCTGCAAATTTGCAACGACTTCTGCGTACTCATACTTTACATCGCCCGCGCGATTTATCAGCTTCATCGACATTGAAATTGCCGCAAACGTGACCGCAACTGTCAGCGCCAGAATCGACATAGACACAACTACCTCAACAAGCGTCATACCCTTACGGTTTTTTCCTGTCAACGAAAACACCCTCTTTCATAATGCTAGTCAATATAGACAATGTTTCCCCATGTAGGAGACTCCTCATCATCGATCAAAACATTTCTCTCGACCCTTGCTCTTAAGGTACAGCCCCGGGCTGAGGATTGGCTCTCTGAGGTGAGCGTTAAAGTTATATCACTGGTCTTTGTGACAGTAACATTAGCATATTCGCCGTCTTTATCAGAAGAAAACGAAAGCTCTATACTTTTTCCGTTTGAGCCGCCGGAAAGCTCCTTTATCTTATTATAAACCGAAAGCTGTCCGCTTTCAGTCGGCTTTTTGTTTATATATGAATACACCGTTTCTATTGCGCTTTTTGCATTGTAATAGCTTTGAGTCATATCAAGAGTATCGCTTCGTACACTGTTGTAATAATAGGAGGAAAGGGCAATAAGTCCCGCAGCCAGAACCGCAAGAATTGACGAAGCAAAAACCACCCACATTAACGCTGCGCCCTTTTTGTTGTACCCTTTCATAGTTTTGTTCACCGCCTTAAGCAATACCTGAATTTATGACCCCTAATCAAGATCAGCTTCATCAGCGACCTGCGCGTTTTCTTCTGCCGGGGCATACACAAAAGAAACTAACGAAAAGTTCATTATTATATCCTCGTCATTGTCGCTGTCTACCTGCATGGTAAATGTAAGATCCTTTATATACATAGCCTTTTGATTCTTAACCAAATTAAGCAGCTTTGTAAGCTGATAGTAGCTTCCCGATGTTGTTAGCTCAGTTGTAACGCTCTTTACATCCTGGGCATTACCTTGCTCGGCTTTTTCAGTGCCGGTGCTGCTCTGAGTTTGTGTTTGCGTGCTCTCCGATGCCTGCGTCTGTGACAGTGATGTGTCAGTAACGCTCTCGGCCTCTCCGACGTTCAGTGAAACGACCTCAAGCCCGCTTTGCCTTATAATAGAACTTATAACCGAGTCAATGTTGCTTGCTTTTATATCGCTCTGAAAGCTCTTTGATACCTCTGAGATGTCCGACAAAAGCTGTTCGTTTGTATCCCTGTAAGTCTGCGCCTGCTGACTTTCAAGCCAAAGCATATCATAGTCCGACATTTTAGCCAAAAGCTGAGCTTCCTTTTCATCGTTTGCCTCCATCATCGGCAGAATAAGATACTTGATCCCCACTACTGCCACTAAAACCGCAAGCAGCGCATATAAAACAACTATCTGTCTTTTGGTTACACCTTTCAGCATTACTGCTCAGCCTCGCTTTCCTCTTCCGGCAAATCAAAGATACATACCACGGTGAATGAATACCCCTCTTCGCCGACCTTTGAGTATCCAGTATATACAACCGATTTAAAATACTCAAGCTTTTCTATGTTCTTTACTATTCCTGAAATATCACCGTAATTGTGCGCAGTGGTCTTAAACGTAAACGAAATTCCGTCGTTAGAATAGTCCATAAGCTTAACCTCTGCCTTACCTGCGCATGCTCCGTTTACATCCGACAAAAGCTTTGAGCTTAAGAAATCGTACTGCGTGGACTGTGACGATGCCTTTTTCTCGGAATTTTCTAAAATCTCAAGATCTGCCTTAAGCTTTTGGTTAGCGTCCCTAAGCTTTATAACATCACTTACGGAAGCCTTAAGGCTTGATATCTTTTTTTCGTATTCTGCTATATCATTATCAAGCGACATACCCTTGAAAAGATTTATGAGCGTAAACACCGCCAATATCAGGACGATAGCCGCACCCGGCAAGACATAAGCAAGCGTTTTCATTCTCTTTTCGTGCTTGACAGGATCAAAAGAATACCTTGCAAGCAGGTCTATTTTGGACTTTTTTGTTCCTAACAATGCCATAGCTTATTTTTCCTCTCTGATCAACTTAAATTTCCAAGTACGGTAAACAGCTTGCTGCACATATCATGATCCGGCAACGTGACCGAATCAAGCGCCGGCATTTCAGATACGTTTACCCCCAGCGCCGATGAAAGCTCCGAAGAAAGCGCTGATACGTTTTGAGGAATGTCGCCCGTAAAAAATACATCAGTTATATCAAATCCAGTTTTCTGAGACTTGTTAAACTGAACAAGTGAGGAAAAGATCCGATACATCTCATCTGCCGAGTCCTCAGAGCCGACCTCCTCCAGAAGTCTTGAACGCGATGAATAATTGTAATCGCCGTCCACAAAAAGCGTGTTTGATAGATTGTTTCCGTCTAAATTTGCAATAACATAAGTTTTTCTGGAAAGTTTCTTACAAAACGCTGCTGCATCTATTATTGAAGAAAGCGCAGTGTTAACAGCTTCAAGCTTAATACCCGCCTTGTCAAACAAACTTATATATCCCTCTATAAACTCCCTCTCTACCGCACAGGAAAGGATATCCATACCGCCATCCCTGGCTTTGGGATTCAAAACACGGTAATCATACAGAAGCTTATCGTAATTTTCAACCTCTGAATATTCGTCCTTTATAATCTCAAGAAGCTTTTTATCGTTTTCAACCGGCACCCTAAGACGCTTTGACAAAACCGCTGTTGAATCGACAATAAGTCTTACGCTTTTTGCAAGCTCGGGATTATCCGCCCATACATTTTTTACGGCGTCAGACAAAAGATCCTCGTTCATTATCATTCCGTTTATCAGAAGTCCCTCCTGAATAGGTGCCTTTACACATTTTCTAACACTTACAGATCCCTTTGCTCCGCTGCCCTGTACAGCGTTTATGTAATTATTAGAAATAAAAAGTGAAACAGCCATATAAATACCTCTTTATAGTTTATTCAATTCGCAGCTTTTCTTATCAACCTGAACCGTTAATAGTTTCCTGCCTGCTCAACCTGACTGTACATAGAGAATATCGGCATAAGCACAGACAGCATTATTATTACAACAAAAAATGCAAGAACAACTATCATAATAGGCTCTATCATCGTCATAAGCTTTTTTATCGCCATATTTGAATCATAATCGTAAGAATCGGCAATTGATACAAGAAGCGTATCAAGCTGTCCGGTTTCCTCGCCTACCGCTATCGTTTCAGCAAGCTTTTTGTCGAATCCGTCAACCATCATAAGTGAGCCTGACAACGGGTTTCCCGCACGAACCGATCTTATGACATCCTCAAACTGTGCCGTCAGATATCTGTTTCCGATCGTATCCTTTGAGATTTGAAGCGCATTTATTATGGAGAGTCCGCTTGAGTAAAGTGACGCAAGCGTTCTTGCAAACCTTGCGGTGTATATGATTTTTAAAAGCTTTCCTATCACAGGTGCTTTCAGCTTAAGCTTATCCTTTGCAAATTTTACCTTTTCTATCTGAAATACAAAATAAATAATCAGACACAACACAGCAACAACTATCGCTATCTGCAGGAAATTTCCCGTTAGGGCATTTGAAATCGCCATTACTACCTGTGTGAGTACGGGAAGCTCCATTCCTTCAAAAATGTCTGCGAACATCGGTACAACAAAAGTCATAAGTCCCACAGCGACCAAAACCGTGAGAACTCCGAGTATAATAGGATATGTAAGGGCACCCCTTATGCTTTTTCCAAGACGGTTATCCTTTTCGTAATAGTCCGCCATTTTAAGCATTGTCTCATCAAGACGTCCTGACGCTTCTCCCGCCTTGACCATATTTATAAGCATCGGCGGAAAGGTCCTTCCCAAAAGCTCCATAGCGTCTGACAGAGCCACTCCTCTTTTTATAGATGTGGATACCTCTGTGAAGGCGTATTTGAGCTTTGGCGTTAAATCTCTGTTGGTGATTATGTTCATTGCCCGTACAAGTGAAACTCCTGCGCCAAGCATACTTGAAATCTCACGGCAGAAAGTAGATATCTCCTCCGATTTCAGCTTTTTATTTCTGTTTTTATCTATCTTTTCGGTAAAGCTTGAAAGGTATAACCCCATGTCTCTGAGTGCCTTTTTCAGCGTATCAGGACTGGCAGCATTAAGAGCACCGCGTTTTACCTTCCCTGCTATATCCTTGGCTGTGTATCTGTAAAGCGGCATAACATTCTCCTTACAAAAAATCAGATAAGCATAATATGTTTCATATAGTATTAGTATAGCATATATTAACGTCAAATGCAACAAAAATACGCGCTTTTTGTCGATTGTTTTATTTGTTTTTACAAAGAAAAAGGTCAAAGGATAACCCCTTGACCTTTCTTCATTATAAACGGCATAAGCTAATTATTTAAAATACCTGTCGTAAAGTCCCTTAAAGCCACATCCGTGACGTGCTTCGTCCTTTGCCATTTCGTGAACAGTGTCATGAACAGCATCGTATCCCAGCTCCTTAGCGCGCTTAGCAAGCTTAAGCTTGCCCTCACAAGCGCCGTTTTCAGCCATATATCTCATCTCGAGATTCTTCTTGGTAGAGTCGGTAACAACTTCTCCTAACAGCTCTGCAAACTTAGCCGCATGCTCAGCCTCTTCCCAAGCCGCCTTCTCATAGTAAAGACCAACCTCAGGATATCCCTCTCTGTAAGCAACTCTTGCCATTGCAAGATACATACCTACTTCAGAGCACTCGCCGCTGAAGTTGTCCTTAAGACCCTGTACGACCTCTTCATCAAGACCCTGAGCAGAGCCTACTTTATGCTCATCAGCCCAGGTAATATCTGTTGCCTCGCTTTTTGTAAACTTCTCTCCCGGTACTCCGCACTGCGGGCACTTCTCAGGAGGAGTGTCTCCTTCGTAAACATATCCGCAAACCGGACAAACCCATTTCGCCATATTATTTACCTCCTTAGAAAATAAACCTCTTTATGGAAATTTTTATTCCGGTTATTATGATACCATATTATGGCATATTCTTCTATTGCAATTGCAACTTTTGTATTGCAATTGCAACTTTTTACAACTTGTACATAAAAAAGCGCCTGACATTCAGACGCTTTCAAACTCTTCTGTATAAGGGTCGATTAAAGATCGATCTTTCCTGCTACCTTTGCATTAACAACATAGTAAGCAGCGTTGTCTTCCGGCTTAACATAAACATCGATAGACTTTATAGCAGCCTTGTTCTCAGACTTGTATGCAGCTTCACAAGCGGCAACTACATCCTTTGCGATTATCTGCTTGCCGTAAAACTCAACAACAACATTTTCCTTAACAGCGGCTTCCTTCTTAGCAGGAGCCTTCTTTGCAGCCGGTTTTTTAACGGCAGTCTTCTTTGCAGCCACCTTCTTCTCAGCAGCCTTAGGTGCCTGTGCTTCAATTGCCTTTTTCTCTTCTGTTTTCTTAGTTACAGCCATGATAAACTACCCCTTCCTGACGCACACGCTTATTCAGCGACAGCGTCCTTAAGACCTTTTCCTGCCTTGAATGCCGGAACCTTCTTTGCGGGAACCTTAATAGTTTCCTTGGTTCTGGGATTTATTGCAGTCTTTTCCGCTCTCTCCTTAACTTCAAATGTACCGAAGCCTACCAGAGAGATCTTCTCGCCCTTCTTGAGCGATTCAGTTACCGTGTCAATTACACACTTAAGAGCCTTTTCTGCGTCTTTCTTTGAGTAATCGCCCTTTGCGGCAATTGCTTCAATAAGTTCTGCCTTAGTCATAACTTATCCTCCATCTTTTTTAAATTTATGCTTAAAGTATACTCCCAAACCGCCCAAAAGTCAAGGTTTAAGCGGTTAAATCAACCTTTTTTACATAGTTTGCCCAAATCAAAACGACAATATTATGCAAAAGATACAAAAAGTTCTGAATATTTAGCCTCGTAATCAAGCTTTTCTTCTAACATTCACAGCACAAAATGAGTCCTGAATACGCGGGAAGTCTTGTTCCTCCGCCAAAATCGAATCTATTTCCCGTTAAAAGATCAACGGCCTCTCCGCAGCCCACATCAAAATGGGCAGTGTATTCCTCAGAATCCGCGTTTATGCAGGCGAGTATCCTCTCGTTTTCAGATCTTCGCTCGATAATGCACTGCTTGTTAGTAAGAACGGGAACTGACAGACTTCCGTAATTAAGCGCCGAGGAATGCTTCTTTATGTTCGCAAGCCTTGATATGTGCTCACAAAGCCAGTTAAACACCGGCTGCTCAAAGGATACTCTCAAAGCGGGGTCACCGTCCTTTTTATCAGCTTTTGCTCCCCACTCGCTTCCGTAATATATGCAGGGTATTCCCGGCATAGAAAACATAAGAGTATACAAAAGCGGAAGATGCCGCTCGTTTGTCAGAACGCTTGCTATTCTCGATACATCGTGATTGTCCGCAAAGCACATAAGATGCATCCCCCGATATCGGCACCAATTCTCCGGCCCGAACTGGTTTTTCAGAGAGTGACATATCTCAAACATATTCATACTGTTAAAGCTTGAGTAAAGCCCCTTATAGCATTCATAATTGGTTGCGCTGTGAAGCATTGACTCGTTTACTATCTGCGTATAATCACCGTGTATCATTTCTCCGATAAGCACAAACTCATCCTTTAAACCATCACAGAAACCTCTTAAGCGGCGAAGAAAATCTCTATCGATCATATAAGCCACGTCAAGCCTAAGTCCGTCAATGTCAAACTCCTCCACCCATGCTTTTACACAGTCGAATATGTGGCTTATCACCTCTTCATTTCTCAGATTCAGTTTCACAAGGTCGTAATGGCCTTCCCAGCCCTCATACCAAAGGCCGTCTGAGTATGGCGAATTTCCGTTAAAATCAATGTTGAACCAGTAGCGGTAAGGAGAATTTTCTCTGTTCCTGAGAACATCCTGAAAAGCCCAGAAGCCTCTGCCGACATGATTGAACACTCCGTCGAGAACGACTCTTATGCCCTCCTTGTGAAGTGCCGAACACACAGCTTTAAAATCATCGTTTGTGCCTAAACGTGTGTCAATTCTTTTATAATCTCTCGTGTTATATCCGTGGCTGTCAGACTCAAAAACAGGTGAAAAGTATATTGCGTTTGCACCAAGCTTTTTTATATGAGGTATCCATTCTGTTACCTTTTTTATCCTGTTTTTTAACACTCCATCATTTTCAAATGGCGCCGCGCAGAAACCAAGCGGATATATCTGATAAAATACACTTTCATATGCCCACATTTTAACTTCTCCTCAACTCAATATTTTCTTATCAAGTATACACTCTCAATTCTTTTATGTCAAGCAAAACAATTGACTTTTACCTGTTTTGGGGCTATAATGAAATCGTAGAATTAAGGCGAAAAATGCGGAGGCTTAATATGGCAAAAGAAAAAAAATATTTTTGCGCAAACTGCAAAGAGGAAATTTTTCCAAGCTCTAAGATATGTCCGTTTTGTAACGCGCCGGTTGTGCCAACTGACACGGACAAGCCAAAGAAAAGAAAAAAACGTGCGCTTGGAGTAATTGTAGTTCTGATTTGGGTGATATTAGCTCTGGCGATAGTATCAGCCGGACTTTGGATCATATACAGATACGCGTTTACATCGTTTGACTGTAAGGAGCTTTTGTCCGTTCACTTTGACGGCAGCAACCACTATGGCATAGGATATGTTACCTTTAACGAGGACCTGGATCTATTCACTGCAACGCAGGACGGTGCGGAGGGAACGCCAAAGCTCAGCGACGTTTTTGATACCGATACCGAACGTGCCAAGGAGATCCAAGAGCTTTTGAGAAAGTCGATCTTTGTTGCAGACGATCCCAGAGACGAAACCTATAAAACAACTGTGGACGGAATCATCCGCACCGGCACTTCTCTTTCCAAAAAAGATAACATCAAAAACGGAGACGTGATAAAAGTTGAAGTAAGCTACGACAGCTGGGCATTCTTAAAAAAAGGCGTAAGACTTGAAAATACCGAATTTGACATCAAAGTAACAGGGCTTACCAATTCCTCTACCCTTGATCCGTTTAAGGATCTCAAATACATATTTACGGGCGTTGAAGGATATGGCAAGGTATCAGTTGATATGTCCGGGTGTTCTGATATGGTGCTTGATAACTTTGACTTTTCTGTTTCTCCGAGTACTAATCTGAGTGAGGGCGATACAGTAACTGTAACGGCAAAATACAAGGGCAACAGCTATGATGAACAATCCGGCACCATAGAGTACGGCGGGCATTTTTACTCGGTCGGCAAGGAATCAAGAAAAAGTATAACGGTAGGCAGGTTAAACGCGATAAATACGCTTGACCCGTTTGAAAACGTGGAGGTTATTTTTGACGGCATAGACCCATATCTTCGCATTTCAGGATATGACACTAGCAAGTCGTTAAACGCTATAAACACATACTTTGATTTTGAAGCGGATGTAACGGAAAACCTGAAAGCAGGACAAGTTATAAGAGTAAGGGTCGTTTACAAAACGGTTGATGGCAGACAGTATAACGACAGCGATCTTTTAAGCGCAGGATATGTTTTGCTAAAGGACGAAAGAACATATACCGTTCCGGAAAATGTGTCAAAATACATAGAAAAGTCAGGCGACTTTGATCAGAATAAGTTAGCTGAGAGCTTCCGTGCTTCTCTTACTCCGTATATGAAAAACCAGAACAAGGTCAAGCTTATCAACAGCTATCTGGGCATAAAAAAAGACAAAAATAAAGACATAGCATACAACAAATATTATGAAGTCTATCAGATAAATACACAAAGCAGCACATTGTATATGGTATTTGCTGCCGAGAATATTTATAAGTTGTCTGACGGAAGGCTGAATTACAATGTACTCTTCACCGAGGAAACCAATCCTGATAAAGAAGTACTAATGGATAAGTATATAAGAAGCTGTATGAGTGATTATGATTTAACAGAAATCAAAACCCCGGCTTCTCCGGTAAACAACTATAACATAACCACAACGACTACTACCACCGCAACCGCCAAAAAGGCTGATGGCACAGGCGGTGAGAAAGCATCTGAAAACACATAACCGGGCGAATAAAACCGATAAAGTAAAAGCGGCGAGAAATAATCTTGCCGCTTCTTTAGTTTTCGTTTACATACAAAACCGGGTCTATCCACTCGTCGTTTTGCTTCATTGCAAAGTGAAGATGAGCGCCCTGCTTGCTCTCGATTTCTGCTGTTTCTCCAACGGTACCTAACTTTTGTCCGGTAACGATTTCCTCTTGTTCGGATATGTCAAGATCTTTGTTAAGTCCGAAATAATAGCTCTTTATCCCGTTTTTGTGGTCAATAACCACACACGTTCCCCATAGCGTATCATCGTATACGTCTTCAACAATGCCCTCTCCGGCTGATAAAACCGGTGTGCCGTTTTCAGCCTTTATATCAACCCCGTCATGTGTGAGCCAATAGCCAAGCGTTTCGCTCTTTACAAGCTCGCCGTTTGAAAAACCATTTGTAAACTCCCCTTCAAGTGGCATCTCAAAGCCCATGCTGTTAGACGGCTCTGTCGCGGGAGGTTCTTCAGTAGTCGGTTCCTGTGTAGCTTCGGTGACATCCTCCTTTGCGATATCGGCTGCTACATTGTTTACGTTTTGTCCTGTCAGGATCTCGTTGTTCAAAAGCCTTGTCATGGTCTTCTGATACGACCAGTAGCTTATCAGCCCTATGAGCAAAAACGCCGCTAATACTATCAGTATAGTTCTTCTTGCTTTTACCGCATTTAATATTCCGGTGAGTTTTCCGCTGTCCTTTTTCATTTATAAAACATCCCTTCGATTTATTTTCCTCAAGGATAGTTTTAACAGTTTTTTTAATTGTATTCACCGTTTTTATCAAATTTTTCTTTTAGTTTCATCAGGGCCTTTTTTTCAATTCTGGATACATAGCTTCTTGAAATGTTGAATTCCTTTGCCACCTCTCTTTGTGTCAGCGGCGTTTTTCCAAAAAGTCCGTAGCGCATGATGATTATTTCACGCTCCCTGTTGTCAAGAGTACTCTCGATAAAGTTATAAAGCTGTTTTGTGCTTATTGAAAGATCTATTTTATCGATAATATTTTCATCACCTGCGATGATGTCTATAAGCGTTAGTGTGTTTCCATCCTTATCGGTGTCTATCGGGTCGTCGAAATACACCTCGGACGCTGTCTTTTTAAGCGAGCGGAAATACATAAGGATTTCGTTTTCGACACACTTGCTTGCATACGTTGCAAATCTTGTTCCCTTGAGGTGATTATAGGTCGTTACAGCCTTCATAAGTCCTATTGTTCCTATTGAAATCAAGTCCTCGTTGTCAGATGTTGACGACGAGTATTTTTTTACTATGTGCGCTACAAGCCTTAGATTGTGCTCGATTATTTTTATTCTGGCGTCTTTGTCACCCTGAGCCACTTTTTCAAAACATTCGCGTTCCTCCTTTTCGCTGAGTGGTTTTGGAAAAGCCGTATTTTTGTCAAGGTGAAGCGCAAAAATTAAAATGTTTGAAAAAATATACTGCAAAAAAGAAAGCATAAAAAAAGTCCTCCTCATACTCTTATTAAAAGAATATGATTACGGACATTTTGTTGATTCTAAATTACTCCAAAATAACGGTAAACGGTCCGTCGTTAATCAACGATACCTTCATATCCGCTCCGAAAACTCCAGTTGATACCTTTCTGCCGGTTTTTTGTCTGCAAAGCGATACAAAATGTTCATAAAGCTCGTTTGCTCTGTCCGGCTTTTCAGCATTGACAAAACTCGGCCGGTTGCCCTTTCTGCAGTCAGCGTAAAGAGTGAACTGAGAAACTATCAAAAGCTCTCCTGAAACATCGTTTAACGACAGGTTTATCTTGTCATTTTCATCGGAAAATATTCGCAGGTTTATTAGCTTATTTGATAGTCGCTCACAATCCTCCTCGGTATCTCCCGCCCCTGCGCCGAATAAAACCAGGTATCCCTTATTTATCTCTCCGACTGTTTTGCCGTGAACCTCAACCGACGCCGACAAAACTCTCTGTACTACAAGCTTCAAGTAAGTTTTCCTCCGTTGTTTTTTATCATTGTAGCACATACTAGAGAATAATGCAAACTATGCGCTAACAATTTCTATATCAAGCACAAATAAAAAGTTTTGATGCATCCGCTTAAACCCGTTGAAGTTTTTTGTGAAGTGTGTTAAAATAAAAGCGAAAAACTATTTATTTTAAGGAGTAAAAAATGGAAAACTTTAAGGAACAGCTTATCACTAAAGGAAAAGACCCGTCAGACACAAAAAAGAGACTTCTTGTAACTGCCGCAGGTGTGATAGTGGCTTCTTTGATGGTATTTCTGTCAATGACTATTCTTAACAATATTTTGGTCGGACTTGTTTTTGCAGCGTTGGTTTTGTGGGGAACTTATTATATACTCAGCGGCTTTTACACCGAGTACGAATACATTTTTACAAACGGCGAAATGGATGTTGACAAAATAATGGGACAAAGAAAGAGAAAGCGTCTTATAACAGTTGATATCAAAAGTGTGGTTTCATTCGGAAAGGCAGATACTGCCGCAAGCGGTGATCAGACCTTGGTCGATGTAAGCGACCGTTCAAGCGACTCAAGCTATTATATGGACTTTCGTCACAAGGATCTGGGTGCGACTCGGCTGATATTCACCCCAAACGAAGATATGCTTGCGCTTGTCGAGCGATATATTCCCCGAACAGCAAAAAGGACTTAACGCCATGTACAGGATCGGAACAGACATTGTCGAGGTGGAGAGAATCAAAAAAAGCCTTTTAAATGAACGTTTTAAGACGCGGGTATTCTCTCTCGATGAGATAGAGCTTATTGACAAAAAGAAAAACCGATTTGAGTCCTATGCAGGAAACTGGGCCGCCAAAGAGGCATTTTCAAAGGCTCTGGGATCGGGTGTCAGAAACTTTAAACTTGCTGAGGTCGAGGTTTTACGAAACGAATTGGGAAAGCCATACTTAAGACTTTCCGGAACGGCAAAAGCGGCGGCACAGGACTTGTGCTTTGATGTAAGCATAAGTCACATAAAGGCGCTTGCGATTGCAACGGTAATAGCATACAAAGAGGAAGAAAAATGAAAATACTGACAAAAGAGCAAATGCTTGAAGCTGAAAAGCGCTCATGCGAGTTTGGCGTTTCACTAAAACAACTCATGGATAACGCAGGCTTTGCGCTTTTTGAAGAAATCAAAAGTTATGCGTATGAAAATATGATAACAAGCTGCCTTATACTGGTGGGTTTGGGCAATAACGGCGGTGACGGACTGGTTGCTGCTAATCTGTTGCTAAGCTCGGGCATCTCTCCGACCGTTCTTATTATCGGAGAAGTAAAAACACCGCTCGCTAGGTCAGCTTTTTGCGCTCTTGACAAAAGCATTCCCGTTGTATGTCTTGGTGACGATGGCTATGAAAACACAATAATCAATGCAGAAATAATTGTTGACTGCGTTTTTGGCACGGGATTTCACGGTGAGTTTTCAAAACCGGTTGCCGATTTATTTGCGGAAGTAAATAGCTCTAGCGCCCACAAAATCGCCTGCGATCTTCCAAGCGGAGTGGATTGCAAAAACGGCTTTGTGGCAAGCGGCGCGGTAAAATATCACAAAACAGTGAGTTTTCATGCGGTAAAGCTTGGATGTCTTCTGTCTCCCGCTAGAGAATTCTGCGGAGAAATAACTGTGCGTGACATCGGTATTCCAGACAGAGCAGACAATTCATTTGCGATTGAAATGTTTGACGCAGAAAAAGCCAAGGAGGTTCTGCCATATCGTCCCGACAATTCGCACAAGGGTACATTTGGCAGGGTGTCGCTGATAGTCGGAAGCAACAAGTACATCGGCGCGGCGGTGCTTTCTTCTTTGGCTGCTATGAGATGCGGCGTTGGACTTACGCAAGTGATAACCACAAGCAACGTTGCAAAGACTATCGCTACAAAAATTCCCGAAGCTATTCTTCTTCCTGTTGAACCGTGCAGCGACGGTACAATCTCTGAGAAAAGCGCTGATACAATACTTAACGAATGTGAAAAGTCCTCCTGTGTTCTAATCGGCTGCGGTCTGGGAAATACACATAACACAGCTGAACTCATAAAGAAGATAGTCGAAAAAACAAAAGGTGTTTTAATTATTGATGCCGACGGAATAAACTCGATTTGTCCGAATATAGATATACTAAAGAACACAAAGGCAAGAGTTATTCTTACACCACACCCTGCCGAGCTTTCAAGGCTTATAGGCAAGGGTCTCAAGGATACCCTCGGCGACAGGATCAGCGAAACCGTGCGGTTTTGCGATGAGTATGGCGTAACCGTGATTTCAAAGTCAAGAGAATCTTTCGTTTATGACGGCAAAAGCGCATACGTTATCTCTAAGGGGAACTCCGCTCTTTCAAAAGGAGGAAGCGGTGATATGCTGGCCGGAATGATCGCCTCTCTGGCTGCTCAAGGCGTAAAACCCATAGATGCAGCGGCGCTGGGGGCATATATTCTGGGGCTATGCGCCGAGGAGCTTTCAGATAGCTTTTCAAAGCGAAGTATCCTCCCGACTGATATTTTAGGCTCTATGCCGGGTGTTCTCTCAAAAATTGAGGACTGAACCGGAGATGATATTGTGTCCAAAAAAACCTGGAAAATCATTATGTGTGCGTCACTTGCGATTCCTATGTTCGGATGCACCGAAGCCAAAAAGGTAGAACTGAAAGCACCGTACACCTGCGAGGTGGAAATAAAAACTGAAAGTGACGAATATATCGGAAGCCTTGACCGGGATGAGGCGAGGTGGACATTTTCTTACACTAAGCCCGAGGAAATCAACGGACTTGTAATTACATACGAAGGCGACAAATACAACGTAAAACTGGGCGATATAGAATTTACCGATGACAGAGACTCGCTTCCCGATAGTGCTATCAGCACCATGATAATTTCTGCACTTGATTCGGCAACACTTTCTGCCGATGTTAAATTTTCCACTAAGAGTGACACCGTCATTGCAAAGGGCTCAGCCGGTGAAATGGATTATGAAATCACATTTGAAAACGATATGCCCAAGACGCTTGACATTGGCAGCATTGAGGTTGAATTTAAAAATTTCGAGTTAAAGTAACACCAACTTTTCACAATAACTAATAAAACCGACCGGATTTACCGATCGGTTTTACTATTGCCTATTTGATTTTATCTTGAATTACTTTCTCTTTCTGGAAATTACAAATCCAGCTGCAACAAGTACTGCCATAGATGCAGTTACCGCAATGCCAGCGCCTGTGCTCGGGTTTGTATCAGTGGAAGAATTTCCGCTTCCGTTTCCGCCCTTATCAGACGAAGGCTGCTGTGTTCCGTTGCTTCCAGCATTCGGAGCGTTAGTCGGATCCGGTGCTATAGGCTCAAGAGCGTTATACGCATCATTGATTGCCTGTGTAGCAGCATCGATCTCTTCCTGAGTTACCTCTTCACCGTTTTCAAACTTAGCCTTCAAAGCCTTTGCTGCCTCAACAGCTGCCATCATCTTGTCATAAGAAGCACTTGTGTACTCATCCTTGTTAATAGCCTCTGCCTTTGCAATAGCAGAATCAAGTTCAGACCAAACAAGAGCGCCTGCATCCTTCAATGCAGCCAACACATTTTCAAGTGAAGAATCAATTGCAGCCTGCATTCCGAATACTTCAGTATCCTCAACAGTAAACTCTACCTCAAGAGCGTATGTAGGAAGCTGCATTGTGCATCCCTCGGTTGAAAGTGTAACAAGTCCTCCGATACCATCAAGCTGTCCATCTGAAAGAAGAGCAGAACTGTCACCTGTCATATATCCGGTAGTAAGTCCGTCCGTAGTAGTTACACTGCCGATTCCACTTCCATATGTATTGAAGCCCTTATCGCTGTAGGTATCAACAATGTTATACTCTGAGAAATTATAGGTTGTATTACTGTTTGTTGTATTAAGCGGTGATCTTGTCGAGAATCCCTTAACAGGAACTGTTCTGTCAGGAGTTTGTGCATCATAAGCATCCTTGGAATCATAGCAATTTACATTCATTCCAGTGATCTTAAGTGAATAGTCTGACGGAAGAGTTTTTCCATCGTTTACGGCAGTCTCCTTAGCCTCTGCAATCGCCGCCTCAATCTTAGCAATATTTTCCTCGATCTGAGCTATTTTCTCAGCATTAGCATCATCAACATTTGCATCAGTGGGTGCCTCTGTCGGCTCCTCTGCCGCTGCTGCCACATCATCAGTAGTTTCCTCAGTTAATTCTTCTGTGGTTGGCTCTGTCGGATCCTCAGATGAGTTTTTGAGTTCGTCAAGGTCAGCCTTAAGATCTGCAACAAATGCTTCAGCTTCTGTAATAGTCGTATTAAGTGCGCTTGCGCTTACTGCGAACGGCTTATCAGAAACCTTACCGTCAAAGTATCCAATATTTGAAGAAAGGTAAAGCATATTGAATCCCGGTGCAGAATTCTTATCAGCCGCAAAATCGTGATTTACGATCGCAGCTTTATATGTTCCGTCTGCTCCGATAACTGCGTCCTTAGTCTCGGCCTCCTGGAAGTATTGAATTACGCCCTCAGGAATATTACTTGTATCAGGAACATCTACAACATTTCCGCTTGCGTCCATATAAATGTTCGGTGCTCCGCCTGGCTGTGCAACACCTATCGTGGTGTCGGAACCTCTTTTTGTTGCCAGCTTCTTGCCGTCAGACGTATAGCTTACCGCAGCAGCATGGACATAAAAATGTGCCCATGGAGACAATGTATACGTAAAGGCATACTTTTCTCCGTCAACATAAGCGCTCGAAGTTGTAGTTACATCCTTATCGGAAAATCCACCTCTGTAGTAATAGGTCTGGCCCATCTGGAAGCTGATTCCTACTGTCGGTCTGTCAGGAAGCGCCGTAGATGTCGAAAATACTTCATCCGCCTTAAGATCGATTCCGTTTTTACGAAACTCCGGAGCCTCAGAGAATGGTTTAGCAGTCTCTTCAAGATCAGCGCTTGCATATGTAGCCGAAAGCATCGAAACAGCTAACGCAAGGCTGGCTGTGCAAGCTAAAATTCTCTTGCTTAACTTCATTGTTTTTTCCTCCTTAAAATATGTTGAAATGATAAATATAAATGAAATACTTTTCTCTAGTGAGCATAATTACCCCATTTACATCATTGCTCTTATATTTTAGCACATTAACACTTCGTTTGCAATATCAAATCTTACAAAATTCTATATTTATTTATGTAGACTTTGCACAAATAAAACAAAAAACAAGCGAGAATAGTTAATCGTTTTTTTTGCTTTTTCCGATTATAAGCACAACAACAGACGCTAATATGAAAACAGCCATCACTCCGCCGCCTATGTAAAAGCTGAGCGGAATTTCTTTTTCTTCTGTCTGAGAAAGCGGATCGCCGTCCGCTCTGCTGTTAGATGCCGTGATTTCAGCAGTCATAGTGGGAGTTTCCGCAGAAGACAGATCTTCGCTCTGCGTCTGAGTCTCAGGTGCGGCCTGAGTATCATCGGCGAAGCTAAAACCTGCCGAAGCCGATGCCGCCATAACCGCCGCACATATAACAGATACAATAAATTTTTTCATAGCTAACCTCGTTTCTCGATATCTCTGGGAGCTCGACTCTTTTTCTCTGTGATGTTATTATTCGAGCCATTTTTATCTGCTTTTTTTCTATTTGTGTTTTCTTTATTATAATGCTCGCCGCGCCTTTTTCTTGTAAGCAGTATCGCGGCAGTTATAAAGCCTATTCCCAAAAGCAAGAAAAATACCACCAGGATCCATACTATCCTTATTCCAAAAAACTGAGCACTTAAGACATTAAACAGCCATGGCATTCTTTGTCCTATAATACTTTTGGTTTTTGTCGAATCAGCATCGTTTGTATTTATAGTAACGGTTTCAGTCTGACCTTGAGTTACTGGCTGTTGCAGCTTACTTGTATCAAAATCAGATACCTTTCCTTCTCCCGGAACATAACAGCCTTGATCCGCTGTTTCAATGCTGCCTGTTTTATTAAGAAGATTACCGTCTTCATCAAGATACGCAACGCCGTGTATCTTTGCGGTTCCCTGCCACAGGTTGAATTTTATGTTGGTCATTTCACCAAGCTTAGACACATCAAACTTTACGTTATAATTTCCCTCGCCCACCGGCTCTATAGGATCGTTTACAACACCATATCCGGTATCAACCAAAGCCCAGTCATTTGTTGCAAGTGTTAAAAAGTAGTAATCGTTTGAATCGGTCACATCATTTACGACCATTTTAAGTGCAAAGCCCTGTTCTTCGCTATACTTTTCAAGCTCAAAGCTAACTATAACCGAGGCTATATCAAGTGAAAAGTCATAGCTTAAATCGTCATCATAAACTATGGCAGGGTCCTCGTCGTATCCGGTATAGCTGGTGTTAAGCGGCATCTTATTATCAGCATACGCCGCTATCGGCAATGCCGAAATCAAAAGACATGCCATTAAAACGGATAAGGCTTTTTTTAAAGTCATTTAAACGTCCTCCGTAAACAGTATACTTTGATTTTATCACAAAATAAATTTTATTTCAACATTTTTTATAAAACCATTTTGTCCGAAAGTGAATCCGCTGCGTTTTTTGAATAAAGCTTCATAAGTCCCTCAACCGTCATGTTTTTTCTTTCGTCACCATTTAAGTCCATAAGCATTTGTCCCTGAGACAGCACGATCGTTTTATTGCCATACTTTAACGCGCCTTCTATGTTGTGAGTTATCATAAGGGTTGTTATCCTATCTTTTTTTACGATTTCATCGGTTATTTGCATTACCTTCTTTGCTGTAACAGGATCAAGCGCCGCTGTATGCTCATCTAAAAGCAGAAGCTTTGGCGTTACAATAGTAGCCATCAAAAGCGTAAGTGCCTGACGCTGTCCACCTGAAAGAAGCCCTACCGGAGTCTTCATTCTGTCCTCGAGTCCAAGCCCCAAAGCCTTGAGCTTTTCTCTGAAAAGACTTATATCCCGCTTGTTTATGCCGATATTAAGAGTTCTCTTTTTTCCTCTTGAATAAGCAAGCCCTAGATTTTCCTCAATGGTCATATTAGGCGCCGTTCCCTTAAGCGGATCCTGAAAAAGCCTGCCAATGAACCGAGCCCTTTTATGCTCCTTAAACCTCGTGATATCCTTGCCGTCAAGCAAGATTTTTCCCTCATCAAGCATCAGGCTTCCCGAAATTGCATTCATAAGAGTAGATTTCCCCGCACCGTTTGAACCGATTACTGTTACAAAGTCGCCGTCATCTATCTTACAGGTAAAATCCCTAAGGGCGACCTTTTCATTGACCGTTTTCGCATTAAAAATAACGCTTGCGTGTTCTATTGTTAGCAATGACTTATTCGCCCCTTTCCTTTATGCGTTTTAATCCGCCTGAAACGCTCTTTCTGACAATGGGCAGAGCGATCGCGATAACTACTATTACCGCCGACAAAAGCTTTGTAAACTTTGTATCAATTCCAAGACTCATTGCAAACGCCAGTATAAACCTGTATGAAACCGCACCGAATATAGCCGCCGCAAGGCCGGAAAATATAGTGTGGCGTGAAAAGAATATCTCGCCTATTATGATTGACGCAAGCCCCACCACGAGCATACCCGTTCCTGAGTTAGTATCGCCCGTCTTTGTTATCTGAGCGTTCATAGCGCCCGCAAGAGATACAAGAGCGTTTGCGATCATAAATCCTATTATCTTCATAGTGTCAGAGTTTATAGACGAAGCTCTTACCATAAACTCATTGTCGCCAGTTGCTCTCAAACTCATCCCGATCTGTGTTTTCAAAAACCAGAACATTATCGCAAACACTAAAAGCATGACCGCTCCCGAAATGATTATGTCGGTATAGTCCTTAAGAACACTCTGCATGAGTGTAAAGATTGTGCTGTTCTTCCAGAGCGAGCGGTTAGGCGCTCCCAGGATAAACAGATTTATCGACAACAGCGCTGTCATAGTTATGATACCGCCAAGTATCGGCTGAACCTTAAACTTCGTGATAAGAACCCCCGTAACACCGCCCGCAAGCGCTCCCGCGGCAAGAGATGCAAAAATCGCCAGAACCGGGTGCCCGTTATATGTAAGCAATGCCGAAACAGACGCTCCCAGCGCAAAAGTTCCGTCTACTGAAAGATCCGGAATATCGAGTATTCTGAAAGAAATGAAAATACCCATGGCAAGCAGTGAAAAGACAAAGCCCATTTCAAGAGTATCAATGATTTGACTTGTGTAAAGCTGCGTATTTATAAGCACCAATGCCGCCGCCAGCACCAGAACTCTTGGTATCCACGAAATGATTTTTTTCTTGTTTGTGCTCATAATTTTCTCCGTAAAATAATAAAAACAAAATATCAGAGTGAAAATAAATTTCCACTCTGATATTATACATCATTTTATACTGTTTTGCAACATTTATTCAACTATAATGGTTTTTTCGCCCTCTAAAATGTCCTTTGGAATTTCAGCGCCGATAGCGTCAGCCGTAGACTTATTTATATACGTACTTAGATCCTCGTTAAACACCTTAACGGCAATATCTCCTGCCTTTTCACCCTTTAAGATCCTGTCAACCATATTAGCAGTTTCTTTTCCAAGATCAGTATACTCAATACCTACTGTGGCAAATCCGCCGTCCTTAACCATTGAATCAGCGCCTACATACATTGGCTTTTTAGCATCAATAGCAATTTTAGCGACCGTTCCCATTGCTCCCGCAACGGTGTTATCATTAGGAGAAAATACCGCGTCGCACTGTGAGAAAAGCGTCGTTGCCGCCTCTGAAAGCTCAGTTGCATTAGTGGCGGAAGCCTCAACTACCTCGATATCCTTATCCACGCAGTATGCCTTTACCTCTTCAAGGCAGGCAACCGAGTTTTGCTCTCCGTTATTATAAAGATATCCAAGCTTCTTTATATCCGGTGTGATCTCAAGCGCGGTGTCAAGAATACGTGTGATGTCAAGCTTATCAGACGTTCCGGTGAGGTTTTCGTCACCCGAGTTTTCCCAATCCTTCACAAGACCTGCCGCAACCGGGTCAGTTACCGCAGAGAAAACTACCGGTATCTCGTCAGAATACGCAGCAGCCGCAGCGGCACAGGGAGTCGTTATTGCTACGATAATGTCATCTCCGTCAGCCTTGAACTTATCAAGTATCTGTGTGACCATAGATGTATCGTTGTTTGCCTGCTGAAGATCAATAGTACAATTATCGCCGTCCTTGTAGCCAAGCTCTTCAAGTTGTGAAACAACGGCATCTCTTATAGTGTTGAGCGACATATGCTCCATGATCTGAACCACGCCGATCTTGTAGTCTTTAGCCGCCTCACCTGTTGATTTGTCGCTCTTTGACGATCCTTCACTCTTTCCGCATCCGGCCATAACACCCACCGCCATAGCACAGGCAGATACAACCGCAAGAATTCTTTTAAGCTTCATAGATATCATCCTTTCGTGATAATAAAATAACTTGCATGAAAAGTATAGCACATAAGTAAAAATCTGTCAACAAATTATCGGATAAAATGATGAAAAGGAAATCCATGCATATGCTTTCCATATAAAAGCTTATACAAAAAACGGAGCGCATCACATATGCACTCCGTTTTTTGATTATCTGATTGCTTCTTTGACTTTAGCGGCTTTACCAACTCTGTTTCTCAGATAGTAGAGCTTAGCTCTTCTTACCTTACCGCTTCTAACAATCTCAACCTTGTCAACAACCGGCGAATGTACCGGGAAAACTCTCTCGATTCCGCAGCCGTGAGCAACTCTTCTTACCGTAAAGGTCTCGCTTACGCCGCCATGCTTTTTAGCAATGATCGTTCCCTCAAACACCTGGATTCTTGACTTGTCGCCCTCCTTGATCTTAACATGGACCTTAACAGTGTCACCGATGTTAAGCTCAGGAACTTCAGCCTTAAGGCTTGAATTTGAAATCAGTTTTAAAGCGTCCACTTTAAATACCTCCTGTTTTTTCAGACATTCATACACCCTGCCCTGTTGCAGTGCCAGAGGACTATCCGCTTTAATGTATATCGATTGATACGCATTAACTCCCGTCGGATTTCGCGACGGATTTTAAAATGCCTTGATATTATATCATATCCAGAAATAAAATGCAATAGTTTTTGGAAATTTTTTATAATTCTGCTTTTTAAAACGTTAGAAATAAAGTCAGGCATTATTCTTGAAACCAACATTGCCCTCAAAATCTTTTCAGCGATACTCCTCACCGTTATTATCCAGTATCCTTGTCCGACTTATCTTAGCGGTATAGACTTTGCCCGTAAACTCCGAAAAGGCTTCAAGCAAAACTGAAGGATTTATATTTAAGCCGCATCCCGCCGGAAGCCTCACGCATATTGATATTTCCTCGTCCTTCGTATTGATTCCGAGCAACTCGATGTCAGGCTTTATATCTATGAGCTTTTCAGAACTTTTCTTGGTTTTCTTTTTTATCTCTATTTTTTCCCGGGAAATAAATTCATTAAAATCACGTTGTGCAGCGCTTAATATAATTTCGTACTCTGCTTTTTTGATAGCCGTGTGCTTGTTTACCGGAAGTGCGGTTTTAATTATTTTCAATCCTGTAGGCAATGCAGAGTTAAGCCTCTTTGTTACATCATCGCAGGTAATGTCCTCAGTAAGCGAGGCGTCCATTATTTCGACGTCGCTTGAAATTCCCAGAGAAAGCGCAAGCGGAAACATAATGTAAGCGTGCGGATTAAAGCCCTGTGTATACCATATGGGAAGGTCTGCGCGCTTAAAAGCCCTTTGCATAGTCCGCATAAGATCGAGGTGAGAGATAAACACCGCTCTGTCGTATTTAGAAAATGTAATACGTCGGTCGAACCTATTTTCCTCCACAGTACACACCTCCGCACTCTTTTTTTATTCCGCAGCCGGAGCATTTTTCCTTGCAGTTAGGAGTAGTTTTTGCCTGATAAGCAAGCTTATTTTCCCTTATAAAGAAGCTTTTTGACACCATATAGTCAAGATGATCCCACGCAAACACCTCAGAGTAATCTCTCTTTCGGCAGGCGTAAAACTCAGGATCAATATCAAGATCGTCAAAGGTTCTCCACCATACATCAGGCTTAAAGTATTCGTCCCAGCTGTCCATTTTGCAGCCGCGCCGCCAAGCCTCCTCGATAACTGCTCCCAGCCGCCTGTCTCCTCTGGCAAGAGCCGCTTCCAGAAGGCTTACGTTATAGTCATGCCAGCTTGCTTTGATTTTTCTGGTTTTAAGGCAGGATATCAGATGCTCCTGTTTATCAATTATCTCCTGCCTTGTGGCCTGTGGCTCAAATTCAAATGGAGTAAACGGCTTAGGCACAAAAGTTGCACAGGATATTGATACGCTGACAGAGCCCTTTCCTCTTTTTTCTTTTGGTATTGAGTAAAACAGATCGATTATCTTATGCGCGGTATCCGCCATTCCCTCAATATCCTCCATCGTTTCGGTTGGAAGTCCCAGCATAAAGTAAAGCTTGACTGATGTATATCCTCCCTCAAAAGCTATTTTGCAGGAGCGCATTATCTCCTCCTCGCTCACATTTTTGTTTATGACGTCCCTCAGCCGTTGAGTTCCCGCCTCAGGAGCAAAAGTCAGTCCGCTTTTTCGTACAGTTGAGATTTTTTCAAGCACATCTTCGCTGAAGTTATCCACTCTCAGCGAAGGAAGAGAAAGAGAGATCTGCTCTTCCTTTGTATAGTCAACAAGTTCGGATAAAAGCTCATTGATTTGGGTGTGGTCACTTGTAGAAAGACTTGAAAGAGAAACCTCCTCATATCCAGTGCTTTTACAAAGATCCTCAGTATTGCGTTTTATTGTATCAATGCTTTTCTCACGAAAAGGACGATATATAAAGCCTGCCTGACAAAACCTGCATCCTCTTATACATCCGCGCAGCACCTCTACCACCGCACGGTCGTGAACAATTTTAGTAAACGGCACAACAAAGTTATCCGGATAATATACCTTATCGTAATCTTCGATCACTCTTTTTTTCACACTTTTGGGAACGCCATTTCTGTTAGGTATGCATGATCTCACCGTTCCGTCGGAGTTATACTCGAAGTCATAAAAGCCGGGAACATAAACGCCCTCAATTTTTGCGGCACTAAGCAAAAACTCCTCCTTGCCTGCACCCTTTTGTTTCATCGCCTTGTAAAGCTCCATAAGCTCCAAGTTTACCTTTTCGCCCTCGCCTAAAATAAAAAGGTCAAAAAAATCTGCAAGCGGTTCCGGGTTACATACGCAAGGACCCCCGCCTACTACAATGGGTGATAGGTCCTTTCTGTCACGTGCGTGCAGCGGCACTCCGGCCAGATCAAGCATATTAAGGACATTTGTGTAGCTGAGCTCATATTGAAGCGTAAAACCTATAAAGTCAAAATCCTTTATAGGCTCAAGGCTCTCCAGTCCGTAAAGAAGGATTCCCTCCTCCCGCATTTTCTGTTCGTAATCGGGTTCAGGCTGAAAAACCCTTTCGCACCAGTAGTCCTCTACGGCGTTTTTTAGTCCGTAAAGAATTTTCATGCCCAAGTGACTCATTCCAACGTCGTATGTATCTGGAAAGCAAAATGCAAAGCGCACGCTTACCTTATTTTTATCCTTTACGACGCTGCCATGCTCTCCGCCGATGTATCTGGCGGGCTTTTGAACGCTCGGCAGAATTTTTTCAATTTTTTCTTTGTACATAATTCCTCCATAATTACAATACAACAAATAATATAACAAAACCGTTTTCAAGAATTTAGAGCAAGGTCTATTTGTAAATCGTCGGTACAAATGCACATAACGCTCACAAGTTATTATCGTTTATAAATTATATACATCAGACAAATACTTTGCAATGCCGTCATTGTCATTAGTATCGATGACCACGTCAGCTATTTTCTTTACCTCTTCTATTGCGTTACCCACCGCGACGCCCTTTCCGCAGACTGTCAGCATTTTAATATCTATAAAATCATCTCCGAAAGCAGTTATATCGGAAGTCCCTATTCCCATGACTTTCGATAGCTCTTTAACGGCGTTTTCTTTTGTTGCGGACTTCCTGCTGAACTGAAACCAATACCCGTCTGAAAACTTAAAGCATGAGCAATCCCCAACGCTACCAGCTATCTGACTCGCGAGTTTTTCATCATTGATCCCTATACATATTTTCAAGGCGTTCTCATAAAATCGGCTGTAATCGGTATATGTAGTTTCGCCCCAGCTCGAGTCAATATCAAGCGGAAAAACTTTATAATTCCAATAGTGCTTATCAGCAGTGTCCACAGTGATCTCACAGTCACCGCCCAAAGCTGCTCTCGCAGTATCTATGATAGTTTTCGTATCCTCTTTTGAAAACTCACAGCGGTAAACACCTTTACCCTTAAAGCTCACCAGCGCGCCGTTGCTGGATACGACTATTTCAGGGTTTACCGCAGAAATAAACCTGCGTGCATTCATCTCGCTTCTTGCAGTGGCTATTCCTAATATAAGACCTCTTTCTCTGCATTTTTGCAAAACTTTCGTCGTGTACGGTGATATTGTTTTATCACTTCTTAAAAGTGTTCCGTCAAGGTCAAACAAAAGCACTTTCTCCAATGTTAAAATACACCCTTTCACACAATTTCTCTTTTACACGTTTCCTTTAAGTTCTAGTATATCACAAATTTGCACACCGGGCAAGCACTTGAAAGCAAAACGGATTTATGATATACTTGTGTAAGGATCAGGAAAGGAACGGTCAACAGTATGACAAATAAAGAAAGATTCATCGAAATATTCAGCGATAATATTAAACGAGAGGGCTCTCAAAGGCTGCTGGATTATCTTTTAAGCCCCGCGTGTGATTTTTTCACTGCTCCCGCGTCTACCCGTTACCACGGAGCTTACGAGGGTGGACTTTTAGACCACAGCTTAAATGTTTACGAATGTCTGAAAAGTTATCTTAACAGACCCGAGGCTAAGGAAAAATTCTCTCTTGATTTTTCCGAGGAAAGTATTGCTGTTGTAGCGCTTTTACACGATATTTGCAAGACAAACGTATACAAAAAAGATTACAGGAACGTAAAGGACGAATCGGGAACGTGGATAAAGGTTCCGACATATAGATTTGACGATACTCTACCCTATGGCCACGGAGAGAAAAGCGTTTACATAATATCTGGATTTATGCGGCTTACCAGGGACGAGGCTTTTGCGATACGCTATCATATGGGCTTTTCCGGAGAAGAGAATAAAAATACTGTTGGCAACGCGCTGGATATGTTTCCCCTTGCGCTGGCGCTTAACATCGCAGATATGGAGGCCACTTTTTTTCTTGAGGACAGAAACGGGTAAAAGAATATAGACAGAGAGGATATTTTGTATGAAGACAGCGTATTTAAAGTTTGATCCAAACAAGACGTTAAGTCATATAAATAAAGAGATATACGGTCATTTTTCCGAACATCTTGGAAGATGTATTTACGGTGGCATTTACGTTGGGAAAGGCTCTGATATTCCCAACACAAACGGCGTAAGAAACGACGTGATAGAAGCACTTAAAGAAATAGGAATTCCCGTTTTACGCTGGCCGGGCGGTTGCTTTGCTGATGAATATCACTGGCACGACGGCGTTGGAAAAGACCGCAAACCGATACTTAATACAAACTGGGGCGGAGTTGTTGAGGACAACACCTTCGGAACTAATGAATTTTTTGACCTTTGTGAAAAACTCGGCTGCGAACCGTATCTTGCGGGAAATCTGGGCAGCGGCACAGTAAGGGAGCTTGCAAGCTGGCTTGAATACATAACTCACGCCGGCAATTCTCCTATGGCAAAAGAGCGCAGAGAAAACGGCAGAGACAATCCGTGGACGCTCAAATACCTCGGCATCGGAAACGAAAATTGGGGCTGCGGAGGAAATATGCGGGCACAGGCATACGCAGACGAGTACAGAAAATATGAGACCTTTGCAAAAAACTACAGCTATCCCGATATGATGAAGATAGCCTGCGGCCCTAACGCAGACGATTACTCGTGGACTGAGGAACTGATGCAAAACTTAAAGGCCTGGCACACCGGTGCAATAACGCTTCACTACTACACACTGCCGACGGGAGATTGGCAAAAGAAGGGTGCAGCCTTGACCTTTGATGACGACGAATACTACGAAACTATATCAAAAACGCTTTACATGGACGAGATAATCGCAAAACACGGTCTTATTATGGACAAGTACGATCCCGAGCGAAAAATAAAGATAATTGTTGACGAATGGGGTTGCTGGTACGATGTTGAGGAGGGAACAAACCCAGGATTTTTATATCAGCAAAACACCATGAGAGACGCTATCGTTGCCGCTTCAAACCTAAACATTTTCAATAACCATTCAGACCGTGTTATTATGGCAAATCTTGCTCAGGTTATGAATGTTTTGCAGTCAGTACTTTTAAGCGAGGGAAGCCGTCTTGTGAAAACGCCGACCTATCAGGTGTTTAAGATGTATCTGCCTCATCACGACGCAGAGCTTGTAAATACAAGCCTTGCCGCTCCGTATCTTGAAAAAGCGGGTAAGACCATACCTATGCTCACCTATTCTCTTTCAAAGAAAGACAAAGAGCTTTTCCTCACCGTTTCAAACTGCTCTCTTGATGAGGACTGCGAAATGCTAATCGACCCCGAGCATGGCAACATAAGCGATGTTTCGGCGCAGATAGTTTCATCTGAAGTTCACGCATATAATGACTTTAACGGAAACACCCCTGTAAAAATTTCGGACTACACCGGCTTTGAGAAATGCAAAAACAAGCTTATTGCAACTATTCCCGCCCACTCGGTCGCGGCATTTAAATTCAAGGTATGATGTCAAAGCCGTTTTGCAGAAAATGTCTTCTTGACAGCCTTGACGAAGATGAATTTATCCGCTCTTTAAAGAGCTATATTTCTTCGTACCCAAAGGACAAAAGATGCAGCAAAGAAGAATATAAGCGCCGTCTTGAGATCTGCCAAGAGTGCAAACAGCTTTCCTCTGGAATGTGTGCGCTTTGTGGCTGCTATGTTGAGCTCAGAGCTCTTAAAATAAACACCTTTTGCCCCGACAGCGTTGACCATTGGAAGATCTGATTTTGGTTTTTCTTGCCGATCAGACATCAATCTGCAAATTTCGAACGAATGTTTCACGTGAAACATTTTTGGTAAAGTAAGCGTAAGGATAAATAAACGCAAAAGAGCTAACAGACGATGACAAAAGTCTGTTAGCTCTTTTTATGAACAATCTTAAAATATTGTCATTTTGTTGTCCCGCTGACAGTGCGGGCGGAGGACGACCTTCTGTTGACGCTGCTGGCGGTATATCAGAAATACTCCTGCCTGCTCTTGAACGAGGAAATCCATAAGCGACACATCCTGGAGAGGGGAAAAAGCGGTTTTCAGAAAAGCATCCGGGAACTCAAGTGGGAGGTGCTCCGTGTATACCGTTTCTGATGTCTGATACCGAAAATATTTTGTTTTTATACTATTTACGAATTTCTTTTTTCAATATTATAAAATTTAGGAGAATGTAAACGCCGATTAAAATCGCTACGGTGACGGCGAGGATCAGATACATCGAAGAAATTTCAACCTTATGCTCGAAAAAGTATAGGTTACAATCTAACGAATTCTTTATTTCCTCTATTATTTCCATCGGAACACCTTGCTTGTTCATTTCAGCGAGTGCTCCTTGCAATGCGTGATTGCGGACAAGCGAAGTTCCGTATGTCCCCGGCAGAAAAGAGAGAACTTTCTGAAGCCCCGACCCAAAAGATGATATTGGCATATACGCACCGCATATAAAGCCATATCCCGCACTGATAATTGTGCCGACTGCGGAAATTTGCCCCTGCGTTGATAAAAAGATATTGATAATCGAAGAAAGAACCGTTCCAAACAAGGCGAGCAATAAGACATCGAAGAAAAGGAGAAACACGTCCGTCACCGACAGATACCATCCCACAACTGCTGCATACGCAAGACAGATGCCCGTTGCCACAAAACAGAT
The DNA here is from genome assembly GCA_947631455.1 of uncultured Clostridia bacterium. Taxonomy (GTDB): domain Bacteria; phylum Bacillota; class Clostridia; order Oscillospirales; family Ruminococcaceae; genus UMGS1601. The sequence continues at coordinate 211,312 of CANRLH010000004.1, forward strand.
TGTGAGCGTTGAAATGAGCGATGCGATATAGTAACTAATGGAAAGCATTGCAGAACTGACAGGAGAGATTTTCAGATCCTTTACGGTTCCGTTCGCCTTATCCTGTACCATTAAAAAATTGGAACAGAAGGCAACTGTCACGCAGGATACTGCAAGAATGGATGAAATCAGCTGCCCGCAGACAAGACCATCAATCAGACTATCTGAAAGAGGAAGTGATTCGGGCAAATAAGGAGTAAAGCTGTCACGGTACACATTTCCGAGAAAAGTCACATAAAGGACAAGTAGGATAGCTGGCGTAATCAAAGAGGTAAAGAACATACCTTTGTCTTTGAAAAACAGCTTTATATTTCTTTTTATAAGAGCGATTGCCGTCCTCATTTCTAAGCATCTCCTACAAGCTTTTTCCCTGTAACTGCGAGAAAAACATCGTCCATTTTACCCTTTGTTATTTCATAATCCCGGAACAGTTCAGGATATTTAAGAATCAATTCTGTTGCCGCCCTTGTATTCGGAACAAACAGACGGTAAGCGTCTTTTATCTGCTCATACTCTGTACCGAGGAGCTTTATTTCATCTTGACTTACTCCGTAGATTGTAATGTAGTCGCCAGTATAGGCGTTTTTCAGTTCAAGCGGCGTCCCTTCCGCAGATATTTTTCCGTTATCAAGAATGACAACATAATCCGCCTCCGACGCTTCTTCCATATAGTGCGTGGTTAGGAATACCGTCATATTTTCGTTTTTACGTAGTTCAGAAATCACTGTCCACAGTGTTTTCCTCGTCTGCGGATCGAGTCCGGTTGTGGGTTCGTCAATAAACTTGGGTATCCCTCCGAAATCCCTTGCTAAATCGCGTCCTAACGGAATACACAAATGTGTTTTGTGTTTCGATTTCTTATATATTCCAACGAAAAAGTCGCAGAGTCAATATGTCTCTGCGCTTTTTCTTTGCCCTCATATCATGTGGAGGGCTATGTATTTGATTCTTACAGGCTGCGGATCAGACTCGCATTTTTCTTACTGAGCGCTTTTTTCAGTTTCTCATTCTCAGCCTGCAGGGAGCGTATTTTTTCATGCAGGGCGGCAATCTCGTTATCCATCGCCATGTCGAGAATGGCTTTCCGGGGATCGGTCATTCCCACCTGTTGTTCCAACGCTTTGTCGAGTACATTCCGCACAATAGGGTTCTTGTAGAAAAATCCTCTCGATAAGCCTGTTTTGGCCATCAGCTTCGGAATTGTGATCTTATCGCCGTCATCCAGCATTTCAAAAATTGCTTTCTTGGCGAGGTCGATTTTCTCCAAGCTGCTTTGCCTATTGCAAGCTACCATCTTTTCGTATTTGCTCATATTCATCCTCCCAACCGTCTAAGTTATTTAATATTACCTCGGACAGCATCCTTCTTGCTTTTCGTGTTTCGTCTGCAAGAAGCTGGTTGCTCATCCTGCGGTAGTATTTTACATTTCGGACGCTGCTGTGTCCCAGCAGCTTGGCAATTGTCCAATCGTCCAGATGCATCTCGGTCAGCTTTACGCCATAGTAATGGCGGTAGATATGCGTCCCGAAGCCGAAGAGGTTTCCGTTGTCATCCCTCAGATCTTTTTTATGGATCAGGTTTGTGATGCGATACTGCACTGTGGCATAAGTCATCGCCTGCGTAGTGTCCTTCTCATTTACGAAGATGTAAGGGGTATCGCCGTAACGCTCTTGGGTGTATGCGATAGCCTTTTGTATCAGCGATGCAAGCTCCGTGCTGATCGGTTTTTCATAGGGCTTCGTTTTCATCTGCCGTATGCGGATGATAATCTCGCCGTTTTGTTCCGACAGGCAATCCGGCGCAAGCGTCAGCGTATCCGAGATTCTTGTTCCGAGCATCTGATGAATGATCATCAGTCTTGCCGTCTGTTCGTCCAGCTTGACTATTTCCCGGTTCAATCGTTTCAGTTCCGCATCCGAATATGTTTTGAACGCTGCCTTGGGCGTCGGCGGGATATCTCTTGTCAGGAACAATCCGATCAGATTGGGATAATCGCACATCTGTCCGATGCTTTCCAGCAGACACCTGAGACGGTTGAGATCGGCATGAAAATGCTTGGTTTCGGTCGCTTCTGTTTTCAGATAGGTCAGATATTCTTCAATCGTCATGCGGTCGATATCTTTGCAGGATTTGATGTCAGGATGCCGTTCATCCAGATACCGTGACAATCTCCGTATGGCTGTCAGTTCCTTTTGGACACAGGCGATGGCTTCGCTTTGGAGATTGAGATGAATGCCTTTTTTGGCTTCCTGCCGAATGTCGTCCTGCAATATGCCTGTGAAGACGAGGCGACGGACTCTCTTGATGGGATTGTTTCGGAAGTCGATCCCCAGCTTGTCCAGCTCCCACACATCTTTTTCTTCTTCCTTGCGGTCGTCTACCGTCAGAAATTTGAGCAGATGTTCAAGGTAGGATATTTCCCTTACCTTTATCATGAGGACGCTGCCGTTCACGGTATTCTGTGCTTCATAAATGGGAATCTGTTCTTTGAACATCCAACCTTTGAATTGCCGTATCCATACATCGGCAGGCTTATCCAGCAGGCTGGTTTGGGGACGTATGCTCTCCTGAAAAAACCGGCATAGCTTTTTATAGTATTGTCGGTCGCTGTACACCCTCGCCGCACATACCTGTGTGCTGCGCCACCTGATAAAGGCAGCCATTTCTTCCCGTACCTTCGGTGATGGTATCGGGGATAAGTCATAGTAGGGATTCTTGCCGACCATTTTCCGCTGTGCTTCCGGCGTTTGTTCTTTGTCAAACAGCTCCCACAGATAAATTCTTTCATTCATCCTTCTTTTCACCTCTTTTCATGCAAGCCGCCAGACTGTGCCGGCTGAAATATTCTTCGCTTGCTTTTTCGATTTTCTTCGGCATATAGTCGATATATTGCTCGGTCATTTCCTCATAGTCATGGCCGAGGTAATCCCGTATGCTCTGCAATGGGACGCCTGTGTTATAGAAATAAGTGGCTATCGTGTGCCGGTAATCGTGGGACTTGAACACATACTCGCCGTTTTGAATATGGTTTATTTCGCAGTATTTCAGCATATTGTATCGGAATGTTCCGGTGCGGTATGCGCCGCCTTTGGTGTTTTGGAACACATAATCCTCTGCCTGAATCCTATGCTTTTTCAGATATACCTTCATCAGCTTGTATAGGGCTGCGGGGATCGGGATGCGCTTATAGGTTCGCATTTTTATCTGATACACCTGAATCCATGCGTCCTCTCCCTGTATGTAGTAGGCGTCGCCTTTCAAACTACACACCTCGCTGATCCGCAGCCCGATTCCCCATAGATGCAGGTACATGAGCCGTATGGTTTCGGGGAAGCCGGGCAGCTTTTCAAATATTTCTTCCGTCACCGCCTGCGCCACGCTTCTGTCCAAATGTTTCGGAAGCGTTTTCTTCAGGCAACTCTCTGCGTCGAACGGGATCGTTTCAACATACTGCTTCACCCTCAGATAATTGAAGAAGTGGAAGATACTCATGACGATTTTGTTATAGGTTTCCGCCTGTATATCCCGCTGTCGCTGTCTGCCGAAGTATTCTTCCATTTTTGCCGGGGTTACCGAGCAGATATCCGTATCGTCATCCTGTGATACGGCGCAGAGAAAATTTCTGATAAAGGTATGTTCTGCGCGGATGGCGCTTACCGATATGTTTGTCAGGCCAAGCCCGTAACGAGTATATTTTTTCAGCAGATCCCGGTTCTTTCGATGCTCCACCTCAACGAAGGAGATTGTGGAGACGGGACTGGCCGCATCCAATCGTTCGGGCTGTATATGAAAGCGATCCAAGAACCATACATGAGCGTCCCAATTTATTTCATCGGCCTGCATGAACAGAGCCTTTCTGCAATATGTCAGGATGCCTGTCCGTTTCTCCGGCTGAAGCTGTTCGCTTTTCAGTGCCATAAATTTCTGTATCTGCGGCAATTCTAACTGTTCAATATCTTCGATGCCCTCGTCCGTACAGAAGTCATAGACCTCACGCAGCCCTAACAGATGTCGCCGTCTGTTTTCATAGCTGGAATCGCATTCGAAGATATAATGCAGGATATCGAACACCTGACGCTTCAGCCGTTCCGATGTTTTCCGTGTGAAATCCCATGCCAGCCGGTCCTTGTCCGGGGCTTTCTTGAACATCTCCCGGATGTCCGAATTCGGATGATAGGGCAGGAACAGAATGGTGTTTTCATATTTCGGTCTGACGACTTTTCCGCGCTGTATGATGCGCATTTCCTGACTGAGCGAATAGCGCTTTATGTTGTCAAATGCAATCATATACTGCCGAGAACTTGCCGGAGTAGTCTTATCTTTCAGCCATTGCTCAAACCGTACTCTCGCCGGATAATCGATATCTGAAATGGTTTCAATGCCATCATCGACCATGAAGGTGATTACTTTCGCTTTATATGCGCTATGAATCTCGGCTGTTTCTCTTTGCAGACGCTCCTGCAGGGATGTGCGGTCGAGTCGCCGTTCCGTTTTATTTCGCACAAGCGCCGGCATTTTGGTTCACCCCCCCTTACAGTAAATCTTTGATACCGTACAGATCCGAATGTCTCTCGTAAAATTCCCGGCTGGCTTCCATAAGCTGATCGTCCAAGATACCGAGATACTTAACGGTCGTATCCAGATGTTTGTGTCCGAGCGCTAACTGGATCAGTTCCAGCGACCACCCGGAATTCCGTCTTGATACAGCATAATAGCGGCGAAGCATATGTGGCGTCAGCTTGATGCCGGTTTTCTTCTCCATCCGTTCCAGCATATCGTAAACGCTCTCGACCCGCATCGGCCTGCCTGCGGTCTTTCCCTTTATGTTTATAAACAGCAGATTTTGATGCTGCAGGAGCTTTCGGTATTCCGTCAGATAATGCATCAGGAATTCAAAGGTGTCGTTGCTGATTTTAGCTCTGCGGAATTCGGCGTTTTTGGCGCGGGCGTCATTGTCATTGTCCTCTCGAAAGTAGACCTTGAGCGTATGCTGTGTATAATCAATATCCTTCGTGTAATCCAAGCCGAGGATTTCTCCGATTCGGAATCCCGTTTCTGCAATCAGAAGGAGCAGAAGCTGATCTCGGATATTGGTGCAGGCGTTGAGAATATCAACGATTTCCACCTCGTCTGCCGCCCTGACATCCCTGTCCTTTTCCTTCATGTATCCTTTGAACGATTTTGACCGGATCGTCCGCTTTACACCCACCGAATTGGCAACCGTTATCTGATTGTATGAAAGCACACGCAGCGGCTTTGCATATCCGCAATCCGCCATATAAAGAAAGAACCCGAACACATCCTTTAGGTATGCGTTACAGGTTCCGTTTCCCGTTTTTGCTGTTCGATTGTCTGAGATATGGTTTCCTTCTTTGATCCAGTATAGGAACTGTCCGAAATGTCGGCTTTGTTCTTCAAAGCTGAGTCCGTCTACCTCTGTTAGTTTGGTTCCCGTCTGCGATAAATAATTGAGGTAATAACAGAGCGACAGGGCAATCCGTCGGATTGTGTTTGGCGAACGGTTTGCGTCCGTTTTATGCTTCAGATATTTTGTCGGCAGGAGAGCGATGTCGAATGTCTCAGAGTCTTTGATATAGTATAGCTTGCGCTTTCCCTCGGCTGCAAAATCAACCGTATATCTCATTTTCGCCCTCACTTCCTTTCCTGACTGCATACACAGTATACACGAAACTTTTGTATTTATCCAGCGAAACGCGCATAAAATATCTACTCAAAACACGGCGTTTTTCTTTGCCATAACCGGGCAGAAGCAACAACCGCTTGCGGTTTCTCCATAAGACCAAAACTCACCGCAATAGCGTTGTCCACTTTCTGCATGGTTTCTTCGTCAGCATGACCGACATATTCCTTCAGCCGCTCCCGGTCTATCGTCCGCACCTGTTCCAGCAGAATGCAGGAATCGGTAAAAAGCCTTGTCCCTTCTTCGTCAAGCAGGACATGAGTCGGCATATCCTTTTTCCTTCTGCCGGTAATGGCTGCGGCAATAACGGTCGGAGAAAAATGGTTCCCTGTGTTGTTCTGTATGATCAGAACGGGACGAATGCCGCCCTGTTCACAGCCGACAGTCGGGTTTAGATCTGCGTAATAAATGTCGCCCCGTTTAATCTCCATGCGTCTGCCTCCTGTTACAGTTCCATACCGTACTCAGCCGTCGTCGTAGTCTCGTCCTCATAGTTACAATATTCGTTAAAGCTGTCCATCGTAACCATAGGGATTTCCTTCGCTTCTGCTTCGCCCATCTGAATGGAAGCGAGCAGGGGGACAATCCGACGGCACAAATCCTGATCCGGGCATTGGTCAATAAGTCCGCCGATTGTATTCAGAATCAGCCTGTCCAACATATCTGTCAGAACGATCTTTTCTGCGTCAAACTGATGTGCGCCGAGAAAATTGGCGATATGCTCCGGCGTCATATCAAAAACATATTCCTGCCTGTTGCCGCTTAAAGAATAAATATATGCATATCCGGCATGAGCTTTGCCGAGGATTTCATCTTCAATGATTTTTTGGTCTTTCTCATCCATATTCTGTTCCTCCTTCTGCCTATGTAAAAGGCAGCGATCCGCTGATTGGGCAGACCGCGGCCTTGTGATATCAATCGTTTTGTTTTGCCTGCCGATATTCGAGCCACGCCACCCCTCGGCATACGGGAACGCATCTTCCGGTCATGCATTTGACCTCATGGGAATCTC
>CANRLH010000005.1:0-112500 GCA_947631455.1 uncultured Clostridia bacterium
TTAAATTCTTGATATTAAATATTTTATTTTTCATTTTCTTCCTCAGATTTTCACAAGATAATTTATAGTTATCCTTTGTTAAATAATTAAAAAGCAATTTTACGTTAAGTTAAACAAAATAAAATGTAGTTATCTATTAAGTTCAATTTAAGGAAAGGAATAAAAATGTCACTATTTAAGTTAAAAACTTTATTTGAAAATTTAAAAACATGTGATACATGGTCTATCCAGCTATTGAAAATAAAAACATCAAAGAAAAATGGTACAAGCTATATAGGTAGAGAAATTACTCTTAATCCTCGGGGGAAGTTGTGCGAATTTGTTAATGAAATTTCAGATAAATATACAAATTCAGAAAAGGGGACTTTATCGTCATATTCAGATGTTATTGATTATGATGGATCTGCTATTGGTAAAACAGTTTATAAATTATCAATAGACAATTCTCTTATTAATGATGAATATAAGTCATTGATTAAAGCTGTAGCCTTACCGGATACTGAATTAGATCCATTAGGTTTATCTCCTCAGGCTTATTTACTCAATGGGAAGTCTTTCATTGATAACATAGAATATCCTGTAAAACTGATATCTATGCAGCGACCTGTAACCAATCTAAATCATAAATTTTGGGGAAATAAAGGATCATTTACAGAAATACGTAATAAAGTTTTATCATTAAAGCCAACTATAGATGTTGCAATTTTTGATAATAGTATTTATCTGCTTACTCTATCTGGTGAAAATTTGTTCAATATGGAAAGATCTTATAAAGCTGTTTGCTCAGAGAAAATAGAAGAAATTAAGAAATATAATATTTTAGTTGATACAGATGAGTTTGCAAATATAGCACAAACAGGTCATAATCCTAGAAAATTTATTTCCTTTAATCAAAATCGCTTAGAGCATTTAAAACATAAAGATTTTCGTATTAGAATGGCAAAGAAATTTTCTATACCTCTCAATCAAGATAAGTTTGATACAACTAAAGAGGGTTGTTCAGAAAAAATAGTTAAACTTCTTTGTAATAAAGGAATGGTTGACCCATTTGAAGATTGCCCTGTTGAAGTAGCTGGCTCAAAACAATGGTCATAAGGTGATTTAATGTCGATATTTTTCTCACTTAGTCTTTTTTACTTATCATTTATTCCACTATGGATATCTGTGCTTATTGTTGATATAAAGTACATCATAGATGGAAATAATTGTTTACGCACAGTGTATATAAGCATAGGGTGTATTCTTATAGCTCTTATTATCAGCCTTGTTGTTGTTAGATGTGGTATTAATATAAAAACAAGAGAAGGAACATATGAGTATACCATTGTTGACGCAAAAGAAAATAAATCAATTACAACAGAATATATGCTTTCTTACATATTACCTTTGTTTGCTTTTGATTTCACTCAATGGGATGGAGTTGTCATGTTTTTGATTTTCTTCATTACTCTGGGATTCCTCTGCATTAAGCATAATAATTTCTGTGTAAATTTAATTCTTGAAATTGCCAATTATCGTTTTTATAGTTGTACACTAAAGAATGAAGATGATGTTGAAATAAAAAGAACTATCATAAGTCGCAGGAGGTTAAATACTAATGTTGGAGACAAAGTTCACCTAAAATTATTAAATAATGAATTTTGTATTGATGTAAATAACACTAGTTAAAATTGAAGATTAAAAATAAAACAGTAGAAGCTTTATGTGTCAACCGATCTTCTTGTATAACAAAAACAAATTTTCAATACGCACAATTTGTTGTGTGTTGAAAATTTGTAATAAAAATCATATTTATTGGCAGCTCCGTTTTTTGTACTATTTTGTACGTCAAGGTTCACCAAAACGCTGGAAGTGAACTATTTCACGCGCACGCAAAACTTTATAGGGTTCCTTACGTCCGGATCATCTGCAAGCCGCAAAATGTTATCATACGTAAGCCTCGCCTTCTGTTCCGCCGCAAGATCTTCCGTGTGATCTGTGATCGGATCTCCTGGTGACTGGAAAGTAAGCGCCGAGAACGGAGTTCCAGATGCTACCTGCGGATAGATACCGGTCGTGTGATCTACGAAATAAGTATCAAAGCCCGGTTCTTTTATTTCCTTAATGAAAAGTCCTTTTGTAAGCTGATACAAAATCGCTGAAACAATCTCCATATGTGCCAGCTCTTCGGTGCCTACAGAAGCCCCGATAATGTTCCGATTACCGTTTTTGAGGACGAGCATAGCACGATCGGTTTTCCGATACATAGCTTTTCGACCTTCGAGAGAGTGAGTAAATACGATGAACGAAAGAATGCAAAAAACGCCGAAAAGCCTTATTCTATCGAGATTGTCGATACAAAAAGGACGATAAACCTATATGCCATAGCATCCCTAAGATTTAATTCGACATTTGAATAAAAGGAAACGGCCTGTTTGTTTGGAGTGGACAAGCAGGCCATTTTCTTATACAAAATTATGCGGATATTCAGCGCATGTTGAAGGAAGGCTTGATCGAGAAGATCAAAAAAAAGGGGGGTACTGCCATTGAGTGGAAGATACTATAGGTAGCGAAGTTCTGATCATCAACCGCCTTTTCCCCGATGCTGTTTTATGCATGGAAACCGCATTGTTTTATTACCGTAACCCTGCCCAGTGGAATCTCGCACTGAATAAGAATGTTTCCAAAGAGCGCACAAGAATTGATTAGCCTTTTATAAAAGCCTATCGAATGGAAGCTTCTCTGCTCCCGCGTGGAGAGTCAACTGGCGAAATAGATTTTACCAAAGTCCGAATTTATGACCGCGACCGTACCATTTGCGATGTGTTGCGGAATATGAACAAGATGGACAAAGAGATCTTTAATAAGGTAATTCAAGGATATGTGAATGATACAAAGAAAAACATTCCTAATCTCATGCGATATGCAAAGGAACTGCGTGTGCAGAAAAGAGTACGGGAATTGATTGGAGTGTGGTTGTAGTGGCAGATCAGGCGGCATCGGTTCTTGCAAAGCTTCGGAACAAAGCCAAAACATCTGGCATTAGCTATCAGCAATGCTTGCAGCTTCTTATGTAGGAGGAATTTTTAAAGAAATTATCGAAATTTGTATATGATGAGTTTCTGATACTGAGAGGCGGTTTGTTCATTTATACGCTGACAAACTTTGAAAGTCGGGCGACAATCAATGACTCTGCTTTCAGGTGATATGATCCTGACTGTTGAATGTGACAACTGCCGGAAAAATCGAGATTTGGAGGTAAAATAAAATTATGAATACTAAAGATTGGATACTTTTAATCGTTCCTATTTTGTGCAATGGTGTTATTATATTTATATTGCAAAAAATATTTGAGAGAAAGCAATTATCTATATCCGAAAAATATAGATATGTATCAGTTATGCTGCGAAAAGTAGATGATGCACTTGCTTTATTTATAAAAGTAGTTCAGACAACTGGTCATGATCAAATTAGTTGGTTATATAAGTTCATAAATAGTTACAGTAATGTATTTTATTACTATCAACAAAATCAGGAATTACTTAAGTCCTTAAAAAGTTATATGGATGAGTTAGCGAATGAAGATGAGAAAATAAAAAATAATAAAGACAAATTAGAAAATACCAAAATTGATTTTGAAACAAAAGTCTGTATGGAATCGAGTTTTCGTAAAATCTATGAGTTATTACAATCTATACAGAATGACTGCATAAACTATAAGGTGTAATATATGATACAAATTCAATGTGAGACAAAGTTGCACTAGATAATATGCCCACAAGAGATAATAAAGCATAAGTAATATGTTGATTTTTACGATGATTTATAGTTTTTATTAAGGAGAAGATTGTTTATGACAAATATAACTGAACGAATAGGTGTATATCATTGTGCAGAAATTGCTAAGCGTAATAACTGGCTGTTTCGAGAGCAACCAATTGATGATGTGGGTATAGATGCTCATATGGAATTTATTGAATCGACTGGAAAATCAAAACAACTTCTTGCATTGCAAATAAAATCTGGGGCAAGTTGGTTTAGAGAGAAAAAGGATGATTTTGTTGTTACAGTATTCTGTAAAACCGTTAGTAACAGGTAAAGAGGTGAAAGAAATGAATTAATAATGCCGGTATACCTATTACGCATTGTTTTGGCGCATCTTTCATAACTTCGTTCTTTTCGTGTAAACTTCTTAAATAACGTGTCAGGTAATTTCCGGTACCATTAAGTTGAAATATCTAAAATTATTTTGTTTACATGGCAAGTTAATATATTGATATTTTTTCATAAAATGAGTATAGAGCATATTGGTTCCTCCGTTCAATGGCTTGTATCATTTCCATTTTAACGGATTTTTACCAATTATGCTCTACTTTTTTCTATCTTTTTTCGTAGCTCTACTTGGTTTCCCCAACTTTTAGTATAGAGCCTTTATAATTTTAGCTATAAAACCCGACGTACGGAAACCTGTACGTCGGGTTTTTGCATAACTCATATTCAAAGAATTTTTACCAAATAAGCTCCGCTTTTTCAATCTTTTTTCTTGGGCTCTGATTGATTACACCAATTTTCAATATGGCGTCCATAATAAAATCATATCAACTCAAATCAACTAAATGTCTTTAAAGATCAAAGCTTGGGTTAAATGCATAGAAGTTCTTGGCGTCGAGCTGATCCTGTACCATTCTGAGACCTTCACCAAAACGCTGGAAGTGAACTATTTCACGCGCACGCAAAAACTTTATAGGGTCCCTTACGTCCGGATCATCTGCAAGCCGCAAAATGTTATCATACGTAAGCCTCGCCTTCTGTTCTGCCGCAAGATCTTCCGTGAGATCTGTGATAGGATCTCCTGTAGACTGGAAAGTAAGCGCCGAGAACGGAGTTCCCGATGCTGCCTGCGGATAGATACCGGTCGTGTGGTCTACGAAATAAGTATCAAAGCCCGACTCTTTTATTTCCTTAATGGAAAGTCCTTTTGTAAGCTGATACAAAATCGCTGAAACGATCTCCATATGTGCCAGCTCTTCGGTACCTATATCACTCAATATCGCTTTCACCTGATTGCATGGCGCCACATAACGCTGATTAAGATATCTCATTGCCGCTCCAAGTTCTCCGTCAGGTCCGCCAAGCTGACTGATAATAACCTTAGCAAGTGCCGGGTTAGGATTTTTGATTTTCACCGGATATTCAAGTCTCTTCTTATATTCCCACATTAGTTTTCACTCCCTTCCCAAGGCCACGGCTCGGATGCCCAAGCCCACTTGTCGTCTCTTATGCCGCTCAAAAGATCCAGCGGAGCATAGTTTTTTTCATACTCTTCCTTTGCTTGCTCATAAAGAGCTTTGTACTTTTTAAAATATGCAAGGCCCTCCTTGCAGGTGGGGTGGCTGTCCAGATAAAGGTTTGCCTCCACTAAAGAAAAGTAATACTGCCTTATTTTGTTTAAAAGCTTATTCTTTGCATCCACCCTTAACAGCCTCCTCTCCTATAAACGGCTTATCAAGCGACGGAAAAATCGTTCCCCTTGATAATGCCGCTTGCTCATCGTATGTTTTTTCCCATTCCTGAAACGGCACATATGCTATCGCCAGAGGCGTATATGTCGGAAATTCACCCTTAGGCTGCGGACATTCTCCGCCGCAAAAGGGCCTTTTACCGGCTGAAACTTCTTTGCCGAATCTGTCAAAGATACCCTTTTCAAATAATTCCATTGTTACTCCCTTCCCTACTTGTTTATAACCTATTGGGCTAAAGCCCCTTGCTTAAGCGACCAAATCTGATCTCACTTACATAAAAGCATAAAAGTGCACTGATCTGGTCATTTCGACTTCTTATCATATTATATTGCAAACAAAGACTTATTGTTACATTAAAAGTTGATTCTTGTTTTGATAAACTATTCGGCCGGCGCTCAGGCTGTTAAAAATACATTGACAAAACTAGGCTTTATAGTGTAAAATAATAATTGACAAATTTTATTATTCGGAGGTGCGTTAAAATGGCATATGTTATCGGTGTTGACATAGGTACAAGCGGAACTAAAACCGTTTTGTTCGATGAAACGGGAAAGGTTATTGCTTCCAAAACGATAGAGTATCCTATGTATCAGCCGAAAAACGGATACGCGGAACAAGATCCTGAGGATTGGGCAAACGCTGCTGTAAACACTATAAAAGCGGTCGTTTCAGAAAGCGGCGTATCCAAGGACGATATTAAGGGGATCGGTCTTTCCGGACAGATGCACGGGCTTGTAATGCTCGATAAGGACAACAAAGTTATCAGAAATTCTATAATCTGGTGCGATCAGCGAACCGCTAAAGAGGTTTGCGAGATGAACGTAAAGCTCGGGGAAAGAAAGCTTATAGAAATAACCGCAAACCCCGCTCTTACCGGCTGGACTGCGGCTAAGATCCTGTGGGTAAAGAACAACGAGCCGCAAAATTACGAAAGATGCCGCCATATACTACTCCCAAAGGACTACATAAGATTTATACTTACAGGTGAGTATGCGACTGAGGTTTCAGATGCATCTGGTATGCAGCTTTTAGATGTTCCTAACCGCTGCTGGTCGGATGAGATCCTTGACACTCTCGGGATAGACAAGAGCCTTTTGGGAAAGGTTTACGAAAGCTGTGAGGTTACGGGCACACTCACCAAAAAAGCGGCTGAGCTTACCGGACTTAACGAAGGAACCATCGTAGTGGGCGGTGCGGGTGACAACGCGGCTGCCGCTGTCGGAACAGGAGTTGTCGAGGACGGAAAGGCGTTTACTACTATAGGCACCTCGGGAGTAGTTTTTGCGCACACCTCCAACATTTCAATAGACGCACTGGGAAGAGTACATACCTGCTGCGCGGCAGTTCCTGATACATGGCACGTTATGGGAGTTACACAGGGAGCGGGACTTTCGCTCAAGTGGTTCAGAGATAACTTCTGCCAGAGCGAAAAGGACGTCGCTAAGCTTATGAATGTTGACGAATATTACCTTATGGATAAGCAGGCGGAAACCGTCGAGGTCGGCTCTAACAGACTGCTTTATCTGCCCTATCTGATGGGAGAGAGAACGCCTCACCTTGACCCCAACGCAAGAGGAGTTTTCTTCGGTCTTTCGGCAATGCACACAAAGAAGGATATGCTTCGTGCGGTCATGGAAGGCGTTTCGTATTCTCTCAGAGACTGCGTTGAAGTCTTCAGAGAGATGAAGATAAACATAAATGATATGATGGCTTGCGGTGGCGGAGGTTCTTCGCCGCTGTGGCGCTCAATGCTTGCAGACCTTTACGGATGTCCGGTAAAAACCCTTGAGTCTAAAGAGGGCCCCGCTTTAGGAGTTGCGCTTTTAGCGGCAGTCGGAGCTGGAATTTACTCCTCTGTTCCCGAAGCCTGCAAGACGGTAATAAAAATAAACAAAACGCAGCAGCCAAATGCTGACAGAGTTTTAAAGTATGAGGAATACTATCAGCTGTACAGAGAAATCTATCCTGCGCTTAAGGATAAATTTGAAAAGCTCTCAGCACTATAAATTCAAGTAAAATACGCCTATAAAGGGCAAATCAAATAAAGAAAGGAAAAAAATACTATGAAACTGTTTATCGACACGGCAAATGTTGCCGACATAAGAGAGGCAAACGAACTCGGCGTTATCTGCGGAGTTACTACAAACCCATCACTTATCGCCAAAGAAGGCAGGGTTTTTGAAGATGTTGTTAAAGAGATCACTGAGATCGTTGACGGACCTATCTCTGCTGAAGTAATCTCGCTTGAGGCAGACAAGATGGTTGAAGAGGCTATTCCGCTTTCAAAAATCCATCCGAACATCGTAATCAAGCTTCCTATGTGCGCAGAAGGGCTCAAGGCTTGCAAAAAGCTCACCGCAATGGGAATAAAGACAAATGTTACGCTCATTTTCTCGGCCGCACAGGCTTTGCTTGCTGCAAAAGCAGGAGCTACTTACGTATCACCGTTTTTGGGCAGACTTGACGACATCGGAATGGAGGGCATGAACCTCATTGAAGAAATAGTTGACATTTTCGATGCTCAGGGAATAGAAACAGAGATCATCGCGGCTTCTATCCGCAACCCCATTCACGTTACACAGGCTGCGCGTCTCGGCTGCGATATCGCAACTATCCCATTCTCTGTTATCAAGCAGATGATCAAGCACCCGCTTACCGACATTGGAATCGAAAGATTCTTAAAAGACTGGGAAGGCGTAGAAACAAAATAAGCTGATAAAATAAAAAAACAGGATGAGAGTTTGACTTTCATCCTGTTTTTATTTTACCAAGTAATTACCCTTACAGTTCAACCGGTGCAATGCTCCAGATGTTTTTTGCATAATCATTTATCGTTCTGTCTGAAGAAAACTTTCCCGCGTTTGCAATATTCATCCAGCACTTTCTTGCAAAAGCAAGCGTATCACGGTAATCGCGGTTTACATCGAGCTTTCTTGAGACGTAAGCGGGCAGATCTCCCAAAACATAATAGTGATCGGGAACATGCCAGCTTGCCCCGTCGGTGAGCGCCTTGTAAAGCTCTTTAAAGCTGCCCTCCTGATCTGACGGAACATTTCCGTCGTCAAAGCTGCCGTCAATAAGCTTGCTTACTGCCCTTCTTACCCTTTCGTTTGACGAGATGATCTGCCTCGGATCATATTCAGGCATAATTTTCTCAAGCTCTTCTACCTTTGCACCGAAAATGTAGTTGTTTTCCTCTCCTGCCTCCTGAACGATCTCAACATTAGCGCCGTCAAGCGTTCCTAAAGTTACAGCTCCGTTTAACATAAGCTTCATATTTCCCGTGCCTGACGCCTCGGTTCCGGCAGTGGATATCTGTTCTGAAATATCTGCTGCGGCAACCAGCTTCTCGGCGTATGAGACGTTATAGTTCGAGATAAACACCACGTTTAAAATATCCTTGGTGTCCGGGTCTGAATTAACCATATTTCCGACCTCTGAGATAAACTTTATTATCGCCTTGGCACGCCTGTATCCCGGAGCTGATTTTGCTCCGAAAATAAACGTCATAGGAATAAAATTTTTTATAGAGCCATCCTTTATCCCGTAATAAATGCACAGCACAGAAAGCGCGTTTAAAAGCTGTCGCTTATATTCGTGAAGCCTTTTGATCTGAATGTCAAAAATAGTATTTGGATTTATCACCTTGCCGTCGTGCTCAAATATATAGTCTGCAAGCTGACGCTTTTTTTCGTTCTTTACTGAAATAAATCTGCGTAATATCTCCTCGTCGTCAGCAAACCTTTCAAGTCCCTTCAGCAACGACAGATCTTTCATCCAGCCGTCGCCGATAAGTGAAGTAATAAGTGAAGAAAGTTCCCTGTTGCAAAGTGCAAGCCAGCGTCTCTGAGTAATTCCGTTTGTCTTGTTCTGAAATCTTTCCGGGTATATCTCATACCATTCCTTTAGACAGGAGTTTTTCAAAATCTCTGTGTGTATCTGCGCAACACCGTTTGTATATGAGCTTAGATATACCGCGATGTTCGCCATTTTAACCAAACCGTCGGATACCGGCGCCAGTTGTTTGATTATATCCCGATCAATTTTTCTTAAATACATATCTCTGATAAACTCCTCGTTTATCATAAGCACAAAATCGTATACCCTCGGTACAACAGACTCAAACAAAGAAGCGTCCCACTTTTCAAGCGCCTCCTGCATGATAGTGTGATTTGTATAGTTAAACACCCTTTTTGCTATTGACAGAGCTTCATCAAAGCTCATATTCTCTTCGTCAACAAGTATCCGCAAAAGCTCTGGAATTGAAATTACAGGGTGTGTGTCGTTGAGCTGAATGGTTACGTAGTCAGCAAGACATGACAGATCGCCGTGATATATTTTGTGCTTTTTTATTATATCCTGCAAAGATGCCGAGCAGAAGAAATACTGCTGCTTAAGTCTTAAACGCTTGCCGGCATCGGTATTGTCGTTAGGATAAAGGACTCTCGAAATATCCTCCGCCATAATTTTCTGACTGCTCGCCTTGATATGATCTCCTAAGTCAAATGTCTTAAAGTCAAATTCGTCTTTGGCGTGCGCTTCCCAAAGCCGAAGGTTTCCCACATTTTCGGTCTTATAACCTATTATCGGCATATCGTAAGGCACCGCCAGAACCTCACTGTCGGCATACTTTACCGTTACAGCATCTCTTTGACATTTTTTGCTCCAAGGATCTCCGTATCTGGTCCAGTCATCCGGCACTTCTACCTGAAAACCGTTTTCGATCTTCTGCTTAAAATATCCGAACTTATATCTTATTCCGTATCCGTCAAGAGGAAGGTCGTGCGTTGCAGCGGAATCCAGAAAACAAGCTGCAAGCCTGCCTAAGCCGCCGTTTCCGAGCGCCGCGTCCTCTATTTCCTCAAAGGCATCAAGAGAAGCGCCTGCGTCCTTCAGTGCGCTGTCAACATCATTTTTTATCCCTAAGCAAAGAAGGTTGTTCTGAACCATTCTCCCCATTAAAAATTCCATTGAAAAATAGCAAGCGCGACGGCTTTTAAGATGAGCCTCCCTGCTCTTTTTTATTCTCGGAGATATAGCCTCCATAATAACGCTCACCACAGATTCGTGAAGCTGATAAGGCTCTGCGGTTTTAAAGCTCACATCGTATTTTCCCTTAAGGTCATCTTCAACAATTTCAAGAAACTTCTGCTTATCCATTTTTCTTTTCCTCCATGTCGTTATGTCTGTTGCGATCAAACGTTTCCGTCAGCGTTGCTATTTTTTGTGAAAGCTCCGTTGTGCAGGCGCCCTTTTGCATTCGCCAACGCCAGTTTTTGCCCACCGTTGATGGGGTATTCATCCTAGAACTGCTTCCAAGCTCCAAAAAGTCCTGCATCTGTGCAATTGCCGTGTCGCTTACACTTGCCCACGCAAGCCTTATCATAGCAAAGGGTATGTCCTTGTTTCTCTTAACTCCCAGATACCTTTTGCAAAATGCAATATCCTCCTTGGTCTGAGAAAGCACCCACCCGGCAAGAGTATCGTTATCATGCGTTCCGGTATATACCACGCTGTTTTTATCGGAATAATTGTGTGGCAGATATCCGCTTTTTCCGTCCTTGTAAAAAGCGAATTCCAGCACTTTCATTCCTGGATATCCCGACTGCTTTAAAAGACGCTCTACGCTTTTTGTTATAAATCCCAGATCTTCTGCAATAATACTTATTTTGCCGAGCTTTTTTTCTACCGCCTTAAAAAGCTTCATTCCAACGCCTTTTCGCCATTCGCCCACGGTCGCGTCCTTGTTTCCGTAGGGAATAGCGTAATAGCTGTCAAAGCCTCTGAAATGATCTATTCTTACAACGTCGTAAATTGAAGATGCAAACTTTATCCTTTTTATCCACCACTTAAAGCCGTCTCTTTCCATAACGTCCCAACGGTACAGCGGATTGCCCCAAAGCTGTCCCAGCGGCGAAAAATAATCCGGCGGACATCCCGCAACGTCTATCGGCGTTTTGTTCTTATCAAGAAGAAAATACTTAGGACTTCTCCACACCTCCACGCTGTCGAGCGCAACGTATATCGGTATGTCACCGATTATTTTTATGCCCTTTTTGTTGGCGTATTTTTTAAGCTTTCTCCACTGCTTAAAATACTCATACTGCAAAAACTGCCAAAAAATTATCTCATCGCGATATTTCTCTTTAGCCTCTTTTATGCTGGCGCTTTTGCACAGACGAAGCCCGTCTTCCCATTCATACCAAGCCTTTCCGCCGTTTGCAAACTTAAGCGCCATAAAAAGCCCGTAATCGTTTACCCAACCGTTTTTCTTAACAAAGCCTTCAAAACCTGCCCTTGGGGTCCGCATGAACCTTCTGTACGCTTTTTTTAGTACTGTGAAAATGTTGTTGTAGATAAGTCCATAGTCTACCTCGTTGCTTTTTACCTCCCATGGGATTTTTTTATATTCTCCTGACTTTAATAAACCCTCGTCCTCAAGCGCCTCAAGATCGATAAAATAAGGATTTCCGGCAAATATAGAAAAGCTCTGGTAAGGCGAATCGCCATAACTTGTAGGGCTTATGGGCAGAATCTGCCAGTAGCTTTGCTTTGCTGAGGACAGAAAGTCAACGAACTCATAAGCCTCTCTGCCAAGCTTTCCTATTCCGTAGTCGTTAGGCAGAGACGAAATATGCATCAAAATCCCGCTTGCTCTCATAAAAATTCTCCTTATGTGTGTTATTACACCGTATTCGGCTCACTATTTACCAGTATACACCAATTTTTATAAATTTACAAGCAACTGAAAAAGATTTGCTTTAGCATATAATTTTTGAAATAAAAATCAAAATGTAGTTATAAAATCACGATTATACCACATAATGTAGTAAAACAAAGCAAAAAACTGTCTTTAATTTGTATGTTTTTCTATTGACAACCGCTGTAATATTTTGTAAGATAATAGTATAAGTAATTTAAGTTTTCTTGATTTATTGAGTATGAAAAATCAATCGGAAAGGAACTAAAAAATAATGGACGACAGTCACGGGCGACGTAATATTTTTTCGGCTTTTTTTGACAGGATCACAGGGAAAAATGAAAGTGCTTCTGTCGATGACGAAATAATGGAGTATCTGAACGCTGAGGAGTTCGACGATATAGCTCCGTTTCAGAAGGAAATGATAGAAAACATTCTTGATTTTGACGACCTTCTTGTAAAGGACGTTATGACTCACAGGACCGATGTCATGGGCGTTGAGCTAAGTTCTCCGCTTACAGACGCCGTTTCGCTTATAATAGAAGAGGGTTTTTCGAGGATACCCGTTTACAAGGAAGACATCGACAATATCTGCGGAGTTTTGTTTGCAAAGGATCTTCTCGGACTGGTATTCGACAAAAAGCCTGAAGAACACACTGTAAGCGAGTTTATCCGCAAGGTAATAAGCGTTCCGGACACCAACAGCTGCGCAGATCTTTTCGAGCTTTTCACTGCGAAGAAAATGCAGATAGCTGTGGCTGTTGACGAGTACGGCGGAACTGCGGGCATTGTTACAATGGAGGATCTGCTTGAAGCTATAGTCGGAAACATTCAGGACGAATACGACGACGAAGAAGCAGAGATAGAACAGATCACCCCAAATATGTTCGACTGTCTTGGAACCGCGCATCCTTATGATGTTGCAAAGGTTGTGGGCTTTTCGATTCCCGATGATACAGAATATGACACTATGGGTGGATTTTTCATAGACCTTTTGGGAAGAATACCCCTAAACGGAGAAACTCCAACTGTAACGTATGAAGGCTTTTCGTTTTGTGCGATAATAGTTACAGAAAACAGAATCGAAAAAATAAGGATACAAAGAATAAAAAAGGAAGAAAAAACATTTTAATTTGTAAGGAGAGGCGCAAATAAGCGCCCGAAAGTAATTATGCCCAGATATACAAAAAACCTTACCCGAAAGACGAGAATAGCCGCAATATCAGTTCTTTCGGCTATAATAATCACCCTTATTGGAGTTGTTGTTTTAACTCAAAACAGCGGCGAAAAAATAAGCGTCACAAAGAGCGCTGAGGTAAACAGCTCTGCGCCTTCAGAGACTAGCTCAGAAAGCACAGAGCAAACGACAAACAAGACTTCCTCGGTAAGCAAAACAAAAAAGAATACTGTCGCGAAAAAGTCATCAGATAGCACTGAGCCAACCACAAAAGCTCCTTCAGTGACTTCAAAAAGCGGCGAACAAACAGCGCAAGGCGCGGCTTTACAGGCTCTCAAGCCCGAAGCCCAGGGCGTTTCACAAAACACCAGTACAAACAGACCCGTTCAAAGTAATGACAGGGCTCAAAATCAGCCGACCGAAAAAAATTTTCCGACGGGATACAATCTTATAAACAATATGCTCACCAAAGCCGACGAAAGTGAAAAAGAGGTTTTGCTCACAATATTAAACGGAATTGAAAACCGCAAAAGCAAAATAGACATATCGGACGGAGTTATCAGAAAAGCTGATACCGATAAGCTTTCTGATATGTTCTTGCTGGTCAAGGCGGCGCTTGCTGAGACCGATACTCTCAAACCCACATATACGTATTACGGCGACTATTATATAACATCGCTTGAGCTTGATTACAGCCTGAGCGAAAGGGAAATAGCAGCACAGAGATCTCAGCTTAAATCAAAGGTAAACAGAGTCATGTCAAAAATTGACAGCAGTATGAGTGACTTTGAAAAGGCGCTGTATTTTCACGATGAAATAGCCTCCTATTGCAGATACACATCTGAGGGGGATAACATAAACTCAGCTTACGGCTGTCTTGTAGAGGGCAAGGCGTCCTGCGAAGGATATGCAAAAGCTTTTCTTGAGCTTTGCGATGCAGCAAAGCTTGACTGTATGATAGTTACAGGTAATGCCACGGCAAACGGCAGAACTGTTCCACATATGTGGAACAAGGTAAAACTTTCCGGCAGATGGTATAATATAGACGTTTGCTGGGACGACCCAACGACTGACGCCGGCGGAATAATACTGCACGATTATTTAAACGTGCCGGATGAGGATATTCTGAAGGCTCACGAGCCGAACGAAAACCGCTTTTACGTCTATCCCGAATCTGATGCAGACAGTGAAAACTACTTTGTGAAAAACAGCCTTATGATAAATGAAAAAACTGAGCTTGAGGATATATTAAAGTCGGCGGTAGAAAAGTCACTTAAGGAAAATAACCGCTTTGCTTCTGTCAGGTTCTCAGACATATCAGTTTTTGAATATGCAAATGATATGTTTTCAAACAGCAGCTCTGACAACAAGATATTCGAAATACTCAAGTCGGCCTTTGCGGATACAAAAATACCGTTTGATACAGGATCTGTTTTCAGAGTTGAAAACAGTGAGCTTTTAACTGTGACTCTTATTTTAAGCTATTAGGGCTTAGAATATACGGTTCAGCCTTTGTGTTAAAAGAGGCAGATCCGTGAAATATATTTAAAGGAGAGATAACTATGAGCGAAAATGAGAAAAAAACATCAAAGTATGCCGGCACACAGACTGAGAAAAACTTAGAGGCTGCATTTGCCGGAGAATCTCAGGCACGAAACAAATACACCTATTTTGCGTCGGTTGCAAAAAAAGAGGGCTACGAGCAGATGTCGGCACTGTTCTTGAAGACCGCCGACAACGAGAAAGAACACGCTAAAATGTGGTTTAAAGAGCTTAACGGGATCGGCAGCACAACTGAAAATCTCAAGGATGCCGCAGACGGTGAAAATTATGAGTGGACTGATATGTACGAAAGCTTTGCAAAGACCGCTGAGGAAGAGGGCTTTACTGAGCTTGCACGTAAATTCCGTATGGTAGCGGCGATCGAAAAACATCACGAGGAACGTTATCGTGCTCTTCTCAAAAATATAGAGACAGCTCAGGTTTTTGAAAGAAGCGAGGTCAAGATCTGGGAATGTCGCAACTGTGGCCACATTGTTGTAGGAACCAAAGCGCCGGAGGTTTGTCCGGTATGCAATCACCCGCAAAGCTTCTTTGAAATAAGCGCAGAAAACTATTAAGATTAAACATACATAGTAAGATCAAGCGGACGCTATGGTAAGTGTCCGCTTTTTTGTTTACACAGACTTAGTTTTGTGATATACTTTTATGAAGAAAACATTTTTGCAGATGTAAAGGCATTTTGGGAGGAAACATGAGCGGAAAACTATACGTAGTCGGAACTCCGATAGGAAATCTTGAGGATATGACCCTGCGCGGAATAAAGACACTTAAATCAGTGGATTTCATCTGTGCAGAGGACACCAGAGTAACTGCAAAGCTTTTAAACAGCTTTGACATAAAAAAGCCCATGATAAGCTATCACGAACACAACACCGCACAGGCGGGAGAAGCTATCATAAGCCGAATTTTAACAGGAGAAAGCTGCGCTGCGGTAACGGATGCCGGCATGCCGTGCATCTCGGATCCCGGAGAAGATCTTGTAAAGAAGTGTTATGCAAACGGCATTGAGGTCTGCGTTGTTCCCGGTCCTACTGCGGCAATGAGCGCCGTTGCCATAAGCGGGCTTAGCACAAAGCGTTTTTCATTTGAGGGCTTTTTATCCACATCAAACAAAAACCGCCGCGAGCATCTTGAGTCTGCGTCAAAGCTTGAGCACACGCTTATTTTTTACGAGGCGCCGCACAAACTTGTTTATACCCTTGAAGATATGCTCGGATATTTCGGAGACAGGAAAATTTCACTTTGCCGCGAATTGACCAAGGTTCACGAGGAAGTTATCCGCACCACGCTTTCAAAGGCGCTTGAGTATTATAAAAGCGTCACTCCTAAAGGAGAATTCGTGCTGATCGTCGAGGGCGCGAAAAATACTGACGAGCCATTAACTATTCAGGATGCTATAAGCGAAGCAAAAAAGCTTGTGGACAACGGAATGAGATTAGCTGAGGCCTGCAAAGCGGTAGCAAAGTGGACGCCGTTTTCAAAGTCTGAGCTTTACTCAAAGCTTTTGGAGGAGCAAAATGGCTGAGAAGTTTAGCATTGTCGTTCCCACACCTGAAGACACAAAAATAGCCGCCTTATTAGAGGCGGAAAGCTTTCCTCACCCATGGCGGGAAGAGGATTTTGTCAGTCAGACAAAAAATGACAACTTCCTGTTTCTTGTTGCAAAAGCTCAAGAAGCTGTCATAGGATATATAAGCATATCGATAGTTTTAAACGAGGCGAGCATAAACACGATCGCAATAGATAAAAATTACCGAAGAAAAGGCGCTGCCCGCGCACTTATAAAACATGCTTTAACAGCGCTTGATTCCCGATGTGACTTTTTAACGCTTGAGGTAAGAGAATCAAACCTTGCGGCAATTTCCCTGTACTCATCACTAGGCTTTGAAGAGGTAGGAAAAAGGCCTCGCTTTTATCGTGATCCGGACGAAACGGCGATATTGATGACAAAATTTCTAAAGTAAGATGTCCTTTAATTACTGTGCAGTTTTGTCCTCTATCTCAATAACCTCAGCAGAAGACCCATTTGCATTTTTCTGTCTTTGCTTTACGATTTTGTTAATCTTGCTTACAACGGCAATGTAATTCACTATAGAAGAAACTCCGTACCAAATAAGGGCTATTCCGATAATTATAGATATAATTTCATCGGTAGGAATAAACAAAAGCACGACACCAAACGCTGTTGTGATAATTGCGTTTATGGCAGTTAATTTCCAGCCGTTATAAGAATTGCCCAGGTTTCTCCTGATATACAAAGCCTTTTGAAGAGATACTATTCCGTTTATAATCAATAAAATACCGATAACTACCGTAATTATGCTGAATATCCAGGCGCTGACTATCACAAGAACGCCCATTACAGAAAACACAACTCCCTTTGCAAGATCAAAGGAAGAAAGGCTTTCCTTATCATTTTCATTGTTGGTAAAATATCCAATCGTAACAAAAACGCCGTAAATTATAAGCGCCGCCCCGAGTATCCAGCAGATTATGTCAAGCGCTTGCCTTTGCATAATAAGAAGCCATATACCTATCGCCACACAGCATACAGATAAAAGCACCTCAAACCTTTTAGTTTTCTCCAAAAAATTCATTTTGTTTCCTCCGTTTTACTCAGAAATTTCGTCAAGGCTAAGCGTAGCCACACCGTTTAAATCAAGAGATGCCCGCTTGCCTGATAAAAAATCATAATATCCCTGACAGGCTATCATCGCCGCGTTGTCTCCGCAATATTTAAGGTCCGGCAAAAACAGCCTTATCCCCCTTTTGCTGCATTCCTTTTCAAAAGCCGCTCTTACCCCGCTGTTTGCAGAAACTCCCCCGGCAATCGCCAGCGTTTTAGCTCCCAGGTCCTTAGCGGCAAGCATTGTTTTTGAAACGAGTATTTCGCACACTGTCTTTTGAAACGATGCCGCAACATCATTCGGATTTATCGGGACGCCCTTTTGAGCGGCGTTATGAACAAGATTTATCACTGCGGTTTTCAGCCCGGAAAAGGAAAAGTCGTATTTACTTCCCGTAACATTCGGATGCGGAAAAGAATAAGCGCCGGGATCGCCAAGTTTCGCCGCCGCGTCAATGTGCCTGCCGCCCGGATAATCAAAGCCGATAGTTCTTGCCGCCTTGTCAAAGCACTCCCCTGCCGCATCGTCACGCGTCCGACCTATTACCTTGTACTTTGTATAATCCTTAACTTCGACAATATGACTATGACCGCCGCTTATCACAAGGCAAAGATACGGTGGTTTTAAGTCATCGTGAGTGATATAGTTTGCAGCAATATGCCCCGCTATGTGATGCACAGGAATAAGCGGTTTTGCGCTTGCAAGACAAAGTCCCTTCGCATAGCTTATGCCCACAAGCAAAGCGCCTATAAGCCCCGGAGCGTAGGTTACGGCGACTGCGTCTATGTCGTCTATCGTAGCTCCCGCTTCTAAAAGAGCGGTGCTGACAACCCGGTCTATGTTTTCCAGGTGTCTTCGAGAGGCTATTTCCGGGACGACACCGCCGTACAGCTTGTGCTCGTCGATCTGCGAAGAAACAACATTTGACAAAACCCTTTTGCCGTCATGCGTAACAGCGGCAGCGGTTTCGTCGCACGAGCTTTCTATTCCCAAAATCCTCATATGTTCTACCTGTCGATCATAATATATTTTTTATTACGAGAGCCGAATACTTCAAAGGCAAGCTTTACTGTGACCATAAGACATACTGCGACTGAAATTATTGCAAGTATTTTAAGAAACACTTTCATTGTGCCGACTCCTTTTTAATTTTCTGACACTTTAAGTATACACTAAATAAAAAAAATATACAAGGGGAAAATTTATTTTACTTACAAAAAGCAATATATGTAGCAAAACAAGCCGAAAAGAATCGTCTCCTTTCAGCTTGACAGCATAGAACATATTTTATTATCAGTGATTGATCATCGTATAACCTTTTGCTCAAGTTAACTTTCGTCAGGATTTATCTTTCCTTTTACGCTTACAAGTTTAATATCTCCGCCGCAGGTGACATTTCCGTAAACATCGTTACATTCAACATTGCCATCGGCGGTGATGACATCCCCCGAAATGTTACCGCAATTTATATCTCCGTTTTCAATTGCGTCATTTCCTATACTTAAGCAGTTGATACTTCCGTTTGCGTTTGCATTACAGCCGATAGGTCCACAATTTATTGTGCCTATTGTGCCTTTTGTATTTGCGTCACAGCCGACAGCTCCACAGGTTATAGTTCCTCCTGCTGTTGCGCTACCTGTTACATTACCGTCTACTTCCAGATTGCACCTTGCATCAACATTTAAAGCATCGCCTTCAAGCTTAAAGGTGAATTTTTTGAGATTCTCATCAATCTTTAAAAGCTTATGTCCTATAAAAACAGCGGCGTGGATGTTCTCATCGTCATTCCAATCGACTTCTATGTATCTTCCGCTTTTGAAAAGTGCTGAATGCGCTCCTTTGATATTAACAACACGGGCTTTTCCAAAAAGCTCGTCTATCGTCACACCGAAAATCTCGGCGAGCTTTGGCAAAAGCAAAACATCGGGGCTTGACTGCTTATTTTCCCACTTGCTTATCGCCTGAAAGGAAACATTCAGATGTTTAGCAAGTGCTCCTTGGGTAAGCCCCTTTTCTTTTCTGAGCTTTGCAATGTTTTGAGAAAGTATCACAGAGTAGTCGTTCATTTATATTCCCCCTCTTGACTTTTCTTTTTTCAGTATATCAAAATTATTTTGCTTTGACAATAACTTATTCGTGGAAATCGAGAGAGCATTTTTCAACTTATGGTTGAATAATGCTCTGTGAATCTAAATAAATGAAAAAAATATGCTAAAAGGTGTTGACAAAAACGTCTGTTTACTGTATAATAAATAAGTCGCTGATAAGCGAGTTTGTGTGGGAGCATAGCTCAGCTGGGAGAGCATCTGCCTTACAAGCAGAGGGTCACAGGTTCGAGCCCTGTTGTTCCCACCATATTTTTTGGCCTGGTAGTTCAGTTGGTTAGAACGCTAGCCTGTCACGCTAGAGGTCGTGGGTTCGACTCCCATCCAGGTCGCCAATTTTGTGCGGGCATAGCTCATCCGGTAGAGCGCCACCTTGCCAAGGTGGAGGTAGCGAGTTCGAGCCTCGTTGCCCGCTCCATTTTTTATATGCCTCTGTAGCTCAGTCGGTAGAGCAGGGGACTGAAAATCCCCGTGTCATTGGTTCGATTCCGATCGGAGGCACCAAAACCCGCTCTTGATCAAAATCAAGAACGGGTTTTTTAGATACTAATAACACAAAACCGCGGGAGACATCCCCTGCGGTTTGATTTGTTTAAGCTTATTATTCCTTATCCTCTGAAACTGCCTTTTTAACTGCCTCGGCAATGTCGTCGTCCTTAGGCTCCTCAGGCTGTGAACTACCGGACTGTTCGCTCGAACTATCCTTTGGCATATCGCCGGATCTGTCAAATTTAGCCATAAGCTTTTGGTTTTCCTCCTCGCAAAGACGAAGAAGTTCTTCTATTGCGGTGTTGCTTGCAGACTGCTTTATCTCCTCCTTGATCTCCACTATCTCCTCAACCGGAGTAAGCTCTGCGTTTTCCTTCGCGTCCTCAGCGGCAGCGTTAGCCTCTAAAAGCTCTTCCTTTTCTTTTATAAGCCTTTCAACAACCTCTGTCTTTTCCGCCTCGATCGCCTCTACCTGGCGCTCAAGCTCTCTTACCTTTTCCCTGTGACCCATATATTTTTTCGCATTATTTTTCTGCTTCCACCACGAGTGCAGAGCAAAGAAAACTATCATCATAAGAAGCGGTGTCAAAACGAGTAAAAGCATTCCGTGAACCGTTCCCGACTGCACAATAGCCCAGCCTAAGAAATGATCCATCTTTGTGGCAATTCCGACTATCTGCGAAGAATTTACAACATATGTCTTATCGCTGGTATCAAAGCCCACCTGATACATAACCGCATCATTTTCAGCGATTATTGCTTTTAGTCTCATGGCAGTCGTACCCCTTGTGGATACGTTGTCGATTACCAGAACCTTACCGATGTCCTCTTGAGTGGGCACGGTATTGTTTACGAATAAAAGCGTGTCCTGCTTGATATCGGTGTCCTTACCCGCCTCCATCTCAGCGGTTCTCAAAACGTATAGACTGGTCTTGTCGATAGAGGGTGTTACGTTTTTATTTTTAAAAACCAGCTTAACAGCAATTACCCAAGCAGAGGTAATAATCAATATGATAAGAAATATTATACCCAGCACTTTAAAAATCGAGGTTTTCTTTTCTTTTCCTGACATTTTGGCATCCTCCTGAAATCGTATATTTATTTATCCTGTTTCCAACCGAATACACTTTAAAACAGTATAACATAAACAAACGTAAATTTCAAGGTCTAAACAAATAAAAAATGCCGCACAGCAATCAGCCGCGCGGCGAAAAAGATTATCTAAAAAGATTATTAAGAAACCGATATTGTGATAAGGCTGACCTTATCGTCTGAAATGTTGAACCGCACTGCGCTCTCACCGCTTGTTACATAGATCGAAGCGTCCGAAGAAGACCCGCTCGGGTATTTTTCAGCTACCTCTGATCTGGACGAACCGATTTTTACTCCCGCCTCGGTGGAAATGCTGTCGTCGGTGACAGTTATCTGAATAACATATCCGGAACGTGCGGTGATCTTGCAGCCGCTGTACGAATATATAGATAAGTCTCCGTCGTGAGAAACGGTAGCCTCCGGATTTCCCAGCTGTGATATCTTATCTGTGATATCCATTCCAACCGCCACTTTGTTCCCGTTTAAGGTTACCGAGTATGCACCCTCTGTCATTGTAAACTCGGTCTGATCGGTAGCAGGCTGCGTGGTTTCAGTAGTGGACGTTGTCGTAGCAGAAGTAGTCGTGGTCGTTGTGGTCGTTGGCATAGTTGGGCTTTGAGAAACGGTTCTTATTGTCGCTTGTGTTGGGATAGGCGTACTTGAAGTGACCTTTCTTGTGGTGGAAGATGTTGTTTTCAAAGCACTGGTCGTTTTTTCAGTAGTAGTATTAAGTGATTCAACTTCAGACGTTTTGTCCTTTTCAGAAAACTCTGTATTCTTATCCTCTGAACATCCCGCTAAAAAGCATACTGCCATCGCAGCAGAAACAATAACCGCCAATATTTTTTTCATCGCAGAAAATTCCTTTCCGCCCAAAAGCCTTAAAGACCTCCGGCACAAATTCTTTCGTAAATTTGTAAAGGAGCGTGCCCCGTTATTAAACCTGACAAATTTATCAGCAGAAGATCACATTTACCTCTGACCGAGAAACCAAGCCCGATATAGGTCAGGATGATCTTATATAAGCTATTGTACCACGATTTAACGGCTTTTGCAATTAAATTCAGAAAATTTTTGCTAAATCAGTAAAAATATACGCATATTTTGCCAAAAACAGTACGATTTTGCCAAATTGTACTCAAGCGGTATATCCCAGGTGTATCCAGCCCTTTGCGGTTTTTCCCCAATCCGAGCTTACTGACGTCACTGTAACTATTTCTCCGCGATTGAGCGTACCTACGATCTTAGCGCTCTGAGATGCCTTTTCTCTGACGTTTAAAACATCCGCTGTAACAGTTCTTTTCACTGTAACATAGAGTTCGCCGGAAAACATAATTGCGATCCATCCGCTTGGAATTTTTGCCCAGACCTCATTGTCGGAAATCTTCTTGATTTCCTGAATGGTAACTACGGTTCCCGCTTTAAGGCAGGCATACTGTTGCTGTAAAGCGTGAGTCATTCCGTCGGGCGTCAGTTCGGTTCTCAGCTTTCTTGCAAAGCCTGTTCCCGCACCGTAACGGACATTTACGTTTGTGCTGAGAGTGTAGTTTATTCCTTTTTTAAACTCAATTTTTCCGCTCGGTGCGGTTTCTGTTTTTGTATTCTGAGCCTTTAGATAAACAAATCCCAAAAACGCCTTGTTATCCATAAGAGCCTTCAAGCTTCCCTTCTTGAGTATTCCGTCGTCTGCCGACACCTTGGCATCGTTGTTTGAGTTAGCCTCAGTGTAGAAGTAGTCATCGCCGGAAATTCCCTCGCAGAAATAGACGTGCCCCCAGATATCTCCGGAATATCTTCCGTCGCCGAAAACGATAAAGCTGTCTTCGGCAGCTTCTCTGCCGGTTTTATAGCCTCTTTGCTTTGCGACATCTACGATCTGCTTTGCACTGTCAAAGCCTCCCAAAAACTCAACGCCCAGCTTTTCCTTGGCTCTTCCGCGAACATAGGTCACGCACTGTCCCTGATACGGTCCGTTTGAAAAGCCTGACCACGTGTATGCCGCGTTATTGAAGTTGCCCATTCTTTTTCCCAGGCTGTCGTATAAACTCATATTATTCCTCCTTTTGCTTGTCCTGCGCATCAATACGATGCGTACTTTTAATGTATGCCAAATTGCTTTTTTTGACACTTTTTAGCAGGACTGTTTTATAAAGCCTCTCATATATAGGAGGTTTTGAGCCTGTTTTTGCACGAAAATGTGCACAAAGCAATAAAATATCTTATGTTTGTTCATAAAATATTTACAATGTTCATATTACGTTCATAGAGTTTCCTCGTTTGCATAGGTACAACCTATGACGGGACATCTTTAAAGTCTTTTTCACCACAGTTAAACCATTAGTTTTATATACAAAAGCCGTAAAAAAATCAGACGCCTGATAGGCGTCTGATAAAAGTCATAATTGACATAAATATTTAATTTAAGCCCAGAAATCCGGTAAGGCGTATTACATAGCCTCTTTTACCTCAATAAAAGTTCTCAGTATTTTTACGGTGCCGTCAACCCCAAGTCTGCTCGAGTTTATGCAAAGGTCGTAATTCTTTGCTTCTCCCCATCTCATGTCAGAGTAATAGTTATAATAGTTCGACCTGTTTTTGTCGGTCTTTTTTATAAAGTCGAGCACCTTGTCTTTTTCAATATCATAGCGCTCAAGGATACGTTTTTTCTTGCTCACAAGGTCGGCATTTATAAAGAAGTTTAAAACATTCTTTTCCTCCTTTAAAACATAGTCGGCGCATCTTCCGACAATAACACACGGTCCCTCCTCTGCAATTGCTTTTATCGTATCAAACTGTGCTATGAACAACTTGTGATTAAGCGGCATATCAGCCCTTATCTTGCCCTGTCCGTTTGTGGGAAAGGTTCCCATTACAAGAGAATACAAGAGGCTGTTGCTGTGAGATTCGTCATTTCTGTAAAAGAGATCCTCGCAAATACCGCTGTCCTTAGACGCGCGCGACAGTATCTCCTTATCGTAAAAAGGAACGCCCAGCTCTGCGGCAAGCTTTTGCCCGATTTCTTTTCCGCCGCTTCCGAATTCACGGCTTATAGTGATGATGGATTTCATAGTGTATTAGTGCCCGCCGAAAGGCAAAGCACTCCTCCCTTCCAATAAATTCAGTACCTGTAAAATAATTATACCATAATTCTTAAGCTTTTAAAATATATTTTTTATATAATTTTCAGCCTGAATATTTGTGCAACTTAAACTAAACATCGCCATATTACGAATAATTCCCCGCGTTTTGTGGACAATACAAAAAAAGCATAATGCTCGAAAGGAAGAGATTATATGAAAATATCAAAAAAAGATTATGATAAAATGGTAAAAGAAGCTTCTCCGGGTACTAAAAGCTATCTTACAATACCTAAGGCATTCGTTATCGGCGGACTGATCTGCGTTTTGGGAGAAGCGCTTTTAAACCTGTGGCAGTACCTTGACTTCAGTGAAAAAAACGCCGGTATTTTAACATCTATCTGCCTTGTGTTTTTATCTGCGCTGTTTACCGGACTGAGACTTTATCCGAAGATAGCAAAGCACGGCGGAGCAGGTACTTTAGTTCCGATCACAGGCTTTGCAAACTCTGTTGTCTCTCCCGCTATTGAGTTTAAGACCGAGGGGTATATCTTAGGTCTTGGCGCTAAGGTATTTATAATAGCAGGACCTGTCATTCTTTACGGCACGGTTGCTGCGGTACTTTATGGGCTTATTTACTGGATACTGACAAGCCTGTTCTGATATATTTCACCCTTGACAACGATATATTCAGTTTAACATTATATTATGCACTTTTTAATAATCAAGTTTTTTGCTGATATACACAAAATAAATGATACTAAATCAAAAAGCCGATCTGTCGTATAACTGAAATGCACCCCATTATTCAGACATTATATCCCTTTGTCTAACTTTTGGGGGCATTTCATATAACAGACATACCGGCTTTTGAGCTTTTTATATAAACTTTTTCTATTTTTGATTTCTCTTACTTTTATCACACCGAAGTGATCAGCTTCATTACCTGTCTGTTTTTCTCAAGGCATAAAAACAGCACGGTTCCAACAATACTTACGCACACCAGTTCTCCTGCTGCGACCTCAAGCATCGATATAATGATCGGAAGATCAAAAACTATGTATAGTTCCAGCCCTACCAGAACGGCGTTTGCTATAACAGGACAAACAGACGCCGCTATCATACTGATTATATGCGCCTTGTACTTGCTCGTTCCGCAACTTTCAAAGGTTCTTGGCAGAAATTTTGAACAGGCGACTATACCCAGAACAGCTATAAGCGTCGCAAGTGTTCCGATAAACATATCAATCACACCGACATTTGAGGCTATGTTTGATATAAAACAGCCTATTACCATTGAAACACAGTATGCCTTTTTGTAAAAGCACAAAAGCACCAGCGCCTCTGAAATTCTAAACTGTATGTTTGCGTATGCAAGGCCTCCGAGAGAAAGCGTGACCGCAATGTAAACTGCCGCTACCGACGCCAGTATCACCAGCCTTTTCACTGTAAGCGAATAACCTAAAAACTTAAATTCAGACATAAAAAAATCTCCTTGTTTTTATTATTGAGTGGTACCTGGGCTACACTCTATTAAATTGTGATTTGAGAAGCGCCGAATCCTGTCAGTGACACATCTCAAAAGATTTAAGCGGCGGATCATACTTGCCGCTTAAACCTTGTGATCTGATTCATTTTATATTATGGCGCCTACCATAAAAGCTCTTAAAAGCAACAGATTGCTTAATCAGGCTTTTCCGATAGAGCCGAAAAGCTCCATCTTTTCCTTGACCGTTTGCTTTATAGCCTCAAAACCGGGAGCTAAGAGCTTTCTCGGGTCAAATCCTTTACCCTCAAGATCCTTTCCGGCCTCTATATACCTTCTGGTGGCTTCAGCAAATGAAAGCTGACATTCGGTATTTACATTTATCTTAGCAACTCCCAATGAAATTGCCTTCTTTATCATATCCTCAGGGATTCCCGTTCCGCCGTGAAGAACGAGCGGCATATTTCCTACCTTTTCCTTAACTGCTGCAAGCGTTTCAAATGAAAGCCCCGGCCAGTTCTCAGGATATTTTCCGTGAATGTTTCCTATTCCTGCAGCAAGCATGGTAACTCCCAAATCTGCGATGGCCTTGCACTCATCGGGGTCTGCGCACTCACCCATACCTACAACGCCGTCTTCTTCTCCGCCGATAGAGCCAACCTCAGCCTCCAAGGAGAGACCAAGCTCATTACAGGTCTTTACAAGCTCCGTGGTTTTAGCTACATTCTCCTCGATCGGATAGTGAGAACCGTCAAACATTATCGACGAAAATCCCGCTTCAATACAAGCCTTCGCTCCGTCGTAAGAGCCGTGGTCAAGATGAAGCGCTACCGGAACTGTTATCTTAAGCTCCTCAAGCATACCGTTTACCATGCCTACAACCGTTTTATAGCCGCACATATACTTGCCCGCACCCTCTGAAACACCGAGTATAACGGGAGAATTAAGCTCCTGAGCGGTAAGCAGGATAGCCTTTGTCCACTCAAGGTTGTTGATGTTAAACTGTCCGACAGCGTATTTGCCGTCCCTTGCCTTGTTAAGCATGTCCTTTGCTGAAACTAGCATTGATGTATACCTCCAAAAAAATATTTACTTAATCAGCACAAGTATATTATATACTATTTCTACTTGAATTGCAACATTTTCCATGAAACTTTACTTCATATAATCAGGTGAATACCCCACAAAGTATATATTACGCTGCTCGCAGTATTTCTGCGCCTCAGAGCCGTTTATCCCCTCGACCGTTATATTTTCGGTTTTACCAAAGCACCATCCGCCAATCTCAGAAGCGCTTTCAGGTATGTAAACATTTTTAAGCTTTGGACAGTTAAAAAAACACATATTGCCTATAAAGCTTACCCCCTCGGGGACTCTGACAGTGTAGATAACATCATTTGACATAAACGCAAAGCGTGCTATTTCACGAACCCTGAGTCCGTCTATCTCATCAGGGATATTGACCTCCCTGAGATCTCCGTGATATCCGGTTACGGTTATAAAGCTTTCTCCTTCACGCTCGTTTATCTCGTAATCAAAGTAGTCTTCTGAAATCGGGGTAGCCTGAACAGGGCCATACGTATAACTTATGCTCTCAAGCGCCGCGTCAAGAACATATCTTGCTATCAAAACCACGGTTGCGGCGGCGATTATAATTATGACCCAACTCCAGAACGAACTTACCTTTCTTGTAAGAACATTATTCTTAACAGGCTCTATTTCATATCTTTCTGCCAATCGCCGCTCACCCCCATTACCTTCAGTTATGCTGATCGTCAGTCTCCAAAAGCTATTCCGATATCCTTTGCGGTTTTTACAAGCTGACCGTCAGCCGGAACAAATTTCGTCTTTCCCGCAATATCCTCAAGCTTGTTTTCTTTTACAACAGTATCTACCATAGCTACTGTGTAGCCGTACTTTTCCTTGGCTATAAGCTGAGCCGCCCGAACACCGAATTTTGTGGCAAGTACCCTGTCGTATGCCGATGGACTTCCGCCTCTGAGCATATGACCCGGTACGCACACTCTGGCTTCCATGCCGGTGTTTGCCTCTATCTGCTTTGCGATTCTTGAGGTCGCGGTAGTTATGCCCTCTTCAGCTCTTTTCTTTGCCCTTTCACGCTTTTTCATGTTTGCCTCATCGGTATCATAAGCGCCCTCTGCAACTGCAATTATCGAAAAGGCCTTTTTCTCACGGTTCCTTCTTTCAACGGCTTCACACAGTTTGTTTATATCATACGGGATCTCGGGTATTACGATGATATCCGCTCCTCCCGCTATTCCCGAATAAAGCGTCAGCCAGCCTGCCTTATTTCCCATTATCTCAACTACCAGACATCTTCCGTGGGAAGTTGCTGTCGTGTGGAGCCTGTCTATTACCTCTGTCGCTATATCAACGGATGTATGAAATCCAAACGTAACATCAGTACCGTAAATGTCATTGTCGATAGTTTTGGGAAGCCCGATAACATTTAGTCCCTCATTCGCTAAAAGATTAGAGGTCTTATGTGTTCCGTTTCCGCCCAGTGTTAGAAGACAGTCAAGCTTTTGCTTTTTGTAGGTTTCCTTCATCGCCTTAACCTTGTCGATGTTGTCCTCTCCTATTACCTGCATCATCTTATACGGAGTTCTCTTTGTTCCGAAGATCGTTCCGCCCCTGGTGAGGATTCCCGAGAAATCAGAAGGCTTCATCTCTGCGCACTCGTTGTTGATAAGTCCGGAATATCCGTTAAGCACCCCAACGATCTCAAGATCATCAGTGCCGAACCTTTCATAGCACGCCTTTGCTACACCTCTTATAGTGGCATTTAGTCCCGGACAGTCTCCTCCGCTTGTGAGAATACCGATTCTTCTCTTCATATAAAAGCCTCCTTGATCTATCAGATAATTATATTTGCCTTATTAAAAATTTTACCATATAGCTAAATAAAATACAAGCCTTTTTATGCAAAAAAGCACTTATGCTGAATATACTTTGTTAAGGAGTGGTGTGAATGCTTTTTTTTAAAGCTGTTTTAAAACACAAGACAGTTATTGCTATTGCAGCGGTTTCTGTTCTTATAATAGTATATGCGATAAAAATAGGAGTTGCGGCTTTTGAGAGGAGTTCAAAGGAGACCCTTTCGATCATTTTATATCACAGTGTAAATGAGGATGAAGATCAGCACGGAGAGTACTCAGTCTCCCCCAAGGAGCTTGAGGAGGACTTGAAATATTTAAAGGAAAACGGATATACCTGCATAACCTCAAAAGAGCTTATTGATTATGTTTACTCATCTGCCGACTTCCCTCAAAAGGCGGTTATGCTCACCTTTGATGACGGATGCCTTGACAATATGACATACGTTTACCCTCTTCTTGAAAAATATGACATGAAAGCGGTGTTTTCAATCGTCGGAGAGTTTTGTGACAGGGAAGAATCAAAGAAAAACAGAGACGATTCCTCATATTTAAACTGGGCCGAAGTGAAAAAGCTCTATCAGAGCGGCAAGGTAGACATTGCCTGTCACTCAAACAGCCTTCACACCCTTAACAACAGAATGGGTGCCATGATCAACGCTGACGAAAGTTATACGGATTATCGAAGTGTATTTTTGTCTGATACTAACAACTTTCTGCGCTCTGCAAAAGATAAAGCACAGATCGTTCCGAGCATTTACACATATCCTTATGGACTTATATGTGAAGAAAGCAAAAACCTCATAAAAACCTGTGGCTTTAAAATATCGCTTGGCTGCGAAGAGCGCGTCAACCGACTCTCACGCGAGGAAAGCTCGCTTTGGTGCCTTGGACGTTTCAATCGCCAAAGCGGTGTCAGCACTGAGGATTTTATGAAAAAAGTCTTTTGACAATAAAAGCGGCAGACCTTTTCGGTTTGCCGCTTTTGCTTGCTAGATTTTTTAGTTAATTCCCCGCGCAGTTGAATTGATAACTCCTACATCCGCAGTGGTCACTTCTCCGTCACCCGTTACATCGGCAACCTCAAAGTCATAACCCTCAAGCGCCGCAACTTCTCTGGCGTGTGAATTTGCTATTCCTACGTCTGCCGTTGTTATCTCTCCGTCGCCGTTGATGTCTCCGTAAATATGTATCTCTGCATCAACCGTTACTTCACCGCCTGATACTGTAACCGAATAGCTCCTCGGCGCACAGTTTTCTGCTGCGATGATTATTACATAATTTCCATCCTCTAAATCTGATATCGAATACTCCCCGTTCGCTGTAACTTCGGCGATTTTCTCTCCGTCAACAGTCGTTACTGTTACCGTAGTTGCCGCATCCGTTCCCGGAGACGTTATTGTTCCATTGATCGAGCCTAAAGGCTTTAACTCTAACGCTGCAATAGCGTCTTCAATAAGCTGTACATATTCATCAACCGTCTCCTGCTCTGTGATATTTTTTGTTCTGTCAACCGCCTCAATAGCCGACTTAAGGGCAGCAACCGATTTATCTGTGTATATGCTCAGATCTTCGGGCACTTTTGCTATTGCTTCATCTACAGCAGTATAATCAGCAGGCTTATATTTAAGTGCAGAAACCGCATCTTTGAGTTGCTTGAGTGCTGCGTCAACCGAATCCTGAGCAGCATCTAAGTTATCCAAAACAGCCTTTGCCGCTTCAATAGCTTTTTTAAGATTAGCAACCGACTCATCAGTATGAAGACTTGTATCCATAGCCTCTGCTGTCTCAACAGCTTCACTTAGCGCTGACTTGTTGGCAATATATACGACGTTTGTACCCGTCAGATAACCTGCATCACGCAGTGTTTTTTCAGTTGTGCTGTCCTTGTAGATATAGAATGTAGGATTGCTTGACAAGTCAAATGTTTGCTCGCCACTACCGGAAGTTTCTACAAAACTCAGATTGTCTGTTTCAATTATTATCTCTTTAAGCGATGTGCAACCGTTAAACATTTGTTGAGAAAGACCGTTTTCACGTTCCCCGTTCAAATGTATCTTGACCGTACCGCCGCCTTTGATAATTACCCTTTCAAGTCCTTCACACTTGGCAAATGCTGAATTTCCTCGCATCATATTTGATACGCCTGTGACATTATAGTTTATATTCTTAGGTACAATCAGTTCCTTCAATGAATTGCAGCCGGCGAATGCCACGCCGCCAAGTGTCATACCCTCGATCAAATTAACAGATGATATGTCAGTATTCTCAAAAGCACTCTGGTCAATAAGTTTAAGTGTTGACGGAAGTTTAAGATTTCCTGTAAGGTTTGTATTGAAAAATGCCATCCGGCCTATACTTTCCAAACCTTCAGGAAGCTCAAGGTTTTCCATTGGTAACGCTGTTTTATTAAACGCACAATTACCTATTTTTTCCAGCGTTTCGGGAAATGTAACGCTCTTTAAATTAGGACATATAGAAGCGCTCTGACTGGCATTGTCATTATCTAACGGTCCAAAAGCACCATCACATATACTCGTTATCTCAGTGTCCTTCATTTCGACCTTTTCTATTTTTGACGCAAGCTTTTGGAAACCGTCTGTTATGGTAATACCTCCACTGCCGGCAAAGGTAAGGGTTTTTGTCGCTTCATCCCACGACCAACTTGAATTAAGTCCGCTTATTCCGGATGTTTCAGTTTCAACGGGTAAAACCGCAGGTACAGGATCGGGCTCTTGAGGTCTATCTCCATCTATATATTCTATTTTCTCATAGCCATTATAATTTTTTTCCGTTTCACTGTCTTTATATAAATGTATAACTGCTCCGCTTCCGGACGCAGGTACACTGCTTATGCTTGGTGCATTCTTTGAATAAATATATATGTTTTTACATTTACTGATATCCAATGAACTGCTTTCAAGTGTTGAAGGCAATATTACATCGGTCAAATCAGTAAGTCTGTCACCGGTAATATAAGATGCTATTTGAGTAATGCCTTCTCCGAATACTATTTTGTTAACATCGCCACTAAACTTCATTTTCGGCTTCAGCGCACTACCACCTAATGCGCCTGTACCTGTTACGGTTAACGTTCCGTCCTCACTAAGGACCCATTTTCCGTCTGTGCCCCAAGTTCCTGATGTCGCATACTCCTCAGCCGCACTGACGACCGACATACTCATTGAAGCTGCAAGCGCAGATACTGCCACAGCAGCAGCAAGTATTCCGCTTAATACTTTTTTTAATTTCATCAAAAGACCTCCCGGATTAGTATTTTAAGCTTCGTTTAATAAAACTTTACTATTTTTAAGATAACATACCCGGAGTTTAAATTGCAATAGCTTTTCCCAACTGGTCAAAAAACTTCCCAACTGGTCAAGTTTTGTTAATATTTTAATAATATATTAGAAAAATCCAGAAAAATAGCGACATAAATTTTGACGTGTGCAAGGCGGGAAGAAAAAGAATGGAAATATTTCTTTATATGAAAAAAGAAACGGTGCGGACTTAAAAATCCGCACCTAACAGATAAGTAAAATGTATATAGAAACTCAAATAAGAGCAAGGCGCATTTTTTCAAGAAGCTTTTTTTCCTTTCTTGATACCTGTACCTGTGTAAGGTTTAAAAGCTTCGCTGTTTTTACCTGAGTCAAATTTTTGTAGTACCTTAAATATATGAGCTTTTTCTCCTGAGGCTCAAGACCTTTTATGATATGTCTTAATGAAAGTATATCTGTTATCCTCTCATCCTGAGCCGAAACGGGTATCATAATCTCCATAGAGCCATCGTCGGCAGGGGTAAGGCTTACCGGTGGAAGCGCTACGTTTATAGCCTCGCATATCCGCTCAGGGGGTTCTCCTGTCTGCGCGCAGATCTCATCGACGTCCGGCTCTCTTGCAAACCTTGAGAGATATTCCTCGCGTATTTTAGTTATTTTCAAAGACAGTTCTTTCAGGCTGCGCGATACCTTTATAGCTCCACCGTCTCTGAAGAGACGTTTTATCTCTCCCAGAATTACCGGTACCGCGTAAGTAGAAAACTTCACGTCAAAGCCGGGATCAAAATGTTCCTTAGCCTTTAAAAGTCCCAGACACCCCGCAGAGTATAGCTCCTCGTACTCAATTCCACGGTTTTTGAACCTGTTTGCACATAAGTGTACCAGTCCCAGATGCTGTGAAACATCAATTTCATTTTTCTGTTTTGTAACCGTCAATTCCGACAATCCTCTTTATCATTATAACTGTCGTACCCTTATTGACCTCGCTTTTGACCGTCAGCTTGTCCATAAAGCTATCCATAACGGCAAAGCCAAGGCCGGCACGCTCCTCCTCGGGCGCAGTGGTAAACAACGGCTCCATAGCCTTTTTAACATCGGCAATGCCGCAGCCCCTGTCCCGTATTTTTATGTAAAGTGATCTGTCGTCATAGGTTCTTAAAAGCATATCTATGTATCCCACGGTTCCCCTATAACCGTGAACTATCGCATTCGTAACCGCCTCTGATACAGCGGTTTTAATGTCCCCCAGCTCGTCCACCCTTGGACTGAGCGAAAGCGCAAAACCGCACACAAGAGTTCTTGAAAAGCTCTCGTTTTCCGAAGCGCTTAAAAAGCGTACCTTTACTTCATTTTGCACCTTCTTCAAGCGTTTCAACCTCCTCGCTGATCATATCGGCATTCACAATCTTCGCCAGCCTGTTTACTCCCGAAAGAAGCATAACGCGCTTTATGTGATTTGGCGGATTCTGAATATAAACCCTGCCGCCTATTTCATTCATCTTCTTATACCTTCCCATAACAAGTCCGATGCCGGAACTGTCCATAAATGTAACGGCAGAAAAATCCATAAATAAAGCCTTTGGCTTGTAAAGGGTTATATTCAAGTCAATATCCGTTCTCAAAAAGGCTGACGAATGATGATCTATCTCGCCGTCAAGAAAGGCATAAAGCTTGGTTTTATCCCTGTTAAGTTTAATATCAAGCGACATTTGGTTCAACTCCTTGCCTGTATGATAACACAGTATAAATAAAAAACAGGTCGAAATATATCGCCTGTTTTAATGTTTTTTATTTCATCAAACTGAAGTGACATAAGTCGATAAACAGGTTACGATATTTTCTGTGTAACCGGCATTGATGTGCAATTTTCGACTGCCACCATTTGATCCTGAAATCACAAAACAAAACCCGCAGAGGAAATTTCCCCTGCGGGTGTGATGAACTAATTGCAAATATTTCTTATGTGCTTTTTATGCTGCTTTTGATGCTGCGATCGCATTGATCACTCCGACATCACGTGTTGTGATCTCGCCATCTTCTGTCATATCAGCAACTCTGAAATTATAATCCAAAAGATCCTCAGTTCCTACTGCGTGAGCATTTGCAAGACCTACATCGGCCGTGGTGATATCTCCGTCACCGTTTACATCGCCTGAAAGGTAAAGCTCAGCGTCAATAACAGTTACCTCTTCAGGTTTAACAGTTAACTCATACGTTCTTGCAACACAGCCTTCCGACGTAATCAAAGCGGTATAATTACCCGGTTCAAGATTAACTGAAAACTCACCGTCAACTGTTTGTGAATTTACGACCTCAGAAGTTTCTTCACTGCGTATTTCTACCGTTGCAGAATATTTGTCTTTTCCCGGTATTTTGATAGTACATTTCAGCTCAGACTTCATTGCGGGCAAGACCTCGTTATAGGTGTCTCCGCATCCCGGGCAAAGGTAGCTGATATATCCGTCCTCCATCTCGGTGGGTTCAACCCTGTCTGTCTGCAAATATGCATGAGAATGAGGTGCGTCAACCTCTATTGAGTAATATGTAAGCTGAACGTTAGGATCGCTTGATGCATAGTAAAGATTTATAGCGTTTGCGCCATCTGCCCTGTTACCGCCATAGCTTTCCAGAATTTCCTTTGGATCAACGATTGCGGTATATTCCTTTGACGCCTCATCATAGGTGCAGTCTCCGATAGTTACAAAATTATCATTCCAACCGCTCCATGTTTCATTATCGTAAGGCTTGATGACAAATACCTTAGTGCTATCGTCAACATTACCTTCAACAACCTTAAATTTCACAGTGATCTTTGAAATAATATTTACATCTGTCAAAGCAGGCTCTATGCTCTTGAGGTATCCTTCGGGCTCGTTTGTATACACCGTTTTTGAATCATCAACAGAGCTGGCATCTGAAATTATAACAAGTTCTTCAGTAGTATTTAAAGATTGTTTAAAGGCTAAATACGCTTCAAACAGCTCGTCATAAGCAGCGGCGCACTCACTTTCAGAAGCACCGTTTTTAACAAGATCCTGCGCTTTTTTCATTGACGACTCTAGTATCTCCCAGATCTTTGGATCGTATTTTTCTTTCGGGAGCTCGGCAATCTTATCTACCGTTCTCTGTATATTATCCTTGGCTGAGAAGAACGCACTTACAATAGATTCAACTATTTCCGGCATAACCACTCTGTAAGTGTTTCTGTTAAACAGTCCGAAGCTGTTTGCAACCGCTCCGTTATCCCAGTAAACAGGAACGCATCCGTACTGCTTTGCATACTTACAAAGCGTATTGTCGTAATAAGCCCTGAACTTTGTGTTCTCAGGATCAGCCGAAGACTTATTGATACATCCGTATTCTCCTATTATAACAGGATAACCGACAGCGACAAACTTATCGTAAACCTTTTTCATCTGCTCCTCCATAAAGCTTTCCGGAGCATAAGACGGCGTTTTACGAGGATCAGCATCTTTTCCCCACTGAGAATAGCTTGTACTTGTGCCGTCTCCGCAGAAATCCCATGGCTGATAATAGTGAACGGATACCATGATCCTGTTTTTTGTGATTGAAGAATCTCTATGTGTGTCAGTAGGTAAAGCAAAGCCATAATTTCCTACTGTATAATCAATATCTGTGTTCCAACCCGGAATAAGCAGCCAGCGCTTTGCGTTATTAGAGCCTGTCTGACGAACGGTGTCAACGAAAATCTGGTTGTATGCGTTGATGTTTTCGTAGTACGCTTTAACGGGATTATGATATTGTCCGTCAAACTCTTCATTCATAGACTCAAAGATAAGATGCTCGTCATAGTCCTTGAACATATCTGCGATCTGCTTCCAGCAAGCCTTGTACTTTTCCTTGATAGCAGGCTGTTCGCTATCAGGAGCATTGCACAAAAGCCAACCGCCATCAACGGTGTTGTATCCGTCTCCGTGCATATTGACAATCACATACATATCCAGATCGTATACGTAGTCAACTACCTCTTTTACTCTGGCAAGCCAGCTTTCATCGATTTTATAACCGGAAGCCTTGTCGCCTATGTAGCTAAGATAAGAGACCGGTACTCTTATTGTATTAAAGCCCGCGTCCTTTACAGCCTTAATAAGATCCTTTGATATTATAGGATTACTCCAAGCGGTCTCATTCGGAATGCCGTTTGATGACGCTTCAAGCTGATTTCCCAAGTTCCAACCAGCGCCCATTGCTGCTACGATTTTGTTTTGATCCATATCAGTAAAAGTGTCCGCCGCAGTCGCAACCGGCTCTTTAGCAAACGAATATGATGTGCACAAAGCAGTCACAGCTAAAGCCGCGGCAGATAGGGTACTGAGTATTTTTTTGAATTTCATAATCTTCCTCCTAAAATAAATATGCAATATTATGATATCACTTTATTATATTATTTTCTATTGACTATTTTAACAATGTTTTTATGACATCTTTATGCAAATATAACAAAAAATTTATTAAATTTCACAGATTCCAAAATGTCCTCAATGTAAAATCGGCACCGGATAACACCATTTTTTATTCCACCGCATTTTTCGCAATAACATCTGCGACAAGCTGCGGCGGAAGCTGCTCGTATCTTGCCATTTCAAGATCAAAGTATCCTCTGCCCTGTGTGGTCTGACGGAGATACAGTGTAAAGTCGGACATCTCTGCTATAGGTACATCAGCTATAATATCAGTCATACCCTTCTTATCAGAAGGATTCATGCCGAGAACACGGCCTCTTCTCTTATTAAGCTCTCCCATAACGTCGCCTGTGTTGTCATCCGGAACAGTTACAGAAAGCGAGCCTATGGGTTCTAAAAGCACCGGGTCCGCCTGGCGAAGTCCCTCTTTATATGCGATTGCCGCAGCAGTTTTGAATGCCATTTCAGACGAATCCACCGGATGATAAGATCCGTCTACCAGAATCGCCTTAAGCCCTACAACCGGAAATCCCGCAAGTACTCCTTTTTTAACACTTTCCTGAAGCCCTTTTTCAACTGCCGGGAAGAAGTTTTTAGGAACTGCACCTCCGAATACTCTTTCTTCAAAAATAAGCTCGTCAGAAACGCACGGTTCAAACTCGATCCATACGTCGCCGTACTGACCATGGCCGCCCGATTGTTTTTTGTGCCTTCCCTGAACCTTCACCTTTTTGCGTATGGTCTCCTTATACGGAACCTTCGGCACGGTAAGTTCAACATCTATGCCAAAATCCCTGCTGAGCCTTCCTATCGTAGTGTCAAGGTGAAGTCCTCCCAAGGAACTTAAGATCATCTCCTTTGTAGAGTCATCCTGAGCATAATTTATAGTAAGATCTTCAGACAAAAGCTTTGACACCGCGGATGAGATCTTGCTCTCGTCTCCGCCCTTTGACTTTACCGCCATTTTATGACAAGGCTTTGGAAATACTATCTTTTCAAACTTGATCACCCTCGACGGATCGCATAAAGTATCGTTAGTACTGCAGTTCATCTTAACCGCAACTGCTATGTCACCGCAGACGATCTCCGGGATTTCTTCAGTCTTCTTTCCGTTTAATGTCATCAGCTTTCCGACCTTTTCACGTTCGCCGGACTCAGCGTTCACAACCTCTCTGCCTGTGATGAGCTTTCCGCTGAACACCTTTATATA
The DNA here is from genome assembly GCA_947631455.1 of uncultured Clostridia bacterium. Taxonomy (GTDB): domain Bacteria; phylum Bacillota; class Clostridia; order Oscillospirales; family Ruminococcaceae; genus UMGS1601. Next base: position 37,630 of record CANRLH010000005.1, read on the forward strand.
TGACATTTTTCCCACAAACGGGTCTGCCACGGTTTTGAAAACAAACGCCGAAAGCGGAGCGTTTTCATCACACTCTATCTCGACCATATCACCCTGCGCGCTTTCGCCTATTTGCTTCTCCTTCTCGTCAGGTGCCGGAAGAAGCAGCGAGATCTCCTTTAACAGCATATCAACACCCGCGAGTGTAGTAGAAGAAACGCAGGTGACGGGAGTTATTATTCCCTCGTTCATGCCCTTGTGTATTCCGTCGATAAGCTCCTTTTGGGTAAACGGTTCCCCCGAGAAGAACTTTTCAAAAAGCGCCTCGTCTGTTTCGGCGACAGCCTCAGAAACCGCCTCGATAAGTCCGTCGATCCTGTACCCCATCTTTTCTGATACCTCAGCTGTAGGCATATCGGTTTCAACAGCATTTCCGTTTTCATCGTATTTATACGCTTTCATTTCTATCAGATTTACATAAGAAACTATTTTTCTGTCTGAAATCACGGGAACCACAACAGGGCATACGGTAGGTCCAAATTCAGCCTTAAGCTGAGTCAACACATTGTTAAAGTTTGCATTTTCATCGTCAAGCTTTGTAACTACAAACATTCTGGGCTTACCAGTTTCAACCGCATAGTCGTAAGCCTTGTGAGTACCCACCTTTACTCCCGACTTTCCCGAAACGGTGATGATAACAGAACCGCTTGCATAAATTCCCTCCATCATCTCTCCCGCAAAGTCAAAAAGTCCGGGGGTGTCAAGAAGATTTACCTTAAAGCCGTCCCTTTCAAAGCAGGAAAGAGATGTATACACCGAGCATTTTCTTTTTATCTCCTCCGGCATATAGTCTGAAACCGTGTTGCCGTCTGCCACCTTCCCCAAGCGGTCAGACGCTCCTGATTTATAAAGCAAAGCCTCTGTAAGCGATGTCTTTCCAGAACCTGCATGGCCTGCGATCGCTATGTTCTTGATTTTAGTACTGTCATATGTTTTCATCTTTTCTGCTCCTATCTGTTTTTATTAGTTATCGCCAATATTTTTAAAAGCGTTTAGTTAATTATATACTATTTTCACAAAAAATGCAATACCCCGAACCTATTTTTTTATAAAATTGCCTAATATCGTTTATATGCATTTTTATATAAACAAATACGATTAAATTTATCACCCATGTCTTTACTTTTGCGCTTTTATGTGTTAAAATAAAAAAGCAATAACCAGTATATTTATGAGGTGATAATAATATGCCTATTACAGATCTGCTCAGACAGAATGCCAAAAACTATCCGGGCGATATTTGTCTTGTTGAGATAAACCCTTCAATAAGAGAAAACAAGCGCCGAACATGGAGAGAATTTGACCTTATAGAACCCGCCGCTCAGGACTATTACCGCAGAGAAATAACATGGGCAGTTTTCGATGAAAAGGCAAACCGCTTTGCAAATCTTCTTATATCACGCGGTATAAAAAAGGGAGATAAGGTGGGTATACTTCTTATGAACTGCCTTGAGTGGCTTCCCATTTATTTCGGCGCTCTGAAGGCGGGAGCCATTGCGGTTCCGCTCAATTTCAGATACACCGCCGACGAGATAAAATACTGTGTCGAACTTGCTGATGTTGACGTTCTGGTATTCGGCCCGGAATTTATCGGAAGGGTCGAGGAAATTGCCGACCTTATCGACAGGGTAAAATATCTGTTTTATGTCGGTGAAAGTTGTCCCGGCTTTGCCGAGCATTATGATAGTCTGTCCGCTAACTGCCACAGCTCAGACCCCAACATCAAACTTTCCGACAGCGACAATGCGGCAATCTATTTTTCTTCCGGTACCACCGGATTTCCGAAAGCAATACTGCATAACCATGAAAGTCTTATGCATTCCTGCCGAGTTGAGCAAAAGCACCACTCACAATCTAAGGACGATGTATTTCTGTGCATTCCTCCCCTTTATCACACAGGAGCAAAAATGCACTGGTTCGGAAGTCTGATTTCAGCCTCCAAGGCAGTGCTTTTAAAAGGTGTTAAGCCGGAATTTATCATACAGGCGGCGCATCAGGAGAAGTGCACGATAGTGTGGCTTTTGGTGCCGTGGGCACAGGATATTTTAGACGCAATTGAACGCGGCGATATTGATCTTAAAAAATACGACCTGTCAAATTGGCGGCTTATGCACATAGGCGCTCAGCCGGTCCCGCCGAGCCTTATAAAGCGCTGGAAAGAGGTCTTCCCCAATCACCAGTATGATACCAATTACGGGCTTTCCGAATCTATAGGCCCCGGCTGTGTCCACCTTGGAGTTGAAAACATTCACAAGGTAGGCGCTATCGGAAAGGCGGGCTTTGGCTGGGAGGTAAAAATAGTTGATGAGTCCGGCGATAACGTTAAGCCCGGCAATGTTGGAGAGCTTTGCGTTAAAGGTCCGGGTGTTATGACCTGCTACTACAAAGATGAGAAAGCAACCGCCGAAGTTTTAAAGGACGGCTGGCTTTATACCGGAGACATGGCGGAGGAAGACAGCGACGGCTTTATATACCTCGTTGACCGCAAAAAGGATGTCATAATAAGCGGCGGCGAAAACCTTTATCCCGTTCAGATAGAGGACTTCCTGAGAGGTCACGAAAGCATAAAGGATGTTGCGGTGATAGGGCTTCCCGACAAACGCCTTGGCGAAATTGCGGCTGCGATAATTGAGGTCAAGGAAGGTCACAGTCTGACCGAAGACGATATAACAGCATTCTGCATAGGACTTCCCCGATACAAGCGGCCGCACAAGATCATATTTGCGCCCGTTCCGAGAAACGCTACCGGTAAAATAGAAAAGCCAAAACTCAGAAGCATTTACTGTGGTGAAAGCGTTGTTGCAAAGCAAAACGAAATAGAGGTCTGACACAGACATTTTGCTATTGCTTTGTTCTATACATAGAAAAGATACAAAAGACACAGATGAAAAACAGTCATCTGTGTCTTTTTATTTGCCGTTTACTTCTTATTTATCTTAACTGAAAAATCTATATCATCGTCAGATTTTTCATCGCCACTATTGCTGTCGGATCTAACATCTATGCCCTGTTCTTTTCGTTCCTCCGGCGAAAGTATCATGTCATAAACCACCTTTCCTGATTTTGCGCGCCGGCGATTGTAAATTATCAATGCAATGAACGCCGCAAGGCTTATAAGGCTTATCACAATACCAGCCGTAAAGCCCTCCGGAGAGTATTTAAGCTCTATCTCATACTCGCCCTTGTCAAGGCGGATTCCCAGCATACTTCCGTCGTGTGTCTTAACGCCGGTTTCATTGTATGTGTTGTTGCACACTGCTATAGCATTCTGCTTCTCGCCGTTTACATAAACGCTCCAGCCCTTTTCATAGGGAATAGATGTATACATGATCCCGCTGTTATTTACCTTTATTTTTCCCTTTATATCCGTATCGCTAACACTTGTTACATCAAGCGTTCCGTTTGACTTAAGCTTACTCAAGCCATCATCAAACACCTCGTCATCAAGGCGGTAAACACAGCTTAAAAAGGTGCTTTTTGAAGTGAGCTTATCCTTTGTAGTTCCTGTGATCGTGACCGAATCTCCTTCGTCAAGATATCCTATCTGACAAGCATAAGGCATCGTAGATTTGAGTCCTAGAGTCTGAACGGGATTTTTTTGATTGGTTGTTGTGATGTTTATACTTTCTATTTCCTCAAACTTAAAGCATCCGTAATACCAGCCCGGTTTGGAAGCCGTGTATTTTAAGGACACCGTTCCGTTCTGATTGGTGTTTGCCGCAGTATCTGAGGTGGTTCCCACAAGGCTTACATTCGTTATTCTTACACCAAAGCCCTCTATCACAAGGCCCGACTTCAAAACATCGTTATTAAGCTCAACCGGGAACATAACGGATTTTCCCTCGACAAATTCAAAGCCGTTTATCGTCCTGCGGTTGTTCGGATCAGACGGAGCAAAAAACTCAATATTTGCTCCCTTTGACCAGACCGATTTATCGTCCATATATTCAAAGGTTACCTGCATGGTCTTTCCGCTTGCGCCGGACAAGCTATCGGGAGTTATCTGAAATTGCGTGTTAGCCTTTACTCCATCAACATCCTTGTCGGTATTGTTAAGCGGCTTTTTACCGCTGAAGATATTTTTATAGCCGGTATCCTTTTTGGGCTCATATGTGTGAAAGCCCGTGTTTTTTTCTTTACTGGTGACCTCAAGATTTCTGCATCCATCTGTTGAAGTCATCGGCACATAATAGAAAATATTTTTGTCTATACCGGTCATGGCTTTAAAAAGCTGATTCTGATAGTAAAACGGAATTGAGGATATAACGTCCATGTTTTCTATCCCATCTTCACACATAAAGCCAAGCGGCAGATACGCCTGATTTTCATAGAGCTTTACATTGTTCTCAGTTGCGACCAGCTTATTATATTTTGTATCAGCCATATCACCAGTTTTCATTATCGTATATTTTAAGTTTAACACGGCATTGGTAAACGGTGTTGTCATTCTGTAATAATATCTGTTTCCCGCTCTTGATGCCATGATCCCCAGGTTTCTGGTGTACTGCGTCGTCTGGCAATTAAGCATCGACGAAAACATTGACACTCCCCTGTACTGATACAGCGCAGGATCGTTTATTGTGTATTCCTTAGAGGTCTCCATTCTGTAAAAGTCATCATTATCTGAGCCGTATTCGTCTACAAGCTTTTTAACTCCCTCTCCGTTTGAATAATACGTTTCATACGATGATGAACCTACCGCCTGCGTTCCTGCTTTTACATTTGCGTTAAGCTCGAAAATCATCGGGAACAGCATGACGAATGCTATCGCCTTGGTATTTAAAAACCGAAAAGCCACAAGCGCAAGACAAATCAGATACCCCACACCTAAAAAAATATTGCTTCTATATGCGGATTTATCTATTCCTGCCGCATTTGCGATATACAGCAGAATCGCAAATACAGCGATTCCGCCTAAAAGCATTATCCAATTAGCCCGGTCCAGCTTTGTAAAAGCCCGGTATCCTATTGCAAGAACCGCAAACACAAACAAAAATGAAAATCTGAAAGGGATCATATTTGTAACGTGAAAACCGTTCCAGATATAGTCTAAAACATTATAGTTACAGCTTACTAACAGAAATCCCACTATAATAATATAAACTATTTTTTCACGTATCGATATCTTGTTACAAAACAGCATTGTGCCGAGCATGATTATAGCGAGCAAGCCGCTGTAAAGATTCGGAAGTCCCTCCTTGGTCGACGGAGTTCCGAACGCAAGCGTGTTTGAGATTACGTTTGTAAAGGTGTCATAGAACCTAAATGTTGACGGAAATGTCGAGTTCGCGGAGTAAGCATGCTGAAGCGCTATATACGCCGGCAATATAAGCACTGCGGTGATTCCCAGAGCAACGACCGTATAAAGCGCTATCCGGCCGAGCCTTTTTAAAAACATTTTAAACGTGGAGCGCAGTATTATGTTTACCGCAAAAAACATCATTGCTACAAATACACAAACAAAAAAGCCTATATAGAAATTAGAAAAAAACGCAATTGCCAGTCCTATAACATAGGTCTTGTACCGTCCCTCACGCACAAGTGCAAAGGTGCCTAAAAAAACAAGGGGCGCAAGCGCAACGGTGTCAAGCCACATAATGTTCCAGTAATATCCCATCATATACGCCGAAAGCGCATAAGGAATTGAAAACAGTACAATCGAAAAATCGTTTCTCTTAAACGTGCCTCTCAAAAACAGAGACATAAACAGTCCGGCACATCCGACCTTTAAACATATAAACAGCGCAAATACGTCTCTTAAGTACTCTGCCGGAATAAACACGGTGAAGAAATTAAGAGGACTTGCGGTGTAATATGACAATACTGCAAGAAAGTTTGACCCCAGTCCGCTCCTGAGAGTATACAAAAGTGAACCGCCAGACTTCATTTTGTCCTGCATTTCCTGCAAAAACGGAAAATACTGATGCCATCCGTCCACAACCAATGCCTGCTGATCTCCGTCTGAAGCAAAGCCATGAATGTTAAGAGCTGCAAAGGCAATTGCCATCAAAACAAATGGTATTATAAACGAAAGCGAAACGAAAAAATAATCAGCAAATATTCTGACGCCCTTTTTCTGAAGTATTTTTTTTGCGCGCTCAGGCATTTTCAGGTCTGCCGAGCCGTCCTTATGTCGGGATAAAAAACCTGCCTTTTTGGTGCTTGCGTTATTCAAGCTCTCATCGCCTTTCTGAAATCTAAACATACATTCAGTATATCACATAGCTATAAAAAAGTAAATATATTTTTTAAGCGAATATACTCGCGCCGTTGTGAATAAGCTTTAAAAAGGACAAAGTTAAAACGGTGTATGGAGGAATTAAAATGCTGGAGATTTTAAACAGAGAAGTAAAACCGGCGCAGGATTATCCGGGCCTTTCCGAGGAGGAGGCGAGAATAAGGCAAAAAGAGGGCAAGAACGCTCTGGCGCCGAAAAAGAAAAATTCCGCTTTAAAAATATTTTCAAATCAGTTCCGGGACGTGTTGGTTTTAATTTTGCTCGGTGCTACACTTATCTCGATCACCATAGGAGAGATCTACGACGCTTTAACGATAATCATCATTATTATGCTTAACGCAACACTGGGATTCATACAGGAATTTCGCACCGAACGTACGCTTGAGGCATTAAGCAAAATGACCGCGCCCAAGGCGAAAGTCTTCAGAGACGGTATTTTAAAAACATTGCCGGCAGATGAAATAGTAAAGGGCGATGTTTTTAAAATCGAAGAGGGCGATAAAATCCCCGCAGATGCTGTGATACTTTCACAAAACTCTCTCTTCTGCGACGAATCCATCCTTACAGGAGAATCTTCCTCGGTTATAAAAAGCGAGTACGTGAACGAACAGGATACAGACAAACTCAATCTTCCGTACATGGTCTATATGGGCTGCGTTGTAACTAGAGGAAATGCCATATGCAAAACCACGGCAATAGCAAAAGCCACGCAGACCGGTCGCTTGAGTAAAATGATAGAAAGCATTTCAAACGAAAGGACTCCGCTGCAAAAGCGCTTAGGCGATCTTGGAAAAAAACTTGCCGTGATATGCCTTATTGCCTGCATACTGGTTGCTGCCGCAGGGATCATTCGTGGGGAAAACGCCTTCGATATGCTTATGACGGGACTTACCGTGGCTATTGCGGCTATCCCGGAAGGGCTTCCCGCAACGGTCACCATTGCACTTGCGCTTGCAGTTAGAAGAATACTTAAAAAGGGCGCTATAGTAAACAAACTTCACTCGGTCGAAACTCTGGGTTCCGCAACGGTAATATGCACCGATAAAACAGGCACATTAACTCAAAACAAAATGACCGTCACAAAGATCATGACATACAAAAAAAGCTTTTTTGTTTCAGGTTCGGGCTACTCACAGTCAGGTGAAATAACGCTTAATAAATCTCCCGTTGACCTTGGCAGTCACAAGGATCTGTCAGAGCTGATAACCTGTGCCTGTGTTTGCAACAACGCTGCCATCGCACGCACTGCTGTTTCAAAAGAGCGCAACCGCACCAAATCAGAAAGAGAATGGTCGGCAGTGGGTGACAGTGCAGAAGCCGCTTTGCTGATAATGGCGGCAAAGGCTGGAGTGATCCAGCAGGAGCTGGGCTTTGTACGGCAAAACGAGATACCCTTTGAAGCGAAGACCAGAATGATGACGGTTTTTGCAAATGACAAAAGCGGACAGTACGCTTTTACAAAGGGCTCGGCAGAAGTGGTCATAGCGCTCTGCACAAAGGTTTTTGACGGCGAAAACGAAATAACTCTTGACAATAATATGAAAAGAGAGCTTATCCAAAAAGCCGACGCTCTCTCAGCAGAGGGACTCAGGGTTCTGGCGTTTTCAAAAGCGTCTGGCAAGGACATAGTTTTTCTTGGGTTTGTGGGAATGCTTGACAACCTGCACGAAAACATATCCTCTGCCGTGGCGATGTGTAAGCGCGGCGGCATAAGGGTTTTGATGTTGACTGGAGATCACCTCCTTACAGCTCGCGCGATTGCGAAAAAGGCCGGAATACTAACCTCTCCTGACGGCGCCGTTACAGGCGAAGAAATAGATAAGCTTTCTGACGAGGAGCTGTGTGATATCGTTTTGGAGAAAACCGTTTTTGCAAGGGTCACCCCGGAGCACAAGCTTAGAATTGTAAGAGCGCTTAAAAGTCTGGGCGAAAATGTCGCTATGACAGGCGACGGCGTAAACGACGCTCCTGCGGTAAAAGAAGCGACTATAGGAATTGCTATGGGCAAAAACGGTACAGACGTTACTAAAGAGGCAGCCGACCTTATTCTTCTCGACGACAACTTTGAGACAATTGTTGACGCAGTTAAGGAGGGCAGAGGAATATACTCAAACATACGCAAATTTGTAAGATATCTTATCTCCTGCAACGTCGGAGAGATAATAACAATGCTGTTCGGAATACTTATAGGGCTTCCGCCGGCGCTTCTGCCGACGCAGATACTGCTTGTAAATCTCGTTACCGACGGTCTTCCCGCAATTGCTTTGGGGCTTGAACCGACTGAGGACGATGTTATGAAAAGCCCGCCCAGAAACGATAAAAACTTTTTCGCAGGCGGTCTGCTTTCAAGAATTATCTTTAGGGGAATTTTTATCGGCATGTGCACTATCGGAGCGTTTGTCTCGGTTTTAAAGCTTTCTTCAAGCCTCGAAACCGCAAGGACAGCCGCTTTGATCACACTGGTGTTAACCCAGCTTATCCACTCGTTTGAATGCAAAGCGGAAAAGGGCTCAATATTGAACTCACGCATATTAAACAACCCGTTCCTTATAGTTGCAAACATAATCTCTTTTGCCGCTCTTATTTTCTGCGTTACATTCCCTCCGCTTGCGGTTATATTCAGCGCCTGCGCCTTAAACGCATCTCATATAATCATCTGCATTATCTTTTCTTTTGCACCGGCGTTTATCTCAACCGCTGTGGATAAAATAACTTAAGCAGTAAAAAACCATCCGCATATAAAATGCGAATGGTTTTTTCATTCCCCCATAGTCTGCGCCCCTATAAGGGACGGACAAAAAATCACTTATACATATACTTCCTGTTAAAATCCGCTATCGGAATAGCCTTGTCAAACAGCCAGCCCTGTGCCATGTCAAAACCGCAGGATTTAAAGAACTCCGCCTGCTCAATATTTTCAACGCCCTCAAACAAAACGTCCTTTCCGGTAGTCTCTATCAGCTTGCAAAGCTGCTTTACATATTCCTTATCTTTATGAGACCTTAACACCTGATCGACAAACGTCTTGTCAACCTTTACGATGTCAATGGGCGCGTCCCTTAAAAAGCTCAGCGATGAGTATCCCGTCCCGAAATCGTCCATATCAATCCTGAAGCCGAAATCGGCAAAAGCATTCATATTGTTTATTACAGTTTCGGGATCTTTTGCTATTATACTCTCGGTTATCTCTATCTCAACGTACTTGGGATCGACTCCGTATTCGGTAGTCATTTCCTCTACCCTGGTAACAAAGTTTTTATAATTATTGTGAACTCTTGAAAAGTTCACCGAAATTGGCAGCGGCTCTATTCCGTCGTTCTGCCACTGCTTTATAAGAGAGAGCACCTGTCTGAATATCTCAAAGTCAAGGTCTATTATATACCCCGCCTTCTCAAGCATCGGCACAAAAAGATATGGCTGCTTGTAGCTGCCGTCTGCGTTTCTCCATCGCGCAAGAGCTTCCGCACCGATTATTTCCATTCTTCTGAACGAAAACTTCGGCTGCAAAAATGCCTCTATCTCTCCGTCCTCGATAGCCTGGTGTATCTTTGTTCTTACCTCCTGCTCGGCAAGACGCTGAGCCTTTATATTCTCATCAAATACGCATAGCCACTGCTGACGGTTTCCCTTAATACTTCTTCTTGCAATATTGGCGTTGTCTATCGCTACGCGAACACTTGTATCCTCAGGGCTGAGAAAGTATATTCCCGCCGTGAGATTTATATCGTTTATCGGATACTTTCTTGTGTGCAGAATTGAAAACAAACGCCCGAGCTTATTGACCTTTTGTAATATCGAATCCTCACTGGCGCCTTCTATTGCCGCTACGAAAAAGTCTGAATGTATTCTTGAAGCAGCAATTACGTTTTCATTGTTTTTAATAAGTCTTGCGGTATCGCACAAAATCTGATTTCCCGCCGCAAAACCAAAATTTTCATTTATATATGCAAAATTATTTATATCAAAATATATTATTGCGAGAACACGGCTTTTATCTCTGGTCTCAAGATACGCCGTTATCGCAGACTTAAATCTGTTGAAGTTAATAAGCCCCGTGAGGCTATCAATAGACTCGACCCTGTTAACTGTGATGTGATTATCGCTTATGCCGCTGTTGATCTCAGCGATTTTTCCCACCACACTTCTTATTTCATTCCTGCCGGTCTTTGATACGGCAAAAAACTCAGCCCTATATCTCCTATATTCTTTCTTGTCAAAGCTTGCGCTGAAATCTATCGTGTCAGACGATAACTCAGTATCAGCACAGGCATTTTTCATTACCTCGAAAAATTGCTTTTTATCACTCGAATGTATATAAAGCTTTTCAAAAGAACCCGTAAGCTCATCAGCTATATGATTTTCTGAGCAATAAATAAATCCGTCGTTTTCAAAGTCAGCAGAATCGAACTTAAAAAACTTTAATCCTTCGGCTTTGCTTGAGTCTTCCTCATTTTCTGACGAATCTGAATTTACGTCATAAAAATCAGAAACATCTATTATGCTGGTCACCGCAATGGTTTTATCGTCCTCTAAAAGCTTGGTTATACCTATCGCGGCAACATTTCTGCCGTCAGGTCTTCTCAATCGGTGAAGGTAACATATACCGTTTGATTTTCCTTGCTTGTTTACCCGCTCTTTGTAAATATCTTTAAGATCATATCTCTCATTGTTGTCCAAAACGTCCTTCACGAGGAGATTATCCATATCGGTTTTTTGAGGGTCGATTCCCGCAATGGTCAGAAAGTCGTCGTTAAATTTTATTATCTTGCCTGTTTTTACGTCAACATAAATTTCAGCGCACGGAATCCCTAACATCATTTTATGATTTGTATTTGGCATACGACTTTCCTCCCCTCTTATAAACTGTAAAAATCAAGCGCTTTTCTGTCAGTGGATAAAGATACCCTTATACTGAGTTTACCACAAATTTTCAAAACAGTCAATAGAAATTTCCAGCGAAAGTGCAGTTTTTTACTACATAATGCACAAAATTGCATTCTTTACCTGTATTTTAATCACTCTGACGTAAGATATGATTATTACGTTACACTAAACTTCAAACTTACCGTTTTCTTATTCAGCTTAGATTTAATATAATAAGCTTTTCATCTTGATTAAAAAGCCTGTAGATATACTGATTTTTCTTATCCTTAATAAACTTTTGAGCCAGTGCGACATATCAGCTACTAATTTTATTTTATTGAAGTCCGCTTATTTTAAGATAAAGGTCTGCAAGGTAGTCACCGAAAAATATAGATGAGGCAATCCCAACTGACAGCCAAGGCCCAAATGCAAAGACGCTGTTTCCGGACTTGTATTTTGTAATAAGTCCCGCGACAGAGCCGGTGATAAGTCCGATAAACGCGGCGATGATAACCGCCTTTACGCCCAGAAATGCTCCGCCTGCAAACATCAGTGCAACGTCTCCGAAGCCGAGCGCCTTACCCCTTGACACAAGGAAGATCAGCAGAAAAGGAACACTTATCACAAGCGCTCCTATAATGGCGCTTTGCCACGTATACGCATTGACAGGCGTCAAGACATTGGTGAGAGTGAGCACAAGCTTTGCTATCGCCATTATGATTATCACCGAAACAACAGGCATATTTATAAGCTGTGTGTCCATATCCATAAAGAACACTATTATAAGACACGAAAGCACAACGCAAACCATCGCTGACTCTATAGATGCTTCGGTCAAACCGAACCAGTAGAATGTAAACACGTATAAAAGAGCATTCAAAAGCTCAACTATCATGTACCTTGGCGAGATCTTTGCTCCGCAGCTGCGGCACTTTCCTCGTAAAATTATGTAGCTTACGATAGGTATAAGATCGTATTTTTTTATCTTATCCTTACAGCTCATACAATGAGAACCGCCCGCGGCTATTGACTCTCCGGTAGGAAGCCTTAATATGCAAACATTCAAAAAGCTTCCGATTATTGCTCCGAAAATAAAAATTATCGCATAGATCAAAAAGTATGACAGATAAATCATTATACTCCTCCTTACAGTAATTTTTATTTTATTGTATTATATTTTAAGGGATAAGTCAACCAACTCGCTATTGACTTCTCCACAATATAGTAGTAAAATTATACTGTAAATTAAAACTAAGGAGAGGTATATTATGGCTAAAAATTTTATCGTTGAAACTTCTGCGAGACATATTCACGTTACTCAGGAGCACCTTGAAATACTTTTCGGAAAGGGCGCAACGCTCACAAAGAAAAAGGACCTTTCTCAGCCGGGACAGTTTGCCTGCGAGGAAAGAGTTACAATTGTCGGCCCTAAAAAGGAGCTTAAGGGCGTTTCGATATTAGGACCTGTAAGACCTGCCACACAGGTAGAGCTTTCTGCAACCGACGCAAGAAGCATAGGAGTTGACGCTCCTATCCGTGAGTCGGGCGATATCAAGGGAAGCGGTGCCTGCAAGGTTATAGGTCCCGAGGGCGAGATAGAGATTTCAGAGGGTGTTATCGTTGCAAAAAGACATATCCATCTTACGCCTGCCGATGCTGAAGAACTGGGGGTAAAGGACAAGGACATAGTTTGTGTTAAAATCAAAAGTCCGGAGAGAAAGGCTATCTTGGGCGATGTCGTTTGCAGAGTATCAGACAAGTTTGCGAAGGCTATGCACATAGACACCGATGAGTCAAACGCTGTCGGCGCTTCAAGAGATCAGATGGGAGAGATCGTTGACGTTTGTCCGATGAAATGCGATTAGTCCAAACACGTATTTACATAAAACAAAAGCTGTACATTCAAGCTCTTGAGTGTACAGCTTTTTCATTTGCGGCTTTATTTACTGCTTCAATCTATCTCCATTACCTTTCCCATAAAAATCGGAAGATCGGTTTCAGAGTCTATTATCATATAAACAAAAGGTCTGTTGAGGTTTACGTAATATTCTTTTTTCAAGGGCATTGACGTTTTAGTGTCTGTAACCGAAGTAACGGCAGCCGCACTGGTTCCGTTTTCGTCGACCTCAATAAAGGTCTTGTGCAAAACACTGCTCACATAAATATTTCCGTCGTCAGACTTCCCCATTTTACTGAAATCCGCATCGCTTTCTGAAAATGCGTTTTTTATGCCCATTGTCTTAAGTGAATCAATCAAGCTTACCTCATAATCGTACTTAAACTTAGGAAGAGATGCGTAAACATCCGCATACTGCCTGTTTGAAATCATTTTTCGCAAGCCTTCGCCGGTCATACTGTTTACGTAATCGTTTATGTCAACGCCGTCGTTCGGCAACACAGCCGCGAATGCGTATGGGCCCGCATAATATTTTATAAATCCTACTGCATTCTCATCACTCAAGTAAACATGCTCTGTCGATTCCATCATCTGAACAGTCTTTTTTTCGCCGTCATAATCAGTAAAAGTTTTTTGGTCTGTCTCAGGAAATTTATCCTCCCAAGCCGCCTCAAAGGCGATTGCGTTTATAAGATACGCCTCATCCTCAGGACTTATGTTATCAACTATCTTATCTATCATAGAGTTGGTGTTCTTTTTTACCCAGCCGTTTATCTCATCAGCGGTAGATGTATCAAACGCCCTTTTATACGCCGAAGCATTATAGTAGTCGGCGGCGGACTGCAAAAAGTCTTTTTCTATTCTTAAGCTGTCCGAGTCCCTGTACCATATAGAATTTGCAATGTTGATCTTGCTGTTATCATAATCAAAAAGCTCTTTGACATATGAATAAAGATACTCATTAAGCCTATGCGTTTCGATCTCTCCCAGAGCTTTCTCTATCTGACTTTTTGTTTCGCCGTCCGCACCATTCGCAACCATACCCATACATATTGCAGCAGAAAGCGGTGATACAAGTGAGTTATTCTCCTTGTCCGACGCATTTTGAAATAATTTTACCGCAAAATCCGTATGTGCGCTTATAAACCTATCGCCAAGCTCTATCTTTGAAATTTTCACTCTGCTTATATCTTCCATTAGATCCGCTGCCTGCACGGTTTTTGTGCAGCCCGACAAATCAAACGCCATAGCTAAAGCAATAACGCAGCTTATCGCCGATAAAACTCTTTTGCCTTTCATAATATCGTTCCTCCTTAAGGTGAATTTGCCGGTCGGTTTTATCTTTACTCTTTAATCAGACTGATTAACTTTTCAAAAACCTTCTCAGAAACGGTAATTTTCTCTTCGCCATTTACCACCAATGTTTTCCCGTTAAAACGGTAGGTTGTTTTTTCACCGTTTAGCTGTATCCTGACTGTATAGGAGCTTTCATTTTCACTTTGAGAAAAATTTCCGTCAGGCGGCGGTGCTTGAGTTCCCTGAGCCGAAAGGACCTCTTTAAACGCCGAATCAAGCTTTTTTACATATTCGTTGTCATATTTGTATACGGTAGAGTTTTCCGATTTAATATATACATAGTCAGAGCTTTTTGATGACATTCCGTCAGTATCATTTTTCGGTGGTTTGTTACCATTTGGGTTCTTATAAACGTACTCTTCAGTATCAGCTTTATTATCCGTGTAAAACGACTCATACACGTTTGGTGATCCTTCGGATTTGTCAGATCCAACAGTGCCGCTGGTCAAAACAATCTCCACAGCGCCCACACATATAACCGCCATCGAAAGCGAGATAGCCACAGCTTTTAATCTTGCCGCACGTTTGCGCTTGTACTTATCTGCGCGGTACAGAACCTCTCTTTTAAATTCTTCGTCAGTTCTCATCAAAGCTCACCCTCCTCAATTAAAAGCTCCTTTAGCTTTTTCTTTGCCCGATAAAGCAGATTGTCTATCTGCTTACGGCTCTTTTTCATAACCTTCGCCGCTTCGTCATAGGAAAGCTCTTCAAAATACACAAGATGCACCGCTATGCTCATATCGTTTGACAGCTCAGAAAGTGCGTTGTTAAGTGCCTTTTTCCGCTCGCCTTCAATAACCGCTTGCTCAATCTGACTGTATTCAAGCGCACTTTCAGAATCGTCTTCCATACGTTCAAGGCGCTTTGTTCGTTTTAAATAATCAAGCGCTCTGCTTCTGCCTATCATAAAAAGATAGGTCTTTAAGGAAACCTTGAAATTAAACCTTCTGCGATGTACGAATATGTACATAAACGAGTCTATTGCCAAGTCTTCCGCCTGATGAATGTCCCGCACATATCTGTTTATGAAAAATGTAAGGCTCTGGCGGTACATTACGAGTATCTCGTCAAACGCATCATTATCCCCGTTTAAAAACCTTTTATATATCTCGTTTGCGTTGTCCATATTCACACTCCTTTTTCATATATTATACGAATGAAAACAGAAAATTCCTTATCAAAAAACCGCACCTCCGTTTTTAGAGATGCGGTATTGCTTATTTAAACATATCCTTGAGCTTTGAGAAGAACGTCTCTCTGTTCTGATAATTCTTGTCGCTTAAAGCCTTGTCAAACTCCCTTAATCTGTTTTCCTGTTCCTTAGTTAGGTTTTTGGGGATTTCCACCATGACTCTCACATAATGATCTCCGAAATCCGAGCGGTTTAACTTTTTGATTCCCTTGCCCTTAAGTCTGAAAACGGTGTGAGTCTGAGTTCCCGCAGGAACGGTATATTTTACCTTACCGTCTATTGTGGGAACGGTTATCTCCGCTCCAAGGGTTGCCTGTGCATAAGTTATCGGAACTTCAGTCCATATGTCATAGCCGTCACGTTCAAACATCTTGTCGCTCTTAACATAAACGGTCACGTTTAAATCTCCGTTAGCTCCGCCGTTCACTCCACAGTCCCCGGCGCCGGAAACTCTTAAAGTCTGTCCGTTGTTTATTCCGGCGGGTATGTCTATCTCTCTTGTGACCGCCTTTCTTACGCTGCCTCTTCCGGAACATTCAGGACAGGGTCTTTCAATTATTTTACCCTTTCCGCCACAGCGTGAGCACACCTGCTCGCTTGTAATAGCTCCGAACGGCGTTCTTTGCTGAACCTGTACTCTTCCCGTTCCGTGGCATTCGGTACAGGTCTTAACAGACGAACCCTTTTCGCTTCCCGAACCTCCACATTCGGGGCACTTTTCCAAACGGTTTATTCTTATGCTGATTCTCTTGCCCTTGCAGGCCTCCATAAACTCTATGGTAACGCTTGCGGAAATATCCTGACCTCTCCTTGGGGCATTAGGGTTAGCTCTTCTTGAGGAACCTCCGAAGCCACCGAAAAAGCCTTCAAATATATCGCTTATATCTGAAAATCCTCCGAAGCCTCCAAAGCCGCCTGCTCCTGCGCCCGCACCGAAATTGGGATCAACACCAGCGTGGCCGAACTGATCGTACCTTGACTTTTTATCCGGATCGGAAAGTACCTCATAAGCCTCGTTTACCTCTTTAAACTTCTCCTCGCAGTCCTTGTCTCCGGGGTGAAGATCAGGATGATACTGCTTGGCAAGCTTTCTGAACGCCTTTTTTATCTCGTCCTCGCTTGCGCCCTTGGTGACCCCCAAGACCTCATAATAATCTCGTTTTTGTTGTGCCATATGTTTTCTCCATTACGATAAAAAATCCTGTAAACCGCCAAAATGTCATCCGTCGAAAAGGACGGACAACATTTTCTGCGAGTATGTTTAGTTTTCAGCGTCGGTAAAATCAGCGTCGATAACGTCGTCTCCCTTTGCGTTGTCAGAAGATGCATTTACGTCCGGGCCCGCGTCTTGCTGAGCCTGCTGTGCCGCAGCGCTGTAAACCTTCTGTGCAACGCCCTGGAACTGAGTTTCAAGCTCCTTTTGCTTTGCCTTTATAGCCTCAATGTCAGTGCCCTTGAGCGCTTCCTTCAACGCATCGACCTTAGCCTGAACAGAAGCTTTTTCGTTAGCGTCAACCTTGTCGCCGAACTCACCCAGCGCCTTTTCGATCTGGAATACCATCTGATCCGCGCTGTTTCGTGTGTCTACCTCTTCCTTTTTCTTCTTATCCTCAGCTGCAAACGCTTCAGCTTCCTTTACGGCCTTGTCTATGTCTTCTTTTGACATATTCGTAGACGCCGTAATGCTGATGTCCTGCTCTTTTCCCGTTCCCAGATCCTTTGCCGAAACATGAACGATTCCGTTTGCATCTATGTCAAAGGTTACCTCGATCTGAGGAACTCCTCTGGGAGCCGGTGCAATTCCGTCAAGACGGAACATTCCGAGCTGCTTGTTGTCCTTTGCAAACTCTCTTTCTCCCTGAAGTATGTTGATGTCAACCGCCGACTGGTTATCGGCTGCGGTCGAGAATATCTGCGACTTCTTTGTAGGAATGGTCGTATTTCTCTCAATGATCTTTGTGCATACTCCGCCCATTGTTTCAAGTCCCAGTGAAAGCGGAGTTACGTCTAACAGCAAGAGCCCGTCCTTTACGTCTCCTGCTAAGATTCCGCCCTGAATAGCGGCTCCCATAGCTACGCACTCATCCGGATTGATTCCCTTAAAAGGATCCTTTCCGATAAGCTTCTTGACCGCGTCCTGAACAGCAGGGATTCTCGATGAACCGCCGACCATCAATACCTTGCTCAAGTCAGATGTAGAAAGTCCTGAGTCGGAAAGCGCCTGCTTTACCGGTCCCATTGTAGCCTCTACAAGATCTGCCGTAAGCTCGTTGAACTTAGCCTGAGAAAGCGTGAGATCCATATGCTTAGGTCCCGTTGCGTCTGCCGTGATAAACGGAAGGCTTATGCTTGTTGTTGCGGTCGAAGAAAGCTCGATCTTTGCCTTTTCAGCAGCTTCCTTAAGTCTCTGCATAGCCATCTTGTCAGACGAAAGATCTATTCCCTCAGATGACTTAAACTGATCTACCATCCAGTCGATTATTCTCTGGTCAAAGTCGTCTCCGCCCAAGCGGTTGTTTCCGGCTGTTGCCAAAACCTCGGTCACTCCGTCGCCCATCTCGATTATGGATACATCAAATGTTCCTCCGCCGAGGTCGTAAACCATAACCTTCTGATCCTCTTCCTTGTCGATGCCGTATGAAAGCGCCGCTGCAGTAGGTTCGTTGATGATTCTCTTTACGGTAAGTCCGGCTATCTGTCCGGCGTCCTTAGTTGCCTGACGCTGTGCGTCGGTAAAATATGCAGGTACTGTGATAACTGCCTCTGTTACCTTTTCGCCCAAATAGCTTTCTGCGTCGGATTTGAGCTTCTGAAGTACCATTGCGGAAATCTCCTGCGGGGTGTAATCCTTTCCGCCCATTCTAGCCTTATAATCGCTTCCCATATGTCTCTTAATTGAGATGACAGTGTTATCAAAATTTGTTACCGCCTGTCTCTTTGCGACCTGACCTATAAGCCTGTCGCCTGTTTTTGAAACTCCTACTACAGACGGAGTGGTCCTTGCTCCCTCGCTGTTGGGGATAACTACCGCTTCGCCGCCCTCCATAACGGCAACGCAGGAGTTTGTTGTTCCCAAGTCAATTCCGATGATCTTTGCCATAATAAATCAATCCTTTCCACATTAAATAATCAAATAGCTGATTCTCTGCATACATTAAGGATTTGCAACTACTACCATCGCATACCTTAAAACCTTGTCGCCTATTCGGTATCCCTTCTGGAAAACCTGTGCGACTTCATTATCTCCGAGATTCTCATCCTCGATCTGATTCACCGCGTTGGCCACGTTCGGATCAAATTTTTCACCGATGGGATCAATCTCTTCAATTCCGAGGCTCTTCAAAACATCCTTGAGCTGCTTCATTATCATCTCGATTCCGGTCTTGTAGGTCTCGTCCTGAGTAGGAGCCGAAAGCGCCCTTTCAAAGTTGTCAACCACCGGCAAAAGCTGCGTAATGGCGTCCGCCTTTGAGGTAGATATGAGATCAAGCCGTTCTTTGGCGGTACGCTTTCTGAAGTTGTCATACTCGGCGACCACCCTAAGGTATTTGTCCTTTTGCTCATCAAGCTCGGCTCTCAGCTTTTCTTCCTCGCTGAGCTTATCTTCCTCTGACTCTTTGTCCTCAGGCTCTTTTTCCTCCGGGGCCTTTTCTGCTTCATCCTTTGTTTCTTCCTTTTTTTCCTTCAAAGATTCCTTTACTTCCTCCTCGGGCTCTTTTTTGTTCTCCTCCACCTGATCACTCCCTTTCATTATGTCATCAGTCAAGCTCTTCAGTCTTCTTCCTCTTCAAGCAAGTCTGTAATTTTATTTGTAAAGTACTCAAGATACGGGATGAACTTTGCATAGTCAAGCCGCATCGGACCGATCAGTCCCAGCGTTCCGACAGGCTTTCCTTTCCTTCGGTACTGCGACGATATAAATGACGAGTTGTTGATTACAAATCCCTCATCCTCACTTGAGAACATAACGTGCAGTCCTGAAAATGTATCATCAACGAGCTTTGTTATCTCCGACTTGTCATTTATAAAACGGATTATCTCTTTCTGGTCGAAATCACGGCAGCTTAACAGATTTGTCGCTCCGCTCAACGATACCCGCTTTTGCGTAAACTCCTGAGACATCTTGCAAATTTCAGCAAACAGCGGTGAAAGCGTCATCATATAAGTTCCGAGAGCAGTCTGAAGCCGCTCTAACAACTCCTCTGACAGTTCCTCAACCGCTAATCCCTCTACGTTTTCTCTGATAAAATTTGAGAAAAAGTCTAGCTGCTCGTTTGTAAGATCAAACTGCAATCTGCACACCTTGTTTTTTATCGCGCCGCTTGAGGTTATCAGCAGCAGCACATACATACGCTTGCCGGTAGGTATTACCTCCACCTTTGAAATTACCGAAAACTTCGGAGTTTCACTGGCAACCACCGTCGCACATTTTGTAAGCTCTGCAAGAGCCGTCGACGCCGACTGCACGATTACCTCCTCAGAAAGCTCACCGGTCGGAAACATTGAATCGATCAGACTCTTTTCCTCGTCAGACAGCGGGCTAGTCTTCATAAGCGTGTCAACATAAAGCCTATAACCTTTATAAGTCGGTATTCTTCCCGCCGAAGTGTGAGGCTGTTCCAGATACCCCTGTTTTTCAAGCTCCGCCATTTCATTTCTTATCGTTGCCGAAGAAGCGTTGATGTGCTTTACTATCGCCTTTGAGCCGACCGGCTCTCCCGTGACGATGTATTCGTCAACTACCGCCGATAGGATCTTTAGCTTTCTCGCGTCCACATCATTACCTCCCTTAGCACTTTAACACTTCCCGTGTTAGCACTCATATGCCTTGAGTGCTAATTATTATTATACCCACTTTTTTGCATTTGTCAATACTTTTTTAAAAAAATTTTTTAAATTAAAAACATTGTTTTCATCACATAATTTAATTATGCCCTATAAATAAAAAAACAACCGACGAAATATATCTTCGCCGGCATTATTGATACATGGTCAATCTGTCCGTTCGCTCCAAAAGATAATCTGTGCTTACTCCTTAAAGGGATTGTCCGCAAGACTGACTTAGGATTGCCAAAATAAGGGTATTTGATGTTCTCCATTACTTTGTCAAGATAAAATATCTGTTATGATTAACATTCAGCATCAACCTTTGAAACAAACTCAAAATCGACCTTTCCGCTGCTTACGTTTGCATTTAATATCCTTACAGTTACGCGCTCTCCTACCGAATATTTTTCTCCCGTCAGATTATTTTTCAACGTCATAAGGTCGTTTACATAATACTGGCCGTTCGGGAGCGTTTCAATTCTCACAAGGCCCTCGCAGGTGTCATCGAGCATTACGAAAAAGCCGAAATCCATTACAGAGCAGATGATTCCCGAAGCCTCTTCTCCGATTTTCTCTAAAAGATATTCCGCCTTATAGCAGTCGTCACAGCTGCGCTCAAGGCTCATGGCGTTTACCTCCGCATCGCTTGAGCGCTCAGACGCGGCATGTGCAAATCTTGAATATCTTCGCTTCAGCTCGCCCTTATCGGTTCCGGACAGAAAATCGCTCATTATCCTGTGGATCGCCAAATCAGGATAACGTCTTATCGGGGATGTAAAGTGCGCATAGTCCTTAAGAACAAGCCCGAAATGCCCAAGTGGCTCGTCGCTGTATTTGGCCTTTGCCATACTTCTGAGCACAAGAGAGTTTATAATCACCGATGAGTCCTTTCCTTTCGCATACTCCAGAACAACACTCAGCGTCTTTGGAGACACGCCGTTTTTAAAGCTGTGAGGAACACCCAGAACCGATAAAACCTCACTCAGGCTCTGTATTTTCTCAGGATTTGGTTCTTCGTGAACACGGTAAACAAACGGAAGGCCGTTTTCCCTGCCGAATCTCGCAGCCGCCTCGTTTGCCATAAGCATAAAGTCTTCTATTATCTCCTCGCTTTCTCCGCGTTCACGCCTGACCGCTCCTACGCATATGCCGTTTTCGTCAAGCAGCACAGCGCCCTCAACGCTTTCTATCTGAGGGCAACCCCTAGATACTCTGTTTGTCTTCAAAATACACGCAAGCTCTCTCATAGCCGAAAAAGTACCCATTACCTCTGAGTATTTTTCCAAAAGCTCTTTAGTTTCATTGCCCGAAAAAATATCGTTTATCTCAGAGTAAACACCTTTGACTTTTGACCTTATCACAGTTTTTTTAAATTCAAAATCTATCAGATTTCCCGCTTTGTCTATCTGCATCAGGCAGGAAAAAGCAAGCCTGTCCTCTCCGCCGTTTAATGAGCATATACCGTTTGAAAGCTCAGGCGGCAGCATCGGCACTACCCTGTCAGCAAAATATATGCTTGTGCCCCTTTCAAAGGCTTCATTATCAAGCGGACTGTTCGGCCTGACATAATGCGAAACATCCGCAATGTGTACACCCAGATTAAAGCCATCAGGAGTTTTTTCTACACTTATAGCGTCGTCTATATCCTTTGTATATGCGCTGTCAATAGTGAAGATCGGCATATGCCTTAAGTCTGTCCTGTTTTTTAGCTCACGCTTGATTTCCTCATAGTCCTCGGCTTGCTTTGCATTTTTTATCACTTCTTCCGGAAATTCTGTGCTCACTCCGTTTGCCGCAAGCATGCTCTCAACGCACGACGAAGCTCTTTGAGCATTTCCGAAGCTTGCCAAAACCTCACACCTGTGTTCTGAATGGCGCTTGCCGCGCTTTACTATTCTGGCGGTCACCTTGTCATTTGTGTGAAGTGATATCCGTCCCGGATTTGAAAATATCATTTCGTACTGCGGCAAAATATCCGGAATCAGAAGGTTAAAATTTTCTCCGACTATAACTCCGGTGAATACACTGAAATTTTCCTCCTCTATCTCAACTACCTCTCCCTCAGGCGAATCACCGCTTCCTTCATAAATGCGAAGCCTGACAATATCCCCCGGCAACGAACCCAAAAGATTTTTACCGCCTATGAAGATTTTCTCATCAGTATCTATGGTCCTTGCAAAACCGAAGGTCTTATTAAGCTTGACTATTTTTGCAAGCCTTAAAGTTTTTTTGTCAGCAAGCCTTATTCCGTTGTCATTTTCGACAATAACTCCCTTCTTTTTTAAGCTCTCAAGGCTTTTGGAAAATTCGATAAAGTTAAATCTTTTCCCCTTCATATTCTTTAGAAGAGTTTTATATTTTACAACATTCTTATTACTCTCCTTTAAATATTTCACTATCTTTTTAGAGTAATCCGGTACTTTTTTGTATTTACTTTTAGGATTTTTCTTCATTTTATCTCTCCCAAAAATCTGAAATGTGTTTGTTTTGATTATTGTCCCCAAAAAAATCCATAAAAAAGCCCTGTGCTTTAACACAGGGCTTTTTGTTTACAGTCTATAGTCGATAAAGTTTACGGCCAATGTTACGATAAACAGAATAACTGCGGCAACCCTTGTTATTCTTGAAAGCTTCGCATCACGGGTCCTGTTTTTGTTTGAAGCGAAAAACGAATCATTTGAACCGCCGCCTATCGCCGAATTAAGCCCCTGCTCCTTACTCTCCTGAATCAGCACTATAAGGGTTATTGCCACACAACTTAAAAGTAAAAGTATTCCGCTGATGATTTCAAGCGTTGTCATATTTAAAACCTCCGATAAATTTACTTGTATAAAACTCCCACTTGCAATATCAAAGTACAGTATAACACATACAATTATAAATTGCAAGTACTTTTTTCAAATTTATTCAAAATCTTCTCCGAAAAGCTCTGCTAAAAATATGCTGCGCTGCGCTTCGTCCATATTAAGCACCTGCTCTCTGGTATATCCCATTTTACTCAAATCCTCATCAGTCACTCCAAGAGAATCAAACAGTGCTAAAATATATTCATCTGACGATGCAGTGTTGTTTTTATTCATCTCAAGCTCTGTTTCCGTTATCTTTTTGTAATCCTTCGGGATCTCAAATTCATCCTCTTCAGCAGTATTCACAAACTCAAGAACACTTAAATCCGATTCAAGTATAGTTTCAAGAATATTTGAATCATGTCTTATTATCTTGAGAGTATCTCCGTCGAAAAAGTAGGAAACGGTCTGCTCCTCTCCTACGTTGTTTTTAAGCTCGTACCGTTCTCTGACATAGCTCTCTCCGTTATACTCGACCTCGTAAGTGTCAAGATATTTAAGAGTAGTCAAACTCGGCAGATATGTGTTGATACCACTCTTTACACTTTCTATCGTTTTGGATTCACACTCAGCATAGGTTTTGTCAACGTCGTTTAACACATATGCCTTGCCGTCTGTAATTAGATACTCCTGCCGTGCCGCTACGGTGAAAACATCATAATGATATTTTTCCCCTCCAAGCGCGGAGATAGTGATAGGATTATCAGAAACAAGCCCCATAGAGTGGTTTTTTACCGTTCCGGAAAGGGTAAATGTTCCTCCGTTTACGATGTCCATATATCTGCTTATTCGGCTTTTCTCATTATCAAGCGCCTTTACCTCGGTCACTCCGGACTGCACTATTCCGCTTTCGATAACACCGGGTTCGGTAACTGCCTGTGTGGTCTTCTCCTCTTTTGAAATCGTAGCCTTTTTATCATCACATCCGCAAAGTGCAAAAGAGATGACCATAATGCAAGCCAAAATGCTAAAAATCCTTCTTTTCAAAGCAAACCCTCCATAAATGTATGTATTAGTTATGCTGATTTTAATAATAAAACTAGTTCTTAAGCGACTGCATTGGCGCCGGGATCTGTCCACCCCGGTTTATAAACTTTGACGCAGACTCCTCCTTGATCGGCATAACCGGACCGCAGCCGAAAAGCCCGCCCCAATCAAGCTCTTCTCCAACCTTTTTCCCGATGGCCGGGATTATTCTAACCGCTGTAGTCTTTGAATTCACCATACCTATTGCCGCCTCGTCCGCAATTATTGCGGCAAGTGTGTCAGCCGTTGTGTCTCCCGGAACAACTATCATGTCAAGTCCCACTGAGCACACCGCCGTCATAGCCTCAAGCTTTTCAATAGTTAGTGTCCCCGACTTTGCCGCATCTATCATTCCCGCATCCTCAGATACCGGAATAAAAGCTCCGGAAAGTCCTCCTATTCTCGAACACGCCATTACTCCGCCCTTTTTAACAGCGTCGTTTAAAAGCGCCAGAGTCGCGGTGGTTCCGTGGGTTCCGCACCTTTCAAGACCTATTTCCTCCAATATATGCGCAACACTGTCGCCGACGGCAGGAGTGGGCGCAAGCGAAAGGTCGACAATTCCGAAAGGAACTTTAAGGCGCTCTGACGCAGTTACTCCCACAAGCTGTCCTATTCTTGTTATTTTATAAGACGTCTTCTTTATTATGTCCGCTATCTCGGAAATGTTCGCCTCAGGGTATTTTGAAAGCGCGCTGCGTACAACTCCCGGGCCTGAAACTCCCACATTTATCATACAGTCAGGCTCTCCTACTCCATGGAAAGCTCCCGCCATGAACGGATTATCCTCTACCGCATTGCAGAATACCACAAGCTTTGCCGCCCCGAAGCATGCCCTGTCAACAGTCTTTTCAGCGCACTCTCTTATTATCCTTCCCATTAAGCCACAGGCGTCTAGGTTTATTCCGGCCTTGGTTGAACCGACATTTACAGAGGAGCATACCCTTTCTGTAACGCTTAAGGCTTCTGGAATAGATTTAATAAGTTCAAGATCTCCTGCGGAAAAACCCTTTTGCACCAAGGCAGAGTATCCCCCGATAAGATTTACGCCGACCGCCTCTGCGGCCTCATCGAGCGCTTTTGCAAACGGCACGGGATTTCCTCCGCAAGCGGCGGAAACGATAGATATGGGCGTAACGGAAATTCTCTTGTTTATGATAGGTATGCCGAATTCCTTTTCTATATCCGAGCCTACCTTTACGAGGTTTTTTGATTTTTCGATTATCTTGTCGTATACCTTTTGACAAGCCTTGTTTATATCGCTGTCTATACAATCCAGCAGCGATATTCCCATTGTTATTGTTCTTATGTCAAGACATTCGTCCTGGATCATTCTTATAGTTTCTAATATATCGTAAGCATTAAGCATATTGTAATAAAACCTTTCCCAAAAATAAACACACTTATTACATCAGATGTGGTGCATACAGTTAAAAACACTTTCGTGCATTGTGTGTATTTTTAATCCCATCTCATCGCCTGTTTTAGTCATTATATCGCTTAAAGCTCCAAATTCAATGCTGAGCTTTGAAATGTCTACTAACATTATCATTGCAAACATATCCTGTAAAACAGACTGCGTAACCTCAATCACATTTGCGTTATACTCAGAACAAATCCCGGAAACCTTTGTCAGAATTCCGACAGCATCTTTTCCTACAACCGTTATTACTGCTCTCATTTTTTATCTCCTTACACAAAAGTTAAATTACATTCATTTACAGTATATCATAAAAATCAGATTTTGCAAAGCATTTTTCTTATTTTTTACTTTACCGCTTTTAATTTATTTGCTTTTGTGATACAATTGTTGTTGTAAATCACTAAAATTCAGAAAAGGAGAGGCTCTTATGAAACTTAATGGTCTGATAGATTGTCACACACACACTCATTTTTCTCCCGACTCAAGCGAGACTCCTGAAAAAATGATAGAAAAGGCAATTACACTTGGGTTGTCGGCATATGCTGTGACCGATCACTGTGAATGCAACCGCTGGTACTCCATGGAGCATTACCGCGCACAGGAAAATGGCTATGATACGTGGAATTTCGACAAGGACTATGAACGATCTGTTTCTTACATAACAAAAATGAAAGAAAAATACAATCGCAGGATAAACCTTATCTGCGGGGTCGAACTCGGACAGGCTACTCATGATCATGAGGTGGCGGAAAAGGTTTCACAGGATAGCCGCTTGGATTTTATTATCGGCTCAATGCATCAGCTTAAAAACAACGACGACTTTGCTTTTATAAAATATCAAAACTATACCTATGACGGCATTATGGCTCTGATAGAGGAATATTACGAAGAGCTTTATAAGCTTTGCTGCTGGGGCAAATTTGATATTTTAGGGCATATAACTTATACACTTCGCTACATTGAGGGCGACGCCGGAATAAAGGTTGATATGTCACGCTTTGAGGATATCATAAGAGAATGTTTAAAAAAGCTTATCCAAAACGGCAAGGGAATAGAGATAAATACCTCCGGGCTCAGGCAAAAATACGGCAAGCCGTTCCCTGACATGGAAATTCTTAAAATCTACAAAGAACTTGGCGGAGAGATACTGTCGCTCGGCTCTGACGCTCACTGTGCGAATGACCTCGGAAAGGGTATTTTTGAGTGCGCTGAAATGGCAAGGTCAGCAGGATTTAAGTATCTTACCTATTATAAAAACAGAAATGCACAGTTTTTGAAGATTTGAAATTATTATTGCTTTTATACAAACGCTTATAAACAGAAAAACACCGTCGAAATCTCGTCGGTGTTTTCTTGTCTGCAAACATTACCCCTTTGCATCATACCAGCTTTTGCCTTCGTTTACGTCTGCTATTAGCGGCACCTTCAGCTTTGCCGCGTTTTTCATCTCCTCTGACAAAATCCTTGCCGCTGCCTCTTTGTCCTTTTCCTCTGCTTCGATTATTAGCTCATCGTGGACCTGAAGTATCAGCCTTGCCGCAAGTTTTTCTTCCTTAAGGCGTTTGTATACCCGTACCATCGCTATTTTTATAATGTCGGCGGCAGCTCCCTGAATAGGAGCATTCATTGCCGCACGCTTGCCGAATGCCTGTACCGCCTTATTCTTAGCGGTAAGCTCAGGAATATAGCGCCGTCTGCCGAACATCGTGGTAACACAACCCTCTTTTATGGCATCATCAATGGTTTTTTCCATATAACTTTTTACTCCGGGATAGGTTGCGTTATACTGATCAATATATCTTTTCGCCTCAGCCATTGAAACACCAAGGTCGTTAGAAAGCGAGTATGCGCCTATTCCGTAAACTATTCCGAAATTTACTACCTTTGCAGTTCTCCTCATATCATCAGTGACAAAGTCTATCGGCATATCAAAAACCTTGCTTGCAGTCATTGCGTGAAAATCCTCACCGGACATAAAGGACGCTATCAGATTTTCATCACCGCACTCTGACGCCAGAATCCTCAGCTCTATTTGCGAGTAATCCGCGTCAAGGAGAACACAGCCATCCTTAGCGACGAAAAACTTGCGCATCTGTCTGCCGATTTCCTTTCTTACGGGAATGTTCTGCAAATTCGGATCGCTTGATGATATTCGTCCCGTTCTCGTTTCTGTCTGGTTAAAAAAGGAGTGTACTCTGCCATCATCCTTAATAACCTTTAATAACCCCTCTACATAGGTAGAGCTAAGCTTTGTTAGCGTGCGGTACTCCAAAACCGCAGGAATTATCGGGTGTCTATCAGCAAGCTCCTCAAGTATTTCAGCGCTTGTGGAATAGCCGTGCTTTGTCTTTTTCTTATACGGCAGTCCCAAGTCTTCAAAAAGTATGTCCCCAAGCTGCTTTGGACTTGCTATATTAAACGTCCTTCCGGCATACTCATAAATCGTCTGCTCAAGACTTTCTATATCCTTCGTAAGTGCCTCTCCGAACGCCCGTATTCCGTCGGCGTCAGCTTTTACTCCGATATGCTCCATACTCGCAAGGACCTCGCACAGAGGTATCTCAATTTCATACAGCACTCTTTCAAGTTTGTTTTCTGAAATCCGGCTTTTAAGCTTCTGACATAAAAGCCCGAGTGAAGCTATATCTGCATATTCGCCCATATTCTTTCGGTAAACTACCTTGTATGCCAGACAGAGATTCATAACCGTATATTCGCTTGACTGGGAGTTTAAAAGGTATCCTGCCAGATCGGCAATAAATGAAACCCCCTTTAGCTCACAACCGTTTTCAAAGCAAAGCTTGTGCGCCTCTTTGCCCTCAAAACACTCCTTTTGAACTTTGCTTGTAAAAAACTTAAGCATCATCTCTTTATCAGATGTGCAGTATATCGTATTGTCAAAGCAGATTTCAAGCTTATCGGTAAGATAAATAAAGTATGCGGTTCTTTTGCTTGTATCCATGAGCTTAATATCCTTTTCCTCAAGCTCTGAAACCGTTAACTTATTCGATTCATCTAACGCTTCCTGATCATTTGTACCTTTTATCTCGGTAGGCATACTCAGCTTAAGCTTTTCAATAAGCTTAAACATATCGTACTTTGCAAGGAGCGAGCAAAGCTCATCGTTTTTTACCTCTCCTTTAACATAGGCAGAGGGATCATGATTGATCGGAGCGTCAAGGGCAATCGTTCCGAGCCACCTGCTGTGATATGCGTCCTCTTTGCCGTTTCTTAGCTTTTCCTTTACTCTGTCGGTGAGATCGCAAGCCTCGTAATTATCGTAAAGATTATCAATAGAGCCGAACTTTTGCACCAGAGAAAGAGCGGTTTTTTCTCCGATCCCCGCCACTCCCTTTATGTTGTCAGAGGAATCCCCCTGCAAAGCCTTTACGTCTATAAGCTGTTGTGGTTCAAGAAGATAATCCTGAGCTATTTTTTTTGGCGTGTAAATTATTGTTTCCTTTACCTTGGCAAGATAGACAGTAGTACGGTCATTTACAAGCTGAAGAGAATCCCTGTCCCCCGTCAGTATGATACACTCGTTGTCTCCCTTTGAGAAAACAGACGCCACCGACCCAAGTATATCATCAGCCTCATATCCTTCTATCTCTATGACCTTTACTCCTAAAAGGCTAAGAATTTCTTTGATAACAGGCATCTGCTCTCTCAGTTCATCCGGCATACCCTTTCGGTTTGCCTTGTAGGTCTTGTCCGCATTGTGCCTGAAGGTCGGAGCGTGAACATCAAACGCCGCAACAATTCCGTCAGGGTCTGTGTCGCTAACCGTTTTAAGATAGGTATTCATAAATCCGGTAAGTGCGTTTGTGTAAAATCCCTTTGAGTTTGTAAGAGCTTTTATTCCGTAAAACGCTCTGTTCATTATACTGTTTGCATCAATGGCTAAAATCCTCATGTCTTAAGCCTCCGTTTTAATCCCGTAAATTTTGTTTATCTCCTCGCTGTATTCTCCGTTGTCGTCATAAACAAACAAGCCTTCTTCTACTGTCATAAACGGCTTTGCACCCTTTTTTCCCTCAACAAGAATAAGCCACGGCGTGCCTCCCCTTTGCTTTGAAACAAATCTTATCCGCTTTGGCTCAATGCCGTGTTTTCTCATTGCGCACAAAACGTCGCACAGCCGCTCCGGTCTGTTAGTTATACACAGTCTGCCGCCAAAGCGGAGATTTCTCGCTGCCGATATACATACGTCGTCTATAGTACATAGCGTTTCATGTCTTGCTATTTTATCGGCTTCCTCTTCGCTTATAATTCCCGTTCCAAAAATTTTATAAGGCGGATTGCAGGTTATAACATCAAGCTCTTTAAAAGCTTTGAAGTTTTTTAAATCTCCGTGAATGGTCTCAAGCTTTGAAAGGGCGGAAGCCTCCTTGCTCTTTTCAAGCTGAAAATACGCCTTGTCCTGTATCTCAACAGCATAAAGCTTTTTGGGCTCGTAAAACTTTTCCAGCAAAAGCGCTACGATTCCGTTGCCGCTGCAAAAGTCACACACCGTATCCTTTCTTCTCGCTTTGGTAAAGTGCGCGAGCAAAAATGCGTCTATCCCGAATCTGTGCTCACCTGAAACGCATACCGAAAGCCTTTCGCTTAGCTTCTCATAGGTAAGGTCGTTATATGTCATATACTTTCTCCGTTTTTCAAAATCTTTTCACACAACCGGTAAAGGTCGTCAAGTGTGCAAAGCTCTGAGCACTCATTTCTTATCCCCGCGGCACCCGGAAGTCCCTTTACATACCACGCTATATTTTTTCTCGCTTCCTTCATCCCCTGACGCTCCCCTTTGTATTCTACGATCCTTCCGGTGTGTGTGAGCATAGCCTCAACACGCTCATTGAGCGTTTTCGGCGTATACTCCGTGCCTTCAAAAAACTTGTTTATTTTCTCAAACACAAACGGGTTGCCATAGCTCGCTCTTCCGACTGACACAAAATCGCACCCGGTTTCATCGTACATTCTTTTTGCGTCCTCGCCCGATGTAATATCTCCGTTTCCTATAACCGGTATCTTAACGCTTTGCTTAACCATTTTTATGACCGAAAGATCAGCCTTTCCCGAATACATCTGCTCTCTGGTCCTGGCGTGAACGGTTATTGCGGCGGCTCCTGCCTGCTCTAAAGCTTTTGCTAGCTCAGGTGCGTTTACCGAGTCCTTATCCCAGCCGGATCTGATTTTTACTGTTACTGGAACATCAACCGCCAAAACCGTTTCTCTTACTATTTCCGCTGCGGTTTTCATATCCTTCATAAGCGCGGAACCCGCGCCGTTTGAAACTATTTTAGGAACCGGACAACCCATATTTATGTCAATAATATCAGGAGAATACTCAAGCAGCATATAAGCCGCTTTTGCAAAAAAGTACGGATCTTCTCCGAAAAGCTGAAGCGCCATAGGCCGCTCGTTATCTGTTATTTCACAAAGCTTCGGAGTTTTTTTATCTCCGTATACAAGCCCCTTTGAGGAAATCATCTCACTTGTAAGATAAGCGCAGCCAAAGCTTTTGCACATTTCTCTGTATGCCCTGTCCGCAACTGAAGCCATTGGCGCTAACGCCGCATAGCCTTTTACAGTCACATTTTTTATTTTAAGCTCTCTCATCTTTTTTTGCTTTCTTTCTTATATACGATATGTCTATTCCGAATTTGTCAAATACAGTTTTTGCGAAGCTATGCTCTGTCGGAAGTCCTTTTACTATCTTGTACTTTCTTTCACCTGTCTGCTCATCAGATTCCATAACTATACTCAATAGCTTTGAGCGGACATCCTCATCTTTGTTTATCTCATCGCACATATGTGCAATATCGGTAAGGTGTGTTGCAAAAACTCCCCTTGCACCGATTATGGCAAATATTTTAACAAGCTCACTTGCTATCTCAACACATTCTTTCGGAGTTGTTGATTGTATTGACTCATTCATTAAAAGCAGGCTTTGATTGGTTATGGTCTTGCTTATCTCTTTAAATTCCTTTATCTCTGTGGTAAAACGTGAGGAGTTTATTCCCACCTCCTCCTCTTTAGGAAAGTTTGTATAAATATAGTCGCAAAGAGATATCTTACATTCCCTCGCAGGCGCGTAAAGCCCCGCCTGACTTAAAAGCTGACATATACCGACAGCTCTTACAAAGGTAGTTTTTCCTCCGTTGTTGGCTCCGGTAAGAATGTAAAAGCTTGCTGAATCGTCAAATGTGATGTCATTTCTCACTATAAACTCATCACCTGTTTTATCGTGCTCGACAGCCGATATTCGCTTGTAAAATGCAACATCAAATAGTCCCTTTATCTCACAATAACGCTTGTCCTTTGGAAGTATAACAGGTCGGCACATTTCAATTTTTCTTGATGCCGCAGCCTCTATAAATCTTACAACTCCACTGTAAAAATCAAGCTGAGTTTCAAGCGCGTAAATCTCCTCGAAGCCGATTTTTCTGTAAGTCGCCATTGCATCCGAAAGAGTCCTTATATATCTGTCCGTTATCCTCTCAAGCTCATTGAAAAGAGCCTTATCTATTTCATTTATGTCTGTGTCGTTTGTGACGGTTTTTCTCGGAATATATTTCGTATACAGCTTTCCCTTGACAATAGTTTCGGGAAACTTTGCACCCCGGTAAAGTATTCTGTCAAACACGCTGGGCTTTACCCCAACAGGCTTTGTCGAATAATCAACTATTCCCGCAGATACAGGAAGCATCTCCTCGTCAAAATTTATTGCAACAGTAACACTTCTCACTCGGTTGTCAACCGCTTTGTGAAGCTCTTTCATACAATCCTTTATGTGACAATACTCATCCGATGAATAAATATCCTCAAAGTATGAAAACAGCTTTGTTATCGCATCCGATTTTATATTCGCTCCATTCAAAGAATAAAAATCGTGAAGTCTGTCCACACACTCGATATAACAGTCAAGCGCTGCTATCTGACCGTTGAGCGCAGTAAAGCTCTGTACCGATTCAATATTGTGAATGTTTACCCTGTCGTTTGTGAGCATATCAGTTATGGTAGAATAAAGTGTCGGCAAAAGAGTTTTTATATTTATGAAGTCGTCAAGAGCGTCCTGTCGGTATTTAATAATATCCGCATCATCACAAAGCTCTTTTAAAATCTGCGTGCAGAAATACTGATTTCTCGGACACATTAGCTCGCTTACGGAGGACACCTCAAGATTTGAAATATAGTCTTCCGGTAGATTTGAAAGTCTGTATCGCCGCTCATTCATTTTGCTTTTTTTCTCTTCATTAGGGTAAATAAGATCGATTATCGGCTTTAAATTCTTCTCTTCTTTTCTAAACATATTATCCCTCCCTAGTCGCTTCTCCTCTCAAAAAGCTCCTTTATAAGTGATCTTAATCCTTTATTCTCAGGATTTAATAGCTCCGGATCGCTTTCATATATTCTCTTAGCCTCTTCCTGTGCATTTTTTAAAATCTCAATATCCTCAGACATATCGGCGATCTTAAGCTTTGGTAGTCCGTGTTGTGCCGAACCGAAGAAATCTCCCGGTCCGCGCATTTTCA
The DNA here is from genome assembly GCA_947631455.1 of uncultured Clostridia bacterium. Taxonomy (GTDB): domain Bacteria; phylum Bacillota; class Clostridia; order Oscillospirales; family Ruminococcaceae; genus UMGS1601. Next base: position 70,866 of record CANRLH010000005.1, read on the forward strand.
GATCCTCCCTTGATAGCTCAAACCCGTCTGATGTGTTGGCCATGATCTTTAGCCGCTTTTTGCACTCCTCCGTAGGACTGTCAGTTACTAATATGCAATAGGACTTTTCACTCCCGCGCCCAACTCTTCCTCTTAACTGATGGAGCTGCGAAAGCCCGAACCGCTCAGAGTTTTCTATCAAAATTACAGTGGCGTTTTTAACGTCCACCCCGACCTCGACAACCGTGGTGGAAACTAGCACCTGAAGCTCTCCGGATTTAAACCTGAGCATCATCATATCCTTTTCCTTAGGCTTCATTTTTCCGTGTAAAAGCCCTAAGGAATATCCTGAAAATTCGTTTTGAGAAAGCTCATTCGCATATGATTTTACACTCTTTAAACCCTGCTCGTTATCCTCTATCATCGGACATACAATATATGCCTGTCTGCCCTTGTCGAGTTCTCCTCTTACAAAACCAAATGCCCTTTTACGAAGTTTTCCCGTAACAGCATAGGTTTCTGTCCTTTGTCTGCCCTTCGGAAGCTCGTTCAGCACCGATATATCAAGATCTCCGTAAATCATCAAAGCAAGTGTTCTTGGTATCGGAGTTGCCGACATTACCAGAACATGCGGATTTTCTCCCTTTTTAGAAAGTGATGACCGCTGCTCCACTCCGAAACGGTGCTGTTCATCCGTTATTACTAACGCAAGGTCGCAAAACTCAACGCTTTGCTGATAAAGCGCCTGTGTGCCTATGACAACATCGATCTCGCCTGCAATGATCTGTTGATTAAGGTCCTTCTTTTCTTTTGCACTTACAGATCCTGTCAAAAGCCCCACTTTTACCCCCAGCGGCTCTAAAAATTCCTTAAATGTGTTATAATGCTGAGAGGCAAGTATCTCCGTGGGCGCCATAAGAGCCGTCTGCTTTTTGTTTTTGTAAACGAAATATGCCAGAGCTGCCGCTACAACGGTTTTTCCGCTTCCGACATCTCCCTGTAAAAGTCTGCTCATCGGACGGTCTTGCTGCATATCGTCAATACATTCATTTATTGATTTCTTCTGGCATTCGGTAAGCTCAAACGACAGATTTTTGTAAAACTCTTTTATATCACACCTGTAAAGCTTGTTTGAAGTCTTTTGCCGATTTCTGCCCCTAAGCATCATCATTCCAAGCCCCAAGGTCAGAAATTCATCAAAAACAAGCCTTCTTTTTGCCGTTTGCATACTGTAATTGTCCGGCGGAAAATGAATGTTATATAGCGCAAACGCCAGCGAGCACATACCCTGTCTCTTTAATATATCCTTCGGCACAGGCTCATATATCCTGTCGTTTATAACTGAAAGTGCGTTTTGTACCGTTGAGCGCACAAGCGTCTGGCTCAATCCCTCCGTAACAGAGTAAACCGGCTGCATAGCCTTAGACGCGCCGATTTTAAAAACGGTTGGTGAGGAAATTTCCTTTCTTATAAAATTACCTGAGATCTTGCCGTACAAAATTATCGGTTCTCCCTCTGACAGAGAATTAAAAAGATACTCGCTGTTATAGATCACTACGGTCATATCATCTTCGTCGTCGGTGAACACGGCCTTAAAAATCGTCATTCCCTTTCTTATTCTTGCGGGCGGAAGCTTTTTTGCAATTCTCCCCGCAACAGCGCACACCTCACCAACACAGGCGTCCTTTATAGATGTACATGATGTAAGATCTATATAACCTCTCGGGAAGTGGTAAATGAGGTCTTTCACGGTATTTATTGATAGCTTTTTGTAGCATTCAGCCCGCTTAGGCCCGACGCCCTTTAAATACTTGATATCACTTGCAAGCGTAATATCCAAAACATCACCCCCCTAAAACTGTTTATCTCAGTAACTGAGATCATCTTAAACAAAGAGATAATCTTCGGTTAATTTATTTTATCATACTTTACCGGAAAATACAATAAAACCGCCCTTGATATAAGACGGTTTAAGAGTTATTTTACAAAGAACATATTTGTCTCCCACGCAGGATAGTAAGGATAATGCCTTAGATATAGCTTATATGAATCATTTATCTCAAGAACCTGAAGTGGCAGTTCAAACATATCCAGAAGCTTATGATATACCGCTACACACAGCTTTGGGGAATACTCTTTTATCGTATTTTTGCTTCCCTCAAGCGCTCTTTTTTCTTCACCCTCAACATCGTATTTTATATAGTCTGCACGATGGCCGCAAAGCAATGAATCAACGCTTACAGCTTTTGTCAAAATCCCGTTTTGGGTCGGTCTTGCCTGTCTGCCCGAACCTTTTGAAAAGCAAACCGTATCTTCTTTATCCCACGCAGCGGCATTTATCAGCGTTATGTTTTTATATCCTTCCATCGCTGCTGTGAGCTTTTTATAATTGCGAACATTCGGCTCAATGGCAAAAATCTTTTCATACCCCTCGGCATACGATAGATACTCCAACACCGTATCTCCGTTATACGCTCCCAAATCAACATAGGTTTCACATGAGCTTGGCTTAAGAATGTTTTCATAAGCTTCACAAGGAATCGTTTCACACTGTTTTAAAAAGCTTATATCCCCCGTGATCTTGTACTTTAATACGCAGTCAAAAACCTCTTTTGACTTTTCGTCACAAAGCCTTTCAAAAACAGCATTTGCCTTATCAAAATTCTGAACAAGCGTCTCCTTTAAAAACGGTTCTCCACCGTAAACAGCCGTATCAGGCATAATCAGCGTGTGCTTATTTGCAACAGCGTCAATCTTATCAATAAGCTCATTATATCCCGCTGCAAATGCCAGCGCTATAACAAAATCTTCGTTTTCTTCCTCGACCTCGCTCAGCCTTTTTACCTTAAACCCCTCAAAGCTGTGCCCGCGCACGAACTCATCACTAGCAAAAATTCCGCTCGTCTTTATTCCGAACCGCTCAAACTGCCGTAAAAGCTTTATACAGCCGTCGCCCATTCCGTATATAAATATGGGTCTGTCCTCTGCTTTCAGCCGCTCCCAAGATGAATCGTAAGAAAGATAAGAGTTTATATCAAGCATTTTTTACATACGCTCCGGGCAGGATATCTTAAGCATATCAAGAATATTCTTTATAACCTGCTTTACCGCCAGACACAGAGAGATCCTCGCCTGCATAAGACGCTCATCGCCGCACTTTACCCTGCACGCAGAGTAAAACTTATGATAAAGCGTCGCCGCCTCGACAACATATTTCGTAACTCCCGCCGGATCGTAATCTCTGGCAGATTCGTCGATACAGTCCGGAAGCTTTGCCAAAAATTTGATAAGCTCTTTTTCCTCCGGTTGACAAAGAAGCTTTGCGGCTTCTGCGTCGTAATCCAAAAAGCTTATGTTTTCATCCTCAAGGTTTTTTATTATTGAACATATCCTTGCGTGAGCGTACTGAACGTAATAAACCGGGTTCTGGCTCGTCTCGCTCACGGCTAAATCAAGATCAAAGTCAAAGTGAGAATTGGGCTCTCTCAGATTAAAGAAAAACCTTGCGGCGTCTATCGGGATCTCATCAAGCAATGTTGACAGAGTTATTGCCTTTCCCGAGCGCTTTGAAAGCTTATACTTCTCGCCGTTTTTGACCAGATTCACCATCTGCATAATGACCATATCAAGCTTGTCTGCGTCCACGCCAAGAGCCGACATTGCCGCTTTCATTCTCGGGATATATCCGTGGTGATCCGCACCAAGTATATCTATCGCCTTGTCAAAGCCTCGTGTTACCAGCTTGTTGTAATGATAAGCTATATCCGGCACAAAGTAGGTCGGCACACCGTTGTCACGAACAAGAACTCTGTCCTTCTCATCGCCGAATTCTGACGACTTAAACCAAAGCGCTCCGTCCTTATAATAGGTATATCCGCTTGCTTTAAGCTTTTCTATTATTTCGTTTACTGCACCGCTCTCGTGAAGCTCGCTTTCCTTAAACCACCTGTCGTATGTAATCCGGTACTTTGAAAGATCCTCCTCAAGTGTTTTTATGTTCTTTGGCAACGCAAAATCGCAAAGTGCCTGTCTGCGTTCATCCGCTTCGCAATTTATGTATCTGTCACCGTACTTTTTAGAAAAAGCCTTTGCGTGCTCGGTTATATCCTCACCAAGATATGCGTCCTCATGCATTTTAATACCATCTTTATAAAGCTGAAGATATCGCACCTCAAGAGAGGTTTTGAATTTTTCTATCTGATTTCCCGCGTCGTTAACATAAAACTCACGCTTTACGTCATACCCTGCCTTTTGCATCACAGATGCCAGACAATCGCCTATTGCGCCACCCCTTGCGTTTCCTATATGCATAGGTCCCGTGGGGTTGGCTGAAACAAACTCTACCAAAACTTTTTTTCCCTTGCCGGTGTCGGTTTCACCGTAATGCTCTTTTGAGGATATGATTTCCCCAACGGCTTTTGAAAACCACTCCGGCGAAAAAAAGAAGTTTAAAAATCCCGGGCCGGCAGTCTCACACCTTTCAAAATATCCGGAATCAAGATTCGCTTTTTTTACTATCATACCGGCTATGTCCCTTGGTGATTTTTTAAATGTTCTTGCGCAAACCATAGCAACATTTGAAGACATATCCCCGTTTTTGCTGTCAGCAGGAATCTCAATATTAAATTCTGGTATCGGCTCATCTGCAAGAGCACCCTCTGAAATAAGCTCGCCCAGCGCACGCATAACAATATCACTTACCTGAGCCTTTGCTTCATTTATCATATTCATTTAAACTTCTCCTCCCAAGATGTGCCGCTGCACGCTTTATGGCGTCTTACGCCTCGGTTACGTTTATGGAAACCTCGTAATTTCCAAGCAGGCTTGCTTCAACATCTATAACGTATTTAAAAAACAGATCCCCGCCATTATCGCTGAGCGTCGATTTGATATCGCCGGTCTGCACGCCCATCTGTATCGAGCCGTACGGCGTTCCGTAACGACAATAGTGCTTTTTATTTTTATCTATTATTAGCTGGCTTTGTGCCGCTCCTGTTCTGTTTAAAACGACCTTGTCACTTCCTGTGACGGTAAGCGTGGTCGAGCAACCGTCAAAGCCCGTGGCTTCAGTCTCATCATAGCTTATAACATAACCATCGTCTGTTTTAAAAAACTGTCCTCCGGTTATTATCTCCGTCTCCTCGCTGAGATAGCCGTCGTACTGTTTGGTCTTAAAAGTTATCAAAACATTTTTTTCTTCCATTTTTCTGCCTCTTAAGTAATTATTTTAATACACACTGTGAAATAGTCGCGTTTATATTATGTCCGAGAAACGTTTCAACATTCTCAGTAAAAAGCTCAACACTGTCGGTGCAGTAAAGCTCCAGTCTTCCTTCTTCCCTTCTGTCTGACAAAAGGTTTTCGTTTTCAAGAACGCGCTTGGCAAACTTTGCCGCTTCAGCGCCGGAAGAGATAAGCGAAACATCGCCGCCTAAAACCTTTTCAAAAACGCCTTTGAGATGCGGATAATGTGTGCATCCCATAATAAGCGTATCAACGCCTTCATCTATCATCACTTTAAGGTAATCTTTTGAAATTGCAGTTGATATCGGATCGTCAGATGAGGTGTATCCGTTTTCCACAAGCGGAACAAACATCGGACACGCCTTTGTAACGACCTTAACATCAGGCGCAATATCATTTATGGCCTGCTCGTATGCCTTTGATTTTATCGTTGCACTTGTTCCTATAACGCCGATTTTTTTATTTTTTGTTCTCTTTAAAGCCTCGGCCACCGCAGGATAAACCACACCGGTATATAGCTTGTTGCCGTCAAAAACAGGTCTCTTCATCATCACTGACGAAACTGTTCCGCAGGCTACTATAAACATTTTCACCTTGTGTTCCTCGAGAAATCTTGCGTCCTGCACAGCATATCCGTAAACGGTATCCCCAGATTTTGTTCCGTAAGGAATACGCGCTGTATCCCCTAGGTATATAACATTTTCATAAGGCAGGATAAGCTTGAGCTCCTTTACACAGGTAAGTCCTCCCACACCGGAATCAAAAACACCTATTGCATAATCTTTCATTGCCCCTGTCTCCCGATCTATCTTTCAAATGCCAGGCTTATAAGCTTATCCGCCTGCTCCTTGGGCGTCAGTCCGAAGTACTCCATTAGCTGAGGATACATACTGATTTTTGTGTGACCCGGAAGTGTATTTATCTCATTCAAATAAATGTCTCCGTTTTCACAATAGAAAAAGTCAACCCTTGCAAGGCCGGAGCAGCCCAGAGCCTTATACGCATTTTTAGCTATCTCTCTTATCTGTTCAATTTTTTCCTGAGGAATATTTCTTGCCGGAATATAAGTTTTGCTTTCGGCGTTTTGATACTTTGCGTTAAAATCGTAAAACTCATTTGCGGCCTCGATTTCGCCGACTGTTGACACCGTAAGCGAGGAGTTTCCCATTACAGCGCATTCACACTCTGTTCCGGATATCCCCTGCTCTATGACTACCTTTGCGTCATGAGAAAAAGCGGTCTTTATTCCCTTGATAAGCTCATCTATATTGCCCACCTTTGAAATCCCAACCGAAGATCCGCAGTTTGCCGGCTTTACAAAGATGGGATACTCAAGCTCTTTTTCCGCTTTTTTTGCAAATTCATAAAGAGTGTCAAGCTCGTTCGATCTTATGGTCAACCACTTTGCGGTCTTGATTTTATTTGCCTCAAGAATTATGTGAGTTACATCCTTATCCATGCAGTTTGCTGATGAAATCAGATCGCAGCCAACGAACGGTATCTGTGCAAGAGTCAAGAGCCCCTGTATGGTCCCGTCCTCTCCGTTCTTTCCGTGCAAAACAGGGAAAACCACATCTACCTTTATATGCTGAACGGCACCGTCGTCCATTATTGCCAGAAAGCCCTTGTGTAAAGGATCCGGACTCAGAACGCATGACACGTTGTCCGGATTTGACTCCCACATTCCGTTTTCAATTGAGTCAACATCTCCGTTATATAAAAGCCATCTGCCTTTTTGGGTAATTCCAATCATAACGATCTCATACTTATCTGCCGAGATGTTTCTGATTATATTAGTTGCCGATATTAGCGAAATACTGTGCTCGTTTGATTTTCCTCCAAAAATCACCGCTACTCTTATCTTAGCCATATAAACACCCTCTTGATTTCAGTATGCACTACTTAATTTAAACCGATGATAAACTACTTATATAATCATAAGCGCAAAATACGCATTTATTTTAATTTTGTCATAATAAGTTTATTCATAATAGCAGTGTATCATACACATAATGTAATTGTACCATAAATTCCTATGAATTGCAAATAAATTTAATGTCGTTTTAAATTCACAGAAAAGGAGTGAGCTCAGCCCACTCCTTCTCATTCGTATTCCGCCATGTGAAGCCTTTTATATTCGTGAGGCGTAAATCCCGTCTGCTCTTTGAAGCACTTGCAGAAATAGCTCTGAGTTGAAAATCCTAATGTATATGAAATATCAGCCTCTTTATAATCGGTTTCAAAAAGCATTCTCTGTGCAGTTTCAATACGCCTCGTTAAAATATATTTTTGTATTGTTATCGAAAGTTCTTTTTTAAACAGTGAGCAGAGATAGCTTTTGTTAAGACCTGTGATCTTTGCCAGTTGAGCAACTGTTATCTTTTTGTGTAGATTATCACAAATGTAGTTTACCGCCTGACGTATTTTAGGAGACAAAACCTTATTTTTTCTCAGATATTTCATTTGCCTTGCAAAGTCAAGCACCATATCATCGTTTGTTTTTTTTACGTCCTTTACGGTTTCACATTTATCAGCCTGCCTTATGTATATGTCTGAAAGAGTATACGCCGTTTCTTGCGGAAGTCCGGCACAATAGCATATTCTTGCAATAAGCGCTGCATTTACTATAAGGTGATATATCTGATTTTTTACTGGATCATCCGAAAGCTTACTTTTTCTATCGTCAACAGTGTTTGCATACTTGCTTTGATTTTTAAGTATCTCGTCAATGTCTCCGTCCTTTATCAGCTTATAAATATTCTGCTCGTTATGATAAGGCTCATGATAAAATTCCGACTCTCTCTGAACATACAATCTGTACTCCAGTTCCTTTAGGGTATCCTGCTTTCTTTCCATAACACAACTCTCCATTTGCAATGAATATTAAAACATACCGTTTATAATTTGACAATACCTTTAGTAGATCTTATAATATCTTCTTTATAACTATAATTATATACCCATTTATACTCCCTTTTTCTGACAATAAATCAGCATTTACTATAAACTTTGTATGTATGCACAAAAGCTGCATTATTATTTTGTTTAAATCGACGGCGGACTTTCAAATATAAAAATGTAACCGGAAAAAAATTATTACTCAGGTATAGACAAATAAAAAAAAATAGTGTATAATAACAGTGAAGCAAAATACTTTCGGGGTATGGCGCAGGTGGTAGCGCGCTTGACTGGGGGTCAAGAGGTCGCAAGTTCAAGTCTTGTTACTCCGACCATAACTGCACACCTATTTTGATACAACACCGTATCAAATGGGTGTGCAGTTTTTTACGACACCTTTTTACTAAGAAATAAATGTGTAAATATGAATTCAAAAAATTTGTAATAGATGCAACTTGATTTAATCATAGACATATGTTAAATAATTTTGTGAGTTTTGCTCACAAATTGCAAAGCAGGCTGCTATGATCTCACAAGTATAACTATTCACGACAGCGTAACCAAAATATACAGTGAAACTTTTATAATCTGTGAAAGCCTTATAAATGCTGTATATAAAGGCATAATCTACTGCTGCGAACACATTGACGACCTTCATAGCGCGGTCAACGGATAAACAGGGTTTCCCTTCAAAATTTAGCTGAGTGATTCAATTCGTTTGTCTTGAAAATCACAAATTTCCCCGAGCATAGCTATATGCTCGGGGAAATTTCATATAGGGGAGATAAATCATTTGAAAACTTGTAATATCAGTTAATCCGCATTGTCAGTCGTTTTTCGACAAAGCGATTCATTGGGGCAGCCCTTACAGCCGCAGCCACAAGTGGTTTTTCCCTGTTTCTTATTTTTGATCAAATATGCTGTAACAAGCAAAACTATGGCTATAAGAACCACGCTTATAATAATTGTCACCGCATTTTGTGATAACCAGTCAAGCATTATAATATCTCCTTTAAATAGCAGGCAGTGTCCAGTTATTTGCCGACCTTAACCTTAGTCGTCAGAGTTGTGGACTCCTTATAAGGCTTAAACAACATATAGACTATAAATGCAAGTACGATTATTGCAAAGATAAGTCCTAATACGTTTATGTTTCCGGTGAAAACGCTGCCTATCTGATATACTATAAGTGATATCGCATAAGCAAATATGCACTGATAAGTTATTGCGAATGCCGTCCACTTTCCGCTGTTCATCTCTCGCCTTATAGCTCCCATTGCGGCAAAGCAAGGAGCACACAGAAGATTAAATATCAAGAACGAATAAGCCGAAAGTGCAGTGAAAGCGCTTTGAAGATTTACCCAGACCTCTGCTCCGTCCTCCGCAACCTCACTGAATCCGAAGAGTATTCCAAATGTATTAACAACATTTTCCTTCGCTATAAGGCCTGTGATGGTCGCTACGGCAGCCTCGCTCTGTCCCCATCCAAGTGGAGCGAATATCCAAGCGATCGCCTTTCCGATAGTGTTGAGTATAGAATCCTCATATTCTACCATTCCAAACTCACCGTTCGACCATCCGAATGCCTGAAGGAACCAGAGAATGATAGACGAAAGAAGAATAATTGTTCCTGCTTTTTTGATAAACGACCAGCCGCGCTCCCACATTGAACGCAGAATGCTTCCGACTGTTGGAAGATGATACGCCGGCAGTTCCATAACAAACGGTGCCGGATCTCCTGCGAACATCTTTGTCTTTTTAAGCATAATACCCGAAACGATAATAGCCGCAATTCCCACAAAGTACGCGCTGGGCGATACCCACCACGAATTGTCAAACAACGCTCCGGCTATAAGAGCGATTATAGGAAGCTTTGCTCCGCACGGTATAAAGGTCGTGGTCATAACCGTCATACGACGGTCTCTTTCGTTTTCAATGGTGCGGGAAGCCATAACGCCGGGAATTCCACAGCCTGTGCCAATAAGCATTGGGATAAACGACTTACCTGAAAGTCCGAATTTTCTGAAAATACGGTCAAGTACAAATGCAATACGAGCCATGTATCCACAACCCTCAAGAAATGCCAAGAAGATAAACAGAACCAACATCTGAGGAACAAATCCTAAAACCGCTCCGACACCCCCGACAATACCCTCAACTATAAGGCCTGTCAACCAATCGGCAGCGCCTGCGTCTGTTAGCCAGCCCTCAACCGCCGGCGCTATCCACTCGCCGAACAGCGTGTCGTTTGTCCAGTCGGTTACTATCGATCCGATCGTCGTTACCGAAACATAATACACGATTAACATAATTACTGCAAATATCGGAAGTGCTAAAAATCTGTTGGTAACAATCTTGTCTATTTTATCTGAAAGGGTAAGCCCTCCTTTATTTTTTTTCTTATAGCAGCCCTTTATAATAGAACCTATATATATGTATCTTTCATTTGTAATGATACTTTCCGAATCGTCGTCAAGCTCTTTTTCGGCTGCACTGATATCCTTTTCAATGTGAGACTTTACGTTTTGAGGAATATTCAGAATATCAAGTACCTTTTCGTCTCTCTCAAAAATTTTAATAGCATACCATCTTTGCTGCTCTTCAGGAATTTCATGCAAAAAAGCTTCCTCAATATGAGCTATTGCATGTTCAACGCATCCACAGAATGTGTGCTGAGGAACAGCCGCAACATTTGACCTTGCTGCGGCGACCGCCTTTTCAGCCACCTCTTTTATGCCCGTACCCTTAAGTGCCGAAATCTCAACGACCTCGCAGCCAAGCTCCTTTGAAAGCTGCTCAATGTTTATAACGTCGCCGTTTTTCTTGACAATGTCCATCATATTTACAGCTACTACTACAGGTATACCAAGCTCGGTAAGCTGTGTTGTAAGGTATAGGTTACGCTCAAGGTTCGTGCCGTCTATAATGTTGAGTATCGCATTGGGTCTTTCACAAATCAGATAATTTCTGGCAACTACCTCTTCAAGCGTATAGGGAGAAAGTGAGTAAATACCCGGAAGATCTGTTATGGTTACTTCCTTTTCGCCCTTAAGCTTGCCCTCTTTCTTTTCAACGGTTACTCCCGGCCAGTTTCCTACAAACTGATTTGCACCCGTAAGTGCATTGAACAGCGTAGTTTTACCACAATTGGGGTTTCCCGCCAAAGCAATTTTGATGTTCACTTAATAACTTCCTTTCTGTCTGTTTTGGTTGCCTATTGCTAACTCAAAGGCATAATAATTATTCACATTCAATGTTCTCAGCGTCAGCTTTTCTTAGCGAAAGCTCATATCCTCTTACAGTAACCTCGATCGGATCTCCCAGCGGCGCCACCTTTCTTATGTATATCTCAACGCCCTTGGTGATGCCCATGTCCATGATCCTTCGCTTTACAGCGCCCTCACCGTTAAGCTTTTTCACCACCACGGTCTGACCTATCTTTGCATCTTTCAAAGTCATACTCTCATCCTCCTGTATAATTTGCTAAATCATTATTTTATTAGCCATTTCACGGCTTATAGCCACTCTGGAATCCTTTATATTCACAATCACATTTCCACCCATAGAATTTACAACCGTAACAAGTGCGCCTGCTACAAATCCAAGAGTTTCAAGGTGCTGTCTGGTCTCGGGACTTCCACCGACCTTTCTAATCATATTCTCTTCACCCTTTTCTGCAAAAGTCAGCGGCATCATATAATCCTCCTAAAAATAGCTGAAATTGTGATTAGCAAAAGCTAACTCTCTTTTATTAGGTTAGCATTATCTAACTGAAATGTCAAGGCTTTTTGAGAAAATAGGCGATTTGCACAAACGCCAAGTTATCACTTGCTAACTCGTTCGTTGTTTTGCACAAACATATTATAACTGCATTCTGCATAGGAATTTATGCTTTAATAAACTCTTGAATATTTTTCCGGTTTGTGATATACTAATATTCAAGTCGTGTGCTTTGCACAAATATTTCTGGGAGGAAACAATATATGACGAACAAAACGTTTTACATCACAACGCCTATTTATTACCCATCCGGCAGTCCGCATATAGGCACCTGCTATACGACCGTTGCGTGCGATTCGATCGCGAGGTACAAGCGAATGCAGGGATATGATGTTATGTTCCTTACAGGCACCGACGAGCACGGTCAGAAAATTGAGGAGAAAGCAAAGGAAAGCGGAGTTACTCCAAAGCAGTATGTCGATGAAATCGCGAAGATATTTAAACGCCTGTGGGAAACAATGAATATAAGTTACGACAGATATATAAGAACTACAGACGACTATCACGTTGAAGCTATCCAAAAAATATTTAAGAAACTGTATGACAGAGGATATATATACAAGGGTGAGTACAAGGGAAAATACTGTACTCCGTGCGAAAGCTTCTGGACTGAATCTCAGCTTGACGAAAACGGCTGCTGCCCCGAGTGTCACCGTGAGGTCACTCAGGCTAGTGAGGAAGCGTATTTTTTCAAATTGTCTCCCTTTGCAGAAAGAATAGAAAAACTACTGACCGAAACAGATTACCTTCGGCCTAAATCAAGGGCTAGGGAACTAGTAAACAACTTCATTAAACCGGGTCTTGAGGACCTTTGTGTATCAAGAACATCGTTTTCCTGGGGAATCCCCGTGACGTTTGATACAAAACACGTAGTTTATGTATGGGTCGATGCGCTGTTTAACTACTGCACGGCTCTTGGCTTTGAAAACGGAAGATATAACGACTTTGACAAGTTCTGGCCTGCTGACGTTCATATGGTTGCAAAGGACATTATGCGTTTTCACGCTGTTATATGGCCGGCAATGCTTATGGCTCTTGATATGCCTCTGCCGAAGCACCTTGCGGTTCACGGCTGGATCACCTTTAACGGACAGAAGATGTCAAAGTCAATGGGCAATGTGGTAGACCCGTTTATTCTCAGCGAAAGATATGGTGCTGACGCAATAAGATACCACATTTTAAGAGAAATGGCTCTTGGTGCGGATTCTTCTTTTTCAAATGAAATTATGATAAACCGGATAAATTCAGACCTTGCAAACGGACTTGGCAATTTGGTATCAAGAACAGTAGCTATGGCTGACAAATACTTCGGCGCTACGCTTCCGACATATAGAGAACCGGGAGATTTTGACGACGATCTTATTGCACAAGCAACGGCCCTAAGAAAAAAGGTCGACGAATTTATAGATGATACGCAGATAAACAATGCACTTGCTGAAATTTTCAAGGTGATTTCCCGTGCAAACAAATACATTGACGAAACTACTCCCTGGATTTTAGGCAAGGACCAAAACAAAAAAGCACGTCTCGCGTCTGTCCTTTATAATCTTCTGGAAACCATAAGAATAACTACTTCACTTTTATCCTGCTTTATGCCAACAGAAATGCCGAAAATTTGGGAACAGATCGGAGCGTCTGCTGATGATGTAACGTATGATGCAGCAGGAAAATTCGGCGTACTGCCGCTTGATGTAACCGTTCACAGGGGAGGTATTATATTCCCGAGAATAGACGTTGAAAAGGAAATTGATGAGCTTAATGCTATTATAGGCAACCGCTCTGACGATACAGATACCTCTGACGATTTTAAGCCGGAAAAACTGAGAGAAGAGATTACCATCGACGACTTTGCAAAAGCAGACCTCAGAGTGGCCTTGGTAACAAAGTGTGAAAAGGTCAAAAGATCTAAAAAGCTATTATGCCTTCAGCTCGATGACGGAATGGGCGGCAGACAGGTAGTATCGGGAATAGCCGAATGGTATGCACCAGAAGATCTTGTAGGCAAAAAGGTTATGATCGTTGCAAACCTAAAGCCTGTTAAGCTTTGCGGAGTGGAATCAAACGGAATGATATGTGCGGCTGACATGCCGGACGGCACCTGCAAGGTTATTCACCCGGACGACGCTCTTCCTAACGGAAGCAGAGTAAGATAAAATAAAGAGCCGGTTTTATCCGGCTTTTATATGCGCCTGTAGCTCAGTTGGATAGAGCAATAGCCTCCGACGCTATGTGTCGTGCGTTCGAATCGCATCAGGCGTACCATATCGGAGCAAAGTCCGCTTTGCTCCTCCTTTCTGCGAAAGGTCACACCGGCGGCGTGAAAGTTCAAATCCATACACCAAAATGATAAGCCTATCATGTGACAAAATAACGCTGAACCCTTTACACCGGGTTCAGCGTTATTTTACTTCACGTATTTTTTCAGTACACTGTAAAGCTTCATAACATTAAGCGGCTTTGCTATATGCTCATCTGCAAAGTCCACAGGCTGCGGCGGCTTTGAAAACACGTTGTTATCTACAGCTATCAAAGGGATCTCAGCGTCGGCTTTTCTTATCCTTTCAGCCACTTGCGCTCCGGACAGCTTTGGCATGGACTCGTCTAAAAATACTATGTCAAACTTATCCCGGCCATTAAAAAGTTCAAGCGCCTCCTCGCCGTTGTGCGCATAAGTTATACTTATGCCCATAATTTCAAAAAGCTCAGCCGCAACATTAAGGTTAAGCAAATTGTCCTCTGCGAAAAGGACTCTTACATTTTTAAAAACAGAACTTAACCCAACGCTGTTTTTATTATTCCTATCATTGATAATATCCAGCAAAACCTTTTTAAGCTTTGTGTTAAACACAGGCTTTTGAAGAAAATAAACATTGCTCTTTTTAGGCTCTGAGATCACATTGGAATCAAGCAACACTATTGCCACAGAGCCGTTGGTTATATCATTTATAAACTCCGCTGTTTCCTGTGCCTTGTCAAGCGAATTATCAATTATGACTGCGGAATATTCAAAACCGTTTTGCTTAAAATCAAAAATCTCACTTGCAATTTCTTTAGGATCAAAGATATAGGTGCTGTCAATGCCAAGCGCTTGAAGAGTAACGCTAAGGGCCTCGCACTCTGCCTTATTGTGATCAACGATCAACACATACTTGCCCTCAAAATCAACACCGCTTAAACGCTCAACATCCTGAAGCTTTGTTGTGAACTCCAATACAAGAGAATTTTCTGAAACGATCACTTCTCCACCTATCATTTGGAGCAGGTTTTTAACTATTTCCATACTTAGATCTTCATCGTTAAACTCTGTGAATACCCTTGAAACGGTGTCTTCACTCCCCTCGTAAATAAAGCGGTATTTTGAATATCCGTCAAGTACAACGAAGTCCTGAAGCTCTTCTACTTTAAATTTAATTTTCTTGCCCGGCTCAGTACAGTCACTAACCCGTAAAATAGTTGTGGTTATTATCTGAATATATCTGTTCAGATCTCCGTCAAGATACTCATGAACAATATTTCCCGGGGTTATTTCAAGAGTCTGCGATTTCTGCTTAAGCCTGCCGCTGACTATTCCAATGACCTCTGAAAATAAATCCTCAAGTACAAACGGATTTGAATTTACCGATACATTTGCGCTTTTAAGCTTTGACATATCAAGAGATTCAGACAAAATTTTCTCTGATTCGCTTGCAAGTGAAGATATTCTGCAAAGGTAATCCGTGACCTTTCGATTATCTCCTATGCTTGCCAGTGCAAGAGAAGAAAGTCCGCTTATTGAAGTCATAGGGTTTGACAGCTTTTGAGCCGAATCCTTTAAAAACTCATTTTTCGCCATATTGGCATTGGCAGAAAAAGCAAGCGCATCGCTTAACGCCCGCATTCTTGACTTCTCCATATCAGTGTTTTTAACAAGAATTATAATATTTCTCTCGCCAAACACCGCAATGTTTGTGCAGACTATATTAAAGCTGTGCAGAAATCCGCTTTGCGACTTTATCTCAACATCATCTGAAATAATCTCGCTGTCCAGAACGCACTTTCTGATCATACTCATGATCTTTTCGTAGTTTACTTTGTCCGTAACTTCTTTTATCGTATTATCAAGAAGCGCAAATTCTCCCCTCTTTGGAATGCTAAAATACTTTTTATCTAAATGTATACAGTGAAAAAAGGACAAATCGGCAGAAACCGAAAGAGCGGCGGAGTATGTTCTGGAAACGGCGATCTGAGAAGCCATTTCGTCTATATTTTCAACCATCTGCTCATCTATGCATTTTATGCCCAGAACAATATACGGCATATCCGTGCTGAAGCTGTCAGACTTGACAACGCTCATTTCCATCCAGCTTCCGTCGTTATATTTGTATACTAAGTCTATTTCGTCTTCTCCGCTGATAAAACGTCTGAGCAGATCTTTTGCATCAAGCTTTTTTATTACCTGATCTCTATAGCTTTCGGCAATATACGTGTGAGCATACTCAAATATCACTTCGCCAAAGCTTTTGGCCGGCATATTGCTCTGCACAAAATCCTCATATCCTCCACGTATTCTAAGCGGTCGTATGGTTTCCTCGCTCAAATTTGCAAAATATGCACCTACATATTTTCTGCTCAAAGCAGCCATGGTTGCGTGATCTTCTGCATTTTTTATCTCATTTCTCTTTCTGTTTTCGATAAGCTGTGTAAGAGTAATTTCGGTGATGTCCTCGTCGCTTATATCAGTTAAATTTACCGCTGTTGTAGATACCCACTTATACCCTTTGCCCGAAGATGCCCGATACTCAAGATAGACCGTACTAGCGCCTGCGGAAAATTTTTCCAAAAGATTTTTTCTGCAAAATGTTTTAATATATTTATCCCTGTCTTCAGGATAAACGTCAACAGCCATTGTCTCTACGGATTCATCAAACGAACTGTAATTTACTTTGTCTGAACGCTGAGCCAGATTTGAAAGCGTTAACCTTTCAAAAGAATTTCTTGTCAAATTTATATACGCCGCAAAAACATATTTATTTGAAACAGCAGCGGATAATAACATATTAACCTTTTGATTCTCAAGGCGTTCCTTGTGTTTGTCGTTGATATCTTCTACTGCTATTACTATTGTTTTCCTGTCAAAATCATAGGCCGATATCTCATATGAAACCTGTCTGTACTCACCGGCTATCTTTCGCCTGTATTCCCGGCTGATTTTATCCGAATGCGAAAGCGCCTCAAGTATATAATCTATGTTGAGCTCGTATATATATCTTCCTTTATCCTGCGGATGGATATAATTCTCGGCAAAGTTGTTTATAACCTCAGCGTAAGATTGCGAATCAAAATCACAGATATAATTTTCGTCTTCCTTAGACTGCATTACTGAGTGTAGAGTTTTGTTTTCAGTATTCAAAACATAGATTGCCAGAAAAGTTTTGCACAAGGTGTCAAAAACCACGGTGTCATTATTCATGTTAAGCGTATTGCCGCCAACAAATATTCTTACTGCCACCATATTCTTCCCGTCAAGCAGCATTTTAGAGCTGCTTGCCTCAAGAGAATGTACACTGCCGTCTCTGAAACGGTATCTTATGTATCTTGTTTCGCCTATCGGGTCACTCGGCAGCAAGGCGCTCGGCAAAATGTCTGAAGCGCATGCCCCTTCATCAGCATCGGGAAAGTATTTTTTCAGCAAACTGCTGGCATAGCATATCTTAAGCGTTTTTTCATCTGCGATATATACAGCGCAGTCGTGAAACATATCTATAAAATTATTCAAATCAAAAACCCCTTTTTACATTCTATATATTATTATACAGTAAAAAAAGAAAAATTCAACAATTTATAAAAATAATTACAATCAATAAATATTTGTCCGTCATTGAATGTTGCCTCAATTAAAAAAGGACGGCTTTGCCGTCCTCAGCTTATTTGCACATTACAATGCTTTTATGCATCAATGATCTTAACGATATCTCCGACCGTCTTAACATTCTCAACATCCTCGTCAGGGATCTTGATTTCAAACTCGTCCTCAAGAGCCATAACCAAGTCAACAACGTCGAGAGAATCCGCACCCAGATCATCAACTATAGAAGCCTCCATAGTAACCTTATCTTCGTCAACTTCAAGCTGATCAACAATGATCTCCTTAACCTTATCAAAAACCATTACCATAACCCTCCTATCCTATTTTTTTAGGTCGCAAAAACGGAACAAGTCAGACCAATTCATCAAACTCTCCGATTTTCCTAAACTTATTATAGCGTTCATTCAGTAATTCGTCAATACCTTTTTTTAATTTTCTTTTTAAAGAATCTTCAAGATATTTTGAAATATTATCAGCCGTCTCATCAGCAGAAATATGAGCTCCTCCGTCAGGTTCCGGGATTATCTGATCACATATACCCAATGAAACCAGATCCTCCGCCGTTATTTTCATTATATCGCATGCCTCCCTTTCACGAGAAGCATCCTTCCAAAGGATCGACGCAAAGCCTCTGGGTGAGATAACACTGTAAATCGCGTTTTCCAGCATAGCAAGCTCATCGCACACGCCGAGCGCAAGCGCACCGCCGCTGCCGCCCTCTCCGAGCACTATCGAAATGACGGGCGTTTTAAGTGTCATAAATTCCATTATGTTTCTGGCTATCGCTTCACCCTGTCCTCGCTCTTCCGCCTCGATTCCGCAGAAGGCTCCGGGAGTGTCTATAAGGCAGATAACCGGTCGGTGGAATTTTTCAGCCTGCTTTGCAAGTCTCAGCGCCTTTCTGTATCCCTCCGGATGCGGCATAGCAAAATTAGAAGCCTTATTTTCCTCAAGATTTCTTCCCTTTACCTGTGCCAGAATGGTGACGGGAGCGCCCTTGAAATATCCTATGCCGCCTATTATCGCGCCGTCATCACCGTAATAACGATCTCCATGAAGCTCAAAAAAGTCGTCAAATATCAGTGGAATATAGTCTCTTACCGTAGGGCGGTATTTATTTCTTATCAAATCAAGTCTTTCACTTGCCAAGAGGTTACTCATCTTCCTTAACACCTCCGTGCAGCTTAATAAGATGTGCAAGCGTGCGCCTGATTTTTCGTCTTTCAACTATCATATCAACGAAGCCCTTTTCCATCAGAAATTCAGCCGACTGAAAATCCTCCGGCAGTCTCTGCTTTATAGTGCCTTCTATGACCCGCCTTCCCGCAAAGCCTATTAAAACCTTTGGCTCGGCGATTATTATATCGCCCAAAGATGCAAACGACGCCGTGACCCCGCCGGTAGTCGGATCTGTCATCACTGTGATATAAAGTCCTCCGGCTTGGTTGTGTCTTGCAACCGCACCTGAAGTTTTCGCCATCTGCATGAGAGATACTGTTCCCTCCTGCATCCTTGCGCCGCCCGAGGCGGTAAACACAATTATCGGAAGCTTGTTTTTCGTTGCGAACTCAAACGCCCGCGCAATCTTTTCTCCCACAACGCTTCCCATAGAAGCCATCATATATCTTGAATCCATAACGGCTATAACTACTCTTAATCCCCTGATTTTTGCTTCACCGGTCACCACAGCATCATTCAGCTTTGTCTTTTCACGAAGCTGAACCTGTTTCTCGGCATAGTTTGGGAAATCAATAGGATTTTTTGAGATCATATTCTTGTCAAACTCGATAAGGCTTCCCTTGTCAATAGTTATGTCAAGCCTTTCTCTTGCAGAAATTCTCGAATGATAACCACAGTTAGGACAAACCTTTGAGTTTGATACAAAGTCGTCCATAAAAGATACTCCCGAACACCTTGGGCACTTAAACATTATATCAGACGGAATGTCATTTTTTCTGGACTTTTGCGGTGACTTATCGTCACCGTTAAAGCGTGTTTTTACTACTGAAAATAAATCCTCAAGCAAAATAAACCCTTCCTTTCGGGAGATTTTATGTATTTAACAAGGGTTTTATCCCCATATTTTAATAAACTGTATTAAAATCAGTCGCGGTTATTCTTTAAAATATCGGTCCTTCCCAAGAACCCGTTGTCATAATCGCCATTTAAAAACTCCTTGCATCTTATAAGCCTTAAATGAAAATCTATGTTGGTCGAAACGCCGTCCACTATAAATTCAGAAAGCGCCCAGCGCATTTTTGCGATTGCCGTTTCACGGTCGGAAGCGTGAACAATTAGCTTTGCGATCATCGAATCGTAATATGGCGATATCTCACATCCCTGATAACATGCGCTGTCTATTCTTATTCCTGGGCCGCCCGGAATGTAAAGCGAATTTATAACTCCCGGAGAAGGTAAAAATCCCATTTCGGGGTTCTCCGCGTTTATTCTGCATTCGATCGAATGGCCTGTGAGATGTACGTCCTCTTGACAGATGCCCAAAGGCTCTCCGCCGGCAATCAGAAGCTGCCATTTTACAAGGTCAACACCCGTAACAGCTTCTGTTATAGGATGCTCGACCTGTATTCTCGTATTCATCTCCATAAAGTAGTAGTTGTGCTGCCTATCCACTAAAAACTCAATAGTTCCGGCGTTTCTGTATCCGCATACCTTCGCCGCAGCCACTGCCGATTCGCCCATTTTACGTCTGAGATCCTCAGTCATTATCGGAGACGGAGTTTCCTCTAAAACCTTTTGGTTTCGCCTCTGCATAGAGCAGTCCCTTTCACCCAGATAAATTATATTGCCAAAGTTATCCGCAAGTATCTGTATCTCAATATGCTTTGGGTTTTCAATAAACTTTTCAAGGTACACCTCGTCGTTCCCAAAGCACGCCAAAGCCTCTTGCTTTGCAGCGGTCATCTGAGGTTCTAGCTCGCTTTCGTCTTTAACGATTCTTATTCCCCTTCCGCCTCCTCCGGCAGAAGCCTTAACAAGTACAGGATATCCTATATCAAGAGCAAGCTTTCTTGCTTCATCAATGCTGCTTACCGCTCCATCAGAGCCCAAAATCACGGGAACGCCCGCTTGTTTCATCGTTTCCTTTGCCTGAGCCTTATCTCCCAGCATTTCTATTGACTCAGGGCGCGGGCCTATAAATGTTATTCCGCACTTTTCACAGGTTCTTGCAAAATGCGCATTTTCAGACAAAAAGCCAAATCCCGGATGTATTGCATCGGCACCGGTAATCTCACAAGCGGAAATAATTTCGCGCATATTTAAGTAGCTGTCCTTGCTCTGTGGAGGTCCAATACATACTGCTTCATCGGCAATTTTTGCGTGAAGCGCATTTTTGTCCGCAGTGGAATACACTGCGACTGTTGCGATACCAAGCTCTCTGCAAGCACGGATTATTCTTACGGCAATCTCGCCTCTGTTAGCAATCAAAACTTTCTTAAGCATAATACTTCTTCCTCAAAGTAAATTCATATTGCGATAAAATTAAAACAGCATTAAAACGGTTTTTAACGATCACTTAATAGCAAACGTGATTTCAGCCGAAACCGCCTTTTTGCCGTTTACAGTCGCCAGACCTTTTCCTACTCCCAAGGGTCCTCTCACCTTTATTATCTCGACCTCAAGAGTAAGGGTGTCTCCCGGGACCACCTGCTGCCGGAATTTGCAGTTGTTTATCCCTCCGAAAAGTCCGATCTTGCCCTTGTTTTCCGGAAGCGAAAGAAGCGCAACCGCACCTGCCTGTGCAAGCATCTCTACCATAAGAACACCCGGCGTAACGGGATATTCAGGAAAGTGACCCTTAAACCAAAAGTCATCCTCTTTTATGTACTTTGTCGCAACTACTCTTTTACCCACTTCAAGCTCGTTTATCTCATCGATCAGCAAAAATGGGTCTCTGTGAGGTATAATTTCCTTGATTTGTTCCTTATCCATTAAAACGGCCATAAACTCACCTTCTTAAAAAGCGGATCAGCCGATTATCATTACCGGCTGGTCAAATTCAAGCGCATCACCGTTTTTGACCTTGATCTCTTTTACAACTCCGTCGAAATCACTTGTGACCTCACTCATAACCTTCATAGATTCAATGATAAAGATAACGTCGCCCTTTTTGACGGTTTTTCCTACTGTCACATAAGGCGCATCGTCAGGTGATGGAGCAGCGTAAAAAGTTCCTACGATAGGAGCTTTTACTACATTGCCCGATACCGGAGCAGGCGGCTCTTCAGAGGGAACCGCTTGCGCTGCTGCCACAGTCTCCGGCACAGTTACCGGCGCACCGATCATTGGCGGCGGGCACGCTCTGCCTCTTATGGTTATACATTTATCACTGTCGCCTAAGGTGATCTCCTCAAGCCCTTTATCTCTTACTATATCTGCAAGCTTTTCTATAGCTTCAAACTCATAGTCAAAAATCTTTTTGCTCATATAATTGTCCTCCAATTTGTCAGGCTTCATATTTTTTTATACAAAGCGTTGCGTTGTGTCCTCCAAATCCCAGAGAGTTTGAAAGCGCACCCTTTATTTCAACTTCTCTGTTTCCCTCGGTGCAATAATCAAGATCACATTCCGGATCCGGTGTTTTATATCCAAGTGTTTTGTGAATAAAACCGTTTTTAACCGAAAGTGCGGTCACTATGGCCTCTACGGCACCTGCTGCTCCAAGAAGATGTCCTATCATGCTTTTTGTCGAATTTATTACCGTCTTTCTTGCAGCCGTCTCTCCAAGTGCCAGCTTTATCGCAGTAGTCTCATACTTATCGTTAAGTCCTGTAGATGTTCCGTGCGCGTTAATATATCCTATGTCGTCAGCCTTAAGTCCGGCCTCCTCAAAGCTGTTTCTCATGGCTCTTGCAGCGGCCTCACCCGTCGGAGAAGGACTTGTCATATGATATGCATCTCCGGTTGCGCCGTATCCGCCTATCTCGGCATATATCTCGGCGCCCCTTGCCAGCGCGTGCTCAAGCTCCTCAAGCACCAAAATTCCGCAGCCCTCACCCAAAACGAAGCCCTGTCTGTTGAGGTCAAAAGGCGTAGACGCTTCCTCGGGACATTCAGCTTTTGAAAGAGCTTTCATATTGTTAAATCCGCTTATTGCGAACTTAGTAACGCAAGCCTCGGTGCCTCCTGCAAGACAAACGTCAAGATAGCCGTCCTTGACCTTGCGAAATGCCTCGCCGATCGCATGAGTTGCAGATGCGCAGGCGGTGGTAGTGCAGTAGTTATCGCCCTTAAATCCGGTTTTCATAGCAATAGTTCCGGCGGCCATATTCGTAATCATCATAGGAATGTAAAAAACAGATATCCTGTCAGAGCCCTTTTCAAGAAAGCTTGTGTGCTGCTTTTCGGTCTCGTGAAGCCCACCTATGCCGGCGCCTACGATAACTCCTGCTCTGTACGGGTCAATATCAGAAAAATCAGTTCCCGAGTCTTTTAGGGCCTCGTCGGCAGAGCAAACGGCAAACTGCGTAAATCGATCCATTCTTTTAGCTTCCTTTTTCTCTATTACGCCGCTCGGATCAAAGTCCTTTACGCTTCCCACTACCTTTACCGGGATATCGCTTGCGTCAAACTCATCTATAAGTTTTATGCCCAGCTTGTTGGCCTTGATATTTTCCCAAAACTCGGCCACATTTTTCCCAAGAGGATTTACCGTTCCCATGCCGGTGATAACTACTCTTCTCATATCATAAAGTTCCTTTCGGTTAAGTTTTACATTGAAAGTCCGCCGGAAATTTCAATTGTCTGTCCGGTCACATAGCTTGCGTCATCAGACACCAAAAATGAAACGACTCCTGCGATTTCGTCTACCGTTCCGTATCTTCTCATAGCAATTACCGACAGCATTGCGTTTCTCTGCTCTTCTGTCAAAGCATCTGTCATCGGAGTTTTTATAAATCCCGGCGCAACGGCGTTTACTCTTATTCCGCGTGAACCCAGCTCCTTTGCGGAGGTCTTTGTCATACCGATGATAGCCGCCTTTGACGCGGAGTAGTTTATCTGTCCGGGATTTCCGTAAAGTCCTGCAACAGAAGCAAGGTTTACGATAGCGCCGCTTCTCTGTCTCATCATAACGGCTCCGACAAATTTCGTCATGTTAAACACACTTTTTTGGTTTACCGCAATTACTGCGTCGTACTGCTCCTCACTCATTCTGACCATCAGGCCGTCCTTGGTAATTCCCGCATTGTTCACCAAAACGTCTATTGAGCCGAAGCGTTCTTTTACCTTCTTTACCATTTCCTCGCAAGCGTCGTATTTTGAAACATCCGCCTCAAAAATCTCCGCCTCGACCCCGAACTCCTCACACTGTGCTTTTACAGCTTCCGCGTTTTTTCTATCACCTTCGCTTGGGTAACAGTTTATCGCTACGTTATAGCCGTCCTTGGCAAGCCTCTTTACGATACACTCGCCTATTCCCTGCGAAGCACCGGTCACTATTGCTGTTGCCATTGTTTTACCTCCGTTTATTCGACAGAAACATTATTCTGTCATCATATTCTTTTATGATTTCATCTATCTTGACAAAAGCTTTTCCGCTCCTGTAAACATATCCTCGATTATATCCTTTGCAGGCTCTACCTTTGTAATAAGTCCCGCGATCGCTCCACACAAGAACGAACCCTCCTCAAGATTTCCGTCCTGCACAGCTTTTCTGAGAGAACCTACGGTTATCTCTTCAAACTCCTCCGGAGTTATTGAGCCGTTCATCTCACCCGAAGCCAGTTTCTTTGCAAACTTGGTCTTTACATTTCTGCACGGATGTCCTGTCGATCGTCCCGTGACGATGGAATCCGTATCCTTTGCCTTAACGACAAGCTCCTTGTAATTCGGATGGATCTGACACTCCTCAGCAGAAAGAAAACGCGTTCCGACTTGAACCCCCTCAGCACCGAGCATAAACGCAGCCGCAACACCTCTTCCGTCCGCAATCCCACCTGCAGCGATAACGGGGATCTTAACTGCGTCAACTACCTGAGGGACAAGACACATCGTGGTATTCTCTCCAATATGGCCACCCGACTCAGTTCCCTCAGCTATAACTGCGTCAGCTCCCGAACGCTCCATTCTCTTTGCAAGTGCAACGCTCGGAACAACGGGTATGACCTTTATCCCCGCAGTCTTCCAAAGCTCCATATATTTACCGGGATTTCCCGCACCTGTTGTCACCATAGGCACGCCTTCTTCTACAACCAGCTTAGCCAACTCCTCGACATTCGGCGACATAAGCATAATATTCACGCCAAACGGCTTGTCCCCAACATTTGACTTTGTTTTTCTTATCTGTTCTCTGAGATAGTCTATAGGAGCAGATCCGCCTGCGATAATCCCCACACCGCCGGCATTCGATACGGATGACGCCAGAGTAGATTCTGCTACCCAAGCCATTCCGCCCTGAAAAATCGGGTATTTGCAGCCCAAAAGCTTTGTGATCCTGGTTTCCTTAGTTGTCATAATCATATTCCCCTTTAATATTCAAATATTACACTGCCATAGGTAAGACCTGCTCCGAATCCGACAAGGCAAACCTTATCTCCGCGTTTTATTGCGTTACTACTTATAGCGTCGCAAAGTGCAATAGGGATGCTTGCGGAGGATGTATTACCATACTCCTCAAGATTCAGGAAAAACCTGTCAAGCGGCAGCGAAAGGTTTTTCGCCGCTGTTTCAATTATTCTCTTGTTAGCCTGATGAGGTATGATACAGTTTAGATCATCAGGAGTTATACCTAACATCTCGCAGGTTTTCTCACACGCCATCGGAAGGGTTTTTGTGGCGAATTTGTAAACCTCTTTCCCGTCCTGATAAAGACAGTGGTTTTCACGCTTCGGCATATCGTCCTCAATCTCAATTTCTCCATTAGAAAACGGAGTATGCGATTCATAGCTTTTTACAAGAAGGTATTTTGCTCCCGTTCCGTCTGCGCCAAGATACGCCGCATAAGTTGAATTTTCGCATCGCTTTAGCACTACCGCCGCTGCGCCGTCTCCGAATAAAACACAGGTTGAGCGATCAGTATAGTCGGTGATTTTTGACAGCTCCTCGGCTGAAACTACCAAAGCGTACTTCAGCCCGTCGTCAGTCTGAAGATACCTCTTTGCCATATCAAATCCATATACAAACCCGGAGCAAGCACAGTTTACGTCGATCGCCATAGAGCCTTTAGCGCCTAACTCCCTTTGAATGATACAGGAAACCGACGGAGTAGAATAGTCCCCCGTAATAGTGGTGGCAATGATAAGGCCTATCTCATCAGGCTTTATGCCTGCGTTTTCAACAGCCGCCTTAGCCGCCATTGCTCCCAGATA
Organism: uncultured Clostridia bacterium; assembly: GCA_947631455.1. Taxonomy (GTDB): domain Bacteria; phylum Bacillota; class Clostridia; order Oscillospirales; family Ruminococcaceae; genus UMGS1601. The sequence goes on from CANRLH010000005.1 coordinate 96,939, forward strand.
CCATGTAGGCTCTCCGTTAACAATATGACGTTTTTTTATTCCCGTACGAGTGGTTATCCACTCGTCGTTAGTATCGACTATTCTGGCAAAATCCTCATTTGTTGCAACATTTTCAGGGGCGTATTTTCCCGCTCCGAGAATTTTAACTCCGGTCATTTTAATTCTCCTTTAAGATCCTTCTTTTATTAAAAATATTCTATTGTCAAATTTTAAAAGATGTGATATACTTAAATGCAGTTATGATAGTATTATACTATAAAAAGGGGTAAATATCAAGTATAATTTACCAAAAATATGGTTGCGCACAAAAAATAAAGAGCGTTAAGGAGTATTATTATGTCAAAAAATGTTTTTCTGTTCTCAGGGCAGGGTTCTCAATATGTAGGTATGGCAAAGGAGTTTTATGAAAAGTACGACTGTGCTAAATCCGTTTTTGATAAGGCGCAGGAGGTTTTGGGCTATGATCTGAAAAAAATCGTGTTTGATGGCCCCGATTCAGAGTTAAACAAAACGGTTTATTCTCAGCCTGCTATAATGGCAACATCTCTTTGCGCGTTTGAAGCTTTGAAGGCAAACGGTGTTTCATTTTCCGGTGTAGCCGGACACTCACTCGGGGAATACGCGGCTATTGTGGTTTCCGAAATGGTTACACTTAAAGATGGCTTTAGGCTCATAAAAGCAAGAGCAGAGGCTATGCAAAAAGCAGCCGAGGCAAACAAAGGAGCTATGTGTGCTGTTATCGGGCCGTCAAGCAAGGAGGTTGAAGATATATGCGCCAGCATTTCAGGGTACGTAGTGCCGGTAAACTACAACTCTCCCGTTCAGACGGTGATTGCCGGAGAGATCTCAGCCGTTGACGCAGCAGTGGAGATTTTCACCGAGAAAAAAGCAAGATGTATGCGCTTAAATGTCTCAAGTGCATTTCACTCAAAGCTTATGCAATCGGCAGCGGACGAGTTTATAAATACAGCCAAAGCCGTATCGTTCAGTGCGCCTAAAGTGGCGTTTTACTCAAATCTTTTAGGTGAAAGGCTTACCGATTTTTCCGATATTCCCACACTTCTTACAAATCACATAGTTTCTCCCGTAAGATTTGTAAGTGAGCTTGAGTCAATGAAGCGTGACGGATTTGATACGTTCATTGAACTCGGTCCTAACAAGGTCCTCACAGGCCTTGTCCGCAAAACGCTTTCTGACGTATCTTATGCGAATGTGGAAAATGAAAAAACTCTTGAAAAAGCTTTGGAAGTTATCGCCCGGTAAGAACGATATGCCGATACAACTATAAAAAGGACGAACAGTAAAACCGTTCGTCCTTTTTTGGTGTTCACAAAAGCGGTCCGAAAGCCCTGATAAGCGATCCAAGAAGACGTGAAAAAACGTTTTTATTCACATCATCAAGCGTTAGCTCGCGGCACTTTAAAAGTGTTTTTTCAAAGTCTTCCTTTACTTTTTTTACAGCGTGAGAGCGATACATAAAAACCGCGTCCTCAAAGTGAAGATATAGGCTTCTGAAATCGGTATTTACAGTTCCCACAACAGCCTTTAGGTCGTCTGAAACAAAATTCTTCGCGTGAATAAAGCCCGGCGTATAGCTATAAAACTTAACTCCTGCGGGAATAAGCTCGCGGTAATAGCACATTGACATCTGGTGCACATACCACTTGTCGTAAATTCCCGGCACTATGATCTTTACGTCCACACCGCTTTTTGCCGCATAAGAAAGAGCCGTTACAAGCTCGTTGTCAATGACAAAATACGGAGCCGTAATGTATACGTAATCCTTTGCCTTGTTTATTATGTCGAGATAAACCGTTTTCCCAACAGCTTCAAGATCGTTCGGGCAATCCCCATACGGTATAACATAACCCGCGTCCTCGGCGGCAAAATACTTTTTATCAGCACGGTATAAATTATAATCCTCGTGCTGTTTTACGTTAAGCTCCCACATCTGAAAGAACATCATAACAAAGCTAAATACCGCATCGCCCTTCAGCATAACGCCCGAATCCTTCCAGTGTCCGAAGCGTTTCTTTTGATTTATATACTCATCTGCGAGGTTTATGCCGCCTGTAAATGCGACCTGTCCGTCAATGACAGTTATCTTTCTGTGATCACGATTGTTCTGCTCGGAGGTCAAAAAAGGCTTGAATCGGTTAAACACCTTGCACTTTATACCATTGTCGTTTAAAAAATCGTCATACCCTCCGGGAAGAATGGATGCGCTGCCCATACCGTCGTACATTAGCCTTACTTCCACTCCCTCTGAGACTTTCAAAAGCAAAAGATTAAAAATTTCCCTCCACATATCCCCATTGGAAATAATAAAGTATTCCATAAAAATATAGCGCTTTGCTTTTTTTATTTCATCAATCAGCGCCTCATAATATTCCTCGCCCACCTTAAAATATTTGACATCGGTGTTGTTAAAAGCGGGATATCCCGCACATTCGCCGATGTACCTTGCAAGGTGTGCCGCAGAAACATCATACTTATCCATTTCCTTAACTATGTTATCGTTCTGTTTTAAGTATCGGCGTGTTGCACGGTTTACCTCGTCAACACATCTTTTAAAGAAGTATCTGTTAAGCTGAAGATGAAGATACAGATAGGCAACCGACATAAACCCCGGCAGCACTACAAGAGGAACCAGCCACGCTATTTTATACGACGGATGATCGGAAGAGTTAACTATCAAAACGGAGGTCACCGCTCCCATTACGGTCTGTATAACATATGCGGCCGCAAATCCCCTCGCGGTATAAAAATACAAAAAAATAAAGGCGATAAGCTGAAGCGCAATAAGAAGAATGACCGTTATCTTTCTCGTAAAAATTGATTGGATATAGTGTTTCAGGTTTTTATCCCTTATTATCACCTTAATATTTTGCATAAAACACAATATCTCCTTTTACACTTTAGCTTATCCCTTATATTACTGTTTTGTCTTACGCTCTTTGTGCGATTATCTCGATCATCTCTCCGACGTTTTTCATTCCCGAAACCTCGCCCATTGTAAAACGAATCTTAAACTCGCCTTCAACTGCCGATATGAGATTTATATGCTCAATACTGTCCCAATCTTCAATATCGTCCGCCGTAGTCTCAGCGTCAACAACGATGTTCTCATCGTCAAAAACGTCCCTGAAAACTTCGTTAAGTCTTTTTATGATTTCCTGTCTGTCCATAGTCATTTACTCCTTTACGGTAATAACTTTATTTTTTTCACCGTAGCCTTTTATATCCAGAGACCATACGGTGTTTTTTTCGTTGTCCTCTTGTATCTTTTCAAATCCGAAATCTGCATAAAGCGTACTTACCATATTATTCTTGGCAGTAGGATAATAGTACCCCTTGAGCGTTGTTATGCCCTGCTTCGACGCTTTTTTAACTAACGAGTCAAGCATGGCGTACTCCATATCCCGCTTGAGTACCCTACAGCTCATCAGCCACAGAATAATGTCAAGGCTATCTCCGTTTATTTTTCCGATTACGACCGATACTATTCCGTTATCGCCAAATTTATCGGTAAGCCTTCCGCAAAGCCGTATATACTCATCTGAATTATAAATATCCTCCATCTGAGAAAGAGTAAACCTTTTTGTGGTGAGATTGAACTGATTGCTCTTGTTGGTAAGCTGCGTTATACGCTGGATATCCACCGGCTCAAAATCTCTGATTAACGCATTCATTTCAAGGCTTAAAAGATAGTCCTTATAGCTTTCAAACATGGCCTTTTGCCGGTTTCTCTTTGCATTTGCCTCATACATCTCGTTCCTTTTAAGGTCGTCGCCGGATAGTGATGTGACCTCAAAAAAGCCACATGTGTCAAGTATTTTTATATATGAATCTACCTGTCCTATCTTAGGCGCCTTAACCCCAAGCTGAGCCGATACTATCTCTCGCTCTGCGGGATTATCGTCAACAAATACAAAACTTTCGGGTAAAAGCCCTATTTCGTCTGCGGTGTTTTGTATGTTTATATTCTTTGGCTGCCAGTTTGCCTTTATTGAAATAAAATCCCCCGGCTTAAGCGCGCCGTCCGGATGATCAAGCCCTGCCAATGCGTTTTCCTCTTCATTTTTTGAAGCCACCGTCAAAAGCACACCTATATCCCTGTGAGCTTTAATGTACTCCTGAAACTCATAATAAGCCTCAGCCTCTGCGGTCTCCTGTCCGATAACTATTCCGTCAACTCCGTCGTCGCCCACAACGCCGCCCCAAAGGGTATTGTCAAGGTCAAGGGCAAAAGCCTTTTTGTTTTTCCCCATAATTGACTTTATTATATTTGAAATGTTTAAGCAAAGCTTTGGAATGGCATCAAGGCACAGACAATACTTATACATATACCACCATTTAGGCTCACTCCATTTGTCAACGCCATAGCTTGCCGAAAGGTAATTTATATCGTTTATAAAAAAGTTTTCGTTGCCGCCTGCATAATCATACAGCTTCATATTAAGCCTGCTTATAAAATTCGTTAAGCCGTGAATGTCGCTTGCGTCCTTGTTGCCCAAAAGCCTGTAATACGGAAGTTCAAAATTGTTCTGTATTATTACCGCACCAAAAAGTGACTTTATCTTATCCCACATAACTTCAAAGTGCTTATACTGATCGGTAAGCTTTTGTTCAATTTCATCAGCGCTTTGCTTCACGCTTATTTTCTCCGTTATATTTCTCGACGAAGTGTGAATATAAACTATGTCAGGCGAAAACTTCATAAGCCCGGGGTTTTCAAACATAACGTCCTGCCAATACTGTGCATACTCGCATTCATAAAACTCGGGCTTGATCCCCTCATTAAGCAAAAACAGCTCAAGAACAGATACTATATCGCTTGTGGTAGAGCCTCCCAAAACGGCGATTTTTTTCTTTATCCTGCTTGTGCCATCTGACAAAAGCTCTCTTTTTATACTTTTTCTTTTTTTCAGGATATATCCGCTGTCAAAGGGATAATTAAGTATGTCCATAAAAATTCTCCTGCCCTGTTTTGCTTGACTTTATTTAAAGCCCTTTTACAAAAGACCTTGTGTTAAATCTCAACTGTGATGCCTATACACCTGTGGTTACCGGAGCGGTAGTTGTCACAGCGGATGTCGTATTTTCTCTTGGAGGAAATGTTGCCGGAGTTACCGTTGTTATAGTTATATTGCCGTCAAACTTTTCTTTGTTTACGTTTTTGTTTGAGTTTTTAATAATCATGTTGTCGAGCTTAAAGCCAAACAGACCCGTAAAAGCATTCGCGACTGTTTTAAGCTCCTCTCTTTTAGGAGTGGTATCCGTAAAGAATTCAGATATTTTTTTCGTGTACTCCCCGTCGAAATAAGACCTAAACGAAAACTCGGGAAATGTCGCATAATTTCTGTTTTCGCTCTGCATAAAGCCGCTCGGGCGTTCAAGAATAAAAAGTGCTGCGGTAATGCACACGAAAACAAGCGTTACAAAAACAGAATTGAAAGCGTAAAAAAACCTTTTATGCTCCCAAGAGTCTTTCGTCTTCTTAAGTCTCACATCTTTATCTTCAGACTTTTTAATTATAACGTCAGGAACGCTGTGTGCTGCGTTTTCCCTTCTCACATTATCCTTTATGGTTTCCGCGATAGTATCGGCAACCGTCTCCTCCGTCTTTTTGCTTACCCCCCTGACGTCCGGATCGCACTTAGCCGCCTGCTTGAGCGCAATCGGTTTTGTGTCTGAGATGTCATCGGCATAAGAGTGCAAAACCGGTTTTATATCAAGAGTTTTGGTGCTTTCCTCGTCCTGATTTTTCTCAGGCCGTTCGGTGTGGGAAGAATCATTTCTGACATTATCAAGCGCCTTTTCAAGAGAACTCAGCGCATCGTCCAAAGCGTTTTTTACAGAAGAACCCTCTGTTTCTTTATTTTTATTATCGCTCATTACAAATCACCTCATTAGGTAATGCTTTGTTTTAAAACCTACTCGATAAAACTCTCGCCGTCATCAGAATCTGAAATACAAAAACGGGTGAACAGTGCTCGTTACCAGCATAATACTTGACATCACAAGCATGGCGGCGTTTAAAATTACTCCTGCTGTATTTACTACCATATATGAGACCTTTGCCTTTGCCGCAAGCTTTTTTACCGTATCTATTATCGGGAACGAGAAGAACACTGCCGCCGCCATAAGGATTATATACTGTACCATAAGTGTTTCGCTTGTGCCGTCTATTAGCTTGTTTCCTGACGCGCCCACAAGATTTTTGAAAAACTGTCCAAGCGCTCCGAAAGACTCAAAGTAGAATATTCCGAAGCCTATCGCTATAACGACCTTGCTGTAAATGTGCGTAAGCACGGCGGGCCATTTTTTAAGACGCTTTTTACCGATTTTAGTTTCAATAAATATAAATAATCCCCAGTACAGCCCCCATATGATAAAGTTCCAGCTTGCGCCGTGCCAAAAGCCCGTACAAAACCACACCAGGAACAGATTAAGATACTGTCTGCGCTTACCGAAAATCGAGAGATAAAAAAGGTAGTCCCTGAAAAAGCTTCCAAGAGAAATGTGCCAACGCTGCCAGAACTCAGTGATATTTCTGCAAACAAACGGGTGCTTGAAGTTTTCGTTAAAGTGAAAGCCGAATATTCTTCCGAGTCCTATCGCTATATCTGAATATCCCGAAAAGTCAAAATAATACCAAAGTCCCACCGCGACCGCGCCGTACCATGTTCCGGCTACCGAGAGCCCGTTAAGCGCCGCATAACCATTTTCAAAGGATCCGAAAAGCCCTGTTACCACGGTGCTTAATCCATCGGCAATAAGTACTTTTTTTGCAAGCCCTATACATATCCTTGAGATCCCCTCAGAAACATCCTCAAGGCTTGTCCTTCTGAAGTTTATTTCATTTTCAACGGTAGCATATCTGACGATAGGACCCGCAACAAGTTGCGGAAAAAGAGAAACATACATTAAAAAGCGCATAAAGCTTTTTTGCACTTTGACCTTGCCCCAATAACAGTCTATCGTGTACGAAATAGTCTGAAATGTATAAAAGCTTATTCCAATAGGCAGTTCAATATCCGGGACCGGGATGCTAAGCCCTGTAGCGTAATTTATGTTTTCAACGATAAAGCCCGAGTATTTAAACACCACCAAAAGCCCCAGGTTTATTATAAGCGATGCCGCAAGCCCAATCTTTGCACCTGTTTTTCCTCTGTATTTATCTATCACTCTTCCGTTTATGTAATCCACCGCGGCACTGAACACCAGAAGAAGAACACAAACCGGTTCTCCCCACGCATAAAACACCAGAGAAAATACTATAAGCACAAGATTTCTCCACGCAAGGTTTTTGCATATAAAATACAGTATCAGACACAGCGGAAGAAATATGTATAAAAAAAGCAGATCCGCAAATATCACTTTTATATCTCCTTTATTTTTACGAAATGGTTAAAATGTTATTATCGCTTGATTTTCAAATGTGCTGAAATACTGTTTTAAACAAAACAAAGAAAAAAAGTCCATCAAGCTATATTTTAAGTATACCAAAAATAACGAATACAGTCAATTAAATTCTGAAAAAACAAACAACAGCCGAAAGCTTTTTCGGCTGCCGTTTTATCTAATCTTCAACTATGCTCTTCACTGGGGCATTATCCCTCATTTTTCTTGCCTTCCTCTTTTTATTCACACCGATAACGATACTTACCGTCAAAAGTGCCAAAGAACCCGCCGCAAAAGCAGCAATTGGGTAATACCACAGCATATATTTTGTTTGAGGATTTAAATCTCCGCTTGCGGATACTCTTTGAGCGGCAAATTTAATAACACGTTCATAAGCCACATATAAATATATAAGCGTTCCGCTGATAGACGCTATGAAGCTTATTATATATCTTTTTAAAAATGCAAGAATAAGTCCTGCAAGCATCAGCAAAATTCCTATCAGCATAGCGTTTGCCGAACCAAGTGTAAGCGCACCCTTTTCGGTTACGGTCATAGCGCCGGTATAAACTCCGACAACGGTGACTCCGCCGTAAAAAAATCCGGAGTATAAAAAAGAAGCCAGCATAATTATCTTTATAATCAAAAGGGGCAAAGGCTCTTTTTTCATAAATTTTTTTGATGCCTTTGAATCAAGCTCAAGCTGCGCCTTTTCTTTTTGAAAAGCCTTTTGTTTATCAAGGCGATTTCTCTTTGACATACGCTTTTGTCACCTCATTGATATAATAAAGCCATTGTATCATACAATGTATTATTTTTCAAGTCCTTTTTATTCCATGGCAGTAATTAAGCCATTGAAAATATTGCTTTGCGTAAAAGGTCTTAAACGAGAAATTATACTAAAGACGCGTCAAAAAACGAACAGTAATGAAAGGAGACAAAAATGAAAAAAGCCCTTTCTTTGTTTTTTATTTTATTATTGATTTTTACTACTATTATTCTTACACTTACCGGCTTTTATTCGTCGTCGCTCCCCAAAAGACTGTTATACAATTCGCCAGACGACATAAAACTTTCGCCTGTCCTGTCATTAAAGGATACCACTGCAGCTGCGGTTTCTGAGGATTCTCCTGAAGTTAAGAAGCTTATGCTTTTCAACACCATTCCAGTAGGCGAGATAAAGCTTGAAAAAACGAACCGCACGTTTGTCATCCCCGGCGGCGAGCCGATAGGAATAAAGCTTCTGTCAAAGGGAGTTCTGGTCATTAAGCTTGGAGATGTAGAAGGACGATGTCCGGCAAAAGAAGCCGGAATATGCCCCGGAGATATTGTATTATCAGTAAACGGCAAAGAGGTTTTAACTAACGAGGAAATAGAAAATGCTATACAACAGTCTGACCGGCCGGAGGTGGAAATAAAGCTTTTAAGAAATTCAGAGGAAAAAACCGTTTACCTGACGCCCGCTTTTTCAAAGCAGGACGGCTGCAAAAAAGCAGGACTTTGGGTGCGGGATTCCTCAGCCGGAATAGGAACGCTCAGCTTTTATTCTCCTGATACAAAGCTTTTTGCGGGTCTTGGCCACCCAATATGTGATGCCGACACCGGAGAGACGTTTGACATTTCAAAGGGAAGCGTTTGCGGAGCCGATATAACAGGCTTTAAAAAAGCAGGCGGAGAAAAAGCCGGAGAGCTTGAGGGTCAGTTTGATGAAAAATCCATAAGCGGAGATATTCTCATAAACTGTGAATGCGGTATTTACGGAACACTTAACAAAGCCACATTTAATCGTGATGCCGTACCGATCGCCTTTAAACAGGAGGTAGAAGTCGGTAACGCAGAAATACTCGCCACGGTAGAGGGCGATACTCCAAAGAGCTATTCTTGTAAAATAGAACAAATAAACCACGAGGGCACTAAAAATCTAGTCATAAGAATAACCGACGAAAATCTGTTAAAAACCACCGGAGGAATTTTACAGGGAATGAGCGGAAGCCCGATAATTCAAAACGGCAAGCTGGTAGGCGCGGTAACGCACGTAATGCTTGATACGAGCGAAATGGGCTACGGAATTTTTGCAGAGACAATGCTTGAAAGATTAAATTCAGCGGCAGAGCAAACGAGTGAGATTGAAAAAATCGCCTCATAGCCTGTCGAATAACAAAGCATAATCCGTTATCGGCATGCAAAATGCGTGCCGATATGTTTTTATGAAGCAAAACATACTTCTATGCAACTTCAACTTGGATTATAATTATTTGTAAATTAAATTAATGAAATATGATTTAATATGCCTTGATATGTCGAGAATTTTATGTTATTTTTTGTTTTGCGCCCTTGTATTGTGTAAAAGCGTATGTTAAAATATAAAATACAAAATAAATGGTGGGCTATCCGAAAAACAAATTTTTTCGGAATATGACAAGAAAGGAATGGTATAATGAATCAAAAAATCAAGGTGCTCATAGGGGACGACAGCCCCGATTTCGGAGTGAATGTAGCAAATTCGCTGAGGGGCATGGGCTTTTATGTTATAGCCCGTCCGAAAAACGGACAAACACTGTTTGAGGCAATAAAAAACGAAATTCCGGATGTCGCCGTAATAGATGCTGTAATGCCGAACTTCGATGCAATAGAGCTAATCAAAAAGCTCAACGCCTCAAATTACAAAAAGCCGCACATTATAGTTGTCAGCTCATTTGACAATCAATTTATTGAAAGAAGTGTAATGGAAATGGGCGCGGCATACTATATGCGAAAGCCGTTTGAGGCTAAAACTCTGGGTGACAGAATCAACACCATTATGGGTCAGGGTACAGACTCCGACCTGTCGGTGCACCGCGCATCAAACGGGTTGAATCTTGAGGTAATGGTAACCGACATCATACACCAGATAGGTGTGCCGGCTCACATAAAAGGCTACCACTATCTCCGCGAAGCTATTATGCTTTCGGTGAATGACGGAGAAATGCTTGAAAGTGTTACCAAGGTGCTTTACCCGTCGGTTGCGAAAAGGTTCAAGACAACACCTTCAAGGGTTGAAAGAGCTATAAGACACGCTATTGAAATTGCGTGGGACAGAGGAGACATCGACACCTTAAACTCATTCTTCGGCTATACCATTGACGTAGGAAAAGGCAAGCCGACCAACAGTGAGTTTATAGCACTTATAACCGACAAGATAAATCTCAAAAGAAAAGCAGCGGTGCACTTTTAAACGACATATACATCCAATAGCACAAACGGCGGACGGCAAAAAGCTGACCGCCTTTTTCATATTCAAAATACTTGACAAACACAGCTAAATTATATATAATTAAAAAAACTTGGGAGGTGTTTGATATGTTTAAAAATATTGGCAGAAAAATCAAAGCATTCGCAAAAATTGTATGTTGGATAGGAATTATTCTCTCGTTGCTCGCAGGAATTATTCTTATCATCGCCGGAATCAACGGAGAAGGTGTCAGAACGTTTATTGACGGTTCCTATACATATATGGATTCCGGTGTTTTGGTAGTTGTAGGAGTATTTGTTCTTATTTTAGGCCCGCTCTTCTCCTGGATAGGAAGCTTTATGGTTTACGGCTTCGGAGAACTTGTAGACAATGTTCAGTCTATCAAAAACGCGTTGGTTCCTGAGCAAAACGCACAACCGTATTACCCACAGCAACCTACATATCAGGATCAGGCAAATCAACAAAATTCACAGCAGTAAAGATATAAAGAGGGAAGCTTATGATCGGCTTCCCTCTTTATTTGTGTTTTAATGGTGCAAAAAATTCTCAAAAAGTAAAGACAAAACAAAAAAAGTGTGTTATAATAATTACAATATAACATTTTGAGAAAGGACAAATCTTATGGTAAATGAGAAATCCTGCGGCGCCATCGTCTATCGGAAGTATCACGGAAACACCGAAATACTTTTGATACGGCACGTAAACAGCGGACACTGGTCATTTCCGAAGGGGCACGTTGAGGGAAACGAAACAGAAATAGAAACCGCGCACCGAGAGGTTTTGGAGGAAACGGGAATAGACGTAATCATTGATCCTACATTCCGTGAGACCGTGACCTTCAGCCCAAGAAAGGACACGGTAAAGCTTGTGGTGTATTTTATCGCAAGGGCAAAAAACACCGATTACATTCCTCAGGAGGAAGAAATAGCAGACATTCGCTGGGTGGAGATAACCCGCGCGGCAAGTGTTCTTGCATATGACAACGATAAGCTTATCGTCTCAAGAGCAAAAAACTACATACCTTGACAAAAACCACCCGTGAAAATTTTCTCGGGTGGTTTTATTTAAGTCAATAACACCAAAAAAGCATATTGATATTTGTGTAAACTGTAAAAATGCACTTTATTTGCCGTTGATTTTTCCAAAATTTGTAGACATTAAACAAAAAACGGTGTATAATTAGTGTATAAATTTATAAGGGAGGCTTTTTTATGGCTATTAAAAAGTACATTGCCGAGTTTATCGGCACAGCGGTGCTTGTTATCTTCGGATGCGGAACCGCAATGCTCGTAGGATGCGACGCCGAAAGCGGAAGCGGCTATCTTCTAACCGCTCTGGCGTTTGGTCTTGTGATAGTAGGAATGGCTTACTGTATTGGAAACATTTCGGGATGTCACATAAACCCCGCGGTATCACTGGGTGTTTTGATCAGCGGAGGAATGAAGATAGTTGATTTTATCGGCTACGTTATTGCTCAGTTCCTCGGTGCAATTGCGGGCTCCGGTATTCTGTATCTGATTTTTGATATGGGCGAAATTGTCGATAAGACAGGCGGATACGGCTCCAACGGACTTGCCGGCGTAAACGACAGCATCGGTATAGGATTTTTGGTAGAAGTAATTCTGACTTTCGTATTCGTTCTCACTGTCATAGGCGTAACCTCCAAGAGTGCAAATCACGGCTCTTTCGGCGGACTTATCATTGGTCTTACGCTTACACTTGTTCACATTCTCGGCATCGGTTTTACCGGAACCTCCGTAAACCCGGCAAGAAGCTTAGGCCCTGCGATTTTTGCTGGCGGCGACGCTCTTGCTAACGTTTGGATATTTATTCTGGCTCCGCTTGTAGGCGCTGCAATTGCTGCAATAGTATACAAGGTTTTGGCACCAAAAGATAAGGCTGAATAATATTTCATAATGTTTAAACGCAAAAAGACGGTCTTGCAAAAACAAGGCCGTCTTTTTTTGTAAGGCACTGCTTTTATAAAACAAAATTTTCGGTAACAGTCCTTACAGCTTCAGCGGAAGCTTATATCCTTCCGCTGATTTGATATAGAAAATCAGGTATTGAGAAATTCAACTTTCAATATTGTGCTCCTGTCTTTCGCACTCTTCCTCATATGCCTTTAAAATCTTGTCCTCAATATCCTTTCTCACTTCGCTTGAGATCGGGTGCACTATATCACGGAAGACGCCGCTGGTATCTCTGCGGCTGGGCATCGCAACGAAAAGCCGCTCATCCCCCTGCACCACCTTTATATCGTGAACAGCGAACGCCCCGTCAAAGGTAACGCTTATAACTCCCTTAAGTCTGCCGTTGGGTATAAGCTTTCTTACTTTAATGTCTGTGATTGTCATTATTTTTAGCTCCTTTTATTCAGTGTTAAAAATATTTTTGCCGCAAAAATAAAAAATATACTAAAAGGGGTTTATTTTTTTAAAAAATTATGATACAATATATTAGAACAATAGTTTACCGCGGAAAGGATATTTTATTGTGTGTATTAACCCATTAACAGATAAAAAGCACATACACTTTATAGGTATAGGCGGTTCCGGAATGTACCCGCTTGCACAGATCCTGCACTCTCAGGGCTACTATCTTACCGGCTCTGACAATAATGAGACCGAAACCCTTGATGCAGTACGCAACATGGGCATACCTGTTTTTATGGGACAGAGGGCGGAAAACATTGAGGGTGCCGATTTAATAGTGCATTCAGCCGCAATAATGGCAGATAACCCTGAGCTTATAGCCGCGAGAAACAGTAATGCTCAGGTGATGGAAAGAAGCGAGCTTTTGGGCATTGTTACAAGCTGGTACAATAATGCCATATGCATTAGCGGAACACACGGAAAAACTACTACATCGGCAATGCTCACTCAGATTTTTGTTGACGCAAAAGTCGATCTTTCATGTGTAATCGGCGGAAAGCTTCCGTCAATAGGCGGCTCCGGAAGAGCGGGAAAAAGCGATATTATGGTGTGCGAGGCATGTGAGTTTGTAGACACTTTTTTAAAGCTGCACCCGGACATTTCAGTAATTTTGAATGTAGACGCCGATCATCTTGAATACTTTAAAACTCTTGATAACATAAAAAAATCGTTTATAAAGTTTGCGGACAACGCGTCAAAAGCCGTAATCTATAATGGCGATGATCAGAACACAGTTGAAGTCATAAGAAAAGCAGATAAAAAGGAAAAGATCTCATTCGGCTTTGGAGAGACAAATGATTATTATGCAAAAATAACTGCAAAGAGTGGTCTCAGGACCGATTTTGATGTTTATTACAAGAGACAAAAGCAGTGCTCAATGTCAATTTTTGTCCCCGGTGAGCACAACGTAATAAACGCACTTGCGGCAATCGCCTGCGCACGGTACGAGGGTGTTTCATACGAAAAAATAGCTGCGGGTCTTCACAATTTTACAGGAGCGATAAGGCGCTTTCAGAAGATCGACGAGATTGACGGAATAACCATAGTTGACGATTACGCCCACCACCCGGCAGAGCTTTCTGTAACGCTCAATGCGGCAAAGTCGCTTGATTTTAAAAGGATATGGGCGGTATTTCAGCCGCTGACCTATTCCCGCACGAAAATTCTTCTAAATGATTTTAAGGAGGCTCTTTCGCTAGCTGATATAGCGGTAATAACCGATATTATGGGAAGCCGTGAAAAAAACACGATAGGCATATACTCGCGTGATCTTGCAAAAATCATTCCGGGAAGTGTTTTCTTTGACTGCGATAATGAGACCCAAGATGAGCAGACTGACAAAAGAAAAATGCAAAACTTCAGTGATATTTGCGATTATATAACGAAAAACGCACAGCCGGGAGACCTTATTATCACCTGCGGCTGTGGAGATGTATACAAGCTTGCAAAAATGCTTGCAAAAAAATTAAGGGAGTGTAACAATGGCGAAAACGCTTAGTGAAAAGGACAGACAGGTTTTTGAATATGTAAAAAGACGGATTGAAGACGGTTATGCGCCCACTGTCCGTGAGATTTGTGCAGAGCTCGGATTCAAATCGACCTCCACCGGCTTTAGGTGCATAAATGCACTTATCGATGCCGGGCTGCTTGAAAAGAGTGAAAACCAAAACCGAGCAATAAAGCTTACCGGCCGCGGCGGTATGAGGGTTCCGGTTATCGGAACCGTAACAGCCGGAGTACCTATCACGGCAATTGAGAACATAACTGACTTTATCAGCTTTAAAACCACCAGAAATTACGACAATCCTCTTTTTGCGCTTAAGGTAAGGGGTGAGAGCATGATAAACGCCGCTATTTTAGATGGAGACACTGTTATAGTGGAGCAACAGCCCATAGCGGAAAACGGAGATATCGTAGTGGCGCTTATTGATGATACCGACGCAACTGTAAAGACCTTTTATAAGGAAGACGGACATTTCAGACTGCAACCTGAAAATGACACAATGGATCCGATAATATTAGACGAAGTCAAGATATTAGGAAAGGTAATTGCGGTACTGAGATATTACGATTAACGAAACGTTTATATACATAGAGCCGGCGAAGGAAAACCTCCGTCGGCTTTTGCTATATATTTTAAGGTACTATTAGTTTCTTTACACTCAACAATTAACATTTACAAAAAATATTTTTCCGGTAAGGACTTGAACTAGCTCTAAAAAAGTCAATTTCAATTAAAATGTTGCTCCTCTGTCAAGATTCCGGACAACTTAAAGTGAAAAAACGTGAAACTGCACAAAAATGACACTGCACTTATTCCACAGTCTGTTGACAATGAGTCTATGAAAAATGTGATAGGCTGTCTGACACGGCATAAACGCTGGTTTGTAATCTTACAATACACGACGCTGCGCGTAATTGCGTTCAAATTCTTCCGGAGAGAAATAGTCGCAGGCACTGTGTATTCTTGTGGTGTTGTAGAATGTGT
>CANRLH010000006.1 GCA_947631455.1 uncultured Clostridia bacterium
AGACTTTTTGGCATTCTACTATCTATTCTATTATAGCACTTTTCACAACAAAATGCAATAGAAAAAGCGTATTTTCTACAGAATATGGAACGGATTCAGAAAAAGCAATAAACCCAATATGGAAATCGAAGCTATTTCTTGTATAAGGTTATATTAAAAAATCTCAGTAACCAAGCCGATAAACAGCTTAATTACTGAGATTAAATTCATCGAAGTATGCAGATAATCAAAATCACAGCTTAAAAGACAAGCTGTTCATTCTTTTGATTTACTCCTGAATCTCTTTCATCAAAGTCACGCCGTCCTTGAAGCCGACTTTGTAGGCAGCTCTCATTTCATCGGCTGCGGTATCGCTCACGCAGTCGAGGATTTTGTGGAATACATCAATCTGCTCCTCGCTCAGCGAATTCTCAAAGGGGATGCAGAGCTTGTTGAACTCGTCAGAGAACTCAGCGGAGTGAATTTCACCCTGGCGGTAGTTGTAAAGTGCATCGATCATAGATATAAGTCCTTTCATTTATCGCTATATCAGCGGTTTTCTGTAAGTTGATAAAGCTGATTTGGACTTTATATCCATTTGTTTGTTCTATCGTGACGACCGCCATTTACAATGCTCTTTCGCAGATGGGCTTTCGTGAGGGCAACCTATTGGAACCTTCCTGCGGTATCGGCAATTTCATCGGTATGCTTCCGCAGTCGATGGAAAACGCTAAGATTTACGGTGTGGAACTTGACCCTATTTCTGCCGGTATCGCACAGCAGCTTTATCAGAAGTCCTCTATTGCGGCTCGTGGATTTGAGGAAGTAAACATTCCCGACAGCTTCTTTGACGGCGTTGTGGGCAATGTGCCTTTCGGGGATTTTAAGGTTCTCGACAAGAGGTACGACAAGCACAACTTCCTCATTCACGACTATTTCTTCGCCAAAAGCCTTGATAAGCTGCGACCAGGCGGAGTGATGGCGCTTGTGACGAGCAAAGGCACTATGGATAAGACCAACTCTGCGGTTCGCAGGTATATCGCACAGAGAGCCGACCTTTTGGGAGCAATCCGTCTGCCGAACAACACTTTTAAGGGCAATGCCGGCACGGAGGTCGTATCGGACATTCTGTTCCTGCAAAAGAGAGACCGACTGATAGACATTGAGCCGGATTGGGTTCATCTTGACACCGATGAAAACGGTATTGAGATGAACTCATATTTTGTCAGACACCCCGAAATGGTGCTTGGCGAGATGAAAATGGTGACGGGGCGCTTCGGTTTGGAAAGCACCTGTGAACCGTATGAGAACGCCGACCTTGAAAGTCAGCTTGCGGAAGCTGTCTCAAATATCCACGGCGAAATCTCCGATTATGAGGTAGACGACGAAATGGAGAGTGAGGACAATTCAATCCCCGCCGACCCGTCCGTGAGGAACTTTTCTTACACCGTCGTGGACGATGTGATTTACTTCCGTGAAAACTCAAAAATGACGCCAGTGGAAGTCTCTGCGACTGCGGAAAACCGCATTAAAGGTATGATTGCCATTCGTGACTGCGTGAGAGAACTTATCGAATGGCAGACCGAGGATTATCCCGACAGCGAGATTAAGCAGGCGCAAGAGAAGCTGAACACGCTTTACGACAACTTTACGAAGAAATACGGACTGATTAACAGCAGGGCGAATACTTCCGCTTTCAACGCCGACAGTTCCTACGCTCTGCTTGCCGCCCTTGAAGTGCTTGATGAAAACGGCGAATTGGAACGCAAAGCCGATATGTTTACCAAGCGAACCATTAAGCCGCACATTCCCGTGACCGAGGTTGATACCGCAAGCGAGGCGCTCGCCGTTTCTATGGGCGAAAAAGCGACCGTGGATATGCCGTATATGCAGCAACTCACCGGCAAGACGGAACAGGAGCTTTACAGCGACCTAAAAGGCGTTATCTTCCTAAATCCCTTGTATGGCTACGGAAACAGCACGGAGTCGAAATATCTGATGGCGGACGAGTATCTCTCCGGCAATGTCAGAGAGAAGCTTGCCCTTGCCAGAAGGTCTGCGGAGGTCTACCCCGAAGATTATACGGTCAATGTGGAAGCACTTGAAAAAGTGCAGCCGAAAGACCTGACAGCAAGTGAAATCTCCGTGCGTCTCGGCGCTACTTGGCTGCCGCCTGAAATAGCACAGCAGTTTATGTATGAGTTCTTGGATACACCCCTCTGGGCAAGGTATAATATCAAAGTTCACTTTTCTCAATACTCTGGCGAGTGGAATGTCGAGGGCAAATCCTACGACCGAGGCAATGTCAAAGCATACAACACCTACGGTACTTCCCGTATCAACGCCTATAAGATTATCGAGGAAACCCTGAACCTGAAAGACGTTCGTATCTTTGACTATATCGAAGATGACGAGGGCAAAAAGAAAGCGGTACTTAATAAGAAAGAGACCGCAATCGCTCAGTCGAAGCAGGAACTTATCAAGCAGGGCTTTCAGGACTGGATATGGGCAGACCCTACCCGCCGAGAAAAACTGACGAAGCTGTATAACGAAAAGTTCAACAGCATAAGACCCCGTGAGTATGACGGGAGCCATATCACTTTTAGTGGTATGAACCCCGAAATCGAACTGAGGGAACATCAGAAAAATGCCGTGGCACACATTCTCTATGGTGGGAATACGCTGCTCGCCCACGCCGTCGGCGCAGGAAAAACTTATGAGATGGTAGCGGCGGCGCAGGAGTCGAAAAGGCTTGGGCTTTGCAACAAGTCGCTCTTTGTCGTGCCGAACCACCTGACCGAGCAGTGGGCGGCAGAATACTTGCAGCTTTATCCGTCCGCCAATATCTTGGTGGCTACGAAAAAGGACTTTGAAACAAAAAACCGCAAGAAGTTCTGCGGGCGCATCGCAACCGGCGACTACGACGCCATAATCATCGGACACTCACAGTTTGAAAAAATCCCGATGTCAATCGAAAGGCAGAGGGCAATCTTGGAACAGCAGCTTGAAGAAGTGACCGAAGGGATAAAGGACTTGAAGCATAATCGTGGAGAGAATTTTTCCATAAAGCAGCTTGAAAAAACCCGAAAATCCATTAAGCAGAAGCTTGAAAAGCTGAACGACCAAACACGCAAGGACGATGTGGTGACATTCGAGGAACTCGGCGTCGATAGGCTTTTTATCGATGAGAGCCACTACTACAAAAACCTCTACCTTTACACAAAGATGAGGAATGTAGGCGGTATCGCACAGACCGAAGCGCAGAAAAGTTCCGACCTCTTTATGAAGTGCAGATACCTTGACGAAATCACGGGCGGTCGTGGTACGGTCTTTGCGACCGGAACGCCAATCTCAAACTCTATGGTGGAGCTATATACCATTCAGAGGTACTTGCAGTATGCGACCCTTGAAAGGAACAATCTGCAACACTTCGACGCTTGGGCTTCCACCTTTGGCGAGACCGTGACAGCTGTGGAATTGACCCCCGAAGGTACGGGATACAGAGCCAAAACAAGGTTCGCAAGGTTCTATAACCTGCCGGAACTGATGGCGATGTTCAAAGAGGTGGCGGACATTAAAACCGCAGATATGCTTGACCTTCCCGTGCCGAAAGCAAACTTTCACAACATCTCCGTGAAGCCGTCTGAAATCCAAAAAGAAATGGTGAAGGCGCTTGCAGAACGAGCCGAAAAGGTACACAGCGGAGCGGTGGACGCAAGCGTAGACAATATGCTGAAAATCACCAACGACGGGCGCAAACTCGCTCTTGACCAACGCTTACTCAACCCAATGCTGCCTGATTTTGAGGGAAGCAAGCTGAACGCCTGCGTAAATGAGATGTTCAATACTTGGGAAAAAGGAAAGGAAAAGCGATTAACGCAGTTGTTCTTTTGCGACCTTTCCACCCCGAAGAACGACGGCAATTTTTCCGTCTATGATGACATTCGCAAGAAGCTGATTGAGAAAGGAGTGCCGGCTGATGAGATAAAATTCATACACGAAGCGGATACCGAAGCGAAGAAGTTAGAGCTGTTCAAAAAGGTGCGCCGAGGTGACGTCCGTATCCTGATGGGCAGCACACAAAAGATGGGAGCAGGAACCAATGTGCAGGACAAACTCGCCGCTTCCTCTGACCTTGACTGCCCGTGGCGACCGTCCGACTTGGAGCAGCGCCTCGGAAGGAGCATTCGTCAGGGCAACTCCAATGCCGAAGTCGATGTGTTCCGTTTTGTTACGGAAGAAACCTTTGACGCATATCTGTATCAACTTGTGGAGGGAAAACAGAAATTCGCAAGTCAGATTATGACGAGCAAATCGCCTGTCCGTTCCGCAGAAGATATTGACGAAACGGCGCTGTCCTACGCCGAGATAAAAATGCTCGCTACCGGCAATCCGTATATCAAAGAGAAGATGGACTTGGATATTCAGGTTCAGAAATTGAAGCTCTTAAAATCCAATTTCCTGTCTGAAAAGTACAGCTTGGAGGACAAGATAATCAAATACTATCCGCAGCGTATCGCCTCTCTGCACTCCCGTATCGAGGGATTAAAGGCAGATGTGAAAACGGCGCAGGAACACCCAAAGCCTACCGATGACCGCTTTGCCGGTATGGAGGTCAAGGGTGTTTTTTATTCCGAAAAAGCAGAAGCAGGCAAAGCAATTATCGACGCCTGCAAGGAAATGAACAGTCCCGACCCCGTACCGCTTGGAGCATACAGAGGGTTTACGACCGAGCTGCTCTTTGATACCGTGGAGCGTCAATATGTCGTCAGACTCAAAGGCGAGACGAGCCGCAACGTGCCTCTTGGCGAGGATATTCACGGCAACATCACCCGTCTTGACAACGGCATTGAACGCTTTGCGGAAATGCTGAAAGGTGCGGAAAACGACCTTGAGAATACCGAGAAACAGTTTGAGACCGCAAAGGCGGAAGCCGAAAAGCCTTTCTCAAAAGAGGAAGAACTGAAAAGCAAAATGGCTCGACTTGATGAACTCAATATATTGCTCAACCTTGATAAAAACGAGAACGAAATTGTAGGCGGTGAACCCGATGAGGGCGAGGCGCAATCGGAAAAAAAGGAGCGAGATTATGAACGATAGACCGAAGAAAAGTGAGGTGAAAGCTTATGCCGTATATAGCGCCGGAGGTGATATTGGAAGCAAAACAGATTGACCTTTTGACTTATCTGCAAGCCCGCGAACCGAGTCAGCTTGTCAGAGTTTCGGGCAACACCTATTGCACAAAGGAACACGACAGCCTGAAAATATCCAACGGTAAATGGATGTGGTGGAGCCGAGGTATCGGGGGCAAAACTGCTCTCGACTATCTCATAAAGGTGCAGGGATATAGCTTTCTCGAAGCCGTACAAGCTATTTTGGGAAACGCTGATGTTGCTTATCCTGTTATGAGGAACGTACAAAAAGAAGAAGCGAGGGCGGTGGAAACGCCGCTCCTGCTTCCCGAAAAAAGCAAGTCGGCGGACAAGGTTACAGAGTATCTGTTTGGTCGTGGGATTGACTATGAAATCATCAACTACTGCTTGCGGAAAGGGTTACTTTTTGAGTCTCTCCCGTATCACAACGCCGTCTTTGTCGGGTTCGATGAAAACGGACAAGCGAAGTACGCCGCATACAGAGCTACCAATTCCGCAAGGATTATGGGCGACTGTTCCGGCAGCAAGAAGCAGTATTCGTTCCGCCTGTCTGATGGAAACGGACGGGATTTGCATCTCTTTGAATGTGCCATCGACCTGCTCTCCTATGCCACTTTGATGAAGCTTAACGGCGAGGATTGGCGAAGCGAAAACCTTGTTTCTCTTTCCGGCGTGTATCAACCGAAGCGAGACATAGCCGAAAGCAAAGTGCCGGTTGCCCTTGAAGTGTTCCTTGAACAGCACCCAAATATCAATCGTGTCGTTCTTCATTTTGATAACGACACGGCGGGCAGAAGAATAACGGAAGCTCTTAAAACCATTCTGCCCGACCGTTATGAAGTCGTTGACGATCCACCGCCTTGTGGCAAGGATGTCAACGATTTTTTATGTTCAAAGCTGCATATCAGGCAGCCAAATCACAATCGTGAAAGGAGCGTTGAACGCTAATGAAAATCAAAATCTATCAGGTCAATTTAGAACGAGATGAGCATACCGCAGCCTTCCGTGGCTTATACGATAAGCCTATGACAGAAGCCGGAGCGCCGGTTGTTGACAGCAGCATTTACGACTGCGTTTTCGAGGGCGAAGTCAACTGCGAGAGCTTGGAAGATGTGTTCCGAATGTTTAATATCAACCACCCCGAAGGGTATCGAGCAAGGTCTCTTTCGGTCTCCGATGTGGTGGAAGTAACCGGCTCGGACAAGCTGAAAGACGGTTTCTATTTCTGCGACAACATCGGTTTTAACGAGGTTGTTTTTGACCCGACCGCAACAAAACAGAGCGAGCTTATACTGAAATTGGAACCGGCAAATAAGATTACCGTCCTCTTGGTTGAGCCGAATAAGTACCCGAAATTCATCGAGATTGAGGACAGCCTTGAAGCTATGCAAAGGGCGGTTGGCGGCGACATCGAGGAATATATGCCTTTCAGCGATGAGGTCGCTATCATCTGCAACGAGGAAGGAAAAATTAACGGCGAGCCGTATAACCGAGCCATTTACAGCGAGGCTCCCGAAGAAGAAATGACCTATGAGGAAATGACTTCCAACTTCCGAGAAGCGGAGCGCAGCGGCGGAAATTCCGTCGTCGGTTTCATCGTTTTTTCTGCGGACAGTTTTGATAAGGAGTACCCCGAAGCAGCGAGAACCTATGCGGTAAGCAGCAACAACAAGGCGTTTATGCCGAATATGGGTGGCTACTCGATTTACGGTTCTTCCCTTGACGGGAGCGATAGAAATGTTCGCTTGGAGCGATATATGGCAAAGGAACACGGCGGAAAAGACGGTTGGAAAATCGAGAGATGTTATATGAAAGACGACAGCAAAAAGCAAATGCTTGACGTCATCGCCGGCAAATTCTTTGTCTGCTATGCCCCGATTGAGTCCGAAACATTCCAAAGCCTTCCGAAAGATTTGGCTCAGAAATACGAGAGAATGTTCAAATATCCTGAGACTTTTGTGCGTACCCAAAACGGAATTACGGCTGTGCCTTTTAAGCCAAAGTCAAAGGAAATGGAGCGATGAGCGACAGAATTTGGGGCAGCCCGATAGGAGTGCATATTCTTAGCGAGCAGACCATTTGGATAGCCATAGCTTCCAAACGGTACTCTCGTTAGAGGTTGCCCCCCTAATACCCCAAGTCAGAAAGCGAGTGAAAACTATGAGTGAGTTTATCTTTTTTATGATAGGTCTATTGCTCGGTGGTTTTGTAGGTGTCGTGATGATGTGCCTGCTGCAAGTAAACCGCCTGCGCGATGAAATATGTGAAAGGAACGAAGTCAATGAGAACAAGAAACATTCAGAAGATTATCCGTCTTAACCGCAGTGAAGCACAGGACTTGCAGAAGAAGGCAAAAAAAGCCTGTGTGTCGGAGGCGGGGTTAATCCGTTTGCTTCTCAAAGGATACGAGCCGAGAGAGAAACCTGACGAGAAGTTTTATGACGCAATGCGTGAGCTGTCCGCCATCGGTAACAATATCCATCAGCTTTCCGCTAAGGCAAACGCCCTCGGTTTTGTGGATGCTCCTATGCTAAAGCGTGAGGCGCAGCGTTGGCATAAATTTCAGGCGGAAATTGAAAGAAATTTTCTGCGTCCTGAAAAGAGTGAGATGAAATGGCAGTAAGTAAGCTATGGCCTGTTACCACTCGACTCGAACGGGTCATCGACTATGTAGCGAACCCTGAGAAAACCGCAGCATCAGTTTATACCGAGGAACAGTATCAGGCACTCCGAGATGTGATTGCCTACGCAAAGGACGAGGAAAAAACTGAGCGTGAATTTTTCGTGGAAGGTATCAACTGCAATCCCGATACTGCCCGTGAACAGTTCGTCTCTGTCAAAGAGAAGTTTATCAAGAAGGACGGCATACAAGCATATCACGGGTATCTCAGCTTTAAGGAACAGGACATCACGCCGGAGACGGCACAGAAAATCGGAATGGAATTTGCCAATGAGGTCTGGGGCAAGCGCTTTCAGGTTTTGGTTACAACCCATCTGAATACGAAACATCTGCATTGCCATTTTGTAATCAACTCTGTGTCCTTTGTCGATGGCAAAAGACTATGGGGAGAAGAAAAAGCTTGGTTCAAGTTCAGGCTCGTTGCCGACCGTATCTGTGAGAAGTACGGACTGTATTATAATCCAAAACCGAACCGCAGCAAACAGTCGTCCTATTACTACAAAAAAGAGAAAGCAGGTATGCCGACCCGCTACACAATGGCGAGAGAAGCAATCGACAAAGCTATCTCCCACTCCACCAATCTTGCGGCGATGAAATACGCTCTCAAAGAAATGGGGTGCGAGTTGCAAGTAAGCGAGAGCAGGAAGTATTGGACGATTATCCTCAAAGGCTACGACAAACCGATACGCCTGAAAAATCTCGGAGAGGAATACACCAATGAAGCTATCAAGCGAAGGCTCATCGAAAATCAGGGGATTAAGATAGAGCCGTTTCAGAGGGAAACCTTTCGACCGAGACAGTACCGACTGCCAACGAGAGGAAATAAGCTTCGCAAGAAAGGCGGTTTGTACGGACTGTATCTTTACTACTGTTACCGACTTGGTTATCTGCCCAAGTATAAAAAGCAGAACACGGCACGACTTCACTATCTTCTCAAAGAGGATTTGCTGAAGCTCGATCGCATATCAATGGAGGCAAGGCTTCTTGGCAGGGAAAACATCTCTACTGACAAGGAGCTTTTCTCATATAAGGTGTCGATTGAAAATCAAATCGAAACCCTGAATGACGAAAGAACGCACCTGCGAAAAACACTTAGAAGAAATTTGAATGACGATGAGCTTTCAAAAGTCAGGGAACAGATTTCGACAATAACCGACAGAATACGGACACTCCGAAAGGAGGTCACGCTTTGCGATGGGATTGCAGAGAGGTCAAAGGTCATAAAACACAACCTCGAACAAGTTCACGCAGATGAAGAAAAATTTAAAGGAAAGGAGCGCAATCGTTATGAACAACGGAGGTGACGCAGCGGAACAGGTCGTCAGGCTTTCGCTTGAAGGCTTTGAAGTCGCCGCTAAACTATCGGGGTCGGCTGCCAAGAATATTGCCCTTTTGCTCGTTTCGGTCTTGAAGCAGGAGCAAAAGACAAAGGGCAAGGCGAGACTTACTAATATGATTAAGTCCGGCAAGGAGCTGAAAGTGTTTACTATCCCCAACAAGGACTTGAAAAAGTTTACGGAGCAGGCAAAGCGTTACGGCGTTTTGTACTGCGTACTCAGGGACAGAAACACCAAAGGCGACAACGTGCCGATTGACATTATCGCCCGTGCCGAGGACGCTTCCAAAATTCAGCGTATCGTTGAGAGATTTGAACTCAGCTCTGTTGACAAGGCTGCCATTGTTACCGAGGCGCAGAAAGCTGTCGAGCAGCGTGAAGCGAAGGGACAGGACAAGCCAACCAAGAGCAAGAGCGAAATTATTACGGAGGAAGCAGTCAGGAAACCTATTCAGAAAGAAATGGGCAGCCACGAAAACCCCACAGTCGCCAAGACAGACAAAAACCCTCTGTCAAGGCAAAACTCAGAACCGGCAGATTTGCAAACTGATAAGGGTATCTCAAAGCCCGCCGAGAAGAAGCCTTCGGTCAAAGAAAAACTCGACCGATATGCTGCACAGGCGAAACAGAGAAAAGAAGCAGAGCGAACCGTGCCGGAGACCGAGAAACCCAAATCTCAAACAAAAACGGCTCAAACCGTTCATCAGCAACCCAAATCCAAATCGAAGAAACCGAAAGAGAGGTAATCATAATGACAAACAATTTTACGCCGAAAAAGGCTTCCGATAATCGACCGAAGCTTTCCAAAGAGGAGTATGCCGAAAAGAAACGAGCCGAAAAGGAAGCCGTCTATCAGATGGCTGACGAGGCGGTAAATGAAATCGTAAACGACCCTGAGAAGTTCACCGCTTTTCTCGATACGCAGAGCCGTATGGACAGATATTCCGCCGTCAATGCCCTGCTTATCTACAAGCAGCTTCCCACGGCGACGCAGCTCAAAGACTACGACGATTGGAGCAAAGAGAATGTGCGTGTGTCGAAAGGAGCAAAGAGCATTTCTATCCTTGAACCGGTCGAATACACAAAGAAGGACGGTTCGACCGGCGTTTCCTACAATGTGAAAAAGGTATTTGATGTGTCGCAGACCAACGGGCGCAAAACACCTGCACCAACGGCGAATAAAGACCCGAAGGCTCTTATCACCACTATGCTTGACTCGTCTCCGGTGGAAGTGGAGGCTTGCGATGAGCTGCCGTATCCCAATATGGCGG
This sequence comes from uncultured Clostridia bacterium, assembly GCA_947631455.1. Lineage (GTDB taxonomy): Bacteria > Bacillota > Clostridia > Oscillospirales > Ruminococcaceae > UMGS1601. The sequence goes on from CANRLH010000006.1 coordinate 10,420, forward strand.
CATTTTACAACAATGACAAGCAGACGCTTTTCGTAAAGAGAAATACGGGCGACAGCGTGGCGGTGGCACAGTGCGTAGCGCAGGAACTCGGTCACGCTCAGCTTTCCATCAACAGCGAACGATACAGCCGCTCCGAGATGGGATTTCCCGCCGTGTGTATCGGGTATATGCTCTGCAAGAAGTACGGGGTAGATACACAGAACTTTGCTATCAACCGTATTCCCGACTCACTCAAAGAGATGGAGCCGAAGGGAGTCCGTGCCGAGCTTTCAAAGACAAGAAACGCAATGTCTGAGGTTCACTCCCGTATCTCGGAAGTGCAGTATAAGCAGAAGCAGGCACGAAGCAAAGACTACGAAAGATAAGGTGCGATTATGGAAAGAGAAAAACTGTATCACGTCGCTTTGGACGATTATGAACACGGTATCATCATTCGCACTCTGAATGATAAAAAGACAGACCTTATGAATGAGGGAAAATCTACCGACGCCATTGACGACCTGATTGTGAAGGTCGGCACAGCCCCGCAGAAAAAGTTCAAAGTGGTTAAGGAGCGAGATGAAGCGAGATAACGACCGTCAGGCTTCGATTATCCTTGCCGTCATCGGTATCCCTTTGGTCATATGGCTTGCGCTGCTCATAGCGCCGTCTGTCAAAGGCGGCTTGCCTGAGATACTGCCAAAGCTTTTGACCGTTTTCAATGACCCTTTCCATATAGAAGTGTGCGAGGACAGCTTAAAAACTGTCCTCGTTTTGCTTCTTGCCTATACGATGGGCATTGGAATTTACTTCTCAACACAGAAGAACTACCGAAGGCGTGAGGAACACGGTTCTGCGAAATGGGGCAGCGCAAAAGCCGTGGATAAGAAATACCGACAATCCCCGCCCTCGGAAAATAAACTGATGACGCAGAATGTGCGTATTGGTCTCAATGCCAAAAAGCACCGACGAAACCTGAACACTCTTGTGTGCGGCGGTTCGGGCGCAGGCAAGACGAGGTTTTATTGTAAGCCGAACCTTATGCAATGCAACACATCATTCGTCATTCTTGACCCAAAAGGTGAGATATTGCGAGATACGGGCAGGCTCCTTGAGAAAAAGGGATATGAGGTGCGAGTCCTTGACCTTATCTCTATGGAAAAGAGCCATTGTTACAATCCCTTTGTTTATCTGCAATCGGATAACGATGTGCAAAAGCTCGTGACGAACCTCTTTAAGAGTACTACTCCGAAAGGCTCGCAGTCCAACGACCCTTTTTGGGATACGGCGGCTTCAATGCTGCTTTTGGCGCTTGTGTTTTATCTGCACTATGAAGCGCCGCCGGAAGAACAGAACTTTGCGATGGTTATGGAAATGCTCAGAGCTGCGTCGATTGAGGACGAGGAAGATACCCGCCCGTCTCCGCTTGACGAACTGTTCTCGGAATTGGAGTTTCAAAATCCGGAGCATATCGCCTTGAAATATTATCATTCCTACCACGCCGGTTCTGCCAAAACCCTGAAATCCATTCAGATAACCCTTGCGGCGAGGCTTGAAAAGTTCAATCTTGAAAGTCTAGCTTCTCTTACGATTACGGACGAACTGGACTTGCCCTCTATGGGTGAGAAAAAGGTTGCTCTGTTTGCCTTGATACCCGATAACGACTCAAGCTTTAACTTCTTGGTGTCTATCCTTTATACGCAGCTTTTTCAGCAGTTGTTTTTCGCTGCCGACCATATCCACGGCGGGAGCCTGCCAATGCCCGTCCACTTCTTGATGGACGAGTTTGCCAATGTGTCGCTTCCCGACGATTTCGATAAGATTTTGTCGGTTATGCGCTCCCGTGGCGTTTCTGTGAGTATCATCTTGCAGAACCTGGCGCAGTTAAAGGCGCTGTTCGAGAAGCAATGGGAAAGCATTGTAGGTAACTGCGATGAGTTCCTTTACCTCGGCGGCAATGAACAGTCCACCCATAAATATGTGTCGGAGCTGCTCGGCAAGGAAACCATCGACACCAATACCTTCGGCAAGAGTATGGGGCGTAACGGCAATTATTCGACCAACTATCAAATCAGCGGTCGTGAACTGCTCACACCCGATGAGGTGAGGCTACTCGATAACCAGTACGCTATCCTATTTATCCGAGGGGAGCGACCTGTGATGGATTTCAAATACGATATTTTGAAACATCCAAACGTGGCAATGACAGCCGACGGAAAAGAAAAGCCGTACCGACACGGCGAAGTAAATTTGAAATCGTCGTCTATCGCTGTATTGGATATTAACCCGAAAGAGGTATCTGATATTCAGACATCCGAAACAACCTATGAGCTTCTGTCCGATGAGGACTTTGAAGATGACAACAACTTTTAATATTTGGAGGTAAACACAATGTTTATGAATAAGAAAAAGAACAACACCACTACTCGGCTGCCTATGACCGGCAAGGTCAAGAAAGGCTTCCGTTTCTACTGCTCTCTTGTCGCTGCGCTGACAATCATTGCCGGCACTTGCGTACCCGCATTTGCGGCAACTTCTGACCCGATTACGGTGGTAAACAACCTGTCCGATTTCATTTTCGGACTTATCCGTGCAATCGGTCTTATCCTGCTCGGCTTCGGTATCGTGCAGGTGGGTCTCTCGCTGAAAAGCCACGACCCATCTCAGAGGGCGAACGGCTTTCTGACTCTTGCAGGCGGTATCATCATCACTTTCGCAAAGGAAATCCTTACCCTTATCACCGGCTGATTGAAAACTGGCACAGGGGGCGTATCGGTAAAACGGTACGCCCCCAAATTTGTATAAGGAGGTGCGAAAGATGAGTGATAACTGGGTAGTTCAAAACCTTGAAAACGCCTTAGAAACTTGGAACGAGAAACTTGCCGAGATATGGCAGCTTATAACGACCAGTCCGCAGAACTTCAAAGGCGGCGGTATTTGGAGCGTCATAGTCAATATCAACGGTGCGCTTCAAGCTATCGGCTTGGCTCTGCTCGTGCTGTTTTTCGTAATCGGCGTAGTCAGAACCTGCGGAAGCTTTACGGAAGTTAAAAAGCCCGAACACGCACTCAAACTGTTCATTCGATTTGCCATTGCCAAAGGCGTCATCACATATGGAATGGAGTTAATGCTTGCGCTTTTCAATATCGTGCAAGGCACCATTTCTTCGATAATGACGGCGGCAGGCTTCGGAAGTCCGCAGCAAACCACCCTGCCGGCAGAGATGATAACCACAATCGAGGACTGCGGTTTCTTCGAGAGTATTCCCCTTTGGGCAGTAACCCTCATCGGCGGTCTGTTCATTACCGTACTCTCATTCATTATGATAATGACCGTTTACGGTCGTTTCTTCAAACTGTATATGTACACGGCGATGGCTCCGATACCGCTATCGACCTTTGCGGGAGAACCGACGCAGAATGTTGGCAAGAGTTTTTTGAAAAGCTACTGCGCTGTGCTGCTTGAAGGAGCAATCATTGTCCTTGCCTGTATCATTTTCTCGCTTTTTGCGTCAAGTCCGCCGGTCGTCAACCCCGACGCTGCGGCAGTTACACAGGTGTGGGCATATATCGGAGAGCTTGTGTTTAATATGCTCGTCCTTGTCGGCGCAGTGAAGATGTCCGACCGTATCATCAGAGAAATGATGGGACTGTAAGGTGAGCGTTATGAAAAAGGTATTGAACAAATTCAAGGGATATACCCTTGCCGACTGCGACTGTAAATACTGCCTTTACTATGGCGGTAAACGCAAAGGAAAAATTAACTGCTTGGCTGAAAAATGCGTCTGCGAGGAAGAAATCAAGCACGCAAAGGAAGCCTACCGCAGAGAAAGGAATAACCGATGGAAGTAAAAATCAACCGTGAAATCAGAAATTACACAGAAGCGATGTTTTTCGGACTGTCACTCAGACAGTTCATTTTTTCGCTCTGCGCCGTTGTGGTGGCGGTGGGGTTATATTTCCTGCTGAAACCCTATCTCGGCACAGAAACCGTGTCGTGGGTGTGTATCTTGGGAGCCGCTCCGTTTGCGGCTCTCGGCTTTGTCAAATACAACGGTATGACCGCAGAAAAAGCGATTTATGCGTGGATTAAGTCTGAGTTCCTTATGCCGAAGAAGCTCGTGTTCAATTCCACGAATACCTACTACGAACTGATGAAGCCGAATATCGAACAGAAACAAAAGGAGGCTATGAAAGCAAATGATTAAGACACTAACAAGTCTTTTGAAACAGGACAAAGAGAAGTTTGTCGTGCCGAAGGGAGTGCAGGATGTCATTCCGGTAAAGGCAATCTATGATGACGGCATTTTCAAAGTCGCCAAGGATAAATATTCCAAGACCTATAAGTTTACGGATATTAACTATGCCGTGGCAAGCCGTGAGGACAAAGAGGCGATGTTCCTCGAATACTCCGAGCTGCTCAATTCCCTCGACAGCGGAGCGACAACGAAGCTGACCATTAACAACAGACGGCTCAACCGCCTTGACTTTGAAAAGGCGTTCCTGATTGATGAGACCGGCGACCCGCTTGACAAGTACCGCAGAGAATACAACAAGATACTTCTCGACAAGGCGACCGGCGCAAACGCCATCGTTCAGGATAAGTATGTTACCATTTCCATTAACAAAAAGAGTGTCGAGGACGCCCGCACTTACTTCGCTCGTGTCGGGGCGGATCTCGTCGCTCACTTTTCGAGGCTGGGCAGCAAGTGCGTGGAGCTTGAAACGGACGAAAGACTGCGTATCATTCACGACTTCTTCCGTGTCGGGGAGGAAACGTCCTTCCGTTTTGACATTAAAGAGACCCGAAAGAAAGGACACGATTTCAAAGACTATATCTGCCCCGACACAATGGAGTTTGAAAAGGACTATTTCAAGATGGGAGACCGTTTTGGGAGAGTCCTTTTTCTTCGTGAATATGCGTCCTATATCAAAGACAGTATGGTGGCGGAGCTTACCGATATGAACCGTAACCTGATGATGTCGATTGACATTGTGCCGGTTCCCACCGATGAAGCGGTACGAGAGGCGGAAAGCCGTCTGCTCGGCGTTGAGACCAATATCACGAACTGGCAGCGCAGGCAGAACGCCAACAATAACTTTTCTGCTACCGTTCCCTACGATATGGAGCAGCAGAAAAAGGAAATGAAGGAGTTCCTCGACGACCTGACGACCCGTGACCAGAGAATGATGTTCTCGGTACTGACTATGGTTCATACAGCCGACACAAAAGAGCAGCTTGACAACGACACGGAGGCTCTACTGACTACGGCAAGAAAACATCTGTGCCAGTTCGCCGTGCTGAAATATCAGCAGATGGACGGCTTGAATACCGTTATGCCTTTTGGCACAAGAAAGATTGACGCCTTCCGCACATTGACGACTGAGAGCCTTGCCGTGTTTATCCCGTTCCGAGTGCAGGACATCTACCACGAGAACGGCATTTACTACGGGCAGAATGTAATCAGCAAGAATATGATTATCGCTGACCGCAAACAGCTACTCAACGGCAACGAGTTTATCCTGGGCGTATCCGGCGGCGGTAAATCCTTCGCAGCGAAGAATGAGATTATCAACCTGATTTTAGCAAGCGACGCCGATGTTATCATCATCGACCCCGAACGAGAGTATAGTCCGCTTGTCAAGGCTATGGGCGGTCAGATTATCAATATCTCCGCAACCTCGCCCAATCACATTAACGCTATGGATATGAACAAGGAATACGGCGACGGAGCGAACCCTGTCATTCTCAAATCGGAGTTCATTATGTCATTGTGCGAACAACTCATCGGCGGAAACAACCTCGGAGCAAAGCAGAAGTCTATTATCGACCGTTGTACCGCAAGCGTCTACCGTACCTATCAGCAAAATGACTATCAGGGTACGGTTCCCACCTTGCAGGATTTCAGAGACGAACTGTTAAAACAGGACGAGCCGGAGGCGAAGGAAATCGCCCTTGCTATCGAGCTGTTCACCCACGGCTCTCTGAATACCTTTGCAAAACCGACCAATGTAGACACGAACAGCTATCTGATTTGCTATGACATTCTCGACCTCGGCAAGCAGCTTATGCCTATCGGTATGCTTGTCGTCCTGGACTCTATTCTCAACCGTATCACGCAGAACAGGGCGAAGGGAAAGAAAACATTCATCTTCATTGATGAGATTTACCTGTTGTTCCAACACGAGTATTCTGCAAACTTCCTGTTCACGCTTTGGAAGCGTGTCAGAAAGTACGGCGCTTATGCGTCAGGCATTACGCAGAACGTGGACGACCTTTTGCAGAGCCATACGGCAAGGACAATGCTTGCAAACTCCGAGTTCATTATTATGCTCAATCAGGCGGCGACCGACCGAATTGAACTTGCGAAGCTGCTGAATATCTCTGACCTTCAAATGTCGTATATCACGAATGTTGAAGCGGGACACGGGCTGATTAAGGTGGGCAGTTTGCTCGTTCCGTTTGTAAACAAGTTCCCGACGAACACGCAGCTTTATAAGCTGATGACGACCAAACCGGGCGAGGGCGTTTGACCCTCGCCTTGCGTAGAAAGGAAAAGCTATGAATAAGAAAATCTTTATTCCGATTTTAACGGCGTTTATCCTTGTTTTTGCGGTAAGCGCCGGTTTTATTATTAAGCATTACACCGAGTCGGTAAAGCAGGAGGCGCTCTATGACAGCCTTGCGGAAATCGTAGAAACCGAACCCGATGAAAATGTTGAGCCTGCCGATCTTATTCAGTACACGGAGACAAAGTTCATTCTGCCGGAATATGCCGAGCTGTTCACACAGAACAGCGATATGGTGGGTTGGATTACCGTAGAGGATACGAAAATCAATTATCCCGTAATGCAGTCAAAGAACGAGCCGAACTTCTATCTGAAACACGGCTTTGACAAAGCCTATACCGACTATGGCTGCCCTTATGTGCAGGAAAACTGCGATGTGCAGGAACCGAGCGACAACCTCATCATTTACGGTCATCATATGAACGACGGCTCTATGTTCGCCGGACTGATGAAATTTACCGATAAAGCTTTTTGGGAGCAGCACAAGCGCATTAGCTTTAATACTCTGACCGATATGCAGGAATACGAGGTTATCGCTGTTTTCAAAACCTTTGTTTACTCTAATAGTCCCGACAGCTTCAAGTATTATCACTTCGTAGAGGCAGAGAACGAGGACGAGTTCAACGCTTATGTCGAAAAGTGTCGGGAATTGTCGCTGTATGATACCGGCGTGGACGCAGAGTATGGGGATAAGCTGATTTCTCTTTCCACCTGCGAGTATTCGAGGACTAACGGAAGGCTCGTTGTCGTGGCTAAATTAGTGAAGTAATGTAACGCTTTTCGGGTCGAAAAACCGCCATTTTACAAGGCATACAGAGCGTGGAACATCGAGGGTAAGGGTCTAATACCTTTACCCTCGTTTTTGCGCTTAATAAGCGTTACAGGAAAGGAGGAAGCGATGGCTGATATAAAGACGAGAGATGTTGTCAAAGGTACGGTCAGGACGATTGACAAGGCTGCGGTTGCCGGTCAGAGAATGAAACACGCCTATATTGCGACAAAAGAAAAGGCGGAACATTCTGTCGAGGCAAGAGAGACTTCGACCGAAGAATATGCTGCCGACCGTTTTGAGGCGGGGACGGATACCGTCGTACACGAAGGCGCTCACGCTTTGGATAAAGCAGGGCGCAAAGGCGTTCAGACCACAAAGGAAAATATCGTCAAGGCAAAAGACGGCGTGGAACGCTTTAAGCAGAAGCGATCCGAACAGTCCTTACGACGGCAGACAACTCAATCGGTGCAGAGGCAGACTACCTCAACAACCGGCAGACAAGCTGCTCAGACCGGCAAATCTTCTATCAAGACCGTCGAGCAGACGGGAAAGACGGTAAAGCAGTCCGCCACTTCCGCAGGAAAAAAGACGATTAAGACGGTCGGCAGAGATACCGCTAAAACCGCTCAAAAGACAGTCAAGACTGCGGAACAAACAGCGAAAGCGACAATTAAGACCGCAAAACAGTCCGCAAAAGCGGCTCAGAAAGCCGCACAGGCAACTGCGAAAGCCGCACAAAAAGCGGCGCAGGCAGCAAAAGCGGCTGCAAAGGCAGCGGTTCAAGGCGTGAAACTTGCAGTTAAAGCCGTTATTGCCACCGTTAAGGCAATCATAGCGGCGACAAAAGCATTGGTTGCTGCGATTGCGGCAGGCGGTTGGGTCGCCGTTGTTGTGATTATCGTTATCTGCCTGATTGCGTTGTTAATGGGTTCCGTTTTCGGTATCTTCTTTTCGGGCGAGGACTCAGGGACAGGTCAGACTATGCAGACGGTCGTGCAGGAAATCAATGTTGATTATGATGGCAGGCTGCAAGAGATAAAGAACTCCGTCAGCTATGACAAACTTGAAATGAGCGGAAGCCGTGCGGTTTGGAAAGATGTACTTGCTGTCTACTCCGTCAAAGTCAATACCGACCCCGATAATCCGCAGGAAGTCGCCACGATGGACGATGAAAAGAAGCAACTGCTCAAAGACATCTTTTGGGAGATGAACGAGATTAGCAGCCGAACTGAGACGAAATCTCACACGGAGATAACCGAGACCGACGACGGACACGGGAATATCGTACAGACGGAAACGACAGTAACCGAGACATTTCTGTATATTACGGTCTCGCATAAGACCGTAGACGAAATGGCAGCGCAGTACGGCTTTAACGAGGAGCAAAAGGAATACCTTGCCGAACTGCTCCAAGAGGAAAACAACTCGCTATGGTCTGCCGTTCTATACGGTATCGGATACAGTGATGACCAAATCGTGACGGTTGCTTTGTCTCAGGTCGGGAATGTCGGCGGAGAACCGTACTGGTCTTGGTACGGATTTAGCAGCCGAGTGGAATGGTGCGCCTGCTTTGTCAGTTGGTGTGCCAATGAGTGCGGCTATATCGACGCCGGTATCATTCCGAAGTACGCCGGCTGCGTAAACGGCGTTCAGTGGTTCAAAGACCGAGGGCAATGGATAGACGGCTCGCAGGAACCGATGGCGGGTATGATTATCTTCTTTGATTGGGATAACAAAGGCTCGTCAGGTCCGCAAGACGGACTATCCGACCATACAGGTATTGTGGAAAAGGTTGAGAATGGCATTGTATATACCGTCGAAGGCAACTCCGGTGATAGCTGCCGCATAAATCAATATGCCGTAGGGCATTACGAGATACTCGGCTACGGAGCGCCGCAGTATTAAAAAAGAGGTGCCGTCCGATTCGGGTGGCACCTCAATTTTTTTTATTTTCGCAAACCTTTTGCTATTGCAATCAAATTATCCAACTGCTCATCAGATAATCCCTTTGCTATGGAATACAATTCATTTGCCTTAGATGGGTTCTTAACATCAATATCGAAAAAATCTTTAGGAGTAATTCCGAGATATTCGCAAATGTAAAGTATTCCTGAAAGTGACGGCTTTGATTTGCCGCTTTCAATATTATTGATATATCCGGGATTTTGTCCCATAGATAAACTCATATCACGAGCAGAAACGCCTTTTTCCTCTCTAAGTTTTGCTAAGCGCAAAGAAAAATCCTGTTCGGTCATCTTATTATCACCGCCTTTGTTATATTTTAACCCATACCCATCTTAATAATATTTGATAACAGGCGGTATTTGTATTGATTTAATGGTTGTAAGGTGTTACAATACCATAAGGTGGTGGTTTTAAGATGATGTACAACAAGGACAGAACTTGTTGTTTTACCGGGCATAGAGAGTTGACTTTAGGTCAGTATCAAAACATATTTCATAAGACCGAAGCAGTGATTGAGGAATTTATCAAAAAAGGATATCTATATTTCGGAACCGGTGGAGCATTAGGTTTTGATACCATTGCGGCACTTGCAGTCCTGAAATTGAGAGAGCGTTATCCTGATATTCGTCTGTTCCTCGTGTTACCCTGTCTTTCACAGGCAAAAAGTTGGTCGAAAGAGGATGTTGAAATCTATGAAAGTATAAAACGCCAGGCTGATGAGATTGTATATACCTCTCAGGAATACACAAGAGGGTGTATGCACAAGCGAAATCGTCATCTTGTCGATAATAGTTCTGTTTGTATTTGTTACCTTACCAAAAAGAGCGGAGGCACATTCTATACAGTGAACTACGCAAAAAAGAGGGGCTTGAGCATCTATAACATAGCAGAAATACAGAGAGAAGACACTTTAATATAACAAAACTGCCGTCTCAAAAGGACGACAGTTAAAATCACATATTAGATATAATAGATTTGTACGCTGAGGGTTCGTAGAATATCTCGTTCTAAGAAATCTCGAAACCTACAACAATACACTTATAATTATACTCATTGACACCTTTGTTGTCAATACCGAATCCGCATATTTCAGCAAAAAGCCACATTTATTTTCCGAGCCAATATTAAAATATACATGGTTCACCCCGCACCCATAGAGTTTCTTATCCATTCGGGGTCAAAAACTGGGTCGAACTAATAACATTGAATGGAGGTATTATTATGCCAAGACGAGGAGAAAACATTCGCAAGCGAAAAGACGGCAGATGGGAAGGACGCTTTATTAAATCGCATGATTCTGGCGGAAAAGCAAAGTATGGTTCTGTTTACGGAAGCACATATCTCGATGTAAAGAAAAAATTAAATGAAGCAGTTGAACAGGTATCCAAAAATGCACTTCCCACAGCAAATCATGATTTGACTTTTCGGGAGGTGCTTTTTCTTTGGCTTCAAAGCAATCGAATCAAATTGAAAGATCAGACATATACAAAATACTCCTATTTGATTGAGAGCCATATTTTGCCACACCTTGGCCAGATAAAGATTCAAAAACTTGATGTCGCAACAATCAATCACTTTGTTTATGCAAAAGCCAACAATGGCAGACTGGACGGAAGCGGCGGACTTTCTCCGAGTTATATCCAAACGATATGTTTCATTATTTCTTCGACACTGGATTTTTCGGTAAAAGAAGGTTATCGTTCTTCTAACATTGGTTCGATTACAAGACCAGTGAACAACAAAGGAAAGCAAAAAGTAAAAGTGTTGTCACATAAGGAACAAGATGTACTTGAGCGATACTTGATTGACAATATTGATGAAAGAAAACTCGGTGTCTTGATCTCACTTCGTTTGGGGCTTCGTGTCGGAGAAGTTTGCGGATTGCGTTGGGAGGATGTCGATTTTAAGGATCAAACTGTTCATGTTCAACACACGGTAGAGCGCATTGCAAATATTGCCCCTTACACGGATGATAACAAAACACGACTTGCACTCTGCGAAACAAAAACAGTTTTTTCCAATAGAGTTATTCCGATTCCTTCCGGTATTATGCCGTTGTTTACTCAATGCAGAAGAACAAGCGGTTTTATACTACCGGGAAACACCTATGAATATACCGATCCGAGAACCTTCCAAAACGCCTTTCACAAATATTTGGATGAGTGCAAACTTCGCAGTTTTAACTACCACTGTCTTAGGCATACTTTTGCTACCCGCTGCATCGAGGCGGGAGTGGATGTCAAATCGCTCAGTGAACTATTGGGGCATTCCAGCGTGAATATTACACTAAACATCTATGTTCATTCATCTCTTGAGCATAAACGCAATCAGTTGGAGCTTGTTTCCGGCATTTGGGGTCAAAAATAGGGTCAGTAAAATGCGAAAAGCCTTGAAAACGATGGACTTTTTCGTTTTCTTCTTAGAACGAGATATTCTACGAAAGTGTGAAAATGGCTATGGATGAAGTAGTAAAAGTGCAAGTGCCGCAGGATGATATACTGCTTGAGATGACGAGAAAACTGCCTGAGTTGCGAAAGGCATTTAATATCAGCCAAACGCAGCTCGGAGAACTTGTCGGTAAAAGTCGGCAGCAAATTTCCAAAATTGAAAGAGGCATAGCGCCTTTGAGCTGGGATACTTGTTTGGCTATCATAATGATTACTTGTCAGAAGGATCGAGAATTATTCAACAGTATTATCGCCAGCGACATGATTACGGACATCAATATGTTGCTTGAACAAAGGTTTAATAACGATAATGATGGTGATTAAAGAATGAAAATTAGGGCAACAAGCAAGAAAGATCAACTGAAAGTAAAAATAAAACTACCTTCTCCTGAAGTGATTGATCGTGGAGAGCTTGATTTAATTTGTAGAGTTTTTGTCCGTGGATTTTTAAAACCAAGTCTCTACAAAACGAAAATTCTCGAATACAAAGGTATCGGCGGCATCTCATTAAAAAAATATCTCAAGAAACCTCTAAGCAAGTATGAATTCTTCTTTGCGATATACCAAATCGTTCTGGCCGAATCGACAATACAAAAAAGTGGTTTGCACCCGAATAGACTATGGCTGAACTTCAACTCTGTTTTTATCAATGAAGCGACTAAAGAACTTCTATTCATTTATTTACCTGCTAAAGAAATAAATGATAATTCAGACGCTATGACATTCTTGAAATCTGTTGCAAACGCTGCGAAACCTATATGTGACAATGCGGACTATGATTTTATATCTCGTTTTATGTATTTTATTTCAGCTATGCCTTCTTTTGATGAATTGAAAATAGAAAAATACATAGAGCGAGAAGATAATAGGATTACAAGGTTAATCAAAAGAATTGAACCAATACAGACGCAACATTCATCAGATGAAGGACATCCCAAATCTGAGAAGTCACAAAATGCGGATGGTCTGAATGGAAAAACGGACTTCATAGGCTCAGATAAAACAGAGTTGCTAGGCCGGTTAAATTCTGATGATAGTGAACAAGATACATCTACTCTTCTTCTTTCTGATGATGTAACAGCATTACTTGGCGATGATGACAGTACAGAGCTTATTGATACAGATGAGCAAACAGAGTTAGTCCACTATCCCACTTTAAAGAGGGTATCGACTGACGAGATAATTGTAATCGACAAGCCTGTGTTTCGTTTGGGAAAAGACAAAAGCTGTGTAGATTATGTTGTGACAAATAACAATACTATAAGTGGCAACCACGCAGATATTGTTTCACGCAATGAACAATATTATGTAGTGGATTTAAACTCAAAAAATAAAACTTATATAAATAAGCGAGTGCTACCTTCTCAATATGAGGTTGAGATATTTAATGGCGATACCTTAAGGTTGGCAAATGAGGAATTCATTTTTGGGCTTTAACTAACAAAGGCTTGGTGAACAATTGGATGTGAGATTATGCGATTTTCTGCTGTTGCTGACACGGATATAGGAATTAACAAGACAACAAATCAAGATAGCCTGCTAATAAAGCACGCAATCTATGAAAACATTGAAGTCCTAATGGCTGTCGTTTGCGATGGAATGGGAGGATTATCTAAAGGCGAGCTTGCCAGTGCTACCGTAATTCGCACCTTTTCCGACTGGTTTGCGAAAGTATTGCCTTTTGAATTACAGTGTCTTGATTTTCAAATACTCAGCAGCAAATTAACATTACTTTTGAAAGATATAAATGCTCGAATTAATGATTACGGGCAAAAGAATGGTGTAAATCTTGGAACAACAGTTTCCGAGATACTATTTATAGGAGACAAATATTTGATTCATCATATTGGTGATAGCAGGATATATCATATAAACTCTGCGGTTAAACAGCTTACCATAGATCAAACACTTGTAGAAAGAGAAGTTGTCAAAGGTCGATTAACTCCAGAGCAAGCAAAAAACGATAAGCGAAGAAATCTTCTGCTCCAATGTGTGGGAGCATCAAAAACAATAGAGCCGCAAGTTGTCTTTGGAACAATCGAACCGGGTTCTTATGTACTTTGTTCAGATGGTTTTCGTCATACCATCACGGAGAATGAGATGTTGCACACTTTTGGAGAAAACGAAAATAACAGAACTTTAAAAATAGGGGTAAGAACGCTGATTGACGCAGCAAAGAATCGTGGAGAAAAAGACAACATTTCTGTAATTGTAGTTAAAATAGATTCCAAAGCGGAGGAAAGATAATGGATTGGCTTACAAACGATATGATATTTTATGGAGGAATAATCATTTCTGCGATTGCGTTGCTGGTAGCTTTAACTTCCATATTTGTATTTACAATTAAGAAAATAAATCTGACCGCTCGCTTGGACACTGAATACGGGAAACAGATTAAACGAACAGAAAGAGCGAAAAAGGCAATGACCGATAAGTAGTAAAGAGGAACAATGTTATGGCTGAGATAATCGCATCAACATATGAAATAATTGAAAAAATCGGTTCGGGTGGCGGCGGAAATGTGTTCTTGGCAAATCATTTGCGTCTTGGAAAAAAAGTTGTTTTAAAAGCTGACAAACGAAAAATAACCACCCGCCCTGATTTACTTCGCCGTGAGGTAGATATATTAAAGAATTTAAGCCATTCATATATCCCTCAAGTCTATGATTTCTTTACCGATGGCGAAACGGTGTATACCGTTATGGATTATATAGAGGGAGAAAGCCTTGATAAACCATTAAAAAGAGGCGAACGATTTTCGCAGCCGCAGGTTATCCAGTGGGCGGTGCAACTCCTTGAAGCTCTTTGTTACTTGCATAGTCCGATACACGGCGATCCGCCAAAAGGTTTTGTCCATAGCGATATAAAACCCGCAAATCTTATGCGGACACCGCACAATAATATTAGTTTAATAGATTTCAACATAGCACTGGCTTTGGGCGAAGAAAATGTCGTTGGATGCAGTGCGGGATATGCTTCTCCAGAGCATTACGGTTTGGATTTTTCAACTCGTAGTGGGACTGCCAGTGTTGACGATTCTACAGAAACAATAGACGACAAGACGGCTACAGTTACATTATTAGAAGCGAATTCGAGTTCGATGAATACAGAATCAAAAAAACGTATTCGTCCTGATGTTCGATCCGATATTTATAGTGTTGGGGCTACTTTGTATCATCTTTTAAGTGGAACACGACCCGCAAAGGATGCTACGGAGGTTATCCCCTTATCAAATAAAGAGTTCAGCCCGCAAATTGTAGATATAATCACAAAGGCAATGAACCCCAACCCTGATCTGCGTTTCCAAACCGCAGAGGAAATGTTAGTTTCATTTTTGCAACTGCGGAAAAATGATCCACGGGTAAAAAGGCTGAAGCGAAGTCGCATCATTGTAAGTAGCCTGATAGCTATCGTGTTTGTTTTTGGCATTTCAATGACATTCGTAGGGTTAAAGAGGATGCAATTAACTGAGAGCTGGCTAAAACTGGCAGAGTATTCTCAAAATGCTCTTTCCGAGGGTGACACAGCCAAAGCTATACGTTATGCACTGGAAGCCTTGCCACAAAGCAGTAATCTATTCGTTCCAAATCAAATCGCAGAGGCCCAGAAGGCACTTGCGGACGCATTGGGAGTTTACGACCTGTCGGATGGATTCAAGACGCATGAAACCATCGAACTTCCATCTGCCCCTTTGTTTCTTTCTTTATCTCCTGATGGGAAAACCGCAGCCTGCATCTATTCGGGAGCGTTAGCGATTGTTGACACAGGCAGTTCAGATATTATTGCAACACTGAATACGGATAAATCGGCATTATCCGAAGTCGAATTTATAGACAATAATCTGATTGTTTATGCGGGAATTGATGGGATCTCTGCATACGATGTCACTACTTCATCTGAGATTTGGAACGGGAAACCAGCAACAGCAATTGCCGTATCAGGTGATAAAAAGACCGTTATTGGTGTTTATAAAGATGAGCAGTACGCAACATTGTATAATGCAGAAACCGGTAACGAAATTGCCACAGTAGATTTTCACGGAAGAAAACAGCAAGTTACCGTTAATGATGTTTTCGCTAATCCAAACAACAATCTTCTTTCCCTTAATGAAGGCGGTACACTGCTTGGAGTTAGTTTTGAAGACGGTTCGTTGGAAATTCTGAACTTAAAGAATCCAGATAACGACATTGTTCTGTATGACAAGTCTTCCGGCTATAGCCATTTTGAGGGAGGCTTTTACAAACAATATTTTGCTTATTCTGCATCAAACTCAAAGGAGTCAGTCTTTGCTGTTATTGATACAGAAAGTAAGTCGCAAACAGGAGGTTTTAATTCTGACAAGGCCTTTAGTGTCTATACAGATGAAAATGGCATTTGTGTTCAAACGGAAAATCTGTTGGTGAGAATTGATCCAGTTACCGGCGATCAAACTCCACTTATTAAAACAGCCGAAAATGTTCTGCGCTATGCGGTAAGCAACTCGCATACAATCGTAACGTATAAAGACGGATATATGTTTTTTGATGAAAGAGCTGTCCTGACATCGAAGCATAAGAATGATTACAGTAGTGATTTTGTACAAATTGCAGAAGGGATTGCGCTGATAGGAAGCATGGATTCTCCTGTCATACGAATTATGAAATATGAAAACCATCCCGAAAGCGAAGTCTTTACCTACGATCCTTCTTATACACACGATGAGGCGAGAATCAGTGATGATGGAAAGACAATTATGCTGTTCTCTTATAAGCAGTTTCGTGTATATTCTGTTGACGGTGATTTACTTAAAGAGGTCAACATACCGGAACCGGAACAAATTTACGATCAACAATATGTCCGAGATGATACCGGATCCCGTCTCGAAGTGATTTATAACGATGGCAGGGTTATTATTTATAATGCAAGAGACGGAACTTTGATCGGAGAAGAAAAGCGGGATGCTCCTGATCCTTCGCTATACGAAGAATTCGTTACCGATAACTTAAGAATTGAGTCACCTTTACATGGGACACCAAAAGCCTATGATTTAAAAAGCGGCAAACTGGTTCGTGAATTATCGGAGGACGCATACCTGACATATGTAACGCAATCGGGCGAGTATATCATCACGCAGTTTGTTACTGGAGATGGCTATTGTTACGGATTGCTTCTAAATAGTCGCTGTGAAACAATAGCAACTCTGCCGTATTTGAGTGATGTAATAGGAGAAACACTGATATTCGATTACCCAACCGGAAATATGCGGCAAACGCATATTTATAATACAAGAGAACTAATATCTATAGCTCAAAAATATACAGGAGGAATTCAAAATGAAAAGAATTAAAAGAGCGCTGTCCCTTTTGTTGTCACTTATAATGTTAGGAACAGCAATCGCATCTACTGGCATGATTTCATATGCATCATCGAATATATCACCTATGTCATTGCTACCATTAGAAGAAAAGACGGTCTACTTGATTTTAAACAATGAGTCTAACGAACAACTTAAAGAGATGACGATAAGTACGGTTCTCGGCAAATTGCAGGAATCAAATGGAAATTTGGTTTCTATTGATAAAAACGCTACCACCGTATGGCATTGCTATAAGGATTCTGAAAGTGGATTGGAGTCTTATGAAGCATACCTTATAGACGATAGTGATGGTAAGAAGATTGATCTATCACAGCCATTGGACGCAAATATGCAAACAATCGAACTAATTGTAGGTAGAGATGGTCAGCTTAATAATAAAAACATTAGATACATTGTAAAAGTATATTACACAGGATATAACAACAATGTATCATACGAATTATATTCGCAATCAGTAGACGGATCTAAAAGGACAAAAATAGAGCCATTAAAGAAGACATATTCTAATGGATCGTATGATGAGATCGTTGATATTAATGGTAATCCAGTCCCAATGTATAACGCTGTTTACTCTGTACCAGAAGGACAAATTCTCAATCCCTATTTAGGTATCAGGTGTTCCATAGAAGAACGGCCTGATGTTAGTGTCGATTTTTACGAATTGACAGATAACCAGCTTACAAATCCGATAACGGATCAGTTGTTAAACCAAGACATGACTAAACCTAATTCTGGATATAAGATGACAGGGACGGGAGCATCATTTATTTTAAAATTTAATATTGATGGCATAGATGCAGGCATACAGGTATTTACTTTTACGATAGCTGGGTCGTTCCCATATGTTTCTTCTGAATTGTTTGAAATATCTTCTGGTTCTAAAACAAGTGTAACATATGCATCAACAGAAGATATTGATTTTGATGATGACATATATACTATTCAGCATGAATTGAAAAATGGGAAAAAAGATGCCGGAGAGTATTATTTAAATTTTTATGCCAACAATGGAGAAAACGATATTTCCGACAAGGTTGTTAAAGCTGTAGTTGGACACTATAATTCTTTGTCCGAAGCCTCAAATGCTCCGGACATTAAGGCGGATCTTTTTTCAACAAGTACCGGGTACAAAGCTAATTATAGCGGAAATGGTGTAAACTTTACTTTGTTTTTTGAGGACGGTGTAATATACGATAACATTCCTTATAAATTAACAGTTAAAGCGGTAGAATATGCTACCAATATGCGTGAATATACAGATAAACCTATTATCGGTGAAGCAGATCCTTGGTTTAGAGTTACAGGTGCAACAGATAATCAGGGCAAATCTTATGATACATATGTAATAGAAAATGGTAAGTCCATCAATATGGACACCTATTACGGCTATGGTTATCAGACGCTATTTATCAATGACGCCAACGCAGATTTAACTCAGCTAAAACCAAATTTCTGGTATGCTAACACAGATCGAGTATATGCTGTTTCAAAGGATACCGGTGCGAAAGTTGAAGAAAATCATGTCAGAGATTTCAGCAATGAAAACCAGCAGTATACCGGCGTCATCATCGACAATGGCAAAGAAAATAATAGGAACTATTGGGTAACATTCAAAAAGCTGAACAACAACGGTCCAGAACTCTATGTATTTGGCCCGAATGAGCGGGAGGTAATTCTCGACGAATACTTTGAGTACAAACACGATGTTCTCATTGCTAATATTGGTAATGCACCGCTTGAAGGCTTAAGCGTTGAACTTAAAGATGCGGAAAATGTCAAACTTGATCCTTACTGGACTGTGGGTGGTACAAACAATGATACCCTTGCTCCCTTTACGGCCACTTTGTCCAACACAAAATACGGAGAGATAGCAAACATCGCAAAAGTTCGCTTGCTTCCGGATGGAGATGGAGAAGTTAAAGGCACCTTGATTATCAAGGCGAAAGGTCAAGAACCTGTCTTGATTGAGCTGAATGGTACTGCACAACAGCCCAAAATCGTCACTGAAACTCTAAGTGATGCCGTTAAATATGTTCCCTACTCTCATATTGTTGCGACCGATAATATTCATGATTGGAATGAGGTGACTTTTGAGCTGTATTCCGGTACGCTTCCGGATGGGGTTGAATTAAACACTCAAACCGGTGAAATTTATGGTACTCCACAAGAAGCAGGAGAATACCATTTCACCGTGGAGGCAAAGTACACTTATTTTGAACCGTCTTTTGTCGAACTAACTTTGAATGTAAAAGACAACACCAATGAAAATGTCTTCCAAGCATCCGATGAAGGCTATGCCATTCTTGATTCAATCGGTGAAGATGCAAATGGCGACCATAATTATGTGCTGAAAGAAACCGGCGATCAAGTATTCCGCTCCAACGGCGCTTTCGTAGACTTCGTTGATTTTTGGTTGAACGGTGAAAAGCTGGTTAAGGGTGTTGATTATGATGTTTCCGAGGGAAGCACAAGAATCACGGTCAGAAGTCAGACTTTTGAAGACAAAGCCAACCAAGATGGTTCTAATACGATAGCTGCCGAGTTCCGTACTAATGGAGGTGATCCGGACGGCACCCATGAAGGTGAACTGAAACGCACAGCGCAAAACTTCACGATGGATGTTAAAAAATCCGATCCGGCTGTTGATAATGTGATAGCCTTAATCAACGCAATCCCTGATACCGTTAGATTAAGTGATAAGGCTACAGTTGAAAAGGCAAGAGCTGCGTATAATGCCTTGACAGGTGCTCAAAAAAATCAAGTCACGAATTATGACAGGCTGATTGCAGCCGAAAAGGCCATAGCGACACTTGAGGAAAATGAACGCAGGGATAAGGCCGCTGCAAATGCTGTGATTGCAATGATTGATTCCTTGCCTTCTAATATCACATTAAATGATAGAACGGCAGTAAACAATGCAAGAAATGCCTATGAGAATCTGACAGCGCAACAAAAGGTCTATGTTACCAATTTGAACAAATTGGTAAACGCCGAAAATAGACTAAAAGAACTGGAAACAGAGGAAAAAGAAAAAGCACCTATCAACGAAGTCATATCTCTTATCAATGGGATACCTGACCCTGTGACATTGAAAGACAAAGGTGCTGTTGAGACTGCCAGAAAAGCCTATGATGCTCTAACAAATGCTCAAAAGCAAGGAGTGGTCAATTACAACAAATTGACTGATGCCGAAAGAACAATTGCTGCATTGGAGGCGCTTGAAAATGCCAATGCGAAAGATAAAGCGGCAGCAAAAGCGGTGGAAGACCTTATCAACAAGCTGCCAGATGCTCCCGTTCTCTCTGACAAAGCTGATGTCAATGCTGCCAGAAAAGCCTATGATGCTCTTACCAACACGCAAAAGAGTTTAGTAACAAATTATGCTGAATTGGAAAAAGCAGAAAACACGATTGCTGCTTTAGAGGCGTATGAAAAAGCGTCTGAAGCTGACAAAAAGGCTGCCGATAAAGTAATGAGCATGATAGATGGGTTGCCCGACAATTTAACCTTAACTGATAAAGAAAAGGTTGAGGCAGCAAGAAAAGCATATGATGCTCTCACTGAGGCACAAAAACAGATTGTCACAAACTATTCAGATTTGATCGAGGCCGAAGTAGCTATCGCAGAACTGGAGAATGAAGATTATCAAAGCAATCAATATGTTACTTTCATTGGCCGTATTGTTGATTCAAACGGGAAGCCAATGGCAAATGTGGCAGTTGAACTTCATTCCAAAGTTCAAACTGCTCGAACTGACAGCAACGGATTCTTCAGATTCAATATGGTTGAAATGGGCAAACACTCTCTTATTGTGAAAGACGCAAATGGCAAAGTGATCGCCTCTAAAGACTTTAGTATTGTTGAAGGGACACCGTTATCTGTTACTGAGGACATCATTACTGCCGAAAACCGTTCCACATTCACTGTAACTGTGGAAGCAAAAGGAAGCGACTTGACCTTTAAAGATTTGCAAGAAGGCGATCATACAGTTGCCGGTGGTGGTTTGCCCGATGAGCCTGGTATAAATATTAACGACTTACAGGGTTCTGTATCTTCACCTCAAACGGGTGACTCTACGAATCTTGCTCTGTGGTATGCGCTGTTGATACTATCCCTTTCAGGTTTGGTCGTAATGACTGTGCTTGGAAGAAGGAGAAGAAGTTATTGACATGATTCAAAATGATGCTTCTTGTGAATCGGCAGACTTCCAAACCCGATACAAAAAACAAGAGTGTTCTTCAGTCAAAAGATTCACGCAAAACATTAGAGAGCAGAGAATTCGTAGAAAGCAACTTAGACAAATGAAACGCCTGGCCCAAAAATTCAAAATCATAGATGAAGTAATGATTGTCCATACAAACGAGTCAATCTAAAATAACAATTTCCGTGCTTCCCGTGCGGTTCACTAACCCGCACGGGAAGACGGGAAGGTTATTTATTAGAAGCTGGTATATGAAATAGGTACATAAATCAGCTTGTAGTAAATAACATGATCAGAACAATAGGAAGTGGAGCATATGAATCTACTTGAACGAAAAGATTTAATAACAGAAATGCCTTTGGGAAATAATTTAGCATATATTTTAAATGATAACGCACTTTTTCTGACTACTGAATATAAAGTGATGCACAGTCAGAAAGACGATGCGCTCATTAAATGTATGAAAATGATTTTCAATGATAAGATTCAGTTGTTTTACCTTACAAAGCAGCTAAGGACATTATCATCGATGATGCCTGTTGCCGATGTAGATAGTATGCGATTGCTTATTAACAATCTTATTTTAGGAATTTTAAGTATTAAATCGAATGGGTTCTTAACCTGCGAAAATATAGACATCGAATTGGAACATATCTTTGTAGATCCGGCAACATACAAAGTATATTTAATCTACTTGCCAATAAACAAAAGATGGTTTGATAACTATTCTTTTTTTGAAAATGAATTACGTAGTACCTTGATAAAAGCAATTTCAAATCTCCCCTCTATTGTGGATATGCCGCAAATGAAACAGTTAAAATTAGACTTAGAGGATGGAAGACTTACATTGGAAGATGTGCATTCTCGCATGAGGATTGGAGAAGATAATCCTTCATACTTAAAAGAACAATGTTCTTCCTCATCTAATTCTGTTTTACACATAGTAGCAATCAATGCGATAGAACAGTTAGATCTTGTAGTCGAAAAAGATGAGTATGTTATCGGGAAGAATGCTACTATTGCGGACGGAGTTGTTTCGTTTAATAAAGCCATCAGCCGACAGCATTGCATGATCAGGCAAAACAACGGGCAGTTCACAATATCTGATTTGGGGAGCGCAAACGGAACATTTGTTAATGGACAAAGGATAGCGCCAAATCAACAGCAACCTATTCAAAATGGCGACATTGTGCGACTGGCAAATAGTGACTTTAAGATTGAGATTCGATAAGGAGGGATGATGTATGGCAAAACCACGAGTTATGATTGTTGATACAGATTTGAATTACATTATCCCTCTACAATTGAAATTTGTTGAGGAATATTTTGAAAGCGTTGACTTAGAGATAATAACCGATGTCAATGTGTTTCAACAGAAGTTTTCAACACCCCAAAGAGCAAATGTTCTTGTTATAGCTGATAGTTTATACGATTCTTCACTGCAACGGCATAATATAACGAGCGTCTTTCTCATGACCGAACAAGAAGATAATGAGCAGCCGGATAGCCTGAATGTGACCAGAATCTATAAGTACACAAATATTAAATCAATATTTTCTCAAATTACAAGAAGTAATCTTGGAAGCACAGAACCCTCTATGCACAAAGATTCCTCACAGCTTATTATGGTAACATCGGCTTGTGGTGGTGTCGGAAAAACAACAATAGCTCTTTCACTATGCCAATGCTTGGCTACGATTGGAAAGAAAGTGCTTTATATCAATGCGGATTATTTGCAGTCATTTCAATATAGACTAGCAAATAAATCTCCAATTTGCGATTCAAATGTCTATGCTCAGCTTGCGGAATTTAATGATAGCACATATGGCAATATTCGTTCGGTAATACGCAAGGAAGAATATTATTATGTGCCGCCATTTAAAACAACAATTATGTCAGTAGGATTAGAATATTCGGTATATGGGAAATTGGCTATGGCTGCAAAGAATTCAAACGAATATGATTATGTAGTAGTTGATGCTATCCATTCATTTGATGAAGAAAACGCCAAGCTAATGAAAATGTCCGATAAGGTGATTATCATTACACTACAAAGCGAACAGGAAGCATTTGCAACAGGACTTTTTGTTTCCAATATCAACGGTGTTTCTACTGAGAAATATATAATTCTATGTAATGATTTTGAGCAAGCAAAAGATAATGCTCTACTTTCATCAGAATTCACATCAAAATTTGGAGTCAATGAGTATATTGAGCATATTACGAACTGCGAACGGATGACGATTGGTGAAATTGCAAAGTGCGGCGGCATTAAAAAGGTTGCATTTTTAATCATGTGAGGGATTAGGATATGGCAAAGGAATCTGCAATTATTATTTTTAAAGATAAACATCAAGATATTGAAGTCGATGTTGAAACGCCTTTGGATATTACTGCAAATGAATTTGTGATTGGAATCAATGCTGCTTATGGTTTGGGAATTGACATTACAGATATTAAACAATGCTACTTGAAAGCGGAAAACCCGATCGCTTTATTGAAAGGGAATCGAAAGCTATCCGATTTCGGCGTCCGTAACGGTACAATTGTGTATTATACAGAATAGAGGAATACATATGATGAATAGGTACAGAATCAATATTTCTGGGAAAAATATATATCGAGAAGTTGAACTGCCAATAGATGCGCAGCAGATTAAGGTCGGCACGGGTTCAGATTGCCATATTCGTATTCATAAAGATTTATTTTTTGAACCCGTGACATTGAACTTCGTGAAAAAAGACGACTCCTGGACTGTTACCTGTTCAGATAATTTATACATTGACACCGGAGATGTGCGCAAGCTTTTGACACTATCCTTAGTAAATGGAACTACTTTTTCAGTAAAATATCAAGAATCGGAAAATCAGGTCTTCACCGTAGAATACCTGTTGGATTTTGAGCATGAAAAACGCCGATATGAAAGAGCAATTGATATTACATCTATTAAATCCCTTCGGATTGGAACGGAGCCATCCGACCAGATTATATTGAAAAGCAAGTTTGTTTGTTCAGACAGTGTTATTCTGACTCAAGCAAACAATGATTTATCTCTTATCGTTGAAAAAACAACTTATGGAGTCTATCGCAACGGAACAAAGGTGGGTCAAAAATGTTTGATTCAAAATGGTGACTTCTTCTCCATCTCTGACTTTGCTTTCTTCTATAAGGAGCATATTCTGTGGACGGAAATTCGGGATGATATTTCAATTAGCAGTCTGCCTTATAAAGATATGCCTATGCCGTCTCATTATCCGGCATTTACACGCAATACACGGCTAAAACTGGAACTCAATAAGGATGAGATTGAAATTCTCGATCCGCCAAGCAAGCCGGTTAAACCGAAAAACAATATTTTAACGGCGCTTCTACCCTCAATCAGTATGCTTCTCATATCTGGGCTTATGGCATTTATGGGTGGGACAAGCATGATTATATTTAGTGCTCTTTCCGGAGTAACGGCCATTTTAACAACAATTCTCGGCATCACACAAGGGAAAAAAGATTTTAAAATCGAAAGCAAACAAAGGATTGAAAAATATCAGAAATATGTAGAGTCAAAACGGACAGAAATCACCGAATATAGAAATCAGGAGCGGTCGGATCTGGAATCAATCTATCCGAACCAAGACACTGAAAAAAAGATGATTTTCGGCTTTTCTTCCGACTTGTTTGATCGTTTGCCGTGTGATGAGGACTTTTTGACGGTACGACTTGGTCTTGGAGATACAGAGGCAGAACGGAAAATCAATTACAAAAAGCAAGAACGATTGGAGGTTGAGGACGATCTCCAACTGATACCTAGTCAAATTTATGAAGAAGAAAAAATACTACGGAACGCCCCTGTTGTTTGCGCTCTGAAAGAAGCAAATGCGGTAGGAATTGTCGGCTCTGAAGATTTGCGCTTTGCCATGATGAAAAATATGGTTCTTGATCTTTGCGCAAGGCAATATCAGACGGATGTAAAACTGTTTTTTATAGCTGAGGCAGAACATAAGAATCGTATTTCTTGGTTGCGCTTTTTACCTCACGCTTACGAAGAAACATCAGGATCAAGATACATTGTTTGTGACGATGACAGTAAAGCACGAATTTTTGATTACCTCTACAAAGAACTGTCTCAGCGCACCGAGGAAACAAACACGCCGCACTTCGTGGTTTTCTTTTATGATGACTGTGGGATTCAAAGCCATCCGTTATCAAAATTTATTGATAGCGGTCATAAACTCGGTATTACATTTGTCTTCATGGCTTCGGTTAAAGCGGATATTCCTCTTGGGTGTAGCCAATTGATTAAACTGACCTCCGAAACAAAAGGTACTTTAATTCAAGCCACAAACATAGAGAAATCTATTGATTTCACATATCAACCCATTGGAGATAATGATGCTAAAAAAATCGTTCAATTCCTTGCACCGGTTTTTACAGAGGAAATTTCTTTGGAAGGTACACTGACCAAAAATATCTCTCTGTTTGAAATGCTTAATATTTTGGATGTGGAAGATCTTGATTTGAACGCTCGTTGGAGCAATACGGATGTCACAAAATCAATGGCTGCGCCTATCGGCGTATCCAAAACAGGAATGATTGCACTTGATTTGCACGATAAAGCGCATGGCCCGCATGGACTTGTAGCCGGCACGACCGGTTCTGGTAAGTCGGAAGCGCTGCAAACCTATATCTTATCTATCGCTACCCTATTTCATCCGTATGAGGTATCTTTTGTCATCATCGACTTTAAAGGCGGCGGTATGGTAAACCAATTCAGAGACTTGCCCCATCTACTGGGCGCTATCACGAATATTGACGGAAAAGAAATTGACCGTTCTCTGCGTTCCATTAAAGCAGAACTGCAAAAAAGGCAGCGCCTATTTGCCGAAGCAGATGTCAATCATATTGACAAATACATACGAAAATACAAAGAAGGGTCAGTCAAAACCCCTATTCCTCATTTAGTGCTGATTGTTGATGAATTTGCCGAATTAAAAGCAGAGCAGCCCGATTTTATGAAGGAATTGATTTCCGCTGCAAGAATCGGGCGAAGTCTTGGCGTTCACTTAATCCTTGCTACGCAAAAACCGTCTGGACAGGTGGATGACCAGATATGGAGCAACTCTCGGTTCAAGCTCTGTTTGAAGGTTCAGAGCCAAGAAGACAGTAATGAGGTATTAAAATCTCCCCTTGCTGCGGAGATTAAGGAACCCGGACGAGCTTATCTGCAAGTGGGAAACAACGAAATATTCGAGTTGTTTCAATCGGCGTACAGTGGCGCTCCATCAAAAATACTTGATAGCACAGTAAAAGAATTTGCGCTTTATAGTGTCAACGAATTCGGGCGGAGAACACCCGTGTATTCGAGAAAGAAGCGCAAAGCCTCCGGTAATGTTGAAACACAGTTGGATGCAGTTGTGCAGTATGTGGACGCCTATTGTAAAGAACGAAACATTGTAAGGCTCGAAAACATTTGTCTTCCGTCTCTTGGCGATAAAATTATGTATTCTGATTCTATGCCCGAGGATTCGTCCCTCACTGCGATTGGGATTTATGATGATCCGGACAACCAGTATCAGGGTGCTGCAGTAATTGATATTGCCAAAAAGAATACATTTGTTATCGGTTCCTCTCAATATGGAAAAACGAATTTACTGCAAAGTCTAATTCGTAGTATTGTTACCTCAAAAACATCTGCGCAGGCAAATATCTATATCATTGATTTCGGTTCAATGGTTTTGAAAAACTTTGAACCGTTGCAACACGTTGGAGGTGTTGTCTGCTCCTCGGAAGACGAAAAGCTCAAAAACCTCTTTAAGCTACTGTTTGATGAGATTAGCATACGAAAAGAGAAATTGGTGTCGGTCGGTGTAAGCTCATTTTCGTCTTATTTGGATGCGGGCTATGAAGATTTGCCTCAAATCTATCTGTTTATAGATAATCTTACCGCATTGATTGAATTGTATTTACAGGATGATGACAGTTTATTAACGCTTATCCGAGAGGGTATATCTGTAGGCATTTCAACTATTGTTGCCAATGCACAGACATCCGGTATCGGATACCGTTACCTTGCCAATTTCTCAAACAAAATCGCTCTGTTTTGTAACGATACAAATGAATTTAACAACTTCTTTGATCACATCACTCTGATGCCGGATGAAAAGCCGGGACGATGTGTGCTTGAAATTGACAAACGTATGATGGAATGTCAGACTTATCTTGCTTTTGCCGGGGAAAAGGAAATTGAACGGGTCGCTGAAATGCAGCAGTTGATTGAGAAAGTCAATCGGAAGAACAAAGACAACGCAAAGGCAAAAACAATTCCATCTATTCCGACGGTTCTTGATGAAAAAGCACTGTATGGCGATTACAATGCAAAGTCGAAATCATATACACTTGCTGTTGGCCTTACCTATAACGAGGTGGAACCCTTCTACATCGACGTTGCAAGTCTTGGACTGATGGGCTTATGCGGCAAAGAGAATACAGGACATAAGAATTTTATCAAAAATATTCTTATGTCTCTGGAATCCGTAAAAGACGAGTACCCATCTCGTGTTGTCATATTTGACGACGTTTCCCGCAAATATGCCGAGTTTAAGAACTTGAGCGTTGTATCAAATTACATACTCGGCACCGATGGGATTGGTTCTGTCGTAAACGAGTGGCATACCATTCTTGCAAACCGGTATAACAGTTTAATGGAAGACGGTACAATGGGAGATTCCAGCGAATTGCTCTTACTTGTGATACAGAACAATGATGTTGCCAAAGTGATTGGCGACGATATGGAGCTGACGGAGCAATTTACGGATATTGTGAACCGTTTTAAAGGGATGAATGTTGCCATTATATTCGCAAACTATGCTAATGCATCAGTATCCTATGATGCACCGGAGCCGATCCGTATGATAAAACAGGATCAACACCTGATTTGCTTTGAAGACCTGGACAACTTGAAGCCGTTTGAGGTGTCATACGATGATATAAAGGCAAATCGCAAGAAACTGGGTACCGGAGATGCCTATTACATTCAGGATAGCAGTGTGATCAAGCTAAAGCTGGTCAAAGCTACGGAGTAATTTCTTGGTAGTAAATCGGCCAACGCTGATTTTACTATAAAATACATTAAGGAAAGGAGGAATTAGAATGGCTGGACAAATCAGAATGACCCCTGAAACCATGAGACAGAGAGCAAGTCAGACCGACAAAAATGCGCAGTCTATGCAGGAACTCATTAATGCAATGGACAAGCTGCTCACAACTCTTAAGGGTGAATGGGAAGGCGATGCGATGAGAGGCTATGAAGACAGGTACAATAAAATCAAGCCCTCCTTCAAAAACGCCAAGGAGCTTCTCGACGAGATTGCCAACAACCTCAGAGCAACGGCAAAAATTGTCGAAGAAACCGACAAAAACATCGCAAACCAGTTCAGAAAGTAATTTCTGGCACATGGAGACAGTCGGCAGAATGCCGAATAATGCTCAGCATTCTGCCACTGTCAAAATGTGTAAAATATTTTTTATCTGATTATGCCGTACTATGGCTTAATATATAAACGCTTTAATATAGGAGGTATTTCCATGACGAGGGCGGAAGTGCAAAATAATATACAATACAATGAGCGATTAGTTGCGCAGTATCAAAATCAAGTGAACGACCTTCAACGGAAAATCAGCAGTTTGGAGTCTCAAATAAGGTCATTGAGTTCGCAAAAAATAGACTATACAGCTCAAGCGAGCAAGCTAAAAAAACAGATTGATGAACTGAATCAGCTGAAGAAAAAATTTCAATCTCTACAGACGAATTTTTCAAATCGTCAATCAAAACGGATTAGTAAGCTTAATGCTAATTTTTCGCATAGCTTAAATGTTAAATTCATCAAGTCCTATGTTTCTGGAATGAAAACGCTTTTGTCCGGAAGTGAATATAAAAAAGCCAATAATGGTTTGACTACGGCAATCAACAAAATATCCAAGCAGATTAGTTCCATTCAAAAGCAGGTTGATGAGGCTCAGAAAAAGGCTTCAAATGCGCAGAAAGAAATTGATACAAAGCAACGGAACATAAATTCGTATCGAAGCCAGAAGAATACAGCAAACAGCAATCTTTCATACCGGAGACAGAGAATTACTTATTGGAAGAATCAGTTGCGATATGCAACTAACTGAGGAGGTATATTTATGGCAAGCAATGAATTGATTATTGACGACGAGTATTGCAGAGCAATGGGGAGCTTTTTTGTATCTCAAGGACAGCAAATCGATCAAATTATTTCTGAGTATGTTTCTATTTTACAAGACCTAAGAAACAGAGCAATTATTAGTGGAGATGTTGCCAAAGCACTGACTGCCTATATTAGCTATGCAAATAAGCTCAACAAGCAAATCGGCAATATCTCGACAACGGCAAAAAAACAGGTAGATGCTTTTCTATCAAAAGTTGATGCTGCGGATCAGTATCTCTTTTAACGGAGGGAATTACAATGGCAGAAATTAAAATAAATATTGCAGAATTAAATAACTCTATCAGTAAAATGCAATCATTAAAATCAAAATGTTCCTCAAATCAAAAAACGGCCCCTAAAACAGTTGGTGGCGGAAAAACAGTTAATGAATTGGAATCAATAGCCGCACTGTATCGAACAATTGATTCTAACTTGGAAACTATGATTTTAAATACCATTTCTTTTCTAACTAACCTTAGAGACAGCTTTGTTGCAAGCGATCAAAAAGCAGCTAATGGTGTAAATGGCGGAGGAAGTTCAGGCGGCGCAGGAACATCAAGGAAGTTTTAGAAAAGGGGTGTTCGTATATGTATAGAGATTTTTCCGCAAAATCCAAACAAAATATGCTCAATCTTGTTTCACAAGTTGAAAACGAAAAATGGAGCGATTTCACAGATTGGGTTGGAGATAGATGGCTCGATTTTCAAGATTGGATAGGAAAACTGAATATTAAAAATTATATTAACAATGTAAACAAATATCATAAACTGGTATTTGATAAAAATAATACTTCCAAAAAAACCATAAACGATATTTTTTCTACGGTTAACTCAATTGATGCAAAATACCAAAGCAACTTTTCGTGCATAAGAGAATCTTTAGAAATGTTAAGAAGAATTATTGAAGAAATGTCGATAATTGTCAACCCCCAAAACGGTCAATTCACAACCGATTATATGAAGGGTTCATTATCAGGATTACTAGATGAGTACTTCAATTTTTTGGATTCACATGAGTACCTATATTATGAACTGAACCAGAAATCAACCAAACAGCCTCAAGAAAAAATAGAACTGCCATCAGAAAAAATAATATCCGATGTTGATTATACAAGGGATTTTCTCGATGGAAGAAGTCAGGGCTTTGATATCTTTTCAATTGCGTGGGGATCGAATTGGCTTAAAAATTTTTTATCACTATTTGGAATTGGAGAAAACTCGAATGAAGCGGCTGTTAGAAAGAGTATAGAATCTTTGATTCGAGAAACCATTGAGAATAAGCACAAAGGATCTGATTTTTACGATGATTACACAACAAAACTGACGCCGGATGAATTCAATAAATTCAAAGCACTTCTTAATTTTATTGCAAGTACTGGAGAGAAGCTTTCCGAAATGGAAATTGCAGAGTACCTTGGAATCAGCGAAAAGGAAGTAGCTGATTCGCCTTTGCTCAAATATCTTTCTAAAGAATATACATTCCCCCTTGAATTTTATTCAAAAATGGGAGACATTTTGGACTCAACACTCAATGCGTGGGGGGATGCAGTAGAGACCATTGATGTTTTATCGCAATGGATCGGAAGATTGGTGAATGATTACTCTGAAGACTTAAAATTGTTAGAGAATATACGAACTGCAATGATTGATAGTGGGTATGATCAGAAGGTCGTGATGGAAACCATCGATAGGATTATGGATAGATATAACAATCAATTACTGTCGGTATTGGAAGATGGAAAAAATATGCTTATTGAAAAAGGAGTTGAAGAAATTAGCAAAGACGCATTACCTCTCCTTTCATTATTTTTATCCGTAAAAGATTTTGGGGTTGAGATTTCCGGGCTAAGTGGCAAAGTTGAAAACTTGGAAATGATATACACTACACAGCAGTACTCATATGCCCTTATTGATAAGTATGAGTTCTATGCAGAGAAAATCCGATCTGGAAGCTACACACAAGAGGATATTAATCAATGCAAAACATATTTCAATCTGGCACGAAATGCCAAAATCCAAGAATATGAGGCGATAATCAATTTATATGAAAGTGCGCTTCAAGCCGCTGATTCTAACAATATAATGAATATGGACACCGGTGAAATTAGATATACAGGCGGTCTAATGAGTAATGGTATCTATTCATTTGTAAGTGAAGAAGATAAACAAGCTGTGCGTAGTATGATAGAAAAACTAAATAATGAAATATGTCGATTGAAGAAAATGTCATTTACACCCAATGACTCGGAGAGCTATTCAAACATCCAGTCTTTTGGGGGAGTAATGGGAGCAAGATAAAATGGTCAAGGTGAATGGAGGTGTGATGAATGTATAGAGATTTTTCCGCAAAATATAAACAGGAAATTCTTCGCTTGATCTCTGAAGTTGAAGCGGACAAAAGTTCTAAGTTTACTGATTATGTCAGGGACCATTGGTCGGATTTTGATAAATGGATCAGTAAACTTGGAATCAAATCGTCGCTAAACGATGTAAATTCATATCATAAAAAAGTTATTTCTAAAAACAATGATGCGAAGACAAAAACAGATAAGATATTTTCTTCTGTATCCTCTATTGATAGGTCTTATTGCACCAAATTTGCAACAATTAGGAATTCTTTAAAACAATCGACGGACTTCATAAAACTAATGTCGAGTACCATCAGTCCAAATAAAGGACGGTATAATTCACAGTATGAAGGGCGGAACATTGGAGATGCAATAGATGCAAGAACAAAGAGTATAAACAATGGATCAAATTGCTGGTTCACTATTGAACACGTTAGAGGTATTTTGGAACCCGCCTTGAAATTGTTGACACCAATTGTGATTGAAGATGATTTCGATATAGATTACTCGATCATCTATACATTGCCTATATACAATGATGCGGTTAATAGTAATGAACATAAGTATAGTATTCAAGGAGAAAGGTTTTGGCCTGCACTTTTGAAGTTGTTTTCCAAAATGACAAAGGATAACGACAACAAAGCTGGATTTAAGCTCTCTGCTTCTTCTCTATCATATTTAACTGGCCTTTGCACGTTTTTGAATGCCGATTATGGCAGCCCGGAAGAAATGGCGACCGGGGGATTAAAACTTACTAAATCCACTATGTCAGCTTGGGGAGGTCTTTATAAGTATTATGATTCAACGCTAAAACCTTTAGAAGCATCAAGACTAAGCAAGAGATTTGGGAAAATCAATAACTGTGTTTCGATTGTCGGAAGTTTATGTGGATTTTCTGCTGACAGTATTAGTATGTTCAGGACTTTGTTTGACGAAAACGCTGATGCATACCAAAAGGCCGATCAGGTATTAAACGAAGTTAGTTCAGGATTTGATCTTGGCAACTCCGTTATAAATGTAAAATTGGGTCAGAAGCATTTGGTACGCTCCGTTACTGCAAAATACGAATGGAGAACTTCATATGCAAACGAATCAATTTTGAAAAAGGCAGGAACTGTTGTCTCTCTTGCAGATGTTAGCGTAGATACTGTCCGTGGATTTACATCCAGATATGGTCAAGTTACTGCTGATGGAAATTTCAGTTCCAGAGACATTGGAGAGGTCGGAATTTATGGTTCGGTACGAGGCTTAACATCTATCGTCAGCAAAGCAACCTTTGGACTTAGTGATGCTGTAGGACTGTCCGATAAAGCCGATGATATTTCAGCCGGAATTGTTAATTTTGCAGACACTACAGGTGCGGATTACGTTCGGAAACACGAATTTTCTTCGGCTTATGTTAGAGGTGCGCAAGGCATGATGGATTACGCAAATGACGAAAGCAATAATATAGTTGGCCGAGTGGCTGTATCGGCATTTGCAGGAGCCGGCATGATTACTGCTGTCGCCATTGACGGAATTGGTGATGCTTGTAGCGCTATAGGCAAAGGTATTTCGGAAGGCTGGAAACATATATTTGGTTAATATCATCATGATATTATATAAATCAAAATTAAAGGAGAGAATTAAAATGTTTAAAGATTTGCTACCAATCGGAACTGTTGTAACCTTACAGGGTGGGGTCAGAAAGATTATGATTATCGGCGTAAAGACAACGATGAAGGATAATCCTGAGGTTATTTACGATTACATAGGCGTCTTATATCCTGAAGGTTTTTTAGGAGATGAAGGAAATTTTATGTTTAATCATTCTGATATTAACGACATAATCTTCAGAGGATATAACAACCCCGAACGGGAAAATTTCCTTAACTATCTGGATCAATCATATACGGAGGATGGACAACCAAAGGAAGAACAGATTTCCGTTGACGAATAGTTCAAAGGGATACTAATAAGCTACGGCACCCTTTATATTATTGAAGTCGATTTTTTAGCAAAAAAGCTATTATCAAACTGATGATTCATCGCTTCCTAAGCCTTTAGAAGCGACCGATTTTATTGAAGATAAGCCGTTAAAACAACTCCACCGAAACACACTTTGTGTGCAGAGACGGTGGAGCTGTTTTTATTTTTTGCCTTTAATGTTCTTTGCCCGTTCTTCAAGCTCTAGCAAATACCTGTCAAAATCAGACATAAAGAGCCTGTCCTGAATGATACGGTATTTTTCAAATTCCGTCTCGGCGTGGAGCTTGGCTTGCTCGGCGCTGATTTTACCGGCTCCGGTTAAAATCTCCGTGCCGTTAAATTCGAGAAATCCGTCAAGGCGTTTTGCCCAATCTTCCATACTCATTGGAATATGGCGCTCCGCCTGTAATTCAGCGTAATCAAGATAGAGTGAAACAATCCTTTCCAAAAAAGACAGTTCGCTTTCCGTCAGATAGTTCTTGGCTATTGACACATCGCTCTTAACGATTTTACCGTCCGGCGCATTTTCCCAAGAGGTAAGGCCCATATGTTCTTTCCCAGCGTCGGCTCTTTCTACAATGAGTTCAGCTGCCGTATGTCTGTGTGTGGCGTAGTGCAGCTTGTTTTGAACGGTTTGAAAAAAGAGTTTGGTGGTGCTTGCATCCTTGTCGTAGTCAAATGCCGTAGCGTATAAGTCCGTGACCTTCTGATAGAATTTACGCTCGGAAAGACGGATTTCACGGATATTCTCTAACTGGCGGTCAAAATATTCGTCAGTGAACAGAGTGCCTTTTTTCAGGCGTTCTACATCCATTGTCCAACCTTGTATCGTATAATCCTTGACAATCTGCCCCGCCCATTTGCGGAACTGCACAGCACGTTCATTGTTGACCTTAAAACCGACAGCGATAATCATTTGCAGATTATAATGGATTACATCTCGGCTGACTTGTCTTGAACCTTCGTCCTGAACTATTCGGAATTTCCGAATAGTTGAAGCTTCGGTCAATTCGCCGTCATCATATATTCTTTTGATATGTTCATTGATGGTGGAAATCCCAACATCATATAAGACAGCCATCATCTTTTGCGTCAGCCAAATATTTTCATTTTCATATCGCATTTCAACGCTACTTTCCTCGCCGCCAACAGAGGCAACATAGGTCAGATACTCAGCAGCACTTGAACGGATTGTTATTTCGTTCTTCTTCTTTTTCGGCATAGGTGGTTCCTTCCTTTATGCTTTTATATTCTTAAAGAAATCGCTTTTCGGCTCAAACGGAACCCGAATGTGATAACCGAGTCTGCTCAATTCTTGTAGCTTTATCAGCATAAGATTGATTTCAGAGTTCATCGCCTTTGCGAGCTGCACTACATCGTATCCCTCACGGGCATATTCGAGGCATTCATCGGTATCAATCAGAACGTGTGCTGCAAAGGCATTGGCTTCGTATTCCGTGGAGCTTTGCATTCTGAAAAGCTCAAACTCTTTCATACCGTTGCCTTTGGCAAGTTCTCTATGGTAAACATCGTGACCGAGTTCGTGTCCGGCTACCATCTGCGTAAGGTATTCGTCCATTCTGTTGTTGAGAAACATTGCACGGTGTTTCCAACGGTACACATACATTCCGAGAAGGTTATTGAAACAATCGACCGGAACAACCTCAACACCGGACGTTTCCGCTAATTTAATTGTATCTCTCGTTCCGTTCAGTTGAACGAGGCTATTTGCCTTTCTGTATATTCCAACAGAGTCAATCATTTCATTTACACCCCCTTTTTTTCAGGGCGTTCTTATGCCCTGATACAAAGTATAGCAAAGTATTTGTCCCATAAAAAGGACTTACTTCCTATACTTTTTGGGGGTGTATTTTTTATTGTCCTCTTTGGCTTTCCAGTATAAGTCCTGCAAAGCCTTCATCACACCGTCAATATCTTCTTCGCTCATCTCGCCGCCGGCAAACATACCGCCCATCTGCTCAACAAGCTCCATAGCCTGCTTCTTGCCACGATACCCATATTTCTGTTGAGCTACTTCAACAAAATCATCGTTCTCGTTATGTAGATGGTCGGGGTCAACACCGAGTATCTCCGCAAGCGTCTTATATACTTCTCTATTCTGCGGATAAGTCTTTCCGCTTTCATAGTTGCTGATTGTGTTGACGCCTAATCCGGCAAGCTTTGCAAGTTCAGCCTGTGAGAGCCTTTTTTCAGTTCTGTATTTGCGAAGCTTCTCTCCGAATGTCATATCGTTATCCCCCTTTTGGAATTGTCACAAACAGTTTGGGAAATTTTCTGCACTAACCTCTTGACATTCACAAACGGTTTGTGTATAATAAGAACTACCCAATCGGTTTGTGATTACATTATAAAACGGTTTGGGAAGTTTGTCAAGGGGGTCAAGAGAATTGTTGCGAAATATTTTACATTGCGATATGAACAACTTCTACGCAAGTGTCGAGTGTATGCTTGACCCTGCCCTGAGAGAATATCCGGTTGCTGTTTGCGGCTCAGTGGAAGAAAGACACGGCATTGTCCTCGCCAAGAACTACAAAGCAAAAGCCTTTAATGTGCAGACCGGCGACGCAGTATGGCAGGCGAAGCAGAAGTGCAAAGACCTTGTTACTGTTCCGCCTCATTTTGAGGAATACATCAAATACTCAAAGCTTGCCCGCAGCGTCTATGAACGATATACAGACCAAGTGGAACCGTATGGAATGGACGAGTGTTGGTTGGATATTTCCGGCACAAGCGGGATTTTCGGATCGCCTGAAAAAGTTGCCAATGAAATCCGTAAGACGATTAAGTTTGAACTGGGTCTGACTATCTCCGTGGGTGTTTCATTCAATAAGATATTCGCCAAGCTTGGCTCGGATATGAAAAAGCCGGACGCTGTTACGGTGATTGAAAAGGACACCTTCAAGGATAAAATATGGAGACTCCCTGCTTCCGACTTGCTCGGCGTAGGTCGTGCAACGAGGAAAGTTTTAGATAGATATGCCATCAGGACAATCGGTGATTTAGCCAATACCGACCCCGACCTGTTAAAGCGATGGCTTGGAAAGAACGGGGTTGCTCTTTGGCAATTCGCCAACGGCTTGGACTGCTCCGCCGTTGCAAAGACCGACTTCGTTTCGCCGGTTAAAAGCGTAGGTCACGGTATCACGACAGTTGCCGATTTAGAGAATGGCGAGCAGGTGTGGCCCGTCATTCTCGAATTAACCCAAGACATCGGGCATAAGCTTCGAGTCCACGGATTAAGCGCCGAGGGAGTGGCGTTGCATATCCGAGACAACACACTCTATTCAAAGCAATGGCAGACGAAGATTGATTATCCCACGCAATCTCCGATGATTATTGCGAAAACGGCGTACAGACTGTTTGAGCAAAAGTACCCGTGGCAAAATCACATCCGTTCCGTGACCGTACAGGCTATCAATCTTGTCCCACAGGATACGCCCCGACAGATTGGTTTGTTTATGGATTGCGAGAAGATGGATAAGCTTGAAAAATTGGATAGATGTGTTGAGGCAATTCGTCAGCGTTTCGGGAAGAACAGTATCAGGAACGGGGTTCTTTGTCAGAACCTTAAAATGCCGCCCGAAAAAGCTGAAATCACTATACCGACCGGTATGGTTGGGTAAGGAGGGTTTTAAGTGGAAACGAAAAGAAGAAAAGTTTACGTTGAGGTCGAGGTGACACACAGGACGGACGGCACTGCGAGACCGAATTTAATAAGATTTGAAAATGGTGAAAGGTATGAGGTTGACCGTGTAATACAACGGTGCCGTGCAGCTTCCACGAAGGTGGGCGGAACGGGTATTCGCTATACGGTTCAGATTTGCGGTCATCCGACATTCCTGTTCGATGAGGAAAACGGCAAGTGGTTTGTCGAAGCGAAAACGGATTAAAGGGGGTCGCATAATTGAAGCACTTATCACGCTTGGATATTGAAGCGATTGCGGAAAAGTACATCACCGCATATATGGAACTGCCCGAAGTGCAGGATATGCCGGTTTATCGAATAGAGCCGGAGTTGTTCTTGGAAAGAGTGCTTGGGTTGAAAATAGATTACGCTCATCTTTCCTACGACGGCTCGCTCTTGGGAATGACATCGTTTGTCGAGGTTATGGTTGATGTAATGACCGCCGACTTTGAGGAAGAACATATCCTTTTGGACGGCAGCACGGTATTGGTAGAGTCAGACCTGAAAGACGACAACAAGCGGAAAGGCAGGAGAAACTTTACTCTTATGCACGAAGGCAGTCATCAGATTTTCAAAAGGTTGTTTCCCGATGAGTACGGTACAGCCAAAGGCAGGGGCGCACCTGTTCGCTGCTATAAAGTCAGCAGCGAAAACAGCGGACGCATAAAAGATTGGGAGGAATGGCAGGCAAACGCTCTTGCTTCCGCCATGCTGCTTCCTGCTAACCTTATTTCAAAAGGAATGTATCTGTTTGGTCTCGGAGAGAAAATCGACTGCCTTAACAAGATATACCGACCGCAGGAATATGAGAGGTTCTCGGCGTTGGCAGACTTTTTAGGCTCGTCCAGGAAGGCTCTCGCTATTCGTATGAAGCAGCTCGGCTTGGTCAAGAAAGAGTATCTCGATAATCCGTTCGATATGATTACGATTTACAAATGAGGCGATGAAAATGGCTAAGTTCAATATACGAGAGCAAGACCCGCAGAAATACAGTGCTGTCAAGGCTGAACAGGACAAGCTGAGCGCCATCTGCGGTGTTCAGATGAAAATAGCGAGGATTTGTCCGTACTGCGGGCATACGGTTTCCATCGTCTATAAGGGAAACCATTCCTACACACAGGAAAAATGCAGCAAATGCGGCGAGACAGTCACATTCCCGCCGATTTCATTCAGGCGCAGCAAGTAGCCTGAGCGTTCTACAACTGAATAATCAATAAAAGCAAGCTTAGTGCTTTGGAGCCGCTTGGTGCGAGACTTCCTCAATGCCACTTGATTTTATAGACTACTTTATCCCAATGGGATAGGTCTATATTCTCGTGGCAGCAGTCCGCATCAAGTGGCTTTTATTCTATTCGCTCATCGGCTCCGAGAAAGGAAATCGATGAGCATTTTTTATTGGCAGAGCCAAATAGCGAGGTATCCGTAATCTCCGAATTTTTGATTTCAACCCCACATCAAAAATTCAAATTTCAAGGAGATTACGGAAATGACAAAACAACTGAA
The DNA here is from genome assembly GCA_947631455.1 of uncultured Clostridia bacterium. Taxonomy (GTDB): domain Bacteria; phylum Bacillota; class Clostridia; order Oscillospirales; family Ruminococcaceae; genus UMGS1601. The sequence continues at coordinate 49,455 of CANRLH010000006.1, forward strand.
TATTACCGAACAGGAAGAACTGTTCTCAAGCGAGTGCAAACTCATCAACCTCAAATACGAGTATCAGGGATATAACGGCATGGAAAAATGGGCTATTGTCAGTGAACTGTCCGAAAAGGAACTGTTTGAGAAGTACCCCGATGTTATCAGCCGGTACACACCTTTTGTGCTGCTCTCGGTCGAGCAGGGTGAAGTGATAGCCGAAGCCAAGCGGAACGACGATAAATACGAAAAGAGAAGTTTTCGTACCTTAGATGTTTACGGTTATGAAGATGACATTACAGAGAGCTTTCACAAGGAACTGATTACAGATTTTGAAGGACAGTTTGAACTTGAGGAAAAAGCACGTTTGGAACGGGAGGCAGAGCAAAAGCGCACTTGCGATATTCTCAAAGTAAGGAAAGCTCTTTCTATGCTTCAGCCCATCCAAAGGCAACGTCTGTTGAAGTTCATACTTGAAGGAAAGTGTTACAGACAAATAGCTGCCGAGGAAGGCACTTATCACAGCTCAGTGAGCAAATCCATAGAAGCTGCGATAAAAAATTTCAAAAAATTTTTTGAAAACCTCTGATTTTGGGTGTCCAAAACGCACCCCTTTGGCCAAATAAGTGAAGGGACTGTTTCAATTCCGGATACGGAACAACCTTTCAGAAACTATTTTAGAGAGGTTTTCAAATATGCAGAGAAAAGAAATTAAACGAGGCGACTTGTTTTACTATGATTTTGGTACAAGAGAGGGTTCTATCCAAAGTGGCGTCAGACCGGTATTAGTAGTGCAGGATGATGATTATAACCGTAACGCACCGACAATTATTGTTGCTTGCCTGACTGCGGTAATAAAGAAAAGATACCTGCCGTCTCATATCATTTTAGGCGAGGACTTTGGTCTCAAAAAGCCGTCTATGGTTCTCTTGGAACAAATACAGACGGTGAATAAAGAACACCTGAAGGACTACATCGGCTCTGTTGACGATGAGCATTTGTGGCGACAGATAAATGCTGCTCTGAAAAAGACGTTGGGATTATGGTTCTACAAAAAAGAAAAGGGCGGAGATGTTCGCTGTTTGTGTCCGAAATGCTTGAACGACTATATCCACGACCCGAACTATATCGTCAGGCGTGTTGATCCATTTGCCAAGAAAAAAGACAAGTGCGATAAGTGCGGCAACAGCGGTTGGGATTATATCCTCTATGACAGGCGCAATCCCTCTGAGGAAGGAGGGGTGCAGCGATGAGCCTTAGTGCGAATAATGCGAAAGCCCCAAAATTCGATATTCCTGTATGGCACAAACTTAATCTTACTATTGATGAAGCGGCTGCTTATTCCAACATCGGTATTCATAAGCTGTACGATATGACTGAACGGGAGGATTGCCCTTTCGTACTGTGGATAGGTTCACGACGATTGATAAAGAGAAAGGTCTTTGACGAGTATATAGCGAAGATGTACTCGGTATAAGCGGAAAGTCAAATGTGCGATGAGCCAATTCGCATAATTGGCTTGTCGCACGATTTTCGCTATCATAGCACCACCAAGTAAAGGGAGGTGCGGTAGATGAGTCGTTGTGCGGAAAATATGAAGGGAGCGAAATACGATGTTCCTATCTGGAATAAGCTGAACCTGACAATCGAAGAAGCAGCAGCGTATTCCGGTATTGGCGTCCGAAAGCTATATGATATGACAGGGAGCGAGGATTGCCCTTTCGTATTGTGGATAGGTTCACGCAGGCTGATAAAGCGAAAGATATTTGATGAGTATATCGGAAAGATGTATTCCATCTGAATTTTGGAGGTGTTCAAATGGACGATGAAATTATGAGATATAGGGACAAGTTAATCAGACAGGCTCAAGATTTACCCATATGGGAGCGAAAATGCCTGACGGTTGATGAAGCGGCGGAGTATTCCGGCATTGGGCGAAAGAAGCTTCGCAGTCTCTTGAAAAAGAAGAAATGCCCGTTTGCTCTCTCTGACGGGTTTCAGCTTCTCATAATTCGAGAGAAATTAGATGAGTATTGCAAAAAACACAAGCGCATTTAAGGAGGCGATGACAAGTGGCAAGACCGAAAAGGAAAGATAAAACGAGGGTTGTACTTAAAACCGGTGAAGGACAGCGCACTAATGGGACTTACTTTTTCCGATGGACGGATAGAAAAGGCGAGCGACATTCCGTTTATGCCAAGACACTTGATGAACTGCGATATAAAGAGGAACAAATCGCAAAAGACAAGAGCGATGGCATTAAGGCAGAAGCTCGATACACAACGGTCAATGACATTTATGAGCTTTGGAAGGATTTGAAGCGAGGTCTAAAAAACAACACCTTTGAAAACTATAAGTATATGTATGAGACCTTTGTCCGTCATCAGATAGGTTCAAAGACTGTATCGTCTCTGAGAAAAACAGATATAAAGAGGTTCTATAATTACCTTGCAGACGAACGCCATCTGAAGCCGGCGACCATTGATAATATTCATACGGTTCTCCATCAGATTTTGGATATGGCGGTCGATGATGACTACATCAGGAATAACCCGTCAAACAATGTGCTTAAAGAGTTGAAACAGTCCCATTGTTTTCAGACCGAGAAGCGTAGAGCCTTAACAAAGCCGGAGCAAGAATTGTTTCTTGACTATCTGAAAAACTCTCCGACATCAAAGTATTGGTATCCGGTGTTTGCGGTTATGATTGGGACGGGACTTCGTGTTGGCGAAGTGACAGGTCTCAGGTGGTGCGATATAGATTTAGACGAGGGCGTTATAGATGTTAATCATACTTTGGTCTACTATGAACACAGGTCAGATGAGGGCAAAAGAGGCTGCTATTTCAATGTCAATACACCCAAGACTCCGACGAGCAACAGACAGGTTCCAATGCTCGACTTTGTGAAAGAAGCGTTCCTGATGGAAAAGAAGAACCAAGAGCTTTTGGATTTACATTGTCAAGTCACGATTGACGGGTATAGCGATTTCATCTTTATCAACCGTTTCGGACAGGCGCAACATCAGGGAACGCTAAACAAGGCGCTCCGCCGCATAATTCGAGATTGTAACGACGAACAGTTACTAAAAGATGAAAACACAGACCTTTTGCTTCCGCATTTCAGTTGCCACTCCCTTCGCCATACTTTCACAACGAGAATGTGTGAAGCGGGGGTCAATGTCAAGGTAATTCAGGATACCCTCGGTCATAAGGACATCTCTACCACACTCAACATTTATACCGATGTGACAAAAGAATTGAAGCGTTCTGAGTTCGAGGGACTTGACTTATACTTCAAAGCTGAGTAAAATATATATGTCCTGATGTTTCCGCATAGGGAACATCAGGACTTCTTAAAATGCGAGGGGAGTCTATAAGGCTTACACCACTTACACCAATATTTACGCCAAGCAGTACCCAAAAAACACTTTTTTACACGGAATTATATCTTTTGGAAATTCGCAAAATGCGAAAATGATGGAGGATACAGTAATATGGAAAACTACGCAAAATCACTCGCTTTCGTCCCGACGATGAAATCTTTAGATTGATCGGGGTGTCAAAAGACCGTAAAATCAGGGATTTCGGACACGGAGAGAGTTAAAAACCTTACGCCTTACACCAATTGATGTAGAAATAAGTGCAGAGGCAAAAAAATCGCAGATTTTCAAAGTGTTAATGGGCTATTCCCTTTCGGGGTCGCCCAATTTTCAGAAAAGGAAAAATATATTATTCTGTTTTATAGGAGGTAGCAGAGATGAGAAAGTGCATTCGTTGTGGAGAGGAAATGGAGGAAGACTTCAAGTTCACCGGCGGTTACGGCAATGTGATTCGCAAAAAAGGCTTAACCGGTAAAGCCGTTTATCCAAAAGCGGCAGTGTGCCCGAAGTGCGGCGAGGTCTCCATTTATGTAGACGATGAGCAGCTCGAAAAACTGATGAAGTAATTCCGGTTTTACCCCCTTAGAGAGAAAAGCTTTCTCAGGGGACTTTTTTGTGTTCTGGGGGCAAATCGCAAACCTCATCGAACAGCTCATTCTCTGAATAATGAGCGCAGAAAAAGCCAAGCGTTTGCTTGACTTTTTCAACAGGCTGAACAGATTCACGAAAAGGTGTGTCTGCTTTTTTATTTTGAGTTCTTGACGGCATTCAGCTCTTTATCAAATTCGCCCTGACTTAACTTTGAATATGTCACGGCGTCTCCGATTAGTCCTAAAGCATCATATGTGCACCACTCGGAGCCGATTTTAAGCACCGTCAGGGTTTTGGTTTCGTCGGGGATATTGTCTTTTGAAAACGACTGTGTCACCTTTACAAAATACCCCGAAGTCGCATTGATAGCATAGCCCTGTCCATATGAATCCGACTTTGAGCGTTTATATGCGAGCAGGTCTATTTCATCAAGCTCCGTTATATCTTCTACCGTAACTTTAAAATCCCTTGACTGCTTTGACGCAGCGCTTATGCTGACAAGGCGGTCTATGCCCGTCTTTACTTTTGAAAGATCAGAATTGTAATATTCCTTTACCGCGCTGCTTAAAAGGTCTTCGCCAACGGCGTTTCTTAAATCCTTATAGCTGCCATCGCCGTTTAAAATATTCAGATACGAAGTGATAGCCGCCTGATAAGTGTTGCTTTTTATGTAATTTACTGTGATGAAAGTTACGAAAACAGCCATTATTGCTATCGCAACTACTCCTATCGCGGCGTCGCGGAAGCGTGATACCTTGAATTTTCCGACACGTTTTCCGAAAAGGGCGAAGGCTTTTTTTCTTTCTGATGATTCAGGAGGATTTTCAAAGGCGGAAAAGTCGTATATTTGCTCTCCGCACCAGGGGCAGAATTGCTCATCGATTGATAGCTTTTTTCCGCATTTATGACAAAATTCCTGCAAAACCGAATATCCCCCTTTATCCTCTTTGATCTAAGTTAATCTACTCCACGTCGATTTCTTTTCCGTTTTTCAGTATGACCCTCGGCACGCGTTTTGTTATGCCGCAGGTTATCTCGTATCCGATGGTATGGCACAAGTCGGCAATATCGTCTGCCGTTATTTCCTCGCTTCCGCTTTGTCCGATGAGCGTTACGCTGTCGCCCGGTTTTACTTCTATCCCGGTAACGTCCACCATAAGCTGGTCCATACATACGTTACCGACAATTCTGCACCGCCTGCCGTTTATAAGCGCCTCTCCTCTGTTTGACAGAAGCCTCGGAATGCCGTCGGCATATCCGGCCGCAACTGTGGCTATGACCATATCCTCATTCGCCGTAAATGTACGCCCGTATCCTATGTCAGCGCCCTTTTTTACGGTTTTTACCATGGAAACTGTGGATATAAGCTCCATGACCGGCTTCATTTTCACGGGCACCGCAAGAGAGTGGTTGGGATAAAGACCGTAAAGAATGATTCCAAGCCGTGCAAGCGCAGAGCCATCTGATTTTGTATAAACACCTCCGGCTGAATTGAGCCAGTGGCATACGCCCGGATCATAGCCCTGAGCTTTCAGAGCGGCACAGACAGACTTTATTTTTTTTATCTGGGAATCGGTAAAGCTTATATTGTCGTCGTTGTCGGAATCGGCAACGCAAAGATGCGTAAACACACCCTCTGCCACAATATTGTCAAGGGCGTATATTTTTTTGGCTTCACAAACCGCTGAGTCTGTATCATCGCACGGGATACCTATTCTCGACATTCCCGTATCAAGCTTTATGTGAACCCTGACCTTGCCCGAGGCGGATTTATTAAGTGCTTCGGCATAATCAAGATCAAGGCACGCCTGAATGATATCATATTCTGTAAGGCGATCCGCCTGAGATGGAGGGGTGTATCCAAGAATAAGTATTTCGCCGGATATCCCGTTTTCGCGAAGCTCAATAGCCTCATCGATGTTTGACACGCCGAACCATTTAACTCCAAGATCGTTTTGTAGACACTCGGTAACAGCTTTTACTCCGTGACCATATGCATTTGCCTTCACCACACACATAAGCTGTGTTTCTTTGGGCAGAGCCGATTTGTAGCTTTTGGCGTTAAATATCAGGTTGTCAAGGTTTACTTTTGCAAAGGTTCTCTTTAAATAGTACATAAAATCATCCCTAAGCTATTGAAAAATTTTAAGAATTGTGGTATTCTTAACATATATCAGTTTAAATTCAGGAAAAAGGAGTGTTAATAAATGGCCGGGTCTTTGCAGAGACCGCTTTGTGTGTGCTTTTCTGGGCACAGACCTGAAAAGCTTCCCGGAAAAGGGAATTTTTCAGATATCGGATTTCGGCATCTTTTGAGCATTCTTTATCTTGAAATTGAGGATACCATAAATGCAGGCTACACTGTATTCTACACCGGAATGGCAAGAGGAATAGATATGTGGGCCGCGAAAATAGTGCTTGAAAAGCGCATACATCACCCGAACATAAAGCTTGTCTGCGTAATTCCGTATAAAAGGCAAAGCGAAAGCCTTACGGGTGCTGATAAGTGGGATTACTCCTACATAACTGATCTTGCAGACGAGGTTATCTGTTTGAGCGATGAATACCGTCCGGACTGTATGAGAAAACGCAATATGTATATGGTGAATCACTCAGACAAGTTGATTGCGGTCATGGGTAACCCCAAAAGCGGCACCGGCATGACCGTAAATCTTGCAAAGAAAAGGGGAATCGTCGCAAGGGTAATTGACTTAAACGGTCTAAAGCCTCTTTTATAACTCCTATAATAGTTTACACCGAAATGGCAAAAGATTCAAGTGGTTTTTTACTTATTTGAGTATTAAGACGATTTTGCCGGGCTTCAATCGGCAAAAGGTGTCGGGTAAAAGGCGTCTTTGAAAAGGAGGACGCAGGCGGCTGCTAAAAACAGCGCGCGCAACGTAACTCTATAATGCGGTATCATAACTGATTTGAAAGGACAGTAAAATATGGAGAACGAAAACAACATAAAAAAACAAAATAAAAGGAAAAATCACGCAAGTGTTGCGCTTGTATATTTTATTACGTTGATCGTGGTATTGCTGGTGATTGGCGGTATTTCGCTTTTTGTAATGGAAAAATACGTTATCACAGAGGATAGCTCATCGGCGTCATCAGAGAAAGATCTCACCCCTAAAAAACGCGATAACGCTACCCGCCTTTATATGATGGTTGACGACAAAAATAATCTTGAGACGGTTTTGGTGGAAAGATTTTTGCCCCGATCCGCAAAGATAGTTTTGCTTCCGCTGTCTGAAAAAACCGTGGCGGCTGAATCAAATCAAACGCTTGCTCAGGCTTATGCCTCCGGCGGCTCATCAGCCATAACCGAGAATGTTGAGTCGCTGCTTGACGTTAAGATCGATAACTTTATAGTGCTCAATCACACCAACTTTGAAAATGTGATAGATAATCTTGCAACTATAAACTACACCGTTCCCGAAACGGTTTATTACATCGACGATGACTCGGACGATGTGCTCAATTACGAGCAGGGAGAGGAGCTCACGCTTTTTGGCTCGGAGATGAGGCTGTTTTTGACATATCCCAATTACGACGATGGTCCGGGGCATAACCAGAAGGTATGCGGAGAGCTTTTGTCAAGGGTGATAAATCAGGGCCTTTCAACATCTCTAACCGTGCAGAATTTAGGATCAACATTCAGTACACTGGTAAAGGGGTCTGATGACAAGAACTTTTCTTTAAACGATTTCAATGATAATGCGATGAACAACATAAACTATATAATCGATAATTCAAACGAACCTGCACAATATATTACTGCGACAGGTGCCTGGAATGCAGACAGCACGCAGTTCACCGTAGACGAAGGCTTTAAAACTCAGCTGAAGGATATTTTTGAGCTTTAAGGCGTATGAACGTCAGGCCGGCACACAAACACAAAAAGGATGTTTAAATTTATGAAGCTCATGGTACTTATACTTAATAGAACGGAAAAGCTTGACAGTCTGCTTGAAGGGTTTTCAGCCGCCGGAATAGGTGGAGCGACGATAATTGAATCGTCCGGTCTGGCTCAGACTCTTAACCGAATCGGCTCTTCTATTTTGACAGCGGCTATAAAGGATATTATCGGCGCTGCTGATGATGACAACCGCACGGTGCTTTCGGTAATAAAGGACGATCAGCTTGAAACGGTAAGAAAGGTTATATACGCAACGGTAGGGGATCTTTCTCTTCCTAATACCGGGATCCTGTTTACCGTTCCGATAGATTTTGCGGAGGGTATTCCTGAAGGAAAGTAAAGGATTTAATGGGGTAAACCCCTTATGAAAGGAGAAGCTTTATGCTTAAAAACACAGAAAAAAGTATGGACACGATCGTAAATCTCTGCAAGCACAGGGGATTTATTTTTCCGGGAAGCGAGATTTACGGCGGCCTTGCAAACACATGGGATTATGGTCCGCTTGGAGCAAGACTGAAAAATAATGTAAAGGATACCTGGAGAAAAAGATTTATTCAGGAACGCCCCAACAGCTATGAGGTCGATGCCGATATTCTTATGAACCCCAGAGTTTGGGAGGCCAGCGGTCACGTTGCAAGCTTTTCTGACCCTCTGCTTGACTGCAAGGAGTGCAAGATGCGCCACCGTGCCGACAACCTTATCGACGATTTTGATCCTGATGCGCACGCAGACGGTATGACCAAGGAGGAGATGTTTGAATACATAAAGGCTCATTCTATCCCCTGCCCTAACTGCGGAAAGCATAACTTTACCGATATTCGTGAGTTTAACCTGATGTTTCAGACATTCAGGGGAGTTACCAATGATTCTAAGAGCATCATATACCTGCGTCCCGAAAACGCGCAGGGAGAGTATGTGAACTTCTTGAATGTACAGCGTACGATGAGGGCAAAGCTTCCGTTTTCGATAGGTCAGATAGGCAAGGCATTCAGAAACGAAATAACACCGGGAAACTTTACATTCAGAACAATTGAATTTGAGCAGATGGAGTTTCAGACCTTCTGCAAGGAGGGAGACGACTCTGACCTTTACGAATACTTCAAAGAATACGGTATGAAGTATTACACCGACCTTGGCATCGATCCTTCTCATCTGCGCTATCACGATCATGAAAAGCTTGCGCATTATGCAAAGGCTGCCTGTGATATTGAATTTTTGTTCCCGTTTGGCTGGGGAGAGATAAACGGAACACACAACCGCACGAATTTTGACCTTACAAGGCATCAGGAATACAGCGGAACAAAGCAGGAGTATCTTGATCCTGATACCAATGAAAAGTTTATCCCGTATATCATTGAGTCTACTTATGGACTTGACAGAACTGTGCTTGCGCTTATTTGCGATGCCTATGACGAGGAAAAGATAAACGACACGGATGAAACGAGAGTTGTCCTGCATTTAAGCCCCGCGATCGCACCGTATAAAGCGGCCGTTCTTCCGCTTTCTAAAAAGCTTTCCGAAAACGCGGTCGAGCTTCAGGAGCAGCTTTCAAAGGCGTTTATGACCGACTATGACGCGGCGGGCTCTATCGGAAAGAGATACCGTCGTCAGGACGAGATAGGAACTCCGTTTTGCATAACCTATGATTTTGATTCTCTTGAGGACGGCTGTGTTACCGTGAGGGACAGAGACACTATGAGTCAGGAGAGAGTAAATACTCAGGATCTTATAAGCTATATTGAAAGCAAAATCAAGTTTTAAAAAAAAGCCCCGATCATGGGGCTTTTACTATGACTGACCATAGGCTGTTTTGGTCAGGTGCTTGCAGGAAAATCTATTAAACAAAGCTGATGCGAGATCAAAACCGATTTGCAGCAGCTTATTTTATATTTATGCAGTTTTACGCCGCGGTCGTCTCTTCCACAGATTCCTTGGTTGGTTCTTCGCCGCTTTCAAGCGCGCGGTTGAGCGCCTGCTCCAAGCCGTCGGTCTTAAACTCATAGGTCATCCTGTCAAGCTCTCCGCCGTTATCTCACAAAAAGCAGGGAACCGAAATCTGTTTGCACAAACAAGTGAGCATTTATGAGAAGAACACCTTGCGTGCCGGTTCGTTTACGCCGCCCGTGCCGTATTCTTTGATCATTACCGAAATATTTTTGTCGGCAAATGTGGTTAAGCCTGTCTATCTTGGTTCGCATTTCTCTTATTTCTCTCTTGTTGCCGCATATTGCCGCAAGCGCTTAACAATACCGGCGTGGATACCGCTAAAGTGAAAGCAAGAATTTTCTTTGCGCGAATATTTTGATTCCTTACTTTCTGACATAAAGCTCAGGGCTTAAGTTTAATCTATGTATATCATTTTTAAGTATAAATATATAAGAGAATTTGTCTTTTTTGTAAAATGTTTGCGTCATATGCTTAAAGCTTAAGCCCATATGAATATTGACATAGCCCAAAGGGTGTAGTATAATAATAATAATAATCTACGTCCGAAAGGAAACAGCCTATGAATTTACAGCATCTTAAATATATTGTCGAGGTGGAACATACCGGTTCTATCACCAAGGCGGCTGAAAACCTTTTTATGGGTCAGCCCAATCTCAGCAAGGATATTAAGGATATGGAAAACGAGATAGGCTTTAAGATATTTAAGCGCAGCGCTAAGGGCGTGGTTCCGACCGACAGAGGTCTTGAGTTTTTGCAGTACGCAAAAAGTATTCTCGTTCAGATAAATAAGATAGAATCGCTTTATAAGGATAAGCGCAGGGACAGTGTAAACTTCAGCATTCTGATTCCGAGAGCGACATATATTTCCTTTGCCATTACAGAGTTTTTGAAAAAAATAAACACGGAGCTAATGCTGAATATCAACATAAAGGAAACAAATTCCATTGAAGTGATAAATTCAATAACTATCGGCGAATATAATCTGGGTGTAATAAGATTTGAAAACAACTATGACCAGTTTTACATGTCGCTTGTGAATGAAAAAAATCTCAAAAGCGAGGTTTTGTGGGATTACGAGTATAGTATAATACTTTCGGTGGATAACAGGTTAAGCGATAGGGAAACGGTCACACAGAAAGAGCTTGATCAGATGACCGAGATAGTACACGGAGATACTTCTGTGCCGTATCTTTCTTCCGCCTATTATAACAAGTCGGGCAAGCGCTCTTTAAGACAGATATCCGTTTACGAGAGGGGAAGTCAGTTTGATATTCTCACCCGCGTTCCGGATACTTATATGTGGGTGTCGGCTATCCCGGATGAAATATTGCGAAAAACCGGGTGCAAACAGGTAAGGTGCTCAGACGCAAGGAGAAAGGTAAAGGACGTTTTGATATACAGAAGAGATTATAAGCTCACTCAGTACGACAGGGAGTTTATCTCAGACTTAAACGGACTTATTGCAAATTTACAAGCGTCCTCATGCCTGCATGAGGCAGACAATACACAGATATGATCACAATAAGGGAGGAAATCTTTGAATGTATAAAATAGTTATGAAAAAAATTCTCAATCCGACCGTCACGATGATGAAAATAGACGCTGCGGACATTGCCGCAAAAGCAGAGCCGGGGCAGTTTATAATACTTCGTGTGGACGAAAAAGGCGAGAGGATCCCGCTGACGGTTGCAGACTTTGACAGAGAAGCCGGAACGGTTACTATAATTTTTCAGATAGTGGGTGCGGCAACGCAAAAGCTCAATCAGAAAAAAGAGGGAGAGTACATATGCGATTTTGTCGGTCCGTTAGGTGTGGCTTCGCACACGGAAGGTCTTAAAAAGGTTGCCGTTGTCAGCGGCGGAGTGGGCTGTGCTATTGCGTATCCTATTGCGAAAAAGCTTCATCTTCAGGGCTGCGAGGTACATTCGGTAGTGGGCTTCAGGAACAAGGATCTGGTGATTTTGGAAGACGAATTCAAGGGCGTTTCAGACAAACTTAAGATGATGACCGACGACGGAAGCTATGGCGAAAAGGGACTTGTTACAAACGCTTTGAAGGAGCTTATAGACTCAGGAGAAAAATACGACGAGGTCATTGCAATCGGCCCGCTGATCATGATGAAATTCGTGTGCGCTTTGACAAAAGAGTACGGCATAAAAACGGTAGTTTCCATGAACCCTATAATGATCGACGGAACGGGAATGTGCGGCGGTTGCCGTCTTACCGTAGGAGGACAGACAAAGTTTGCCTGTGTTGACGGTCCCGATTTTGACGGGCATCAGGTCGATTTTGACGAGGCGATGGAAAGATCCAATATGTATAAGGACTTTGAGAGAAAAAGACATGAGGAAATATGCAATCTTTTAAACAAGGAGGTAAACTGATAATGGCAAATATGAGCCTTTTGAAAAATCCTATGCCCGTTCAGGAGCCTCTTGTAAGAAACGGGAATTTTAAAGAAGTAGCTCTGGGATACACCGAGGATCAGGCTATCGACGAGGCTAACAGGTGCCTTGGCTGCAAAAACCGTCCCTGCGTAGGCGGCTGTCCGGTAGCCGTGGATATTCCTGACTTTATAGCAAAGGTAAAGGAAGGCGACTTTGAAAGCGCGTATCAGATCATATCAAAATCCTCGGCTTTGCCGGCGGTTTGCGGAAGAGTCTGTCCTCAGGAAACGCAGTGCGAGAGCAGGTGCGTAAGAGGCATAAAGGGTGAGCCTGTTGCAATAGGCAGGCTTGAGAGATTTGTTGCAGACTGGCATATGGCGCACGCTGAAGGAGCGCCCGAAATGCCCGAGCAAAATGGACATAAGGCGGCTGTTATCGGCGCGGGGCCCTCGGGACTTACCTGTGCGGGCGATCTTGCGAGAATGGGATATAAGGTCACGGTGTTTGAGGCTTTGCACCTTGCGGGCGGAGTGTTGGTTTACGGAATCCCGGAATTTCGTCTTCCCAAGGCTATCGTCCAAAAGGAAATAGAAAACCTAAAAGCTCTTGGAGTTGAGATAAATACAAATATCGTTATCGGAAAGACAATAACGGTCGACGAGCTTTTTGCTAAGGGATATGAGGCAATATTTATCGGTTCGGGAGCGGGACTGCCGAGGTTTATGAACATTCCGGGAGAAAACCTGAAAGGAGTTTATTCCGCAAATGAGTATCTTACCAGGACCAATCTGATGAAAGCGTATCTTCCTGATAGTGATACGCCAATAATGAGCGCAAAAAATGTTGCGGTCGTGGGCGGCGGAAATGTCGCCATGGACGCGGCAAGGTGCGCCAAGAGATTGGGAGCAGAAAACGTATACATAGTTTATCGCAGGGGCAAGGAGGAAATGCCTGCGAGAAATGAGGAGATCGAGCACGCAGAGGAAGAGGAGATAATCTTCAAGACTCTGAACAACCCCGTAGAGATACTTGGCGATGAGCATAAGTGCGTAAAGGGCATAAAATGCGTTGAGATGGAGCTTGGCGAGCCGGACGAGTCGGGAAGACGCCGCCCTGTCGTAAAAGACGGAAGCGAGTTCGTTCTTGATGTTGACTGTGTTATAATGTCGATCGGAACATCTCCCAATCCGCTTATAAGAAATACCACAGAAGGGCTTGACACCCAGAAGTGGGGCGGAATCATCGCGGACGAGAACGGTCAGACCTCAAGAGAGGGCGTTTTTGCCGGAGGCGATGCGGTGACCGGCGCTGCGACGGTAATTCTCGCAATGGGCGCAGGAAAGACCGCCGCCAAGGCGATGGACGAGTATATAAGATCAAAGAATGCATAAACAGTAATATAACAAAAAGGGGCGGTTTGATCATCGCCCCTTTAGTTTTCAGCGAGATTTTTCTTAGCGCACAAACAAAGACTTAACCATATGAATAAACTTTAAACATTGTAAATAATTTATTGACAAATATAAGATATTTTATTTATAATGCACGTTTGCGTGCAATTTTTGGCCGAAAACCGCCTATTAGTAGAGGCAGGTTTAAAAAACAAAAAACCAGCCGTATCGCGTTGAGAACTTGTATAACGTATTCCTTAAGTTAAAAAACCATTTTTTAACGAATATTTACATTTATTCTTGACTTTGGCTTAATTAAATGATAAAATTATTTTATGTTATTATTTATAAGGAGGATGCTGTTATGGCAAGGGTTTACAATTTTTCGGCAGGACCTGCTGTTTTGCCGGAAGAGGTACTAAAGGAAGCCGCTGACGAAATGCTCGATTACAGGGGCTGCGGAATGAGCGTAATGGAGATGAGCCACCGCTCAAAGGTGTATGATACAATAATCAAGGAGGCGGAGGCTGATCTTCGCACTCTTATGAAAATACCGGATAATTACAAGGTTATGTTTTTACAGGGAGGAGCTTCGCTTCAGTTTGCGGCAGTGCCGATGAATCTTATGAAAAACCGAAAGGCGGGCTACATACTCACAGGTCAGTGGGCGAAAAAAGCTTTTGCAGAGGCTAAGATATTCGGAGAGGCAGTTGAGCTTGCTTCAAGCGCCGATAAGACGTTTTCTTACATTCCCGATTGTAGCAATCTGCCGATAACCGACGACATGGATTATGTTTATATCTGTGAGAACAATACCATTTACGGAACTAAGTTTAAAGAGCTTCCTAATACAAAGGGCAAGCTTTTGGTTGCTGACCAGTCGTCATGCTTTTTGTCAGAGCCGGTTGATGTTACAAAGTACGGCGTTATCTATGCGGGAGTTCAGAAAAACGTAGGCCCTGCGGGAGTTGTAGTGGCTATCGTAAGAGATGACCTTATCACAGATGATGTGCTTGAAGGAACTCCCACAATGGTAAAATGGAAAACTCAGGCTGATGCCGATTCGCTTTACAATACCCCTCCGTGCTACGGGATCTACATCTGTGGAAAGGTATTCAAGTGGCTTTTAAAAACCGGCGGCCTTGAGGTCAGAAAGCAGATCAACGAGGAAAAGGCAAAGATCCTTTACGACTATCTCGATGAGAGCAAGCTGTTTAAGGGAACTGTAGAAAAACAAAGCCGTTCGCTTATGAACGTGCCGTTTATTACCGGAAATGACGAGCTTGACGCTAAGTTTATCAAGGAGGCTAAGGAGGCCGGCTTTGAAAACCTGAAGGGTCACAGAACGGTAGGCGGTATGAGAGCTTCTATCTACAACGCTATGCCTATTGAGGGTGTTAAAAAGCTTGTTGAGTTTATGAAGGATTTTGAGGCTAAAAACAGCTGACAGCAAGCTTTATTTTGCAAAACCGATTTTCCACTTATATGAAAGGATATGAGCTAATGTATAACATAAAAACGCTTAATAAAATAGCTGCCTGCGGAACGGATCTTTTTGACAGATCAAAGTATACCGTGGCTGACGATATAGACGCGCCCGACGCCGTGCTTGTCCGTTCGGCTTCTATGCACGATATGGAGTTTAAAGATAACCTTCTCGCAATCGCAAGAGCTGGCGCGGGCGTAAACAACATTCCCGTTGCTGATTGCGCTGAAAAAGGAATATGCGTATTCAACACTCCGGGCGCTAACGCTAACGCTGTAAAAGAGCTTGCAGTTCTTGGACTTTTGCTGGCTTCAAGAAAAGTATCAGAGGCTATTGATTGGGCCAAGGGACTTAAGGGTAAGGGCGATGAGGTCGGAAAGCTTGTTGAAAAGGGTAAAAGCCAGTTTGCCGGCCCTGAGATAATGGGCAAAACCCTCGGCCTTGTAGGTCTTGGCGCGATAGGCGGAAAGCTTGCAAATATTGCGGTATCTCTCGGCATGAACGTTATCGGATACGATCCGTTTTTGTCGGTAACCGCAGCGCTTCACTTAAAGCCGCAGGTTCAGGTCGTTAGCGAGGTTTCAGAGGTTTATAAAAACGCGGACTATATTTCACTTCACCTTCCGTTTAACGCTGAAACTAAAGGCTCTGTAAACGCAGAGGTTTTTGCTTTGATGAAGGACGGAGCAAGACTTTTAAACTTTGCAAGAGGAGAGCTTGTTGATACGTCAGCGCTTATCAAGGCGCTTGAAAACGGCAAGGTTGCCGCTTATGTCACGGATTTCCCGAGCGACGATGTTATAGGTCTGCCGGGCGTTGTGGCAATTCCTCACCTTGGCGCGTCAACTCCTGAGAGCGAGGACAACTGCGCTGTTATGGCGGCAAAGGAGATCATCGACTATATTGAGAACGGAAATATCGTAAACAGCGTAAATTATCCGAATGTTGAACTCAAAAAGACCGGCGACGTTATGATCTGTATCATGCACAAAAATATTGCCGAGTTTATCACAAAGATAACGGCAGTTATTTCAGCCGGCGGAGCAAACATTGAAAACTTTGTTCACAAGTCAAAGGGCGAGTACGCTTACTCAATGATAGATATTACCGGCTCGGCTGACGCTGATGCACTGAAGGCTATCGACGGCGTAATAAAGATAAGACTTTTGTAAAGCGGTTTTTATTTGAGGCAAAGCGTTATTCTTTGTAACGTGAAAATATGAAGGTAACAAAAAAATCTCTCGGCGGCTGCCGAGAGATTTTTTGTTTGTTGAGTTCGTTTCGCTATTTGGGGTTGCTCATTATAATTCCGCGTCCGTTAGTTGACACGTATACTCTTCCGTAAACCTTGGGGTCAGCCTCGATAGTATCCTTGTTCACGTTGCCCCAGCGTTGGTTCTCGTTATTCATCTTGACCCACGTTTTGCCCTTGTCCTTAGACTGGTAAACTCCGTTGCCTTTGCCGTCTACCGAGCCGTAGATGTAAAGCGCGCCGTAGTCGCCCTCTTTCTCGCCAGCGCCGAGAGATACCGAGTAGGAGTAGTCAATGTCGCCCTCGGCAGGTACCATTTCACAGCCGACACCGGCATTTTCTATATGGTAAAGCGGCCCCGCGTTAAGACTAAGCCATATATCTCCCTCGACATATTTGTTTGCCTCAAGCTTCATATTTGTAACAAGAGTTGTGAGGATTATCTCAAAGGTTTTTCCTTTGTCTTCTGACATATATATAGCGCTTGATGCATTTGCGTAAAATTTGTTCGGGTTTACTTCGTCCGCGATTATCGTCGGGTTTACGCCAATGCCTTCTATCGTAGACCACGTTTCTCCCCAGTCGTCTGTCACATAACAGTTGGCAGCGCCGGTCTTGGGATTGTAAATAAGCGTTTGTCCGTCCGCAGAAAGTGTAGCCTCTCCGCCAGCGAATTTGTCAACTCCTTCGGGCATGGTTTTTACAAACCGCCACGTTTTTGTGCCGTCGGTAGAGTAGCAGATGGAATTTTTCGCCATAGAGGAATCCTTGGTGGTCCTTACCACGATGTCGGGATCGTTTGCGGCAACCGCAAGCGATTCAGCCTTAAAGCCGTATGAGCCCCAGTGCTCCTTTGGCGCTTTTGTGACGTCATCGTGCCTAAAGCCATAGAGATCTCCTAAAGTAGAGTAGAGCTCTGGAGTTCCTTTACCGCAGTCTTTGGGAGAATAAAGGTCAAAGATCGCCGTTTCTTCAATTCCCTGTGCCATGACCTTTATGTTTATCTTTTCTTTGCCTATCTTTGTGAGGTTGTCGGTTCCGAACAGGGTCGCTCCAGTTCCGTAAAGAAGCTCATCCGGGTTAAACGGATTTATCGCAACACCCGACGTCCACCAGCCAAGCTTCAGCTTCCCCTGCCAGTCAAGCCACGGGGACGCTGAGATATCAAGATTATAGTCCTTGCTCTCAATAAAATTTTCGTCTTGGTTCCAAAGGCCCGTCCATGTCTCTCCGCCGTCCTTGGTGACGAGAATATTGTCCTCTGTCGCCCAGTGGCATATGGTAGTGACTGCTACCATTTCGTCCTTGTAAAGCGCTATTCCGCAGTATCCTTGTCCGGAATCTCCCGTAAACGGAGTTATATCGCTCCATTCCTTATTCTTGATGTTGTATTTGCAGACGATTCCGGAGCTTGGATTTTTCTCCTGAGTTACATTTGATGAATATGTCACATACAGATTTCCGTCCTGTGATACTTTTCCCTGGTTGGGGAAATAGGTTTTACGCTTAAGTTCATCGGCATACGGATTTTTGACCTTGTTCCAGGTTTTACCGCCGTCCTCGGTCATGTATATCTTTTCGCCCTCGCTTTCGGCTACGCCGCAGAATAATCTTTTGGTTGCTTCACCTTTTTTAGAGCTGGATTTATCTGCGCTTATCCACAGGATTCCATAGACGTATGAATCCTCTTTAAAACTGCCCTTTGAGGGGAATGACTCAAGATCGTTCCAAGTCTTACCGTAATCTTTTGAAATAAATAAGCCGTCTGCGTGTGAGCCATAATAAATTATGCTGTTGTCGTTAGGGTCTATCATAAGACGCTCTCCGCAGTTCCTTCCCCAGTCGTTTCCACCCATGGAAAAATCAAAGTCTACCTTTGTCCAGTGATCGCCGTAATCGTAGGAATACATAATACAGCCATTGCCGCCGTATGACGTTCCGCAGGACATATAAACCCGCTGAGGCTCTATGGGGTCGGTAGCTATGCTTTCAATGCAGTTGTAATTCCAGTCATTTGAGTTGTCGTCCTCGCTTCCGAAGCAGTCGGTGATACACGTCCAGGAATCCTCTCCCTTTTTCTTTCGGTAAGCACCGCCTATGTCAGTCTTTACGTAAGCAAGACCCTCCTCACCCTCATTATAGACCATTCCGGGAATATAGCCGCCGCCCATTATGGTAGCATTGCTCCACTCAAAGCCGGTTTCTGTGACCTTTTCAGAGTTGTAAAGGTTTTTTTGCTCGAATGTGTCTGAGTCGCTGTCGTCGTTTGAACAGCCCGAAAGAGCGCCCGCTGCAATGACAGCCGCCGCCAAAGCGGCAAATGTTCTTTTTAATTTCATATTCCTTCTCCTTATCAAATTAAGCATTATGCTAACACTTAGTATACCACACGACTGGCAGATATTTCAAGTTTTTTTAACCTGTTATATCAGACAAGGAATAAACGGTTAAATTATGAAATATGAATGAAAAGAGATATTATTTTTACGGAGGCGGTAAAATGACTCAGCAAAAACCGGAGGCTTCTTCAAACCTGAAGCTTGAAAACAGAGAGCGGCTCAACATTTCCGGTGTGACGGACATCGACAGCTTTAACGAGGAACAAATAGTCTTATTTACCACGCTGGGGGAGCTGGTCATAAAAGGTAAGCTTTTGCACGTAAATTCTGTAAATGTGGACACGGGCGCAGCGGAAATTGTCGGAGAAATAAAAACTCTTTCATACACAAACAAAAAGTTTACCAAAAAGCCCGGCAGACTGAGGAGAATCTTAAGATGATACCGACGTATATGTTCGGGCTCTCGTATGAGCTTGCTTTGCTCCTGCAGTCGGTGGGGATCGGAATAATTTTCGGCGTGGTATTCGACGCTTTGAGAGTGGTGCGCATAATATTTCCGCACAAATCATGGATGATCTTTACAGAGGATTTTTTATTTATGCTTTTTTGCGGATTCTGGTTCTTCGTATTTTCAATGACCTCTGCGAGAGGGCAATTAAGGGCGTTTTTGTTGTTAGGCGCGGTCGCGGGATTTTTTCTTTACATTTATACCGTCGGCGAAATAGTAAGACGATTTATCATTAAAACAAGAGACACTATCAGAGCCGCCCTTAAAAGAGCTTATTACAAGGTTAAA
Organism: uncultured Clostridia bacterium; assembly: GCA_947631455.1. Taxonomy (GTDB): domain Bacteria; phylum Bacillota; class Clostridia; order Oscillospirales; family Ruminococcaceae; genus UMGS1601. The sequence continues at coordinate 68,928 of CANRLH010000006.1, forward strand.
ACACGCTTTATCTCTCCTGTTTACCGATTTATCAGGAGAAAATACGGTAAATTTTTTGTCGATAAAATAAAAATACGAAAAAAAACAAAGAAAACTGCTAAAAAAGTCTTGAAAGTTTAGGATTTTACCGCTATAATAGATATCAGTAACTTTGCTGAATCCGGCAGAGTCGTTTTCCGCATACAGTGGGCAAATTTGGAAGGATGTGAAAAAATGTCGATTTTTAAAAGTGCATCGGGTGCTTTGAAAAAAAGAGCAGGCAAAAAAGCAACTATCGCATCGCGTATAGGCGTTATCGCCGTTATAGTTTTTTTGATATACGCAGTGATCGTCATTATATCAACCGAGGCGGAAATGAACGAGCAGGAGGCTGTTCTTGATAACTTAAAACAGCAGATAACCCTCGCTCACCAGGAAAACGACGAGTACGAAAGAATTTTAGGCTCACAGGATAAAAACGCTTATATGGAGATGATAGCTATTGAAAAGCTGGGCTATGCGTATCCTAACGAAAAGCGCTTTTATATAAAGGAAAGCTCGGCTGACGATTCGTCAAAATAGCTTTCATTCTGTTTTACAAGGAAGGTACAAAAAGTTTTTATGCAGGTCGAAGTAGGGAAGATATATCAGGGGAAGGTAACCGGAATAACTAATTTCGGGGCATTTGTTGAGGTCGACGAAAAAACTACCGGTATGGTTCATATATCGGAGGTCTCAAATACATACGTTACCGACATTAACGACTGCCTTAAAAAAGGCCAGGAAGTAAAGGTCAAGGTTTTAAGGATAGACGAAAAAGGTAAAATAAGTATGTCTATCAAAAAAGCCGAGGAGCGTCCCGCTCAGGAGCGCAGACATCAGGGCTTTGATAAGGACAAGGAGCATTCTTTTCAAAAAAGCTTTTCTCAGAGAAAGCCCAAGCCCAAGTTAAAAGAGCCAGAAGAAGTATTTTACGGCGACGGATATGTTGCTAAGCCGAGCGGCAACGCCGACTTTGAGGATATGCTCAGTAAATTCAAGGCTTCAAGCGAGGAGAAAATGTCTGAGCTTAAACGCTCCGGTGACTTTAGGCGCAGATCCGGCTCAAGAAGAAAGTAATGAAAGGGACCGAGACGTCCCTTTTTTAATTTAATTAAGAGCAAAGGCTATACTTAAATCGACCTTAAAATAAGGAGTGAAAATATGAAGGCTATAAAAAAATCAACCGTATTGCTTATCTTTACAGCGGCGGTCGTATCTCTTTCCGGCTGCCAAATGGGCGAGCCGCTTGAGGGAGAGGAGCTGGTATTGGCCGCAAGGGAAAAGTATGAGTCATATGATTCCGCTGAGGTGGTAATAACTAATGCCGATACCTCAAAGGTGGAGCAGACTTTTATTTTCAAGTACGACGAGAAAGACAGTCTGACCTATTTGTATACCGGCGGATATGAAAACGAAAGCTATATCCAGTACAACAACGGTTTTGAATGCTTTACAGAGCAAAACGGCGAATACTCATTTTCTCAGCGGGGTGACACGGACTTTGAGGCGTATAACCGCGACTCAAAACATCCGCAGACGAGCGGAGCGTATCTTCCCTTTGACAGAGGCGCTATAATAAAAACCGAAAAGATAAAAGAGGACGGCAAAACGGCATATATTTACACCTATGACCCAGACAGCTTTGAAGAAGAATCAAACGTAGAGGCGTTTGAGGTAGAGTATTACTTCGATGAGAGCGGTGACCTTATTTACTTTGTTGAAACATCGGAAATCGCAGATGGAGATAAAACAACACGGCACGAATATAAAATAGAAATCACAAACATAAACAGCGTAAAAGAGATAGAAAATCCACTTAAGGACAGAGAAAAATAGTTTTGATCACAACTGGTATATGCGTTTTAAATACTAAATATGGTATGCGAATCACTCAAAGCCACATCGGATTGTTATGTTCGACGTGGCTTTGTATAATTTATACAAAAAACAAGCGGAATTTCGGCAAAAATTCTACATACATTTTTCGTCAGCTGCCCTTGATTTTCCTGCTTATAAATGGTAAAATAAGTCTTGCACTGCGGTCAGAAACCGCAGTTGACTGCAACAAGATATGCGTTGAAGCGGGAGGTTGCGCACCTTATGTGCGGTAATTCTCGTGGAGTATGTCCGATTTTAAACCGGGCGACCGTAATAACTCAAGACCTTTGTGTTTATTATGCTTCTTGCGAATGACGCGCAGAGCGTCACTGGCGTTTTGGCACTTTGGTTTGTGTGTTCCGTCTGCCGAAGTTTACAAAAGCTTCGGATTTTTATTACATCTCACAGGGAACGCACGGAGGCGTTGAGAAGTTGCGGATACCTATTACGTATAGTTTCCTGCTTTGTCCGAGATTTTGGGAAACGGGCAGGGGCTTATTGAGCATAATAGGCAGGCCCCCAATCTTTTACATCTTTAAGGAGGCGATTTTAGTGGCAGTCAATGAAAAGCTTAGAATTAAAATCAAGGGTTATGAACATGCTGTTGTAGACGCGGCGGCGGCCAAGATCGTTGAGGCTGCAAAGCGTACCGGCGCAAAGGTTTCGGGTCCGATCCCGCTTCCTACCGACAAGGAGATCATCACCATTCTCCGCGCCGTACACAAGGATAAGGACAGCCGTGAGCAATTTGAGATGAGAACTCACAAGAGACTTATCGACGTGCTTCGTCCGACCGACGAGACAACTGCGGCTCTTCAGAACCTTGAGCTCCCTGCGGGCGTTGACATCGTAATGGAAATCAAGTAATCGGTTTTCATTGAAAATCTTTAGTAAGTTTTAAGGATTGAGATGCCGGCGGGCAGGTCATGTCGGGTAACCGACCAATAACCAAAGGAGGAAAAATAATGCAAAAGGGAATCATCGCAAAGAAAATCGGCATGACGCAGATTTTCGATGAGACAGGAAAGGTTATTCCTGTAACGGTCGTTGAGGCGGGTCCCTGCGTTGTAGTTCAGAAGAAAACCGTTGAAAACGACGGCTATAACGCAGTTCAGCTCGGATTCGGCGACATAAGACCCAAGAGGGTGAACAAGCCTCTTACAGGTCACTTCAAAAAAGCGGACGTTGCTTTGAAGAGAACTTTAAAGGAATTTCGCTTCGATGACATGGAATCTCTCAATGTGGGAGATATAGTTAAGGCCGATACCTTTGCCGAGGGCGACATTGTTGACGTCAGCGGAAAGAGCAAGGGTCACGGTTTTTCAGGAACGATCAAGCGTCATAACTTCGCAAGACTTAAGGAAACTCACGGTACGGGTCCTGTTCACAGACACGCTGGCTCTATGGGAGCTTGCTCCTCTCCGTCGAGAATCTTCAAGGGCAAGGGTATGCCGGGTCAGTACGGTAACACAAAGGTTACCGTTCAGAACCTCACTGTTGTAAAGGTTGACGCAGAGAATAATCTTATCGCAATCAAGGGCGCTGTTCCCGGTCCTAAGAACGGAACGGTAACAATCGTTGACTGTGTTAAGAAGGCTTAGTGGAAGGAGGAAGTTAATATGCCACAGGTTTCAGTTTATGATATGAAGGGCGTAGAGGTTTCTACCACAGAGCTTTCCGACGCTGTTTTCGGAATAAAGCCAAACGAGGCTGTTATGCACGCAATGGTAGTTAATTATCTTGCAAATCAGAGACAGGGTACACAGTCTACTCTTACAAGAACAGAGGTAAGAGGCGGCGGAAAGAAGCCCTGGAGACAAAAGGAAACAGGACACGCAAGACAGGGTTCTATACGCGCTCCGCAGTGGACCCACGGAGGAGTTGCTCTTGGACCAAAGCCGAGAGATTACAGCTATTCTCTAAATAAGAAGGAAAAGAGACTTGCGCTTAAGTCGGCCCTTTCTGCAAAGGTTCTGGAAAATGAGATGGTCGTTGTGGACAGCATCGATATTCCGGAGTTTAAGACAAAGACGGTCGTTGATATGCTCAAGGCTCTTAAGGTTGAGGGCAAGGCTCTTATCGTTATGCCGGAGACTGACCTCAAGGTCGTTAAGAGCGCAAGCAACTTAAAGGGCGTTAAGACGGCTACCGTAAATACGCTTAACGTATACGACATTCTCAACTACGACAAGTTCGTTGTAGCAAAGAGTGCGGTAGAAAAGATTGAGGAGGTTTATGCATAATGGAAAAGACCGCTCAAGATATTATTTTAAAGCCGATAATCACAGAGGCTTCTATGGAAAACCTCGAAAAGAACAAGTATACCTTCAAGGTCGCTAAGACAGCAAACAAGTATGAGATCAAGTCTGCCGTTGAAGAGCTTTTTAACGTAAAGGTAGCTAAGGTAAATACCTTAAACGTAAGAGGTAGAAAGAGAAGAATGGGCAGATATGAGGGATATACTTCATCATGGAAAAAGGCGGTAGTGACCCTTAAGGACGGCGAAAAGACTATCGAGTTCTTTAATAACCTGGTATAACCTAAAGGGAACTTAAAAACGCCTTGGCGTAAGTATGGGAAGCGGCTGTAAGACTTCCCGCAAAACAAACTCAAAAGGAGTGAACTTAATATGGCAATAAAGAGCTACAAGCCTACGACTCCGGGAAGAAGAGGTATGACAGTTACCGACTATTACGGTCTCTCAAAGGTGGCTCCGGAAAGAAGTCTGCTTGAGCCTATGAAGAAAAAATCAGGCAGAAACAGCTACGGTAGAATAACCGTTCGTCACAGAGGCGGCGGCGTAAGAAGAAAATACCGTGTTATTGATTTTAAAAGAAACAAGCCGGGTATGAACGCAGAGGTTCTTACTATCGAGTACGATCCGAACCGTTCGGCGTTCATCGCACTTATTAAGTATGAGGACGGCGAAAAGAGATACATTCTTGCACCGAACGGACTGAATGTGGGCGATACGGTAAGAAGCGGCGCGGATGCCGACGTTAAGCCGGGCAACGCACTTCAGATGATGAATATTCCGGTCGGTACGTTTATCCACAATATTGAGCTTTATCCCGGTAAGGGCGCACAGCTTGTAAGAAGCGCCGGAAATATGGCTCAGCTTATGGGTAAGGAAAATGACTACGCATTGGTAAGACTCCCCTCAGGCGAGATGAGAAGAATTCCTGTAAAGTGTATGGCTACTATCGGTCAGGTCTCAAACATCGACCACAACAACGTAAACTACGGTAAAGCAGGAAGAAAGCGCCACATGGGCATAAGACCTACCGTAAGAGGTTCAGTTATGAACCCGAACGATCACCCCCACGGCGGTGGTGAAGGTAAGTCACCTGTAGGACGTCCGGGCCCTGTTACCCCGTGGGGTAAGCCGGCTCTCGGATACAAGACCCGCAAGAAGCATCATCGCTCTGACAAGTTTATCGTAAAACGCAGAAACGGTAAGTAATTGAAGGGAGGCAGATGAATAATGGGTAGAAGTATTAAAAAAGGACCTTTCGTCCAGGAGGCTCTCCTTAAAAGAGTTATAGCTATGAACGAGGCGGGAGAAAAGAAGGTTTTGAAAACCTGGAGCAGAGCATCTACTATTTTCCCTGACTTCGTTGGTCATACGTTCGCAGTTCACGACGGACGCAAGCACGTTCCCGTTTATGTGACCGAGGATATGGTAGGTCATAAGCTGGGCGAGTTCGCACCGACGAGAACTTACAGAGGCCATGCAGGCTCTAAGACATCGAATAACGGTAAGAAGTAGCCGAAGGGAGGATATTTGAATGGAAGCAAGAGCAATTTTAAAAGACGCTCGCATTTCTCCCCGAAAGGTGAAGATCGTTCTTGACCTTATCAGAGGGAAGAATTACGATGTTGCATTGGCAACAGTAAAGCATACACCGAAGGCTGCAAGCGAATATCTTGTTAAGCTTCTTGAATCGGCTGCTGCAAACGCTGAAAACAACCACAATATGGATAAAAATAATCTGTATGTTTCACAGTGCTTTGTCACTCCCGGCAGAACGCTTAAAAGAATTATACCGGTGTCACGCGGAAGAGCAAACAGAATTCTCAAGAGAACATCACATATCACTATTGTTCTCGGAGAAAAGGAATAGTCGAAAGAGGAGGTAAACTATGGGCCAGAAAGTAAACCCACATGGACTTCGTGTCGGAGTAATTAAGGATTGGGATTCCCGTTGGTTTGCAAATAAGTCAACTTTCGGCGATACGCTTGTTGAGGATTACAGGATCAGAGAATATATCAAAAAGACCCTATACAACGCAGGCGTTCCGAGAATAGAGATTGAAAGATTTGCAGATAAGGTTAAGATCCACATTAACTGTGCTAAGCCGGGAATGGTAATCGGACAGAAGGGAGCTACCGTTGAAAAGCTCCGCTTAAAGCTTGAAAAGATGATAAACAAGCCGGTGACGCTCAACATCGTTGAGGTCAGACAGCCGGACTTGAACGCACAGCTTATTGCTGAGAAGATAGCGCTTGATCTTGAGAACAGAGTTTCGTTCAGGAGAGCTATGAAGCAGTCTATCGGCAGAGCAATGAAGATGGGCGCTAAGGGTATAAAGACAAGATGCTCGGGCCGTTTGGGCGGCGCTGAGATCGCAAGAGCAGAAAGCTATCACGAGGGAACTATTCCGCTTCAGACGATCCGTGCGGATATCGACTACGGTACCGCTGAGGCACACACGACCTACGGAAGGATCGGCGTAAAGGTATGGGTATACCGCGGCGAGGTTCTGAAGGGCGAGGTTCCAAGCTCTCAGAAGAGAGATTTCAAGGATAGCAAGGATAAGCCGAGACGCCGCAGAAACGACGACAGACCAAGACGTCGCACGGGCGGCAGACCGAGAAAAGAAAATACAGAAGGAGGTAACGAATAATGCTACTTCCAAAGAGAGTAAAGTATCGTAAGCAGCACAGAGGACGCATGACAGGTAAGGCGCTGCGCGGAAACAAGGTTACTAACGGTGAGTACGGACTTCAGACTCTTCAGTGCGCGTGGATAACTTCAAACCAGATAGAGGCTGCCAGAATTGCTATGACAAGATATATAAAGCGTGGCGGTCAGGTTTGGATCAAGATATTCCCCGACAAGCCGATCACAAAGAAGCCGCTTGGTACCCGTATGGGTAAAGGTAAGGGCGCTCCTGAGTTCTGGGTTGCAGTTGTTAAGCCGGGCAGAGTTATGTTCGAGATCGAGGGCGTTAGCGAGGATATCGCAAGAGAGGCTATGCGTCTTGCAGCGCACAAGCTGCCGGTAAAGTGTAAGTTTGTTAAAAGAGAAACTCAAGAAATGGGTGGTGAGCAATAATGAAGGCAAGTGAAATCAAAGAGATGACGGCTAATGAGCTTCAGGAAAAGCTTAAAGACCTAAAGCAGGAGCTATTCAACCTTCGTTTTCAGCATGCTGTAAACCAACTTGACAACCCCATGAGAATGAAGGCTGTAAAAAGGGATATTGCTCGTGTTAAGACATTCATTCGTAAGCAAGAGTCCAGCGCTGAATAGGAAAAGGAGGATTTACTGTGAGCGAAAGAAATCTTAGAAAAACCAGAGTGGGCAAGGTAGTTTCCAACAAGATGGATAAGACCATAGTTGTCGCTATTGAGGACAACGTTTCTCACCCGCTGTATAAAAAGATAATCAAGAGAACTTATAAGCTGAAAGCGCACGACGAACAGAACGTTTGCGGTATCGGCGATAAGGTCGAGGTTATGGAAACCCGCCCTCTTTCCAAGGATAAGAGATGGCGCCTTGTGAGAGTTATCGAACAGGCTAAGTAATTATTAAAAGCATTAGGTTTTATAAAAGAGGATAATTCTCCTCTTTTAAAACCGGTCTTGTAAGTTTTTGAAAGGAGGAACGCACTGTGATTCAAATGCAAACTTACCTGAAGGTTGCCGACAATACAGGAGCTAAAGAGCTTATGTGCATCAGAGTATTGGGCGGATCCCGCAGAAGGTATGCAAACATCGGTGACGTCGTGATCGCTTCTGTTAAAAAAGCAACACCGGGCGGCGTTGTTAAGAAGGGCGATGTTGTTAAAGCAGTAATCGTTCGTTCGGCCAGCGGTCTCAGAAGAGACGACGGAACTTATATCCGTTTTGATGAAAATGCTGCCGTTATCATAAGAGAAGATAAAAATCCAAGGGGAACCCGTATTTTCGGACCCGTTGCAAGAGAGCTTCGTGAGAAGGAATATATGAAAATACTTTCTCTGGCTCCGGAAGTTCTTTAATTCGGAGGTGTCGTTAAGATGAATAAATTACATGTGAAGACCGGCGACACCGTAGTTGTTCTCTCCGGTAAGGAGAAGGGCAAGAAGGGCAAGATACTTCAGGTATCTCCAAAGGAGCGCAAGGTCATTATTGAGGGAATCAATATGTGCACAAAGCACGTTAAGCCCAGAAGAAGAGGCGAAGCGGGCGGTATCGTTCAGGCTGAAGCTGCTATGTATGCAAGCAAGGTCATGCCGGTTTGCCCGAAGTGCGGAAAGCCCACGAGAGTCGGTCATAAGATACTCGAGGACGGCAAAAAAGTTCGCGTTTGTAAAAATGCAAACTGCGGCGAAGAGTTTTAATCAGGAGGAGTTAAGATGTCTGCAAATTTAAAAGAACTGTATGTTAGCAGCGTAGCTCCTGCTATGATGAAAAAATTTGGCTACAAAAATGTTATGCAGATCCCTAAGCTTGATAAGGTAGTAGTAAATGTAGCCTGCGGAGAGGCAAAGGACAATTCTAAGATAGTTGACGCTATAATGTCTGATCTTGCCGCTATCACAGGTCAGAAGCCGATTGCCTGCAAGGCTAAAAAGTCGGTTGCTAACTTCAAGCTTCGTGACGGACAGATCATCGGCGTTAAGGTAACGCTGAGAGCGGACAGAATGTATGAGTTCGTTGACAGACTTTTTAATGTCGCTTTTCCGCGTGTCCGTGACTTCAGAGGCATCAACCCGAACTCGTTCGACGGAAGGGGAAATTACTCAACGGGAATCAAGGAACAGTTGATTTTCCCAGAAATAGAGTACGATAAGATCGATAAGGTTCGCGGTATGGACATTAACTTTATCACAACTGCTAAAACTGATGAAGAGGCAAAGGAGCTCCTTTCTCTGATGGGCGCACCCTTTGCTGATAAGTAAGAAATAAAGAGGAGGAAATAAGTATGGCTAAGAAGGCTATGATAAACAAACAGCAGGCGGCGCCTAAATTTTCGACTCGTTCTTACAACAGATGTAAGATCTGCGGAAGACCGCATGCTTATCTCAGAAAGTTCGGCATTTGCCGTATTTGCTTCAGAGAGCTCGCGCATGACGGTCAGATCCCGGGAGTTAAGAAGGCAAGCTGGTAAAGAGATTTATTTTATAAAAGGAGGTTAACTAGCATGCAAATTACTGATACAATAGCTGATTTATTGACCAGAATTCGTAATGCAAGTTCTGCAAAGCACGCAACAGTTGACGTTCCTGCATCTAATATGAAAAAGTCCATAACGCAGATCCTTGTTGACGAGGGTTACGTAAAGGACTATCAGTTCATTGAAGACGGAAAGCAGGGTATCATTAGAATTACTCTAAAATATGACGAGAACAACTCACCGATCATTTCAGGACTTAGAAGAGTTTCCAAGCCGGGACTCAGAATTTACTCAAGCTGTGAGGAAATGCCTAAGGTAATGAAAGGACTAGGCGTAGCAATCATCTCTACTTCAAAGGGTGTTGTTACCGACAAAAAGGCAAGAGAGCTTAATGTCGGAGGAGAAGTTCTTGCATTTGTCTGGTAAGGAGGACTAAGATTATGTCGAGAATCGGTAATAAGCCAATTAGTGTTCCCGCCGGAGTGGATGTCAGCATTTCTGATGGTAACGCAGTTACTGTTAAGGGCCCTAAGGGAACGCTTACTAAGAATTTTCACAGTGATATCATTATCACCTGTGAGGGAGGAGAGGTAAAGGTTGCCCGTCCTTCCGATGATAAGTTTCACAAGTCGCTTCACGGATTGACAAGAACGCTTGTAAGCAACATGATCGAGGGTGTGACAAACGGATATTCCAAGACTCTTGAGATCGAGGGAGTTGGATACAGAGCCGCTAAACAGGGAAAAAACCTTGTTATGAACCTGGGCTTTTCACATCAGGTAATTATGTCGGAGATTGACGGGATAACAATCGACGTTCCTGCTCCGAACAAGATCGTTGTAAACGGAATCGACAAGCAAAGAGTTGGTCAGTACGCAAGCGAGATCCGCGAAAAGCGCCCGCCGGAGCCTTATAAGGGCAAGGGTATTCGTTACGAAGGTGAGAGGATCATTCGTAAAGAAGGAAAAGCCGGTAAGGGTAAATAAGAGAAGGGAGTGTAAAATACTATGGTTAAAAAGGCTGATAAAGCATTGGCTAGAGCTAAAAGACACGCTAAAGTCCGCAAGAAAATTGCAGGAACTGCTCAGTGTCCCCGTTTGAGTGTATTTCGCTCCGCTAAGCATATATACGCACAGATAATCGATGACGAAAACGGCGCAACGCTTGCATCTGCGTCTTCACTTTCTTTAAAGCTCGAGGACGGCGGAAACAAGGAGGGCGCTAAGAAGGTCGGCGAGGCTATCGCAAAGGCTTGTTCTGACAAGGGTATAGACACCGTTGTGTTTGACAGGGGAGGATACCTCTATCACGGAAGAGTCAAAGAGCTCGCTGACGGCGCTCGTGAGGGCGGACTAAAGTTCTGAGAAATAATTTGTGCAGCACAGTTATACTGTGAAAGTTTATAAGGAGGTAATACTTTTGGCTTTAATAGATGCTTCTAATATGGAACTTACAGAAAAGGTTGTCGCTATTAACATGGTATCTAAAACCGTTAAGGGCGGACGCATCAGAAAGTTCTCAGCTCTTATTGTAGTCGGCGACGGAAACGGAATCGTTGGATTTGGTCTCGGAAAATCAAGCGAAGTTCCGGACGCTATCCGCAAGGGAATCGAGGACGCTAAGAAAAACCTTATCAGGGTTTCATTAAAGGGTACAACTATCCCCCACGAAGTAGTAGGCGCTTTCGGCGCGGGCAGAGTTTTGATGAGACCTGCTGCGCCCGGTACCGGAGTAATCGCCGGGGGTCCTGTCAGAGCGGTTGTCGAAATGGCGGGAATCAAGGATATCAGAACAAAGTCTCTTCGTTCAAACAATCCTTGCAACGTAGTAAGAGCTACGATAAACGGCCTTGCATCTGTAAACTCCGCTGAGGAGGTTGCGGCAAAAAGAGGCAAGACGGTTAAAGAAATACTTGGCTAAGGAGGACTTTTAAAATGGCAAATCTAAAAATTACATTGGTTAAGAGCCTTAACTCTAAAACCGAGAACCAGATTGCTACTGCCCGTTCTCTTGGTCTGAGGAAAATAGGTGCGGTAACAATTCAACCTGATAACGCACAGACACAAGGTAAAATTAAGAAGATCGCGCATCTGATTAAGGTTACCGAAGCGTGATTAGGGAGGTGCAGATTTAATGAAATTACATGAACTTTCACCCGCCGCAGGCTCTGTGAAGGAAGCTAAGAGAATCGGCAGAGGCCACGGCTCGGGACAGGGTAAGACCGCAGGCAAAGGACATAAGGGTCAGAAGGCCCGTTCAGGCGGCGGAATCAGACCCGGATTTGAAGGAGGACAGACTTCTCTTGCAAGAAGAACCCCTAAGAGAGGATTCAACAACATCTTTGCAAAGAAGTTCGCGACAGTAAACGTAAGCGACCTTGAGAAATTTAATGACGGAATCACAGTTGACGAGGAGCTTCTGAAGGCGTCCGGTTTAGTAAAAGGCAGATATGACGCCGTTAAGATTCTGGGTAATGGAACTTTTTCTAAGAAAATTACCGTAAAGGCGGACGCTTTTACAAAGGCGGCCGTTGAAAAGATTGAAAAGGCAGGCGGAAAGGCTGAGGTGATCTAAAAGTGTTACAGACTTTAAGAAACGCATGGAAAGTTGCGGACCTCAGAAAAAAGATATTATTTACACTTTTGATAATCGTCATTTACCGTATTGGTTCTGCCATTCCGGTACCGTATCTTGAACAGGGTACGATCCAGGACTGGTTCAACTCAACCGGTGATACGGGTAACTTCTTTAACTACCTTAATATGTTATCCGGTGGCGCTTTTTCAAAGGCAACACTTTTGTGTCTGTCGATATCGCCGTATATCAATGCGTCGATTATCATTCAGCTTTTGACCTATGCTATTCCTCCGCTGGAGAGAATGTCAAAGGAAGGTCAGGAGGGCAGAAAGAAGATCAACAGAATAACCCGTTACACCGCTTTCGGTATTGCGCTGTTTCAGGGCTGGGCTTATTATCTCACCCTTAAAAATTCAGCGCATGCTGTCAAGTATACATCGGGATTTTCCGGAATCTTCGCAGCTGCCGTTATAATAGGCTGTTTTGTTGCAGGCTCGGCATTTATTATCTGGTTGGGCGATCAGATAAACGACAAGGGTATCGGAAACGGCATCTCAATGATCCTTTTTGCCGGTATTATTGCAAGAGGCCCTGAGGCTATCCTGTATATGATCGAGCTTTTGAGAACGGGCGAGATGAGATATATCATCTTCGTGCCGGTAGTTATAATCATATTCATTCTTATGATTGCATTTATTATCTTTATGGATAATGCAGAGAGAAGAATTCCCATTCAATATGCTAAAAGAGTCGTAGGAAGAAAAATGTACGGCGGACAGAATTCGTATATCCCCGTAAAGGTTGCAATGAGCGGCGTTCTGCCTATTATCTTTGCGATGTCGTTTATGTCACTTCCGTCAACTCTTGAGCTGTTTATCGCAAGACCGACCAATCCTACGGGATTTTGGCAGAACTTTTACGTCGGACTGCTCAATTGGTTCAGCACAGACAGCATTTTCTATGCGGTGCTGTACTTCCTGCTTATCATAGGATTTAACTATTTCTATGTTTCAATGCAGTACAATCCAATTGAAATAGCTAACAATCTGCGTCAGAACAACGGAGGAATTCCGGGAATCCGTCCCGGTAAGCCGACCAGCGACTTCATCAAAAGGGTTTTATCAAAGATCACGCTTGTCGGAGCTATATTCCTCGGAATTATCGCTATATTCCCGATATTCTTTGCAAAGTTCTCGGGAATCAGCGGAATCGCTATGGGAGGTACTTCTATCCTCATTATCGTAAGCGTATCGCTTGAAACCGTTCGTACACTTGAGTCACAGATGATGATGCGTCATCACAAGGGATTCTTGGAATAACGACCGAAAGGAAAGTGACTATGAATCTTATTCTTTTAGGAGCGCCCGGCGCTGGAAAGGGTACGCAGGCAGAGGTCATTTGCGAAGCGCTTAAGATCCCGACGATCTCGACCGGAAATATGCTGAGAGCTGCCGTTAAAAACGGAACCAAGAGCGGTCTTGAGGCTAAAGGTTATATGGACAGCGGAAAGCTTGTTCCGGATGAGGTAGTTATCGGAATCCTTAAGGACAGGATCGCTGAGGATGACTGTAAAAACGGTTTTATACTTGACGGCTTTCCGAGAACGGTTCCTCAGGCTGAGGCTCTTGACAGTATGGGCGTTACGATCGACAAGGTCGTAGAGATTTACGTTCCCGATGAAAAGATCAAGCAGAGGCTTTCGGGAAGAAGAGTTTGCGAAGGCTGTGGAAATTCCTATCACGTTGACTTCAAGCCGACAAAGGTCGAGGGCATTTGTGATGCCTGCGGGGCAAAGACAGTCATCCGCAAGGACGACGAGCCCGCAACGGTTGAGTCCAGACTAAAGATATACCACGAGCAGACCGCTCCGCTTAAGGGCTATTACCAAGCGCAGGGAAAGCTTGTAACGGTAGAGGGACAGGAAGAGGTAAAGGAAACCTCACGCCTTACACTTGAAGCTATAAACGGCTAAAGGAAGCGTTTAGATGATTTCTGTAAAATCAGATAAAGAAATCGAAATGATGAAAAAAGCGGGTAGGATCACCGGAGGTGCCTTAAGGCATGCGGGTGAAATGATCACCCCCGGAATGACTACTTATGAACTTGACAAAATCATTCACAGATATATAGTCTCGCACGGAGCAGTGCCGTCCTTTTTGGGGTACGGCGGATTTCCGGGAAGCGCTTGTATATCGGTAAACGATGAGGTCATACACGGGATCCCCGGCCCCAGAAAGCTTGAGGAGGGGGACATCGTTTCGGTCGACGTGGGAGCTTATATCGACGGCTTTCACGGGGATAGCTGTAAAACCTTTGCCGTTGGAAAAATAAGCAACGAGGCAAAGGCTTTGATGAAATCTACCGAGGAGAGCTTATATATGGCTATTGCTATGGCAAAGCCGGGAGTAAGACTCGGGGATATAGGATATGCTATCCAGAAATATAACGAGGACAACGGATACTCCGTGGTAAGACAGTTTGTCGGACACGGAGTGGGAAGAGACCTTCACGAGGACCCTGAGGTTCCGAATTACGGAAGGCAGGGCAGAGGCGTTCGACTTACTGAGGGCATGGTTATCGCTATTGAGCCTATGATCAATCTGGGCACGGAGAAGATTTATGTTATGCCCGATGAGTGGACGGTAAGAACCACTGACGGTAAGTTGTCGGCTCACTTTGAGCATACAATCGCCATCACTGAGAAAGGAGCGGTTATTCTGACCGATCCCGATATAGGCTGAGGCGTTGTTTAATAAATAAGATCTGTATATGCGCTTTGCGTCAGGTCGTAACAAAAGCCTTGATTCGTTGCGGTAGAGGCTTACGACGGCTTTGCTTAGCTTTGCAAGGAACATTTCACCCTGACATCATTAGCGATATAGGATCTTTAAGCTAAACAGGTGTTGAGTGAGTTTATAACCCGAAACATAACTCAATCAGACCACCAACCTAAAAGGGGTGTGTAAGCGAATATGTCAAAAAGCGATGCTATCGAGGTTGAAGGTATTGTCAAGGAGGCTTTAAGAAACACAACATTCAGAGTTGAGCTTCAAAACGGCCATGAGATCCTTGCTCATATTTCCGGTAAACTGAGAACAAATTACATTCGTATCGTTCCCGGTGATAAGGTAACGGTCGAAATGTCGCCTTATGATTTGACTAAGGGAAGAATTACCTGGCGTTCCAAGGAATAACGGGTACACACGTATAAGAAAGCGCATTTACGCTTTCGGGTATATTAAAAGGAGGTATTTCAATGAAAGTAAGACCTTCAGTTAAGCCTATTTGTGAAAAGTGCAAGATCATCAAGAGAAAGGGTAAAGTAATGGTTATTTGCCAGAACCCTAAGCACAAGCAAAGACAAGGCTAACTTAAAAAAATGGAGGTGCAGCTAATTTATGGCTCGTATTGCTGGTATTGACCTTCCTAGAGAAAAGAGAGTTGAAGCAGGACTCACTTACATCTACGGAATCGGTCCGAACATCGCAAAAAAGATCTTAAAGGAAACCGGCGTTAACCCTGATACCAGAGTTAAAGACCTTTCCGAGGACGACGTTGCTAAGCTTCGTGAGTATATCGATAAGAATCTCACCGTTGAGGGCGACCTGAGAAGAAATGTCGCTCTTAATATCAAGAGACTTGTTGAAATCGGTTGCTACAGGGGAGTTCGCCACAGAAAAGGGCTTCCTGTAAGAGGACAGAGAACTAAGACTAACGCAAGAACACGCAAGGGTCCTAAGAAGACCATTGCCAACAAGAAAAAGTAAGGAGGGATATAGAACATGGCTCAACCAAAGAAAAAGGTTATTCGTCGTCGTAAGGACAGAAAGAATATTGAACAGGGACAGGTTCATATCCAGTCTACTTTCAATAACACAATAGTTACTATCACAGATATGCAGGGAAATGCTATCTCGTGGGCTTCCGCAGGCGGACTGGGCTTCAGGGGCTCAAAAAAGTCTACGCCGTTTGCTGCACAGACTGCGGCTGAAACCGCCGCAAGAGCTGCAAAGGAGCATGGACTCAAGTCGGTCGAAGTTTATGTTAAGGGACCGGGCGCAGGAAGAGAAGCCGCTATAAGAGCGCTTCAGACTGAGGAACTTGAGGTAAGACTTATCAAGGATGTTACTCCTATTCCTCACAACGGATGCCGTCCGCCTAAGAGAAGAAGAGTATAACAACAAAACCAAGTTTTAAGTTTACTTGGCGTCCGATAAAAGGATTAAGATCGGATATTTTTTAAAAAACGGAGGATTTTACTATGGCAGTAAACAGAGAACCAATTTTAAAGAAGTGCAAATCTTTGGGAATCAGCCCTATGGTAATGGGCGTTGCAAAGGAAACGAAAAGAGATCCTAACGCGAACAAGAGAAGAAAGGTTTCCGATTACGGAATGCAGCTTAAGGAAAAGCAGAAGCTGAAGTTTATCTATGGCATGCTTGAAAAGCAGTTCGCTCACTATTTTGACCTTGCTGAAAAGCAGGAGGGTCAGGCAGGTGCAAACCTTCTTACTATGCTTGAGTCGCGTCTTGATAATGTCGTTTTCAGAATGGGTCTTTCAATGACCAGA
Organism: uncultured Clostridia bacterium; assembly: GCA_947631455.1. Taxonomy (GTDB): domain Bacteria; phylum Bacillota; class Clostridia; order Oscillospirales; family Ruminococcaceae; genus UMGS1601. Next base: position 85,358 of record CANRLH010000006.1, read on the forward strand.
AGAGAAGCAAGACAGCTTGTAACTCACGGCCATTTCAATGTAAACGGTCAGAGAGTTGATATTCCCTCTTACAGAGTTAAACCGGGTGACGAGATTTCTTTAAGGGAAAAGAGCAAGTCAAGCGTTAAATTCAAAGAGATCATTGAGGCTACTAAGGGAAGAGTTGTTCCTACATGGCTTGATATGAACAAGGATGCTTCTTCAGCAAAGGTCGTTCGTTTGGCTGAAAAGGAAGACCTCGATTATGAGGTTGAAGAGCATCTCATCGTCGAGCTGTACTCTAAGTAATATTTAATATTGCTTTTTACGGCAAGCGATTATTATTCATACGCTGATAAACACGGTTTTATGAACAGGAGGGTTTATAATGCTTGAAAAGATTGAAAAGCCAGAAATTGATGTAGCAGAGCTTAAAAGTAACGGAACTTACGGAAGGTTTGTTCTTGAACCGTTGGAGCGAGGCTACGGTACTACCCTCGGGAACAGCTTAAGAAGGGTATTACTCTCCTCTTTACCCGGTGTGGCTGTAAATTCAGTAAAGATCGACGGTGTTCACCACGAATTTTCTACTATCCCCGGCGTTAAGGAGGACGTAACCGAGATAATCCTTAACCTGAAGGGACTTATCGCGAAGCTTCACGGCGACGGTCCTAAGACGATCTATATTGAAGCTGAGGGTGAGTGCGAGGTCACCGCCGGAGATATAAAGACTGATTCTGAGGTCGATATTTTGGTTCCCGATATGCACATTGCGACTCTGGGTGAAGACGCAAAGCTGTATATGGAAATTGTAATTGACAGAGGCAGAGGTTACGTTTCTGCCGAAAAGAACAAGTCGTATATGCCGGGCGCACCTATCGGTGTGATCGCGGTGGACAGCATATATACACCGGTATTAAAGGTGAACTATACAGTTGAAAACACCCGAGTAGGACAGATCACCGACTACGACAAGCTTACGCTTGAGGTCTGGACAGACGGAACTATTTCTGCTAAGGAAGCGGTTTCGTTGGCTGCAAAGCTTTTGACCGAGCATCTTAATTTGTTTGTAGAGCTGTCCGAGGAAACAAGCGTGGTTGAGATCATGGCTGAAAAGGACGATAAGGGCAAGGAAAAGGTTCTGGAAATGACTATTGAAGAGCTTGATCTGTCTGTAAGAAGCTTTAACTGCCTTAAGAGAGCCGGTATCAACACGGTCAACGATCTGATCGAAAAGTCAGAGGAAGAAATGATGAAGGTTAGAAACCTCGGCAAAAAGTCGTTTGAAGAGGTCAAGGGAAAGCTCAACAGCCTTGGTTATGAACTGAGCTCTGAAGAGGACTAACCTAAAATTACTAATGAAGAGTAAGGAGTGAATATCAAATGCCGGGAACAAGAAAGCTTGGAAGAGCAAGCGACCACAGAAAGTCCATGCTCAGAGGAATGGTAACCTATCTGCTCGAAAAGGGTCAGATCGAAACAACCGTTGCAAGAGCTAAGGAAGTTCAGTCGATGGCTGAAAAGATGATTACCCTGGGTAAAACAAGCGATCTTCACAACAAGCGCCAGGTAATGGCTTATATTACCAAGGAAAGCGTTGTCAAGAAGCTTTTTGATGAGATTTCACCGAAGTACGCTGAGCGTAACGGAGGCTATACAAAAATAATCAAGACAGGTCCTCGCCGCGGCGACGCAGCTGAGATGGCTATTATCCAGTTGATTTAATTTATAAATGTTTTAACAGCTTGCGGTTTTGCCGCAGGCTGTTTTGTTTTTCTCAGATTTTACATATTTTTTACAATACCGTGGCATTATTTTTACAAATATAGTTTATAATAGTGACTAAAGTTTGCACCGCTGTCTGATAGTGATGCATTTGTCGGGATAAAACGGGCGCTGATTTCTAATAAAAAGCCTTAAAAACCGGCACTTTAGGCGATATTTGTTGCTGTTTGGGAAAAAGGATTTAAAAATGGGAGAAAATTAAATATGGATATTTTTTCAGTGCTGACTCTTATAGGGGGTCTGGCTCTGTTCCTTTACGGAATGAACGTAATGGGTCAGGGGCTTGAGCGCCTTGCCGGCGGAAGACTTGAAAAACTATTTGACAGGCTCACTTCAAGCACCATAAAGGGCGTGTTGATAGGAGTTGCTGTTACCGCGATTATTCAGTCGTCCTCTGCGACTACTGTAATGCTGGTGGGATTTGTAAACTCGGGTATCTTAAAGCTGAGGCAGTCTATCGGAATAATCATGGGTGCAAACATCGGTACTACCGTTACGGCGTGGATACTGTCGCTTATGGGAATTGAAGGGGATACCGTCTGGCTCAGGCTTTTGCAGCCGTCTTCGTTTACACCTGTCTTGGCGCTTATCGGAATTATTCTATTTATGTTTTTAAAAAACGAGAAGTACAAGCACATCGGAATGATCCTTCTCGGTTTTGCCGTTTTGATGTACGGAATGGAAATGATGACCGGCGCTGTTGAGCCGCTTGCAGAAATTCCGGAGTTTACAAACATTCTTGTTATGTTTGATAACCCCATACTTGGAATTCTGGCCGGAACCGTTTTGACTGCTATAATACAATCGTCTTCGGCTTCAGTGGGGATATTACAGGCTCTTTCCGCGACGGGCGCGGTGACCTTTGGTTCGGCGCTTCCCATTATAATGGGACAGCATATCGGTACCTGTATTACGGCTATAATATCATCTGTAGGTACCAGCAAAAACGCAAAGAGAGTTGCGGTTATTCACCTTTTGTTTAATATTATTCCGACTATTTTGGTCGTGGCGATATACTATCCTCTGGATGCCCTTGTTAATTTTGCGTTTGCAGATTCAGTGGTAAATGCGTTTGATATAGCGGTCATACACACCATTTTCCAGGTGGTGACGACCATTGTTCTGCTTCCGTTCAGCAACCTTCTTGAAAAGCTATCGTACATTTTTGTAAGAGATAAGGGAGCAAATGATCCTATGTCTGAGGAAGAGCCGGTGATCGACTCAAGATTTATGTCGACTCCTTCATTTGCGGTAGCACAGTGTAAGGCTCAGACGATCAGAATGGCCATGCTTGCAAAGAGAAATATCACGGACGCTATATCGCTTCTGCAAAAGTGGGATAAGTCGATTGCAACAAGGGTATCTGATACAGAGAAAACCGTTGACAAGTTTGAGGATGTTATAGGTACGTACTTAGTTAAGCTTTCAAGTCAGGAGATGTCGCTTCAGGATTCCAAGACGGTGTCTACGATATTGCACACAATAAGCGACTATGAGCGGATATCAGATCACGCAAAAAACATATACGCGTCTATAAAAGAACTTCACAGCAAGAAAATTGATCTTAGCAAAAAGGCTCAGTCGGAGCTTGACGTTATGTGCAGAGCGGTAGAGGAGATAATTGACCTGTCTATCACTGCACTGAGAGATAACGATCTTTACAGCGCTTATCTGGTAGAGCCGCTGGAGGAGGTAATAGATCAGATAAGAACAAAGCTTAAGAGCAGACATATAAAAAGACTTCAAAAGGGTACCTGCTCTATGGAAACGGGCTTTGTGTTTCTTGACCTTCTGACGAGCCTCGAGAGGGTTTCTGACCATTGTTCAAACGTTGCGGTTTGCCTTATTCAGGTAAACGATGACAATTTTGAAACACACGAGTATTTGAGAACAGTTAAGACTTCCGGTGAGGAATTTGATTCACACGTGGAAAAATATCTGATTAAGTATGCACTGCCTAAAAAGGGTTAGTAAATTTACAGATAGAGGATTTTCATTATGCCGATGATATATTGTGTTGAGGATGACGACGGAATCAGAGAGCTTATTTCATGTGCTCTTAAGTCCGGCGGATTTGAGGTGAAATCGTTTCCCGGGGCAAGCGACTTTTACAAAGAGGTGGACAAGCACGTACCTTCTCTGGTGCTTTTGGACGTCATGCTGCCCGATGAGGACGGATTCAGCATTCTTTTTCACTTGAGAAGCAGCGAAAGGACAAAGGATATCCCAGTTATTATGCTCACCGCAAAGGATTCAGAGCTTGACAAGGTTCAGGGGCTTGAGGCGGGTGCGGACGACTATATCACAAAACCGTTTGGGGTAATGGAGCTTTTGTCGCGCATAAAGGCGGTGCTCAGACGTACTACCAAGGATACCGATATCGAGGTCACACCGGTGCTTACAATAAACGGACTGTCTCTTGACGAGTCTAAGAGAATTGTTTTTTACGGCGGCAATGAAATCACGCTTACTTTTAAGGAGTTTGAGCTTTTAAAGTACCTGATGAAGCATGAAAAGGTCGTGATAAGCCGTGATAAGCTTATGGAAAGAGTCTGGGGCTTTGATTTCGGCGGAGAAACAAGAACGGTGGATATGCATATAAAAACACTCAGGCAAAAGCTTGAAAAGGGCGGCTGCATTGACTTTATTAAAACCGTAAGGGGAATAGGCTATAAGGTTTAGCAAATATTTTTAGGCTTTACAGCGAAACGGAGATCATATATGCAAAAGAAAATAAATAAAACCATAACGATAATAGTTTCTCTGACTATTATCGTTTTTAGTATAATAAGCGTATTTGCCGTATCCGGCATATATCTTGATAAGAGCAGGGAGAACATTGAAAATGTGGCAAGAATATCGGCTGAATCAGGTATGGCACCCGAAAAAATTGCACAATATGTGAGCAATGCACTAAAAAAAGAGATAAGGGTAACCTTTATCTCCTCTGACGGAACGGTTGAGTTTGACAGCGAGGAAGATCCTAAAAGTATGGAGAATCATTCCGACCGAAAGGAGTTTGCGGATGCCCTTGAAAAAGGAGAGGGCAGGGACACAAGAGTTTCTCAGACGATAGGAAAATCAACATACTACTTTGCAATGAAATACAAAGGCGGAGTGATAAGATTTTCAGCACTTGTAAGCAATATTTTTTCGGTGCTGTTTGTTATTGTTCCGGTATTTTTGATCCTTTGCGTTATAATGCTGGTAATAGCTACGGCTGTTTCAAAAAAAATTTCAAAAAGCTTTATTAAACCGATAACCAGAATAGTCGATTCACTTGACATTAAGGAAGGCATATCGGCGTCGGTGAGCGATCAGATAGAATATGAGGAGCTAAGGCCGATAGTTTCAAATATTGCCTATATTTCCGCAAGGCTTCAGAAGTATATAAGAAGGCTTAAGAGGGAAAAGGAACGTGTCACGCTTATCACCGACAACATGGTAGAGGGTATGATACTCATAGATGATGAAAGTACCATTCTGTCCGTAAACCGAAGCGCCGCAGCGATCTTAAATCCCGACTTTGAGATGGGTGATGAGCCGAAAAAGATCACCGAGCTTACCAATGACGACAGAATACTTTCCATGCTTAAAAAGCTCAGTGAAGAAAGCTCTGCTTATAACACGGTGGATATTGACGAGCGTTATTACCGCGTCTATATGAACAGGTCGGAGTTTGCAGAGAGCTTTGGCGTTATAATACTTCTTATAGACGCCACAGAGAGCGTGAATTCAGAAAAGATAAGACACGATTTTTCAGCTAATGTAACGCACGAACTTAAAACTCCTCTTACGACTATCAAGGGCTTTGGTGAAATGCTTGAAAACGGTATAATAACCGGTGCGGACGATGTTAAAAAATACGGCGGAACTATTTTTCGTGAGAGCGAGCGGCTGCTTTTATTGATAAACGATATAATAAGACTTTCGGAAATAGAGGAACAGACGATCGAGCTCGAGAGCGTAAGGCTTGATGAAGCAGCATTTGAGGTTTCGGATATACTTTCCCACAAGGCACAGCAGCACGGTGTTGAGATAATACTGGATGTGCAGAACGTGACCGTTATGGCAAATAAAAGCTATGCAAACGAGCTTCTGATAAATCTTGCGGACAACTCAATAAAATATAATACAAAGGGCGGTTATGTAAAAATCATCGTCAAGGATATAGGCTCAAGAGCGCTTATCGTGGTAGAGGACAATGGGATAGGAATTCCAAAGGAGTCTCAGGAGAGAATTTTTGAACGGTTTTACAGGGTGGATAAGTCGCGGTCAAAGCAGACCGGCGGTACGGGACTTGGTCTTTCGATAGTAAAGCATATAGTAACCTATCACAGCGGAACGATAAGTCTTAAAAGCAGCGTTGGAAAGGGAACAAAAATCGTTATTACCCTGCCTAAGATACAGTAAAGCGGTATTATGCCGCTTTTTTGTTACTTGTAAAATTCAACATATTGGTGTATTATAGAATTACCTAATCAAGAAAGGATAACCGACATGTCACAGTATTACAAGAAATTAAATGAATATGTGAGAAAAATAAGAAAAAAGACCGATTTTGTCCCTCAGATCGCACTTGTACTCGGTTCAGGACTCGGTGGATTTGCGGAAAAGATCGAAAAAGCAGCGGAAATACCTTACGGCGATATACAAGGGTTTCCGGTATCTACCGTTTCGGGCCATGAGGGAAAATTCATCTTCGGCAGCCTAAACGGGATAAATATTGTGTGTATGCAGGGAAGAGTTCATTACTATGAGGGATATACAATAGAAGATGTAGTGCTTCCAATAAGGATCATGGGACTTTTAGGTGCAAAGGTGCTGTTTTTGACTAACGCTTCCGGCGGAATAAACGAAAGCTTTAATGCCGGAGATTTTATGCTTATTACAGATCATATATCATCTTTGGTTCAAAGCCCGCTTATAGGTGAAAATATCGATGAGCTGGGCGTTAGGTTTCCTGATATGAGCTGTGTTTACGACAAGGATTTAGCGGACATTATAAGACAATGCGCAAAGGATGTAGGCGTTGACCTCAAAGAGGGCGTTTATATTCAGACCACAGGGCCTAACTATGAGACCCCTGCGGAGATAAGAGCGTATAAGGCGCTCGGCGCGGACGCTGTGGGAATGAGTACCGCCTGCGAGGCGATGGCGGCAAACCATATGGGCATGAGGATCTGCGCTGTGTCGTGTATTTCAAATCTTGCGGCGGGAATAAGTAAAAATCCCCTTACACATGAAGAGGTAAAAGAAACCGCCGACAGGGTAGCGCCCGTGTTTAAAAAGCTACTTGTTGAGTGCATTGAAAGCATATCGGACTATATAAATCAATCTGAGCAATAATATCTTTTACGGACAAGCATATATGAAAGGAAAGGCTATATGAAAAAAATAACAAATGCAAAAATTCTCACTCTTGACGGAAGCTGTGATATAACTGACGGGGAGATCCATATACAAGGCGACAGCATTTCCTATATTGGCGAACCTAAGGACGGGGAGTTTGATGAGGTTATAGACGTCGGCGGCAGTCTGGCCATGCCAAGCTTTAAAAATGCACATACCCACAGCGCAATGACGTTTCTGCGTTCTTATGCCGACGATCTTCCTTTGAGTGAGTGGCTTAACAGTCAGGTTTTTCCTATGGAGGCAAAGCTTTCAGGAGAGGATATATATGCGTTTACAAAGCTCGCGGTTTTAGAGTATCTTTCAAGCGGGATAACAGCCTGCTTCGATATGTATTTTTACCTTGATGATTTCGTGCGCGCGGTAACTGACTGCGGTTTTAAAAGCGTTATATGCTCATCAATAAACGACTTTGGCGGTACGCCTGAAAGTGTTGAAGAGGAGTATCTTAAGTATCGCGATATAAGCCCGCTTGTTTCATACAGACTGGGAATACACGCTGAATACACTACCAATATCGAAACGATAAAGGCAGTAGCAGATCTATGCCGCAAATACGGCGAGGGCTTTTGGGCGCACAACAGCGAGACCGAGGACGAGGTCGCCGGCTGCATAAAACGCTACGGAAAAACACCGACCGAGCTTTTTGAATCGTTAGGCGCTTTTGAGTACGGAGGAGGCGGTTTCCACTGCGTGCATTTATCGGATAATGATATTGACATCTTTAAACAAAGAGGACTTTGGGCGGTGACCAATGCCGGCTCCAACACAAAGCTTGCAAGCGGTGTTGCGGATATATGTCGACTTTTAAAAAGCGGTGTGAAGCTTGCGGTGGGAACTGACGGAGCGGCTTCAAACAACGCGCTTGATATGTTCAGGGAAATGTTTCTGATAACAGGGCTTCAAAAACTTAAATACGGCGATGCCTCGGCCTGTGCCGCCGATGAGGTTTTAAAAGCCGCGACTGTTGGAAGCGCAAGAGCTATGGGACTCTTTGACTGTGATGTACTTAAGGTAGGTAAAAAAGCAGACATTGTCGTGATCGACCTTGATAAGCCCAATATGCGCCCGTTAAACAACACTGTAAAAAACATAGTATATTCAGGCTCAAAGCAAAATGTAAAGCTTACTATGATAAACGGCAGGGTTTTATTCCGTGAAGGAAGGTACTTTTTGAACGAAAGTGAATCGGATATTTATGACCGTGCCGAAGAACTTGCACAAAGGCTTAAGGCAAAATAGTCGGCCCGCAAATTACACTGCGGGCTTTTTTGTGTGTAATATACACAAAAAACAATGCGAATTTTCTACAAAATAACGATTCGTTTTTATAGACTTTTTTTGCAAAAAATAGTATAATTAACATGAGTACATACATAAGACAAACTTTTATTACTGTGAGGAATAAACAATGATAAAAAAGACGGTTTCATTACTTATAATGTCAGTTATACTGACATCAATATTAAGCGGATGCTACTTTCTTCCCGATGAGGAAGAGGTTCTTGAGGCGCCTACCGTAAAGGCGAGCGAGGTTAAATATACGACGCTTGACGTGCAGAAGAAGGATATAGTCAAAAAGCTGACAAACTCAGGAACGGTAATGTCTAAGTCCACGAGCGAGCTTTCATTTGAGGATCAGGGCGGAAAGATAAAAAAGCTTTATGTCAAGGCAGGGGATATGGTCAGCAAAGGCGACCTTATATGTGAGCTTGATGTGGGCGACCTTGAGTTTGAAATAAGGGACAAGGAGCTGAAGATCCAGCAGGCGCAGCTCAATGTTACCATAACTGCGGAAAACGGCGGAAGTCAGTCTGAGGTGGATAACGCTCAGGTAACCGTTGATATTTTGAAAAATGAGCTTGACGCTCTGAACCGGGAAAAGGAAAAATCCTCTCTTTATGCCACGGCAGCGGGAACAGTTTCATCTGTTACGGAGCGAACAGTCGGTGAGGAGGTAACCGCAGGCGAGATGATAGCCACTATTGTTGATAAAAGCGCTTTGTATATTCCCATTGAGCCGAGCGACATAGGAAGATTTAAGGTGGGTCAGGCGGTAACTATAAGCTATAACCGCAAGGACTATAAGGGCGAAATTTTTGCTACTCCTAACAATTATCCGGAAAACTCCGGAATAACCTTTGAGGAGACCAAGGTTTACGCTCAATTTTCGTCAGACACACCTACTGACGCCATAGGTAATATCGCAGATGTTACGCTTGTGCTCGACAGCAGGAAAAACGTTTTGGTGGTCGCTAAAAAGCTTGTAAAGACCGTAAACGGCAAGCGGGTGGTATATGTGCTTAACGACAAGAACGAAAAAGAGTCAAGAGAAGTAGAGGTAGGCCTTGAAACGGGTTCAGAGTCGGAGATTATTTCAGGGCTCAAGGAAGGAGAAAAGGTTATCGTAAGATAGCTCCGTTTCACACTATACTAAACTAGGGAAAGGAAAAAGAGAATGCTTACTCTGCTTTTTCGTAAAATGATAAATACCAAGTGGATGGTCATCTGCCTGCTGATAGGCTTTGTTATGGCTTCGGCCATGATGAGTACCATTCCGCTTTATATGAACGCGTCTCTTCAGAGGATGCTTGTCAAGGATATGCAGTCGTACCAGGTGGATAACGGAGAATACCCGGGAATTTACTCGGCTTCATATAATCTGAATCTTGATCTGGATACTGAGAATCAGCTTAAAATAATCGACGAAATGTCAAAGTCGTTTGAAGACAATTTCGATTCTTTGTCGGTTCCGTATGAAAATTCAAAGAAGATCATAACCGACAGCTATCTTATGATAATAGCCGAGGCAAACTCCAGCGATGACAGCATTTCAAGAGTAAATGTCACGGGTATGTCCGATATCAAAAACCACATAAAGATAACACAGGGAGAAATGTATACTCCCGGGATAAACGATGGGGTCGTTGAGTGCATACTAACAAACGAAAGTCTGCGTGAAACAGGACTGGTGGTCGGTGAGACATATAAGATATCAAATGTTTTCAATGCTGACAAGACTATAAAAATAAAGATCACAGGTGCCTTTGATGTAAAGAAGGCAAACGATTCCTATTGGTCTGAAGGACTTGACGACGCATATGTTTCCACTGCCTTTGCGGATTATGACACTGTACTCAGCGCAGTTGAAACAGGCGCTATAAATATTGTTAATATGTCAACACGCTATGCGATAGACTATCCTGACCTTGATATGACCTCTCTGGACGGAGTTCTTGAGGACTTAAGGGAGCAGGACAAGGTGTATTCTGAGAATTCCATAACGCTTGACGTTCCTGCTATCGGAATTTTTGAGGAGTATGCAGAGCGTTCATCCATGCTTCAGCTTCTTTTGTGGCTGGTGCAGATCCCTGTAATGCTCATGATAGTTTTCTATCTGTTTATGGTCTCGCAACTGAATGTAGAGCAGGAAAAAAACGAGATCGCCGTTTTCAAATCAAGAGGAGCTTCAAGTCTTCAGATCATGCTCATCTATGTGCTTGAATCCATTGTGCTGGGAATAGTTACGGCTATAATAGGTCCGTTTATAGGATATGGACTTTGTCATGTTCTGGGTGCGTCAAACGGATTTTTGGAATTTGTTAACAGAACGGCGCTGCCTATAAAGTTTTCGATAGAAGCGGTGCTTTATTCGCTTTTGGCGGTAGGGGTGTTCTTTATTACGACAATGGTGCCTATTGTCCCCGCGACAAAAACCACAATAGTGGCGCACAAGGCTTCAAAGGCGAGAAAGGCAAAGCGTCCTCTTTGGGACAAGGCGTTTTTAGATGTTATACTGATAGCAGGTTCGGTCGCTTGGCTTTATTACTACAACCAAACTCAGGAAAATCTTGCGGCTCAGGGAGTGACAGACGCATCTGTTACGGTAAATCCGCTTTTGTTTGTGTCATCTACCGCGTTTATACTCGGAGCAGCCTTGCTTGTGGTGCGGATATATCCGTTTGTAATAAGGTTCGTTTATATGCTGGGCAAGCGTGTGTGGACGCCTGCACAGTACATATCATTAAACAATATAGGAAGATCTTCTACCGGGCGCGAACGCTTTATTATGATATTTTTGATGCTCACGGTAGCTCTGGGGCTTTTCTTTGCTAACACCGCCCGCGCGCTTAACAGAAACGCTGAGCAAACGGCTGCGTATACAGTCGGATGTGATGCGGTGATCGCCGAACAGTGGGAAAGCGACAGCGGAGCTTCAAGCTCTTCTCAGGCTGAAGCGGAAGAAGCTGCGGAAGACGAATCCACTCAGACGGGCAGCTCGGTTTCTTACATAGAACCTGTTTTTGAGCGGTTTGAAAAGCTTGACGGCGTAAAGTCGGCTACCGCCGTATATAAAAACGATTCAGCAAGTATAAAAAGCTCAAGGAAGGTAACGGTAAAGGCTCCTAAAAATCAGGAGGATGAGAACGGTAACAAAGGATGGGAAAATGTAAGAGGTGAGCGTTCTGAAAGCACCGACACCCTTTCAAATGTCCGCCTCATGACGGTAAACCCGAGCGAATTTGCTAACATATGCTGGTTTAAAGACGAGCTTTTGCCGGCTCATATAAACGCTTATCTTAATGCACTCAGCGAATGCAATTACGGCGTTATTCTTTCCTCATCATTTAAGGATAACTACGGATATGAGCTTGGTGACAACATTCAGGTGAAGTGGGGAGCAAACGACTATTTTGGTGCGACGGTCATCGCATTTGTAGACTATTGGCCGAGCATAGACCCCACCGAGCAGAATGAAAACGGAACATATATAGACTTTGCGGTTATGAACTTTAACTATGTTCAGGTGCAGACACCCATAGAGCCGTATGAAGTGTGGATAGATCTTGAAGATGACGCAAAGGTTGCGGATTTTTATGAATCCATTGAGGATTCTGACATAGTTCCAACAAAGCTTGAGGTCGCAAGTCAGAACATAGTCAAAGAGAAAAATGACCCGATGCTTCAGGGCTTAAACGGAGCTCTTACACTCGGATTCATAATAATTATGATAATGTGCGTAATAGGATTTTTGATCTACTGGATACTGTCAATAAAATCACGCACGCTTCAGTTCGGAATATTGCGTGCAATGGGTATGAGCTACCGGGAAATCATATCTATGATAATTTATGAGCAGCTTTTGGTTTCGGGAGTGGCTGTAGTATTTTCGATAATTATAGGCGGAATCGCAAGCGACTTGTTCGTTCCGCTGTTTAGAGCTATGTTTACAGCGCAGAGCAAGATGCTTCCGTTCAGCGTTACGGCTTTGAGAAGCGACTATATAAAAATTTACATTCTTATTCTTCTGATGCTGGGAGTAGGCTTTGCGGTATTGGGAAGAATAATTTCAAAGATAAAGATTTCTCAGGCGTTAAAGCTCGGAGAGGATTAACGGAACTTGCAAAAAGATCAAAGGGCGAATTATGTTTCGCCCTTTTTTAGAGGTAAGTATGAACAAATTTGAAAGAATCTATGAGGTGGTAAGAAGGATCCCGAGGGGAAAGGTCGCTACCTATGGACAGGTTGCATTTCTTGCCGGAAACAAACACTGGTCACAGGTCGTTGGATATGCGCTTCATGTCAATCCTGACCCCGAAAACATTCCCTGTTACCGGGTGGTTAACCGATTCGGTATGGTGTCAAAGGCGTTTGCTTTCGGCGGTGAAAACAAGCAGATTTCACTTTTGCGCGCAGACGGTATTGAGGTGTCTGATGAAGGAAAGATAGAAAATTTAAAAAAGTATATCTGGAACGGGGAAGAGTGAAAAAGAGTGAAAAAGAAAAGGCTTACCAAATCGGTAAGCCTTTTTTGCACTATTGCGAATAGTTTATTAGTACATTCCGCCTGCGGGCATTGCCGGCTGTGCCGGCTCCGGCTCAGGAATATCAGCTACCAGGCTCTCTGTTGTAAGAACCATTGAAGCGACAGATGCCGCATTCTGAAGTGCTGAACGAGTAACCTTTGTCGGGTCTACGATTCCCGCGGGGATCATATCAACATACTCTTCCTTGTATGCGTCAAAGCCGTAGCCTTCCTTGTTTGTGGAGGTTATCTTGTCAACGATAACGCTTCCCTCAAGTCCTGCGTTTATAGCTATCTGGCGAACAGGCTCCTCAAGAGCCTTGAGAACGATCATAGCTCCGGTTTTTTCATCGCCGTCGAGAGTATCAGTAAGCGCCTTTACAGCGGGGATAGCGTTAAGAAGCGCAGTACCGCCTCCTGCAACTATACCCTCCTCAACAGCGGCCTTTGTTGCGGCAAGTGCGTCCTCTATTCTGAGCTTCTTTTCCTTCATCTCGATTTCCGTTGCAGCACCAACTTTAATAACAGCAACTCCTCCGGAAAGCTTTGCAAGTCTTTCCTGAAGCTTTTCCTTGTCAAAGTCAGAGGTCGTTGTTTCGATCTGGTTCCTGATTTCCTTTATTCTGCTCTTGATCTCCTCGGAATCGCCTGCGCCGTCAACTATTATAGTGTTTTCCTTCTGAACCACTACCTGTCTTGCACGACCAAGGTTTTCGATAGTAGTATCCTTAAGCTCAAAGCCAAGCTCTTCTGTTATAACATCTCCGCCTGTGAGAATAGCAATATCGCGGAGCATTTCCTTTCTTCTGTCGCCAAAGCCCGGAGCCTTGACTCCTACACAGGTAAATGTTCCTCTGAGCTTGTTTACGATAATTGTTGAAAGTGCCTCTCCCTCAATATCCTCTGCGATGATAAGAAGCTTTTTGCCCGACTTAACGATCTCCTCAAGCAGCGGAAGGATCTCTTGAATGTTGGTGATCTTCTTGTCTGTGATGAGAATGTAAGCGTCGTCAATTACCGCTTCCATCTTATCGGTATCGGTTACCATATAAGGAGTGATGTAGCCCCTGTCAAACTGCATACCTTCAACTACCTCGCTGTAGGTCTCAGCGGTTTTTGACTCTTCTATTGTGATAACGCCGTCGCTTGTAACCTTTTCCATAGCCTCCGCGATAAGCTTTCCTACGCTTTCGTCAGATGAGGAAACGGTTCCTACTCTTGCTATGTCGTCGCTGCCCTCAACCTTTTTGGAGTTCTTTACGATAGTGTCAACTGCTGTGTCAACAGCCTTCTGCATACCCTTTTTAACTACCATCGGATTTGCGCCGGAAGCTATGTTCTTCATACCCTCTCTTACAAGTGCCTGAGCCAGAAGCGTAGCGGTGGTGGTTCCGTCACCGGCAGCGTCGTTGGTCTTTGTGGAAACCTCTTTTACAAGCTGAGCGCCCATATTTTCAAAAGCGTCCTCAAGCTCTATTTCCTTCGCAATGGTCACACCGTCGTTTGTAATCAGCGGAGCGCCGAACTTTTTGTCAAGCACTACGTTTCTTCCCTTAGGTCCGAGTGTGATTTTTACCGTATCGGCAAGCTTGTCGATACCTGTCTGAAGCGACTTTCTTGCTTCCTCACCATAAATGATCTGCTTTGCCATAATTCATTTCCTCCTTTTATACTAAGCTTTAGCCTACTACTGCGAGAATATCATCCATCTTTAAAATAGTATACTCCTCGCCGTCAACCTTTACTTCGGTTCCTGAATACTTGCTCGTCAAAACTTTATCTCCTACGCTTACCGCCATAGTAACGTCAGTTTTTCCGGGCCCCACTGCAACAACCTCAGCGATCTGCGGCTTTTCCTTAGCACTTCCCGCTAAGATGATACCGCTCTTTGTGGTTTCTTCAGCTTCAACCATTTTAATAACGACTCTGTCCTGTAATGGTTTGATAGTCATGACAAATACCTCCTATATAAAATAAAAATTCCCTGTGTTTAGCACTCCTGCTTGTTGAGTGCTAAATATTATTTTATCATCTTTTTTTCAAATTACAAGGGGGTAATAGGCATTTTTTTCTGTTTTTTAATATTTTTGGCGATTATGCACAAAAAAAATGTGTATCAGTAATTCATTAAGGTAATTTTTTACAAATAAAATATTTGAATGGCGATATACTTGAAAAAGCGCTATATGTAGGGTGTTGAGATTTTACGAATACATCTTACAGTGGCAAATTGTGAACAAAAAGAAACTAAATTACGTACAAACTATAAAATTAACAGTTTAGACATATTAAGTTAATATTTAAGACACAAAACATTTGATATATTTGCTATAATAAATTAAGATTTGGTAAAAGTTTCGTAACAATTTTTAAACATGGCGTTAAAAATTATTTTGCTTTTATTTAATATTTTTGTTCGGAGGATAATGATATGTCGCTCGGAAAGGTTTTAGTCATTGACGATGATAAAAACACCTGTGAACTGCTGAGACTGTATCTTGAAAAAGAAGGCTACAATGTAATGCTTTCGTTTGACGGCGAAGAGGCAGTTGTAAAGTTCAACGCCTTGAAGCCTGACATAGTTCTGCTTGATATTATGCTGCCCTCTCTGGACGGCTGGCAGGTTTGCAGGGAAATCAGAAAGAGGTCAAATGTTCCGATCATAATGATAACCGGAAAGGGAGAGACATTTGACAAGGTGCTTGGGCTTGAACTGGGTGCAGACGATTATGTTGTAAAGCCGTTTGACGTAAAAGAGGTCGTTGCCCGGGTGAAGGCGGTTTACCGCCGTGCGGGTCAGTCTTCCGGCGAGGTTGAGATCAAGGAAGTAAAGTATGACAAGCTCGTGGTGAATATGACAAGGTATGAGCTCAAGGTCGACGGAAAGGTGCTTGACACTCCGCCTAAGGAGTTGGAGCTTTTGTTCCATCTTGCGTCTAATCCTAATAGAGTATACACACGTGATCAGCTTCTGGACGAGGTCTGGGGCTTTGAGTATTACGGTGACTCAAGAACTATTGATGTTCATGTAAAAAGGCTTCGTGAGAAGCTTGACGGCGTTTCAAAAAAGTGGGAGCTTAAAACTGTTTGGGGTGTAGGCTACAAATTTGAGGTCGAAGAGGAAGCAAAGCAGTAAGACCTAAAATAGCGTGCCTTACCGATTTAACGGCATCAGGGAGTGCGTCAGTAAGCTCATGCTTTGAGTGATGCTTAACCCGTTTGTTCTGGTATCCGTTTATTTTAAGTATTGGGTAATTGCACCGAATCATTTTCCGTTATTTGCTGTCAGAATACCTTTCTTAACCGTGGAGGCATAAATATGGACAGAGAGCTGATGCTTGTGTTTGTGTCGGCATTTTTGATACTTTTGTTAGTTATGTTTTTGCTTTTGGAGCTTTCCGCAGCAAGGCATAAAAAGGAAAACAAACTGGCGGACGAAGAAATGTCTTATATGATGCACGACATCAAGGCTCCTTTGAATTCGATCAGAGGTTTTGCCGAAGGCATTATTGACGGTACTATACCTAAAGGCGAAGAGGAAAAATATCTTCAGATAATTAAAAGCGAGTCGGAAAGGGCTGCAAAAATAGCTGAGGATTACGCCGTTTATAAAAAGCTTGACAGTGTTCGCATTGTTAAAAAAGAAGTAAAGATATATGATGTTATATGCGAGATATTTCTCTCGTTTGAAAAGACAATAACAGACAAAAACATCACTCTGAGTGGGATCGAGGAGATAGAAAACAGCAGAGTTAAAACTGTTTCGGTTGAAGGTGATAAGGATCTTCTGCACAGGGCGTTTTACAACCTTATCGAAAATTGTGTAAAGTATACTCCTTACGGCGGATCGATCCGGCTGCATATTAAATCTGATGCTAAAAGGGTTGATGTTACTCTGAATAATTCCGGAGAGATCGAAAAGACGGATACAGAGAAAATATTTGCCGCAGGTTACCGGTCGGATAATTCAAAGAATAAAAACGGCATGGGACTGGGGCTTAGCATAGTAAAGAAAATTTCACAGCTTCACGGGGGAGATGTTACTGCCCGGACGGGAAACGGGCAGACCTCTGTGACGGTGACGATTCCCATAAAGTAAGAAATAGGGTTCAGTATGAGTTTTTTTGATGATGAGATAGAAGAAAATAAGGATAAGCGTGACGAGGTTTCTCGGGAGCTTTTTTGGGCAAAGGCAAGGCTTCCCCAAAGGCGAAGGAGCATAGGTTCGGTTTTTGCAATTGTTTTTGCGATACTTCTGTGCCTTTTTGCGGCTTCTGTAATTACGCTTAATTTTGTGCTCGGAGACGGATGGCTTTCAAATGCTATAAAAAATGACAACGGTGTAAAACTTACTATCACCGAACAGCAAAAGCCGGAAATTTCTGACGAATTCAAAACCGAAGACGGAAGATATACTGTTGAGGGAGTTGCAAAGCTTGCTTCTCCTTCGATAGTTTCCATAACGGGATACAAGGAAAACGACAGCAGTGAGGATCTGTATACTTATTCCGGGCAGGGAAGCGGAGTGATCTTTACCTCCGACGGATATATCATAACCAACGCTCACGTAATTGCCTCTGCGACTAAAGGTCTGAGAGTAGTCACCTATGATGGCAGGGATTATGAAGCCAAGGTGATAGGCGCCGATGAAGGTTCTGACGTCGCGGTGTTAAAGATATCGGGCAGCTTCACCCCGATAGAAATCGGAGATTCTACCGAGACCAGACTCGGCGAGGAGGTAGTGGCGATCGGAAATCCCGGAGGGTACGGCGGTACGGTGACTTCCGGTATAGTTTCGGGAGTAGACCGAATGATTCGCGGCGGAGAACAAGGGATCAGAATGAGCTGCTTACAGATAGACGCCGCCATAAATCCGGGAAGCTCCGGCGGAGCGTTGTTGAATATGTGGGGGCAGCTTATAGGAATAACCTCGTCAAAGTTGAGCAATACCCGGTATGACGGAATAGGCTTTGCGATTTCCACAAATGCTGTGATACCTGTTGTGGAGAGCATTATTGAAAACGGATACGTTGCCAACAGGGCAAGACTCGGGATAACCTATTATGCGGTTTCAAAGTCTCAGGCTGAGATATATGGCACCAAAGCGGGACTTGTGGTTCAGGACGTTGATAAGTCCTGCGACGCTCAAAAGTATCTTGAGCCGGGCGACATAATTTTGGAGCTTGACGGCAAGCAGGCAGATAGCATTGAGGATGTTGTGAAAATAATGGAGGCCAAAAAAGCGGGCCAGAAGATCAGGATAAAGTATTTCAGATATTCTAAAGACAACACGGACGGAGAGACTCTTGAAGCCGAGTGTGCGCTTATGAACGACATTGGCGCGTCGTTTGAAGAAGAATAAATAAACCCTATCGGAGTTTTATGGGCAGAACCATTAAACCGATAGGGTTTTATGTTTTGTTTATTGTCAGTCGTCAAGCAGCTTTTCAGCGCTTGCAAGCCTTACCGCTGTACAGAATATTTTAACTGCGGTTTTAAGCTCGTCAATGCTCGGGAATGTAGGAGCGATCCTTATGTTCTTATCATCAGGATCGTTGCCGTAAGGATAGGTTGCTCCCGCACCTGTCAGAACAACTCCGGCTTCCTTGCAAAGAGAAACTATTCTTTTTGCACATCCGTTTAAAGAATCAAAGCTTATAAAATATCCGCCGTTGGGAGTGTGCCACGATCCTATCCCGAGGGGCTTTATTTCTTGCTCGAGCGCGTCTATTACAGCTTTGAATCTGGGCGCTATCACTGCGGTGTGCTTTTTCATGTGCTCTATAAGTCCGTCGTATCCGCCAAAGAACTTTACGTGCCGAAGCTGATTTATCTTGTCGGGGCCGATAGTCTGTATTGTCATTTTTGACAGTATATAGTCTATATTTTTCTTGCTCGCAGCCATTGCGGCAACACCTGCTCCTGGAAAGGAGATCTTTGAGGTCGATGCAAAAATATAGATCATATCCTCCTTGCCGTTTGCCTTTAGCTCGTCAAAGATATTTAAGAGCTTGTCGGGTGTGTCGGTCAGATGGTGAATGCAGTATGCGTTGTCCCAGAAAATCCTGAAATCCTTTGCTTTTGGATTCAAGGCTGCAAAGCGTTTTACCGTTTCATCGCTATAGGTTATTCCGGTGGGGTTTGAGTACATTGGAACGCACCAGATCCCCTTTATCGCCTCATCGCTTTCAACCAGACGCTCGACCATATCCATATCCGGGCCGGTAGAGAGCATCGGAACGGTTATCATCTCAATTCCCAACGACTGGCATATTGCAAAGTGTCGGTCATATCCGGGAGAGGGGCAAAGCCACTTTATTTTTTCCGATTTGCCCCAGGGCTGGCTTTCACCGTCAGAGCCGAACAGTAAGTTTCTCACAACAGTGTCATACATCATATTAAGAGACGAATTTCCGCCGACTATTACCTCGCTAGGATCGACCCCAAGCATTTGCGCAAACATTTTCTTTGCTCTTGGAAGTCCGTCTAAAACGCCGTAATTTCTTACGTCTGTTCCGTCGGAAGCCAAAAGGGAGGAGTCCGAGTGAACAGCGTCCAGCAAGCCGAGCGTAAGGTCAAGCTGCTCTGAACAAGGCTTTCCTCTTGCCATGTTAAGGTCTAGCCCCATTGCCTTAAACTCATCAAATTTTTTCTGTTCTGCATCTTTAAACTCTGAAAGCTGCTGCTTAGACATATCTTTCAAAAGCATTTTATTTTCCTCCGTAATCAAAGTAATCGTTATTTAATATTGTATTACATATTCCGCAAAAATGCAAGTAAAAAAATAAAATCCTGCAAAAATCTGTGTTATACACTATTTTAAAGCATATTTTCCTTGAAAAATGGGCAATGGATACAAAAATGATTCGTAACCGGGCCTTTGGCAGGAGCTTTGACATTAAAGTTAATAACTATCAAATAGGGAATTTTTTATAAAAACCCCTTTTAAAAGGTTTTAAAATATGGTACAATATATTTAATTATAACGAAAGGGGCCAAGCGGCGATGAAGCGTATACTTTCCTTTATACTTATAACCGCCGTGTGCCTGTCGGTTACAGGCTGCTCCTTTGAGGACGAGCTTGATGCGGGAGGACTTCTTTCTGCGCCGATGATGACAACGGAGCAAAGGGAAATACACGAAGCTCTTACGAATGCAATCGGAAATGAGATTACGCTTAAGTATCCTAAAAACGGGGAGAACCGCAGCGCATTCGTTATAGAAAACATCGATAATGAGCCGACCGAAGAGGCGATAGTTTTTTATCAGTATAAGTCGGCTGACCTTGACGAGGGAACGGTCCATGTTCATATTCTCGACCAGATCGACGGTAAGTGGAGTTCGGCAATTGACTTTGCCGGTTCGGGCGCGGAGGTTGACAGGATATTTATTTCTCCGCTCAGAGAGGGCAGATCTCCCAGTATCATTATAGGCTATTCTACACTCAGTCCGTCACTCAATCAGTTTCAGATATACTCATATGACAGTGAGAATATAAACACGGTGTATACAGACAATTATTCGCTTCTCAGCGTAGTTGACTTTGAAGACGACGGCTATTACGACATTTTCAAGTCGAGCATTGACCCTGAAACCGGCAAGACAGAGGGAGTTATAATAGGACAGGAAGGAAACGAGTTTTACACTATCGCAACGGTGAAGATGTCAGACTATATCTCCTCGTATGTTCAGTGCCGCCACGGAAAGACCGAAGACGGCAAGCGGGCGATTTTTATTGATTCCTTAAATGCTGACGGATATTTGCAGACGGACATAATATCAAAAAGCTCAAAAACGTATCAGAATCTGTCTTTGGTTTTTAAAGACAAGGCTTTTGAAAAGTCGGTGAGAGATACGGGGTACCTCACACAGGATGTTGGACGTGACGGAACTCTTGAGATCCCTACAAACGAGATAATGGCGGGGTATGAGCAGGCAGACAGCGTTAAGAATATGATCACCGTTTTTTCAGGATTCGATGGGGACTATTCTCTTAAGCAAAAGTACAAGGGCTTTTATATGATAAACGACGGATATTTTTTCAATATGCCGCCGGATATGCTCAAGAGCGCCACCGTAAAGATAGATGAAACTACCGGGGAATCTGTTTTTTACAAGTTAGAGGGAACGGCTCAACAGAGCGATAAGGAGCTTTTCAGGATAAACGTGGTAAACAGCTCAGAGTATGAAAATTACAGAGCGCTCGGGTATATGCTTATAACACAGCAGGGACAGCTCAGATATATAGTCAAACGGACTAATACCGATGAAAAGCTTTGTCTGAAACTTGATGATATAAAGGATAATTTTTATTTGATACCGTAAAAAACTAATACATCACGGAGGGTTATAATAATGAGAAGAATTTTGGTGTGTGAAGACGAGGATTCAATCAGAGAGTTTGTCGTTATCAATCTTCAGCGTGTTGGATATGAGGTGGTGGACGTAAACTGCGGAGAGGAAGCCATAAGGGTTTTTGACGAGCAGGAGGGAAAGTTTGACGTTGCACTGCTTGACATTATGATGCCCGGGATCGACGGCTTTCAGGTGTGCAAAAAGCTCAGAGAAAAAACTCAGGCGCTGGGAATAATCATGCTTTCGGCAAAAAGTCAGGAGATGGACAAGGTATCTTCACTTATGATAGGCGCAGATGATTACATTACAAAGCCTTTTTCCATATCTGAGCTTATCGCAAGAGTAGATGCGGTTTGCAGAAGAGTGGATATGGCTCAGCCTAAGCATGAGGAATCTGCATCATCAATAAGCTCGGGACCGTTTACCATCAATCTCAAGAGCAGAACCGTTTACAAAAACGGAGAACAGATCGATCTTACGCAGGTAGAATATCAGATAATGGAGTACTTTTTCAAGAATCAGAACACCGCCCTTGACCGCACGAGCATTCTAAACCAGATATGGGGAGACAGCTATTTCGGCGAGGATAAGATAGTTGATGTGAATATCCGAAGAATAAGAATGAAGATAGAGGACGAGCCTTCAAATCCACAGTATATCCAGACGATCTGGGGCTTTGGATATAAATGGGTGTCTAACAATAATTAGCTTGAATATATTACGCTTAGCCGAAAGCGGCAAAACCTCAGAGTGATACATCTTTTCAACTTAAAGGAAGGAGACCTTGATAATGCAGCTTAAAATGGTGGGGGAGTTTTTTGCCTTATTGCCCTCAAGGATTAAGCAAACATTTGAAAATCTCAGGCACGGAGACTGGCGGGAAACTTTTTCGCCGGAAGGCATAAAGGGTTTCTTTAAGCAGATGAGCATTACAAAGCGCTGGTTTTTGAATATCTTCAGCGTGATATTTCTTATCATAACAGCGGTGTGCGTTGCTTCGATAATAATTTTTTACAGCTATTATAAAAATTCGGTCCAGCAGTATCTTACAAACAGAATGAATATTCTAACGGCGGAGGTTTCTAGGCTTTCGTATGATACATCGTCTAATCACAATGCTGAGATTCGGTCGATAGTCGAGACGTTTGACGAAAAGGACAGAATAGAGCTTATGGCTATCGATAGGCAGGGAGAAGTTGCGGTTACCTCTTCGGGGTTTTCGTTTGATGAGGGCGCAAGTCTTGAAAATCAGTATACTAACGACGGAGTTATAGATACGCTGGAGCTTTCCACCGGAGAGGAGATAATGCTGCTTACGACATCTATCGACGAATCATCGTCGGAGTTTGCGGCGCTAAGAATGGCTACATCTCTTGAGGGAGTAAATAATAGGTGTCTGTTTTTTTCGATAGTAATAGTACTTATTTCCGTGGCACTTTTAGGACTTATTTTTGCGCTTGGCTTTTACTTTGTAAGGACCATAAAAAGACCGGTGGACGAAATAGCAACGGTGGCAAGACAATACGCGACTGGGGACTTCTCAAAGAGACTTGAGCCTAAGCGGGATGATGAGCTTGGAAAGCTCTGTGAGAGTGTAAACTATATGGCGGGAGAGCTGTCTAGCGCCGAGACGATGAAAAATGAATTTATATCTCAGGTATCTCATGAGCTGAGAACTCCGCTTACGGCGATAAAGGGCTGGAGTGAAACGCTTACGACTATAAACGACAGAGATACATTTATAAAAGGAATGAGAGTAATTTCATCGGAAAGCGAAAGACTTTCTCAAATGGTCGAGGAGCTTTTAGACTTTTCGCGTATTCAGGACGGGCGGCTTTTGCTTAATATGGACAACCTTGATATATTAGCGGAGCTTGGTGAAACTATACTTATATATCAGGAAAGAGCAAAGGCTTTGAACATAACGCTTAATTATTACGAGCCTGAGATGCTCCCGATAGTTTACGGCGACAAAAACCGTTTAAGACAGGTGTTTATAAATATCGTCGACAACGCTATAAAATACTGCGACAGCGGAGATATGGTAAATGTTGAAGCATATGAGGAAAAGGGCTATGCGGTAATATCCGTATCAGATACCGGAATAGGTATAAGCGAGACGGATCTTCCGAAGGTCAAGAAAAAATTTTTTAAGGCTGATAATACCAGACGTGGTTCCGGAATCGGCCTGGCGGTAGCGGACGAAATAATAACTCTTCACGGTGGAACGCTTGACATAAACAGTCAGAAGGGTGTGGGAACTACTGTTATTATAAAGCTTCCCTGCCGGGAAAATAAGAAAACCGCAGCAGAAAAAAGTGTAAATGTCGAGGTTATTTCAACAGTAGAGGAAAGGAACGAATTTGCAAATGGCGAATAATTCAAAGGAAAAATTCAAATCCAAAATAGGCGGACAGGCGCTTATTGAGGGCGTAATGATGAGGGGGATAGAAACTTCGGCAATGGCGCTGAGGCTTCCGACAGGAGAGATAGAGACGGAAACATGGGCTATAAAAAACGGAAAAAATCCGCCTTGGTACAGAAAATGTCCTTTCATAAGAGGTCCGTTTAACTTTGTTACCTCTCTGGTGGACGGCTATAAGTGCCTCACAAAATCCGCTGACAGAGCTATGGATTTTGAGGACGATCAGCCGCAGACAAAATTTGAGATGTGGCTTGACAGACATATCGGAGATAAGCTGATGCCGATAGTTACCACGATAGGAGTCATACTGGGTGTTGCACTTGCGGTGGTTTTGTTTATGTGGTTGCCGGCACTTGTGTCAAGTCTGGTCGGAAAGGTGATAACGCTTAATTCGGTTGCAAAGACGGTAATTGAGGGTATAATAAAGATAGCCATATTTATTCTGTATATGGCGCTCACCGCGCTTTTAAAGGATATAAGGCGAACATACGAGTATCATGGAGCTGAGCATAAAACGATCGCCTGCTACGAGGCAGAAGAGGAGCTTACGGTCGAAAATGTAAAAAAGCACTGCCGTTTTCACCCGAGATGCGGAACAAGCTTTATAATTCTCACTTTGATAGTAAGCATAATAATAACCTCGGTTTTACAGCTTCCGTGGAATAATATTGTTTTGAGAATAGCTATCAAGCTTTTGCTCATACCCGTTTATGTAGGTATAACCTATGAGGTCATACGTCTGGCCGGAAAATACTATAATCCCGTGACAAGGGTGATATCAGCGCCCGGGCTTTGGCTTCAGAGAATTACTACCAGAGAACCCGACGAAAGCGAGATCGAGGTTGCCATAGCGGCGCTTAAGCCTTGTATTCCGACGAATAAAGAAGAAGATAAGTGGTAGGGCTTGACAAATGTCAAAAAATACGGTATACTAAATATAAAGAACTAATGTTCTGATGGAGGATAAATGAAGTTAAAAGAAGCAAAGGAAATAATTAAAACAAAGCTTTCTGAGGGTGGTATATCAAATCCCAAAGAGGTTGATGAGCTTATATTGTATGCGACCGGAAAGAGCGCTTTGAAAACGCCTGATTACACGCTTAAAGAATCGGAGCAGAAAGTTCTGAACGAGCTTATGAAAAGGCGTCTTGACCATGAGCCGCTTCAGTATATAATAGGTGAGTGGGATTTTTACGGCAAACACTTTTTGGTGGGTGATGGAGTTTTGATCCCCCGTCAGGACACAGAGACACTTGTAGAAAAGTGCTTAAATGACAACAAGCAAAAAAGCGGTATGACCGTGATAGACCTTTGTGCGGGAAGCGGCTGCATAGGGCTTACGCTTGAGGACAGGCTTTCTGTTTCACATCTTTTGATGATTGAAAAGAGCAGGGCGGCGTTTGAGTACCTTGAGAAGAATACTGACAACTTTGAATCAGATGCAAAGCTCATACTCGGCGATATTTTTGACGAGAGCGTAATAAAAGGTCTGCCAAAGGCGGATATTATAACCTGCAATCCTCCGTATTTAAGCGTTGAGGATATGATGCCGCAAAATTTACAGCCGGAGGTTTCATTTGAACCGTTCGAGGCACTTTTCGGCGGGCAGGACGGACTTGATTATTACTCGAAGATAGCAAGAGCATATAAAGGCGTTTTGAAAAAGGACGGAAAAATGTATCTTGAAATAGGTATTGGACAGGAGCAGGAGGTTATGACGCTTCTCATTCACAACGGATATACAAATGTGAGAAAGCATAAGGACTTATCCGGAATATACCGCGTTGTGACAGCAGAGGTATCGGATGAATACGCTGACTGATTTTCTTCGCTCCAATCCGTTGGCAGTCGCCGCGCCAGTGTTTATTATGTGCGTGATAACCTTCGCGGCGTTTGCAGCGGATAAGCTAAAGGCGATAAACGGAAGCAGAAGGATATCTGAAAGAACGCTTCTTTCGCTGTGCTTTTTGTTTGGCGCGCTTGGCGGATTGCTCGCTATGTATCTTGTAAGACATAAGACCAGAAAGGCAAAGTTTTATTGCCTTGTGCCGTTGTTTCTTGTGTTGCAGACGATTCTTGTCTGTGCGGTATACATCTAAAAGAGTACGGACTTTTGGACAGATGATATGTTACAATGAATAAAACCACTTTAGGAGGGAAATAAAATGGCGATAAAAAAGGCCGAAAAAAAGAAGCCCGTAACGGTCGTTACGGGAGAGGAAAAGAAAAAAGCTCTGGAAACTGCTATTGCTCAGATAGAAAAAATCTACGGAGCCGGAGCTGTAATGAAGCTAGGGCAGACCAAAGCTCTTGATATTGCGGCGATACCCACAGGCTCTATGACCCTTGATCTGGCTCTGGGAATAGGCGGTGTGCCAAGGGGAAGAATAGTTGAGATATACGGGCCAGAAAGCTCGGGTAAGACCACCGTTGCCTTACATATAGTGGCAGAGGCGCAGAAGATGGGAGGCGAAGTAGCCTTCATAGACGTTGAGCATGCTCTTGACCCGGTATATGCGCAGAATCTTGGCGTAGATATTGAATCCATGCTGGTATCTCAGCCGGACAGCGGCGAGCAGGCTCTTGAAATTGCAGAAGCTTTGGCAAGGTCGGGGGCGATCGACTGCATAGTTCTTGACTCCGTTGCGGCAATGGTAACAAGGGCTGAAATAGACGGAAGTATGGGAGAAACACACGTCGGACAACTTGCAAGGCTCATGTCTCAGGCGATGAGAAAGCTCACCAGCGTTATTTCAAAGAGCAACTGCGTTGCCATTTTCATAAATCAGATAAGAGAGAAAATAGGTGCTATGTACGGAAGTCCTGAAACCACACCCGGCGGACGTGCGCTTAAGTTTTACTCTTCGGTAAGGATAGATGTTCGCAGAGCAGAGCAGATAAAGCAGGGCAGTGAGGTCATCGGAAACAGAACAAAGTGCAAGGTGGTAAAAAACAAGGTCGCGCCGCCGTTTAAGGAGTGCGAGTTTGACATCATGTACGGTCAGGGCATTTCACGTGTAGGCGAAGTGCTTGATATGGCGGTCGATCTGGGACTTGTCAAAAAGAGCGGAGCGTGGTTCAGTTATAACGATGTAAAGCTTGGACAGGGCAGAGATAATTCAAAGGATTTCATCAAGCAAAATCCGGAGCTTATGAAAGAACTTGAGGATATTATCAAAGAGAAGGCTGCAAACGGAGAGGTTACTATGACTTCTAAAAAGAGCAAAAAGGAAGCGGCTTTAAAAGAGGCCAGCGAAGCGGCGGCGGAAAGATCGGAGAAGTCATCGTCCGCGGCAAGCTCTGTCATAGTTAATACTGACGATGACTTTGAAGAGTTTGCTCCTGTTGATACCGAATAATGAAAATTATTAAAATAGAAAAGTTTAAGGGTCAAACATACGGCGTTTATTTTGAGGAAGAAGAGCCTGTCTTTATAAACTCGGAGATAGTGGCTGAGTTTAACTTGAAGGAAGGGATAGATATCCCCGAGAGCGCTGTATCTGAGATCGTAAGAGCAAACGACATACGGCGTGCAAGAGAGCGCGCATTATACCTTCTTGACGCAAGAGAGTATTCGTATACAGAGCTTTTTAAAAAGCTTGAGGTGAACTATGATGAGGAGATCTGCTATGAGGTGCTAAACCGTCTGGCAGAGCTCGGGCTTATAAACGACAGGCGATATGCCGAAAGGCTCGGCGAATACCTTATAGAGAAGAAGTGCTTTGGCAGATACCGCGCAAGTCAGGAGATGTATCGTCGTGGACTTTCACGCGAGATAATTAACGAAACGCTTGATAAGTACGACGAGGATTCGGTGGTAAGGCTGTATGAACTTGTAAAGGAAAAATACGAGAGATATATGACAGACGAAAAGGGAATAAACAAGGTGAGAAACGCTCTTGTGAGAAAGGGCTTTTCTTATGACGATATAAATGTTGTGATAAAAACTGTTCTTGATGAGGAATAGTTTTATCACGAGCGGGGAGAGAATTTATGACAAGGATAGGAATAGTATCCCTTGGGTGCCCGAAAAATCAGGTGGACGCCGAGAGAATGCTTGCCCTTTTGAAGGATGAGGGCTATGAGATCGCCTATGACGCGGCGCTGAGTGATGTCGTTATAGTAAACACCTGCGGATTTATCCAGTCCGCAAAAGAAGAGGCAATAGAAACGATACTGGAGTTCTGCGATTTAAAGAAAGAGGGCAGAATAAAAGCTATTGTGGTTACGGGTTGCCTGGCGGAAAGATATCGGGAGGATATCGTAAATGAAATACCCGAGGTGGACGCAGTTGTAGGGATTGGTAAAAACGATGAGCTTGCGGAGATAATAAGGAAAATATACGCGGGAAAAAAGATTTTGACTTTCGGTGATAAGAAAGACCTTTGTTTTGACGAGCGCAGGACACTGTCAACACCTTCGCATCTGGCATACATAAAAATTGCAGAGGGCTGTGATAATTGCTGCTCATACTGTGCCATTCCGATGATACGGGGCGAATTCAGAAGCCGCAGCTTTGAAAGCATCATAAACGAAGCAAAGGCTTTGGCGCAAAAAGGTGTAAAGGAGATAGTCTTAATAGCGCAGGATACCACACGATATGGAGAGGATATTTACAAAGAGCCGCGACTGGCGGAGCTGCTTGAAGAGCTTGACAGGATAGAAGGGTTAAAATGGATAAGAACCCTTTATATGTATCCTGAGAGGATAACCGATAAGCTGATAGATGTTTTTGCCAAAAGCGAAAGGATCGTTCCGTATATGGATATTCCGATACAGCACTGTGACAGGGACGTTTTAAGAAAGATGAACCGACCGGGAGACGAAAGTAAGCTTCTAAAGCTAATTGATAAGATACGAGAAAGAGTCCCGGGGGTTATACTGAGAACGACGTTGATCGCGGGATTTCCCGGTGAAAGTGAAGAACAGTTTATTTCCCTTTGCGAGTTTGTGAAAAAGGTAAGATTTGACAGACTGGGTTGTTTTGCATATTCTCGCGAAGAGGGAACACCCGCGGCTGAGCTTGACGGTCAGCTTGACGATGATGTAAAGGAACATAGGGCGCAGATAGTTTACGACGAACAGGCGAGAATAATGTTTGAAAACAATGAAAAACAGATAGGAAAAACTTTAGAGGTCGTCTGTGAGGGCTTTGACAGATATGCAGAATGCTTTTTCGGAAGAAGCTATATGGATGCTCCTGAAATTGACGGAAAGATTTTCTTCACTGCAGATCAAAAGCCTTGTGCAGGGGAGTTTGTAAGCATTAAAATAACCGACACCCTCGATTTTGATCTGCTGGGTGAAAGAGTCTGACATAGCGGCTTTTACAAATATCAGACGGATTTTAACAAAAAACGCTTTACATTTTTTTCTGTAAATGGTACAATATTCATATATCACTGATTTAAACGGCGCCGCAGGGTGCAAATCCGGGAAAGGATAAGGCCTATTATGAATCTTAATTTACCTAATAAGCTTACCGTTATCAGAATGGTGCTTATTCCGTTTTATATCGCGGGAATGATCTTAAGCGAGTATTTCGGAAACGAAAGCGGCAGCGGCATAAATGTTTACGTTTTGCTGTCTCTTTTGGTATTCGTCATTGCCTCAGTTACAGACTGGTTTGATGGAATGATCGCGAGAAAGAGAAACCTTATCACTACTTTCGGAAAGTTTTTGGACCCGCTTGCAGACAAGATGCTCGTAATGAGCGCGCTGGTCTTGTTTGCCGCCAGAGAACCAAAGTGGGTGGACGCTGTTGCGGTGCTTTTGATACTCGCAAGAGAGTTTGCGGTCTCTGCTTTAAGACTTGTGGTCGCAAATGAAGGCGTGGTAGTTCCGGCTGGAATGCTCGGGAAAATAAAGACTGCTTTTACGATGCTCTCTGTTGTTGCGATAATGCTTATTGAGGGCTTGGGTATACACATATTTATATTAAACGAGGTCCTTATCTGGATAGCCGCCGTGCTTACGGTCATTTCAGGAATACAGTATGTAGCGGCATATTGGGATTTAATAGATTCAAACAAGTAAATTAAGACAATTGCTGAAATGTCACAGGCATTTAAGCTTAATAGTGAAGCTATCTATTGCGCTATTTCTTTATAATAAGGTATATATGTATTAAGGATAAATAAAAAGCAGGAAATCGTTTTTGATTTCCTGCTTTGTCTTTACGAACAGAAACGGTGTGATCCTATCGTGACGATTATCGGTCGGGAATGCATAAACGCATTTGAGGTCTTTGCGGGGTTATAGTAATATATAGCTCCGCCTGTCGGATCCCATCCGTTTAAACAGTCACGCGCGGCGTTGTATGCCGAATCCGAAATGGGCTGATTGAACTGACCGTCAACTATTGCCGTAAAAGCGCCTTCCTGATAGATAACTCCCGATAGGCTGTCAGGGAATGACGGGTGCTTTATTCTGTTGAGAATAACTGCGCCGACTGCAACCTGTCCCGTGTACGGCTCACCTCTTGCCTCGGCGGAAATGATTCTCGCCAGAAGATAGATGTTGGATTCTGTCGCGGACGGTATCGATCCGGTACCCTGAGCCGTATATACCGAGTTCTTTGCATAAGCCTGCGGGATGAACGACACGGTTGCCAAAACCGCAAAGGTGATGACCAAGGCGCTCAAAAGAGAGACTATTCGAGTTTTCATAGATTAACCTCCAAATAATTTGAATGACAGAAATATTGTCGCACATATTTCTAAAAATATACATAACATATATAATGACGTTTAAAATAAAATTCTTTTAGCTATGTTTATGTGCAATATGACCAGTAAATCAATCAGAAACACTGCACAATTTAACACAATTCACAAATTCAAAAAAACTAAAAAAAGTACTTGACAAGGGAAAAGGAAGTGTGATATAATAGTCAAGCACTCGAAAAAAGACGG
>CANRLH010000007.1 GCA_947631455.1 uncultured Clostridia bacterium
GGCCTGCTCAATGAAACGGTCGGAGTGGATAAAATCCGTGAATATGTGTTTTTCACGGAGACAAAGCAGAAAATAGCGCCATGCAAAGCGGATGAGCCGTACTTCCTCGGCCAGCACGCCGGAAACGCATACTATTTTTACTATCAGAGGGAGTGCCTGACCACACTTGACCGGGACTTTCTGCATACCGTCAAAACCAAATCCACAGGCTACGTGATCTATGCCGACCTGTGTACGCTGAGCGACCGTGAACTTGAACAATATCACATCACATTCAAGAAAAT
This sequence comes from uncultured Clostridia bacterium, assembly GCA_947631455.1. Classification (GTDB taxonomy): domain Bacteria; phylum Bacillota; class Clostridia; order Oscillospirales; family Ruminococcaceae; genus UMGS1601. The sequence continues at coordinate 285 of CANRLH010000007.1, forward strand.
CCCTCGCGACATATCGAGGCTTTAAGGAGGCGGATTATCATGGAGTTAAAGAATTACCAGAAAAAAGTAATGGACAATCTGTCCTCGTATATGGCCTGTCTGAATCGTTGTGAAAACCTTATCTCCGCATGGCGGGAGTATTGGTTCCGGCAGGACATCAATGTCGGCTTTGGCGGCGTGCCGTCCTATAAAGATAATATTCCGGGTGTGCCTCATGTCTGCATGAAGGTCCCGACCGGGGGCGGCAAAACCTTCATGGCCTGCTCCGCCATAAAGCGCATCTATGACGCGATGCCTCTTGATAAACCGAAAGTCGTGGTCTGGCTTGTTCCGTCCGATCCCATTCTCAGGCAGACAATCCACACCCTGTCGAACACCTCCCACCCGTATCGGCAGAAGCTGGATATGGATTTCTCCGGCAAAGTTGGGGTATATACAAAAGAGCAGCTGTTAAACGGACAGAATTTTTCTCCCGATACCGTCCGTGAGATGCTGACTGTATGTGTGTTAAGCTACGGTTCCCTGCGTATTGACAGCAAGAAGAAGGATGTCCGCAAGGTTTACCAGGAAAACGGCAATCTTCTACGCTTTGCGGACTATTTCAAAGCCAGAGATATTCTTCTCGCCGACACGCCGGATACCGCTCTGATTCAGGTATTGCGCCAGCTTTCCCCGGTAACTGTGGTGGATGAAAGCCATAACGCCGGATCTGACCTCAGTGTGGAGATGCTGAACAATCTGAATCCGTCCTTTATTCTCGATTTAACGGCTACTCCCCGTGAGAACAGCAACATTCTGTCTTATGTGGACGCCCGTGAGCTTAAGAAAGAAAACATGGTGAAGCTACCGGTCGTTGTATTTAACCGCACGTCTTTGCAGAGCGTTATACAGGATGCCATCCAGCTTCGCGGCAGCATTGAAAAACAGGCGCGGGAGGAAGAAGCCGCCGGAGGAGAGTACATCCGCCCTATCGTACTGTTTCAGGCGCAGCCCAATATCAAGGGTAAAGATAACGAGACCTTTGACAGAATAAAGCAAAAGCTTGTAGATATCGGTGTGGCAGAAGAAGAAATTGCCATCAAAACATCAGATGTCGATGACTTGAAAGACACCGATCTGATGAGCCGGAATTGCAAAATCCGATATATCATTACGGTTAACGCCCTGAAAGAAGGATGGGACTGCCCGTTTGCCTATATTCTGGCGTCTCTTGCGAATAAGACGTCAAAAGTTGATGTGGAGCAGATTGTCGGCAGAATCCTGCGTCAGCCGTATACGAAAAAGCATACATCGGCGCTGTTGAACACCTCCTATGTGCTGACCTGTTCCAATGATTTTCACACCACGCTTGAAAGTGTGGTATCGGGTCTCAATCAAGCCGGATTCAGCAGAAAGGACTACCGTATTGGCGAAACCGTCCCCACAGGGGCAGATGTGCAGGAAAACAATGCCGATACGCCGACAGGCGAACAGCAGAATGTTTCTGATTATTTCAATAATCAGGCAGACGATGATGCGTCAAATCCCCAAAGCGAGACAGGAACAGAGGATTTTGACGATGTTTCCGCTGAAGATATCAAAGAACAACTGCAGGCATCCGCTGAATCAGGCGGCGCTAATGAGACTGTGAATCATATGATCCATCAGGCGGAAAGCCAGTCATCGGAATATGAGCGGGAATCTGATGAGAGCGAATCGGAGGGATTTGTAGGAGGCGAACTCGGCAGTATGCTTACGCAGAATGGAATACAGCCACAATATAAAACAGATGCCGAGACGGTACATATCCCACAGTTCTTTCTTGAGACGTCTCCTGACCTTTTCGGTGACGCATTTAATCTGCTTGAGCCGGAGAATCTATCTAAGGGATTTTCCCTGTCCGGGCAGGATGCGGATATCAGCTTTGAGCTATCAACCGGAGAAATGTACCGTGTAGATTTGCAGGAGCAGGGAGATGCCGTCCCTAAATATATACGAGTTTCTAAAAAAGACAGTGAATACCTGAGAGAATATCTTGCCCGTCTCCCACAGGAGAAAAAGGTTAAAACGTGCATCGATAACATTTGTGGGATCATTAACCGTAACAACCGCTATGCCGCCGGGGAAATCGCGGATTATGTACGGCGTGTCGTATCCAATATGACAGAGGATGAATTGACCGCTATGGAAACTTCTCTGCCTGTGTACGCAAAGAAGATTCAGGACAAGATTGAAAAGCTTGAGGATGCGTATCGTGAAAAGCAGTTTGACAAATGGGTAGACAGCGGGAAAATTATGTGCCGCGACAGTTATTCGTTTCCTGCGGTTATCACGCCTGCCGATACAATCGATTCTATTCCTCACTCGCTCTATGTCGCAGAGAAAAACGATATGAACAATTTTGAGCGCCAGCTGCTTGATGTTATAGCTTCACAGGAAAATGTTCTGTGGTGGCACAGGGATATAGAGAAAAAAGGATTCCGTCTCAATGGTTATATTAACCACTACCCCGATTTCATTGTAAGAACCAAATCCGGGAGAATCGTATTGATTGAGGCAAAAGGTGATTATCTGGACGGCGATGACAGCAAGACAAAGCTGAAACTTGGCCGCAAGTGGCAGTCGCTGGCCGGACGTTTGTACAGATATTTTATGGTGTTCAAAGACAAAGAACTTGGATTGGACGGAGCGTATACGATAGATAAGTTCGTGGAGATGTTCAAGGACTTGTAAGATGAACAGCCGCATGGGGCATTACCCCTGTGCGGCTGTCCCTTTTAATGCGTTTTCCCAGTTATTATGAAATGCACATATTCCCGGCGGTGTTCCTCGATATAACAGACCAACTCATAATATCCGTTTTCGTAAGCCAGCCGCTGTACCATGTTCGTGTCAAACATATTTGTGCGTCCGCTGTCCCGGATGGCGAGCATCTGCTCTCGAACAATGTCAGTCATCGGCATCCACCACCTTTCTCACACGGTCGATACCGTAAAGGACGTTCAGGCCGGACCCGTTGCTCCAATTAACCATAATTGAGCCTGTCGAATCAATACCAGTGACTATCCCCGTGGTGCTGACAGGAGGCGCGGTCGCATCGTCCATATGTAGCAGTTCTACACGGCAACCCACAGGGTATTCCCGGCGTAACCACTCCAGTATATCTTTATTCAGCACTCGGCGCACCTCCCTTCCACGCGCTGTTGCCGGAAAGATTGCGGAGCAGGATTTTCCGCGCGGCCTTGTACTCCTTCCCGATGAACCCCAGCCGGAGCAGGAAACAGCGGAACGCATATTTCTCGTTATCCGGCTCCGTGGTCTTTGGGCTGATTCGCTTTTTTTCCCTGCTCATTTTGCACATGGCGGCAATCAGCCGGGTATAGGTATCCGCCTCCTCAGGCTCCGGTACATTCTCAAACCATGGAAAAGAGATGGTTTCTTCTGTGATTTCAATCGGCAGGCTATCAATGCACAGCGCCTTTTTAATGAGCGCACCCTTTGCGTCCAGCAGATTCGTAAGGTTCCCCACATTTGCTTTGTCAAGCGGCAGGCTGATCGTCAGCCCCAAAGACGCCTCCTGCGCGGCGGCTGTCTCGGCGTGAAAGCCCTCTTTTTCAAGTTCCTCAAGGAGCGTCTCGACCTCCTCGCTGTCGGCCCTGTCATCAAAAGTGATCGTGCCATCCTTGCTCACCTCGATATAGCCCACCTGATAGGCGAAGCCGGGAGCGCCGAGGTATTTCTTTTCGCAGCCGAGGAACCCGGCGATGCAGTCCGCCAACCGCTTTCTCTCGCTGCCCGTCACGTTGTAGTTGATTGTCATGGTGATGTCCTCCTTTGAATTTGGTAGTGACATATTCGCTCTAAACCGTAAATATATCAAGCGGATTTCCAGAATAATGTAGACAAACATAGCCGCTGGTTATTGTTTAATTTGTGCATAAAGAAAAGCGACCATGCAGGAACATTTCTGCTCTTGCATGGTCGCTTTTCTTTTTTCCCGCTTGAAGAAGGTCGGCCTAAATTTACTTGTTTCTGTAAATCCCTAAGTCCAACCCACAAAAGCCGGGGCGCTTTTTGGATAATTAAGTTATTGCTCGTCATCCTCGTCAAAATCTTCCAAAGAGCTGTATTTTTCTTTTATGGCCAAAACTCTTTTTTTACTTCTTCGGTGAACGTATACGAAGAATATAACCGTATAAACAAGTATTATCACCGCTATGATTATTACCGCTATTTTAAATTGCGTAGAGGTAAAGAAGTTTGCTGCTACGGTAACTGTCGCTTCTCCTTTTGCTTTAAAAACGTCCTTTGTCGCGACAAGGTCGCTTTTGGCAACCGTCTGGCCGTTATATAAGAACTCTACCGTACCTAAGGTGTCTCCTGCATAAATGGGGGCGATAATGTTGTCGCTTATTGTGATCCTGCGCTCAAGCTTATCTAAAGGTATATCGTTTTGCCATATTGCTGAAACCTCGTTTACAGGCTTGAGATTTACATATCCGTCGCCCTGAGCGTACTCTACCTTAGTGTCTGTAACCTCTTCATTCTCCTTTATAAAGGTCTGATATGACAGGTTGTCATATGCCCACATATAAAGAGCCTTGTGGTCGGCACAGTTATAATAGACCTCATTTCCATCGTCGTCATATCCGGGAGCGCCCATAGTTATGCACAGGTATGAGTAGCCGTTTTTTTCGGCAACTGATGCAAGACATCTTCCTGCTGTATCAAGATAACCCGTTTTGATGCCGCTGACGTAGCCGTAATAGTAATCGCTCTCAACGTCAAGAAGTTTGTTGGTCGTGCTTATGTAGGTGCCGTTTTCCATTGTGTAACCTGATTTTGAAGTTATTTCAGTAAAAACAGGATAGCTGTTCAATGCGTATCTGCAAAGCTTTGCCAAATCGGCACAGGTGGTAATGTTTGATTCCTGTCCCTCTATTTCAAGACCGTGAGCGTTGTAAAACGTGGTGTCCTGCATCTTGAGTGACGCTGCCTTTTCGTTCATTAGCTTTACAAAGCCCTCAATGCTGCCGCCTATGTTTATTGCAAGAATGTTTGCCGCCTCACACGCGGACGGTATCATCAAGGCACACAGAAGATCGTAATAAGTTAGCTCCTCATTCGGCTCTATCCCGGCATTGGAATAACCCGTGTCATAAAGCTCAGCAAAGGCCTCTTCACCGGCGGAAATCTTCTCGGTTTTAAGCGCCTCGAGGTTTTCTTTGAATTTATCTAAAACCACTACGCACGTCATGATTTTTGTAAGTGAAGCGGGGACCCTTTTTTCGTCAGCTTTTTTATTGATTATTACTTCTCCCGTTTCAAGATTCTCCATATATGCTGCCGCACTTACTATATTGACCCCTTTAGGTTCAAAAACATAAGCATTTGCACTTTTGAAATCAGGTAATAAAGTTGAAAGCAAAATAATAAAGACGGTTATAAAACTAAGCTTTTTCATAATAACTCCTTTAAAAATTAGGATGAGATAAATTTATCTGCTTAAACTTTAAACAGCAAGCAGAATCTGTGATTATTTAAACGCACGGAAAACGTACACACATTATACAAATATTATATCAAAAATCTGTGAGAAAGAAAAGCCCTTTTTGTATTTTATTTGTTGATGCTGTAAAGAATGTAATTTGATTTTTTGCCGACCTTTCTTACTATCTTGAGATATGTGAGTATATTAAGGCAGGTCTGCGCGCATGTTATGTGAATATTTGCCGCCTCAGCAAAATCGGCAGAGCAGAATTTTTCCGCAATACCCTCAGGTATAAATGCTCTGTAATCGTCCGCACAGGAAAGTATGAGTTCCTCTTCGATATCCGTAGGGATCTTATCTCCTTTTTGGTACAACGATTTTTTTCGCTTGCCTTTATCCGGCCTCAAGCGGCGAAGATCCTGCGCTTTGATAAGGGGGATTATCACCCTCATGTTTGGGTTGTCAAGCGCATACTTTATCCCGTAAAGCTCATACAATGCGTCATACACAGTACCCTTTACCGGCGATTTTCGGCTGCGGATAGGATTTTCATTCTCATCAAGCCAGATTATCCGGCTTTCGCATATGACGGGGTGTACCACTGTTACAGGGCAGAATTCAAGAAAAATATCAAGCTTTTTCTGAAGCTTGAAAAGCTGGTGGGTCTGGATTTCTATTATTCCGTTCTCACCTGCAATATCGGCATAAAATCTGCCTATTTTCACCTCTGTGTTAATGTCGTCCGGCTCATAGTATTTTTTAAGCACAGCGTGTATGCTTTTTTCCGACAGAGTGCCTATTCCGTTTCTTTCGTGAGTGCTTTGCCTTATACTTTCACAGGCGGACAAAAATCTTTCTCTATCCATAACGCCGCTCAGATGCTGCTTCAGGCTTGTTCTCTTTGAGCTGATAAAGCGGTTTTCCGGGCTTGTGCCTGCGCATATATTGAGATATCTGTACTTTTCTGAATACTCTGACGGGAGTAAAGATAATAGTCAGAAAAATGTTGTAAAATTGAAACAAAAATCCCAGCGGAAATGCGTTCGTAAGTATAGGATGCTTTCTTTTATATCTCTGACTTCCACCTACGCGGATTATTTTTTTGTTTAACACAGCCTCGATAAGATCATTTGTCGTTTTTATCTCAGCATCTATTATTGAATATGCTTCACCTACGGTATCTGTCTTGTGCGAGTCACTTCCGCCTGTGCAGGGAAGATCCCATGACTTTGCAAGCTTTAAGGCTTTTTCATTGTCGGATATGTATTCGGAGGTGTTAAACACCTCTATAAAATCAAATTGCGACAGATACTTTTTATATTTTGATTCCTTGCTTCTCATTATCGACAAAAACTTCGCACCGTATGGGTGTGAAGGACCTATTATTCCACCGAAAAAATGTGTTATCTGTATAAGGGACTTTAATCGCATTCCCCTTGCTTCAAAAAGCTTAGGGCTTACACCTTCCGGCATTATGACGATAAAGTGACCATGATCAACAGTGTCGTACTCAATGCCCTGAAGAACACAAAAGCCCGGTATTTGTTTATCTTTGGATTCTTGCCACTTGCGGGCCGCACGGTAGCTGTCGTGGTCGGTGATAAGCATTCCGTCAAATCCTTTTTCTTTGAGTATCCTGGCATATTCAAATACAGAAACCTTGCCGTCCGGAGAGCCCTCCTTTGTATGGCAGTGAAGGTCAAATTTCATATAAGGCATTCGTAAAATATCCTCTCTTACTTAATATCAGCATTCTATCACATTTCCGGGCCTTTTTCAAGTGCTTGTGCCTTTGGTTTATCACATTTAGTTTAAAAACGGTTAAGTGTAATTTGCACAAAAATAAATTAAACTAATTGTGCAAAAGGTAGATAATAAAAGAAAAATGTGTAAAAACGGTTAACAACACTGTACTGAGATGTTAAAATTAAGTTGTGATAAAAGCAAGGAGGTCAAATGCTGTGATATATACGGTTAGCTTGAATCCTGCGTTGGATTACGTATTGCACGTGGATGATTTTAAACCCGGGATGACCAACAGAGCTGGTGCTGAAAGCATTACATTCGGCGGAAAGGGAATAAATGTATCCGCTGTTTTAAAAGAACTGGGACTTGAAAGCGTTGCGCTTGGTTTTACAGCGGGCTTTGCAGGGGAGATATTAAGAAAGAAAGTCGAAGAAATCGGCATTAAAGCGGATTTTATTCACATTCAAACAGGTATGACTAGAATAAATGTAAAGCTTAAGTCAAAAGAGGAAACTGAGATAAACGCAATGGGCCCTTTTATAGATAATGAGGCTGTCCATATGCTTTTTAAAAAGCTGGATTCACTTTCAAAAGGCGATATACTGGTTCTGGCCGGAAGTATCCCGTCAGGAATGCCTGATGACATTTACAGCCGCATAATTGAGCGCCTTGACGGCAGGGAAATAATGCTCGCGGTAGATGCGTCAGAGGAATCGCTTTTAAGTGCGCTAAAGTACAAACCGTTTTTGATAAAGCCGAATATACATGAGCTAAGGGATATTTTCGGCACTGAGATCAAAACGGACCAAGAAATAATCTTTGCTGCTAAAAAGCTTCGTGAAACGGGAGCGCAGAACGTATTAGTATCTCTTGCAGAGGACGGGGCGATTTTGATAGACGAGTACGAGCAAATTCACAGAATAAGCGCGGCAAGGGGCAGAGTGATAAATTCTGTCGGCGCGGGAGACTCGATGGTGGCAGGATTTCTGGCTGGGTATCTTAAGCGCAAGGATTACGGCGACGCGCTTAAGCTTGCAACTGCGGCGGGAGGAGCAACTGCCTTTTCGGACGGGCTTGCAAAAAGAAAACTTATTAAAGACATTTTAAAAACACTTTAGGAAAGGCTTTACAGTTTTTTACATAACGGAGGAGATCCTGTGAAGAAATATAGGGGAACGGGCGGCTCTGACGGTATTGCCGTAGGAAGAGCCGTTATCATCAAAGAGGCTGATATTAAATACGAGCATAAAAGAACCAAAACCGCCAATGAGGAAAACTCAAGGCTTATAGCTGCCCTTGAGCGATTCAAGTCGATAACGGCAAAAATGGCGGATGATATGAAGCAAAGGGTGGGAGAAAAGGATTCAAAGATACTGCTAGGACACATTGCAATTGCCGACGATCCCGATCTGAGAAAAGAGACGCAAAAGCTTATTGAAAGCGGTAAATGCGCTGAGGAGGCGCTTGAAACCGTGTTCGATAGATTCATAGATATGTTTTCGTCTATTCCCGATGAGATGATGCGCCAGCGTGCAACGGACATCGGAGACGTAAAGGTAAGGCTTCTTCATATGCTTATAGGCAACAATCCTGTAGATATGGCTTCACTTCCTCCGGATACTATTATCATTGCTAACGACCTTACACCGTCGATGACTGCGGGGATAAAGAAGGAAAACGTCTCAGGAATTTTAACGCAGATGGGTGGCAGGACTTCGCACTCTACAATTCTGGCAAGGGCGCTTATGATACCCGCGGTCTTGTCCGTAAAGGGGATCGTAAATGAAATATCAGACGGGGATACCGTGATAATCGACGGCGAAAAGGGAGATGTTTTTGTAAATCCCGATGAGGAAACCATTCGCAAATTTTTGAATGCTCGGGAAAAGCATTTAAAGGCAAAAGAAAAGCTTTTTAAGTATAAGGACAGAAATACCCAAACCGCTGACGGAGATGATATCCTGCTCCTTTCAAATATCGGAAGTCCGCAGGAGACGGATGCTGTAAAGCAGTCCGGATGCGAAGGGGTAGGGCTTTTCAGAACGGAATTTTTGTTTATAGGGAAAAATACTCCGCCAGATGAAGAGGAGCAGTTTGAAGCATATAAAGAGACTGTGCTGGCACTGGGCGGCGGTACCGTTGTAATACGCACACTTGATTTGGGCGGAGATAAGGTTATGCCTTACCTTGGGATCGAAAAGGAGGAAAATCCGTTTTTAGGTTATAGAGCTATAAGATTTTGCCTTGACAGGGAGGAAATCTGCGAGACGCAGCTTCGCGCTATACTCAGAGCGTCGGTATACGGCGACATAAAGATAATGATACCATTAGTGACATGCATCGACGAGCTTTTGACTGTAAGGAAAAAAGTAAAAAACATAATGACACAGCTCGATAAGGACGGAATCAGGTACAATAAGGACATAGAAATCGGTGTAATGATAGAGACCCCGGCCGCATCGGAAATTGCAGATATTCTGGCAAAGGAAGCGGACTTTTTCAGCATAGGTACTAACGATCTCACTCAGTATACAATGGCTGCTGACAGAACTAATTCAAGGGTCGAGTATCTTTGCTCGGCGTATAACATAGCGGTGCTGCGGTCAATAAAGCGCATTATAGAATGTGCTGATAAAGAGGGGATAATGTGTTCAATGTGCGGGGAAGCGGCTTCTGACGTCAGATTGATACCTATCTGGATATCTTTCGGACTTAAGGAGCTGTCGGTAAGTACCGCTAGTGTCTTACAGACGAGAAAAACTATCTCGCTTTGGACAAAGGCCGAGTGCGATGAGCTTGCAGACAGGATAATGGGGCTTTTTTGTCAGGGAGATATTAAGGAACTGCTTGAGGAACACGCAAGATTTTAGACTTATTGGCAATCAGTAATGATATTTATTGTCATTTAATCCCTTTGATGTTCTATATACAGACTAAATGATTGTAAATTTTTTGTAAATTATTTTACACGGGTAAACTTATGATCACGCAAAAAAGGCTTGATTCATTGTCAAAATATACAAAGTGAAAGTCTCAATTTAGGCAAATTAAATAAAGCCAAGTAATTTTGGTGATTTTTACTAAATTTCAGTAAAAAAGCAGGAAATATTTTGGTTGACAAATTTTTGCTTAACTGCTAAAATATATATAGAATATAAATTGTGTATTTATATATAGGAGGAGGTTTTATCTATGACATCCGGTAAACGGATAATTTCTTTGTCATCTGCCTTGATGGTTTTGGCAACATCGTTAGCAATTTCGGGATTTACATATGGATCAGACGGTGTAGACAGCGTTAAGTTTTCATATCCCGGCAACGGCTCGTTCGGCGAAAGCTATCAGACAGACAACGAAATAGCATTGAACATAAATGACTTTGCATTGTTTACAAAGGAATTCAGTGCGGTATGCGATCACGTTGAGGGAAATGTTGCTATTGAAAGCATGGTGTCTAATGGCGTAAGATCAGACATACAGATGAGCAACGGAAATGTTGTTTCAAACAGCGGAGAGGAATATCTTAAAAACTTATCGTTTGTAAGAAACTTTGACAACGGTTCATCTGTTTCGTTTAATGCAGGACGTACCGATTTGTTTATTGTAGGAGACAAAAATAATATCGGAGACGTTGCACCGGGACAGGGCTTTCATCTTAACGGGTGGATAACCGGTAATTGCGTTCATGCTGTTGCTTATGAGTCTGATATTGCCAAGGACGGAACATTTATTGACTTTGATAAGGCTCTTAACGGAATCTCAGAGCTTGGCGCCTGGCTTAAGACTGAGGTGAACGCAAAGAAGACTGTTAACCAAAACGGCGAGTGGACAGGAAAGTATGAACCTGACGACAGCAATGATGACGTTTATGTTTTTGATATCAACGGAAAGGATTTGCAGACTCTGGAGCAGCTTCAGAGTTATGAGTTTAACGAGTTGGTTCCGGATGGCAAAACAGTAATCATAAACGTAAACAACATTGAGAGCGATAATTTTCTGATTCAAACCAAATTTCAGGGCGACTGGTCACAGGTAAGTAAGGCAAACTACGTTATTTGGAATTTCGGCGATTACAGCGGAACAATAACTAATAATGGAAGCTTTGCCGGAATGATAATGGCTCCTAAGGCTAACATTTGTCTTAATGCAGCTAATATGAACGGTTCAGTGATCTCAAAGTCTGTTATACAGGGTCCGGAGATGCACTTTATGATCTTTAAGGGCAAGCTGCCAAAGGTTCCTGAGGAAACTACTGAGACAACGACCGAGTCAACTACTGAGTCAACTACGGAAGAGACAACTGAGGCAACCACGGAAGCTACAACTGAGGTTACCACAGAAGCTACGACCGAAGAAACAACCGAGGTTACTACTGAGGCAACAACAGAAGCTACGACAGAGGCTACTACTGAGGCTACAACCGAAGTTACCACAGAGCCTACAACAACTACTACCACTACAACTACAACAACCACTACAACTACAACAACCACTACCACTACCACAACTACCACAACAACAACTACTACTAAGCCTACTACGACTACCACCACAACTACTACTAAGCCTACCACGACTACTACAACTACCACAACCACTACACCTATAACATCCGTAACAACTATTCCAACTCCAACAACTACCACAACAACTACAACGACTAAGCCTACAACAACCACCACGACTACACCTTTGACAACGACAACAACAACGGTTACTTCTGTGACAACTACGACTATTCCGACATTGACTACTACGACAACCACAGAGGCAACAACTACAACGACACGAGTTACAACTGAGGCAACAACAACTACCTCAGAGACTACTACTTATGCGACTACCACAACATCAGAGGTCACTACCACTGCTGAGACGACAACAACAACAGAGGAAACGACCTATACGACAACTGAACCCGAGATGACGGTTACTACTACAACTCCGGAGGTAACAGTTACCACAACGACAACTAACCCTAGAGTTGAGCTTGTAAGATACGCTGAGGAGGAGCTTGACGAGAGTGAATATACTCCTGAAAGCTGGGCGGTTTACAAGGAAATCCTTGAACGAGCTAAGTTGGTACTGGGCGCCGGCGATGAAAATGAGATCAAAGCTGTTCTCGAAGAGCTTATAGCTGCCAGAAAAATGCTTGTTTTGGGAGCAAGTGACTCTGTAAATACCGGTGCTGGCACAGAGGTTTCAGTTTCGGCATTCGCTGTTTTGACAATTGCGGGTGCGGTGGCGTTGCTTAAACGCAAAAGAGACGACTAATCCGGTAAAACCTGATACTAGAAAATCCCGGCATTGACCGGGATTTTTTGTGTCGCAAAGTCATGTTAAGCTATGTGCCTTTACAGAGATGTGTGTTAAAATAATCAACAAATTAAATCCTGATCAAAACGGATAAAAACACTTTATTCTAAGCCGTTTTGTATGCCGCAAATGTTGCACAAAAAGCGATCGTCTTATTTGTTTAAATCGTGGAAAATGAGTATTTTTTCAAACTTATATTGAAATTATTTCTAAAGAATGCTATTATATATATTAGAAGCAGTGTTGATGATGGGCTGTTAGCACTGTAAATGGAATTAACTGATATTGTGAAGGAGGCCTGATATTATGAGAAAAGGCTTGTTAAGAAGAGCCGCTGCTGTTTTATTGGCGTGTGCCGTATCTGCTACGACTGCTTTGTCGTCGTTAGCTACGACCGTGGTTGCTGAGACGGAATGGCCAAAAGAACCGCCGACAGAAACAGGTACCGCTTTGGATAATTATATTACTGATCTGAAGCTCCAATATTCTAAAAACGGTGGCGAGCCGGATACCTATTACAATCCGGGCGATACGCTTAAAAAAAGCGGCAAAGTAAAATTTGAAGTGTTTTTTGCCGAAAACGGCGCAGACTTGCAGTTCCCGGAAAACGGAGTCTTGACGTACACTATGCCAAATGTTTTCAACATTGAAAAAGAGTATGGCGAAATGTTGGACGAAAACGGCGTAAAGCGCGGAGAATACTGGATAGACGAGAATGGAAAAATCGTCATCAAGTTAGATGAGCGGTGGGTTGCCGAAGGCGGTTCGCAGCAAAACGGAAACTTGTGGTTTGAAGCCGAGTTCAGCCGTGATAAGCTCCAGAATCAGAATGAATGGACATGGAAGCCTAATGATAAAGCTGATATAACCGTTAAGTTCGATGATAAGTCCGATGTAAAAGTAGACAAAAAGATCATCGAATTTAACAGAAAAACTCATGAGCTTTCTTATGAGATCACGGTAGAGGTTGCTTACGGTACGGTTGCAAACCTCACACTTACCGACGTTATGGAAGGTAATCTTGAGCTTGTCGGTGCGAATGGCGGAGATGTATATAAGGCATTTACGATAACTGACAAGGAAGGCAATCCGGTAGATCAGAGCAAGGTCAATATTTATATGTCCGGTGATGATAACAGCTATACTATCAGCATACCGAATATGACCGAGGGAGAAAAGTATACCATCACATATAACTGCAAGATAAAGGACGAAGCTTATGACAATGCCAGCAGCCCCACACTTGTAGACAACAAGCTTTCCGGTTCTTATCAAGACCAGAATGACAACAGTCAGAATGTTGATATTCCTGAGAAAAGTGTTGGACCAAGAGATTGGGATCATTCCGCAAAGTACGAATGGGTGACAAAGAGCGGAAGCTATGACGATGGAAATAAGTCAGTTACCTGGAATGTAAAAATCAATGATGACGGTTACTTTGATGTAAAGGGAAACACATTAACAGATACTCTGGGGTCAGATGCTTTAAGCTATGATAAGGATACGCCGATTAAATTATATAAGCTTGATGAAAACGGAAACAGAGACGGTGATGCGACACTGATTCAGTGGGATGACGCTAACCTTAAGCTGGGAGCTGACGACAGGTCGTTTACATACACCTTCCCGGGAGACGCTCAGAAAGCGGCTTATGAATTCGAGTATGTTACTAAAGTAGACGTATCAAAGCTTTCCGGCAGCAGCAACACTGTTCAAAATAATGTTAATTACGAGGGACATATAAGTTCAGGTAACGCAAGCGGAATTGCCGGAGAACAGGTTGATACTTCTCTTTCAAAAGCAGTTACTAAGTCGGGCGACAACTGGAATAAAATAGGTTGGAAAATAACGGCTACTGTTGATAATCCCGGAAAGCTTTCGAGTATTCCTTATTATATAAAAGATGTAATTGAGTTTTTAGAGGTCGGCGGACAAAAGTATTATGATAAGCTGATACCTGACAGTGTTAAAGTAACTGTTATGGGTGTTGAAGGATATGATAAAACAGATCTTAATCTAAAGAGCACTTTAGATTACACTGATGGAAACAGCGAATTTTATATTTACTTTGACTCCGATACCAAGGAATCTTCTGCAATCAAGGGCGAATATTCTAAATACGAGATAACGATAGAGTATCAGACAAAGGTTACAGATGAGGCCAGAACAGATGCTTCTGATCCTTATAAATGGGTTGAATTAACTAATAATGCTTATTCATATCAGGGAGAAAAAGAGGATCACGCGTCAGCTAAGTCAACATTAAAGAAGTCTGATATTAAAGTAACAAAGAGTGTTGTTGAAAACGCGAATGATTATCCATCGGATATCTGCAACAGCGCAAAGGGCGAAGCAAGATATGCAGTAAGGATCAATGAGGGAGATTATGGAGCAAGCGCAGGAATACTGAGCGCTGAGCCTTTGATAATAGATGATACCTTTGACACGGAAAAATTTGAGCTTGTTAAGGATAACGTTTATCTGGCTTGGGGAACAAATATTTGGAGTATTCCTAACGATTGGCCGGCTTCTTTGAATGATAATAATCATTTTAAGGTAACCGATATTACGGAAATCAAGGATGCCAGCGGCAAGATTTTAGGATATAGGTTTAAAACACCTGATATTGCTCCAGAATATGCAGGCTGCATTTACGAACTTAGATATACTATCAAGCTTAAGAGCGAGTATATGGCTGATTCTCCTGTAGCATTGCCTAATAAGGCTGTTGCTTATCAGGGCGAAAGTGAGCTTGGCAGCGCTGAATTGACATATGAATTCAAGCCTGAGATCTTATCTAAGGCGCTTACCGCCAAGCCGAACGGGGATAACAGCTTTGTCGGAAAGTATCAGATTATTGTAAATAAGGGCGGATTAAATCTTTCTGATACCGATGAAATTGTTGTTGTTGACCAGTTTATGCCAGGAATGATCATTGATACTGATACTATCAAGGTTTTTAAGTGCAGTGTCAATGAATGGGGCTCTGAAACAAATACAGAAATTGAATTTACCCCATCCTATAATCAAAAGACAAAGCAGCTTAAAATTACCGTGCCTGACGAAACATATATCAAGATCGAATATAATGTTACATTCAAGGGCGCGCCGAATTCTACAAAGGAATTTGTAAATAAAGCTTGGGTAGAGGGCCTTAATAAACTCGAAACCGAGGACAAGAGTGAGGTCACATTTAAACAGCAAGGCTCAGGCGGTGGAGTTGGCGGAGATGTTGTTGAGTTTAACATCTTAAAGAAGGACGCATCAAACCCGAAGATAAATCTTGAGGGCGCTAAATTTGACCTTTACTACTTTGGTTCAGATGGCAATGGAGCTGCATCATGCATTTCGACAGGAATTACAACTGATGATAAGGGCCTAGCAAACATTAAGGAGAGCAGTGATCTTCAGCTGTATCCGGGCGTATATGAATTAAGAGAGACAAAAGCACCTGCGGGATATGCTATTTTGACCGAGCCGATCAGATTTTATCTTAATCCGTCGACTAATGATGTAGGAGATATTGAGATAATCTACTCGGGTGACGAGTATCCTATCTACAACAGCAAGGAATCTTTCAAGATAAATAAGGTCGACGAAACAGGTAAGCCCGTTTCAGGCGCGACATTGCAGATCAAGGACGCCAAAGGTAATGAGGTTCTTAATTTTGAAACAAACGGACAGCCATATAGCGTAAATCTTGACGACGGAAAATATACACTTGTTGAAACTAAAACTCCTGATGGATATGAAACCGCTGCTGACATGGCATTTGAAGTCAAGGGCGGAAAGCTTGTTGCAGGAGTTGGTGTAAATTCTATTGAAGCAGTTATAACCATGGTCGACAATACAAAACAGACCTACAACCCATGGCTTAAGAAGGTAGTTGTTAACAGTAAAACCGACAGAGACTTTAAGTTTGTAATAGCAGAAGCCGAAAATAAGGCGAATGCAGTTGCAACGGTAACCCTGAAAAACGGTGATAAAAAGGAGATTACAGGTCTTACTCATGGTGTCAAGTATGTGATCTATGAGATCGACGCAGACGGATACGATGTAGCGTTTGATAACGGTAAGAGCGAGTTTGAGTTTGAATACGACAAATATAAAAAGGATATACTGTTCACTGCGACAAATACCGAATACGAGGGAATCAAGCTTACAAAGCAGGTATCAAAGAACGGTATTGTGCAGACGGCTGACAGTAATGTAAAGTTTGAGTTCGATATTACCGATAAAGGCGGAAAGGTGATCGACAGCGTAACTATTACACAGGGCAATAATGTAACTCTGGACGGCAAGAAGTATGTAAACGGAGAAAAGTATACTCTTGTAGAGAAAAATGCCGGAAAGTATGCTCTGTCAGTATTGGTAAACGGAGAAAAGTCAGCAGACGGAAGCTTTACCTATACAAAGGACACTGCTGTCGAGATATTAGCGACAAACTCTGTAACTAATGTTACAATCGACAAATGGGATGTAACCAACAGTGAAGAGGTTGAAGGCGCAGAGCTTACCGTATACGATAAGGATGGGCACGAAGTTGATAAGTGGACATCTAAGAAGGGCGAAAAGCACACGATAGAGGGCATTATCCCCGGAGAGAAGTATACGCTTAAGGAGACGATAACTCCTGACAAATATGAAACAGCAACAGAAACCGTATTTACAGTTGATGAAAACGGCAAGGTAAAGGTAGAAAGCGGAGAAGATGCAAGCGTTGATAATAATGTTCTTATTATAGATGATGCGCTTATACCGACTACCGAAGCTACCACCGAGGCAACGACTGAAGTGACGACCGAGGCGACTACTGAGGCAACCACGGAAGCGACTACTGAGGAGACCACTGAGGCAACCACGGAAGCGACTACTGAGGAGACCACCGAGGCAACGACGGAAGCGACTACTGAGGCTACCACTGAGGCAACTACGGAAGCGACTACTGAGGCAACCACGGAAGCAACTACTGAGGCAACAACTGAGGCAACAACTGAGGCAACAACCGAGGCAACCACGGAAGCGACAACCGAGGCTACCACTGAGGTAACCACGGAAGCGACTACTGAGGCGACCACCGAGGAGACCACCGAAGCGACTACCGAGGAGACCACTGAGGCGAGCACGGAAGCAACGACTGACCCATCCACAGAGACAACGACTTCTGAGACCACACAGGTGATTACTCAAACTACGACGGTGTCGGCCACAAAGGTTACAACTACGTCAACTACCGGGGTTACCACAGAGTCTTCAACTACGGTAACTACTACGACAACTCCGGTTCAGACTATAACGGTTACTGCTAACACCGATCCGAGAAATGAGCTTGTCAGATACACAACGGAGGAGCTTAACGAAAGCGATTATACTCCTGAGAGCTGGGCGGTTTATAAAGAGGTCCTGGAGAGAGCAAAAAGAGTTCTTGCGGCAGGCGACGAGAATGAAATCAAGGCTGTTCTTCAAGAGCTTATTGAAGCAAGAAGAAATCTTGTGCTCGGTGCAAGCGTCAACACGGGCGCGGCGACAGAGGTAACACTTTCTATGTTCGCATTTATAACAACGATCGGAGCAGTTGCGGTTCTCAAGAGAAAAAGAGAAGACGATAAATAACAGTTCATGTTGACTGCTTGATCGAGTTTAAAAAACGAAAATACTGTCCCGAGAAAATCGGGGCAGTATTTTGTTTACAACGAAATCATTGTGTGGTATACTAATTTTAAGAAAATATTGCCGGAGGAGAATATGCAGATAATAAATCATTTTTTGACTATAACAAAGCACAGGCATCAGGTGATAAAAAACTGCTTTTTGGCAGGAATACCCATAAGAGGTCTTTTGCACGATCTGTCTAAATATACTCCCGTTGAATTTATTGCCGGAGCTAGATTTTATCAGGGAAACAGAAGTCCTAATGAAGGCGAGCGCGAGGCTTATGGGTACTCAAAGGCTTGGATACATCACAAAGGGATAAACAAACATCATTTTGAGCATTGGACGGATTATAATCCTAAGACCAGAAGAACAGAGGGCGCACCAATGCCGACAAAATTCGTTATAGAGATGTTTTGCGATAGAGTGGCAGCGAGCAAAATATATATGGGTGACAAATACAGCGACGAAAGTGCGCTGTTGTATTTTGAAAAGGGCAGAAAAACAAGAATGATTCACAAAAGAACCAGTGATATGCTTGAGTATCTTCTTTTAATGCTTAAATATAAAGGAGAAAAATTTACCTTTAAATATATAAGGCGCTTGGATAAATCTGCACCCCCGGAAAGCTTTAAATATATGTCTGATCTTGTTGACAAACTGCGCTTAAAGTGATAAAATATTTTATGTGAGTGGAAAAGATTTTTGACCACAGGCATTATACAAAATTTAACTGCCGACGGAAAGGATATATTCTGATCCGAAGGGGATAATGTATAACTTTTCTTATGCTTGGTTTATGGGTGGGCAATAGCTTGTCTTATAATCCGGGCTTTAACAGAGTGTTGACTTGTGTCCCCTTATTTTAAGCGGGACATTTTTTTATGCGCTATGTAAAGGGGGCATTTTATGGAAACAAGGGTTGCCGTAATAGCTTTGATAGTTGAGGATTCGTCACAGGCTGAAACGATCAACGGGATCTTGCACGAGTACGGTGAGTGTATAATCGCACGTATGGGAGTTCCTTATAAAAAGAAGGGGATAAACATCATAAGCGTTGCGGTAGATGCGGATACCGATACGATAGGCGCGCTTTCGGGAAAGCTTGGAATGATAAAAGGCGTAAGCGCAAAAACAGTTTATTCAAAGCTGTAAATTAAAACCAAAAAGGAGAGATATAATGAAGTATGATAAGAAATCGCTTAAAGCGGAGGAGTTTATAAATCACCAGGAGATACTTGACACAATTGAATATGCAAAGCAACATAAAGACGATAAGGAAATGTGCTTGAATCTTGCAAAAAGAGCCAAGGACTGTAAGGGACTTACTCACCGAGAGGCGGCTGTTTTGCTTGAATGCGAAATTCCAGAGGTAGAGGATGAGATAAGAAGAAGCGCAATTGCAGTAAAGGAGCGTCTATACGGTGACAGAATAGTTATGTTTGCGCCACTGTACCTTTCAAATTACTGCGTAAACGGCTGCACTTACTGTCCTTATCATCACTGCAACAAAAGCATTAAGAGAAAAAAGCTTACCCAGGATGAAATAAGAGCGGAGGTTATCGCTTTGCAGGATATGGGTCACAAGCGCCTTGCGATAGAATCGGGAGAGGATCCCGTGAACAACCCCATAGAGTACATTCTTGAAAGCATAAAAACCATTTACAGCATAAAGCACAAAAACGGCGCAATAAGGCGCGTAAATGTAAACATAGCCGCGACAACGGTAGAAAATTACCGCAGACTTAAAGAGGCGGGAATAGGCACATATATCCTCTTTCAGGAGACTTATCACAAGGAGGATTATGAAGCTCTTCACCCGACCGGCCCCAAGCATAATTATGCCTATCACACGGAGGCGATGGACAGAGCGATGGAAGGCGGCATAGACGATGTAGGAATAGGCGTTTTGTTCGGACTTGAAAGATATCGCTATGATTTTGTGGGACTTTTGATGCACGCAGAGCACCTTGAGGCGGCGCATGGGGTAGGTCCGCACACAATATCGGTTCCCAGAATCTGCCCTGCAGACGACATAAAAAAAGAGGACTTTGAAAACGCAATTTCAGACGAGATCTTTGAAAAGATAGTTGCCGTAATACGCCTTGCCGTTCCTTATACGGGAATGATAATATCTACCAGAGAATCAAAAAGGACCAGAGAAAGAGTTTTAAGGCTTGGTATTTCTCAGATTTCCGGGGGCTCAAGAACGAGTGTCGGCGGATATGTTGAGGAGGAACCGGAGGAGGAAAACTCCGCACAGTTTGACATATCAGACAGGCGGACGCTTGACGAGGTGGTAAACTGGCTTTTGAAAATGGGATATATTCCGTCGTTTTGTACGGCGTGCTACCGTGAGGGCAGAACAGGCGACAGATTTATGTCGCTTTGCAAGAGCGGTCAGATAGCAAACTGCTGTCAGCCAAACGCGCTTATGACTCTTAAGGAATATCTTATGGACTATGCAAGCGAAGATACTAAAAAAGCAGGTGAAGCTCTAATAAAAGAACAGCTTTTGAAAATTCCAAATGAAAAGACAAGGCGTATTGCAACTGAAAATATAGAAAAAATAGAAAACGGAGAGCGTGATTTCAGATTTTAGCAAATCGGGAGGTATGCGGTAATGTCATCGCTTAATGAAACACCCAGAGCGAACAGACTTCACATAGGATTTTTCGGAAAGAGAAACAGCGGTAAGTCAAGCCTTATAAACGCTTTTGCAAATCAGCAAATATCCATCGTTTCAAATACTCCGGGAACGACTACGGATCCCGTGTTTAAGTCTATGGAAATTCTGCCGCTGGGGGCGTGTGTTTTGATAGACACGGCGGGCTTTGACGATATCGGAGAGCTCGGTGAAATACGGGTTGAAAAAACAAAAACAGCAGCGGAGAAAACCGATATAGCGGTCATACTTTTAAGCGGAGATGATCTTTCAAAAGAATTTAAGTGGTATGAGTATTTTAAGGGCAGAAAAACTCCTACGCTTCTTTGCGTTTCAAAATCCGACGAACTGCAAAAAGGTGCCGCTTATGTAAAAAATGCAAAGAAGGTTTTTGGCATCGCGCCGCTTTTAATAAGCTCAAAGACAAGAGCGGGCATTGATGAGTTTAAGGAGGCGCTTATAAGGCTGCTGCCGGAGGATTATGACAGTGGCAGTATAACCGGATCTCTTTGTAAAGAGGGGGACACGGTGCTTTTGGTTATGCCACAGGATATACAGGCGCCAAAGGGCAGGCTTATTTTGCCACAGGTGCAGACTTTAAGAGAGCTGCTTGACAAAAAATGTATCGTAACAAGCTCAACTACCGATAAGCTTGACGATGCTCTTGCGGCTTTGTCAAAACCTCCCAAGCTTATAATCACAGACTCTCAGGTGTTCAAAACAGTTTATGAAAAAAAGCCCGAGGAAAGTATGCTTACGTCTTTTTCTACACTTTTTGCGGGGTATAAGGGAGACTTAAGCTATTATATCGAGGGCGCGAAATCAATTGACAGGCTTGATGAGAACTCTCGTATTCTTATTGCGGAATGCTGCACCCACGCTCCTTTAAGCGAGGACATTGGCAGGGAAAAGCTGCCTAGGCTTTTGAGAAAGAAAATAGGCGATGGGATCAAGATCGACTTTGTGTCCGGAACAGATTTTCCGGATGACCTTACAGGTTATGATCTCGTTATTCAGTGCGGAGCATGTATGTTTAACCGCAAATATGTAATGTCACGTATAGATAAAGCAAAGCAGCAGAAGGTTATGATGTCTAATTACGGAGTTGTAATTGCTGCTTTAAACGGTATTTTAGATAAGATAAATTATTAAAATTATGCCGCTTTTATCTTCGTAAGTGACTGAAAAGCAAATATTATAGCAACATAAATATAAAAAGATATACTGTAAAATAAAAAGCAGACAGTGTTTTAGCTGTCTGCTCTTCTTTTAATCTAAAATATCGTCTACTGCGTCTCTTGCGCCGTCAACGCCGTCTTTAACTCCGTCGGCTATGTCGTCGCCGATATCAGCAGCATCAGAGGAAAGCTCGTCCATACCGTCATTATCTTTGTTTACGTCATCGGTATGATCTCCTCTGTCTTCGTCCTTTGAGTCCGTATCCTTGTCATCACGATCATCGTCGTTTTGCTTAGTAGTTGTTGTGGTAGTTGTCGTTGTAGTCGTACTTGACGAAGAGTCTTTGTCATTTTTGTCATTGCCTTCATCGTTTTTGCATCCTGCAAGCATTAGAATACAAGCAAGGGACGAAAGCATAATAGCTAATAATTTTTTCATATCAAATCACCTTTCTGAAAAGTTTTTTAAATAAGGAGCGCCATGCTCCGCTATTTAACAAGCAACGTAGGCCATTTCCCTAAGACATTCTGAAGATAATTAAGTCTTTACAGAAAGCCTGTGATGAAGCCCGTCTGTAACTATGGCAACATCAGCTGCGGTTATTAAACCTCTTTTCAACAGATATATTTTGCACTAAGACATAAAATATACATTTTTAATATTGAAAAAAACACTATTATATGATAAAATTATTCAGGGAAAAATTACCTTAATTTTGTTAATACTTGGCTATTAAATACAAACAGGGAGGATATTATGAAAAGAATCAAATTTACTGAAAACGGGTTGAATCTTGTGTTTGAGATAACGGACGAGGAACAGCTTTTGCTTTTGCACTTTTCTTGTCTTGAGTTTGATGAAAAAACTTTGGGAAAGCCGGAGCACAGAAAGGCTTTTCAGTTTTTGGAATTTAATGTTTCCGGGCTTGACCGACCTTATGAACGCCACGGAAACAAATATATAGTCACCGCCCCGGGATACAGAATGAAATACCGGGGAATGGAGGATTTCAGAAACGAAAAGGGCAGGGTTTTAAAAATAAACCTTTGTGATGATGAAACCGGACTTGAAACGGTAACTTACATACAGTTTTATGACGGCATAAGTGTTGCGAGATTTGTAACTCAGATAATAAATAACGGAAACGAGACCTATGGGATTGATTATATCTCCTCGTTCAACCTTTCCGGAATAGAGAAAGAGGGCGAAAGGTCACAGGATGAGAAGCTTGATATTTTTATCCCGCACAACTCGTGGTACCGTGAAATGCAGTGGCGAAGATATTCGCTGACCGATTTGGGAATAGATGAGTGCATGGAGGCGCTTGAGCAGCATTCTTCAAAGCCTATAAGGGTATCAAATGTAGGTAACTGGTCTACAAAGGAGTTTCTGCCTATGGCTGTTATCAGAAACAACGAGACCGACTCAAACCTGTTTTTCCAGATAGAAAACAATGGTTCGTGGCATTGGGAGATTGCCGACAGCGAAGGGCATTTGTATCTGAGTGTATCCGGCCCGAACGAAATATATTCACACTGGTATAAAAAACTGAAACCCGGAGAAAGCTTCGTAAGCGTTCCTGTTTCAGTAGGCTCATGTTCAGGAAAGATCGACAACGCATTTAAAGAGCTTACAAAATACCGCAGGCAGATCAGGCGCAAAAACGATGATAACGAATCCCTTGCGGTCATCTTCAACGACTATATGAACTGTCTGTGGGCATGGCCTACCGAGGAGGCCGAGTATCCTTTGATAGATGCGGCGGCAGAGGTCGGCTGCGAATATTACTGCATAGACGCCGGCTGGTATGCGGACGGTTATTGGTGGGACAGCGTAGGAGAGTGGAAAGAGTCAAGAAAACGTTTTCCGAACGGACTCAAAAAGATAACCGACTATATCCGTTCAAAGGGTATGGTCCCCGGAATATGGATAGAGCTTGAGGTTATGGGAATAAACTGCCCGATTGCAAATAAGGTGCCCGACGATTGGTTCTTTATAAGACACGGCAAGCGCGTTTATGACAGAAGCCGCTATCAGTTGGATTTCAGAAATCCCGAGGTCATTAAGTTTGCCGATGACACTATTGAGCGGTTGGTGACAGAGTACGGAGTGGGATATTTTAAGATAGATTATAACATCGAGCCGGGCATAGGCACGGAAAAATATGCGGATTCTTTCGGAGACGGACTTTTAGGTCACCAGAGAGCATATATCGCGTGGCTTGATAAAACTTTTGAAAAGTATCCCGGGCTTATCATCGAAAACTGCTCTTCGGGCGGAATGAGAATAGATTACGCTATGCTGTCGCGCTGTTCAATTCAGTCTACCTCTGACCAGGCGGACTATAAGCTTAACTGTACGATCGCAGCAAACTCACCGTCTGCGGTCACTCCTGAACAAGCGGCTGTATGGAGCTATCCTATGAGCGGCAGAGACGAGGAAGAAGTAGTTTTCAACATGGTCAGCGCAATGCTTTTGCGCATACACCAGTCGGGGCATCTTGCAAATCTTTCGCAAGAGTGCCGAACTTTGGTAAAAGAGGGAATTTCCGTTTACAAGTCGATAAGGAACGACATAAAGAATTCGGTGCCTTTCTGGAGCCTTGGGTTTTCAACATTCAAAGATGATTTTCTTTCACTTGGACTTGACTGCGGTAATAAGGCATATATCGCGGTATGGAGAAGAGAAGGGGAAGATGAAAAGGTAATACTTCCTTTTGACTTTAATGCCATTAACGTAAAAAAGCTTTATCCTGCGTATTGTGACTGGTCTTATGAGCTTAAAGGCAACGCATTAGAAGTCGAGCTTAAAAAGCCTTATTCTGCCCGTTTGTTTGAGATTGAAAAAGGCGATATATAAAAACAGTGCAACAAGTATCAATATCCAGGTATTGCCTAAAACAGTGTAGGGGGTTTTTCTGTTAAGTTTTAAAATCTGAGCGCTTATAACTCCGCTTTGACCTTCAGGGATCTCAGCAAGCTTTTCGCCAAATGGAGATATAACTGCGGATATGCCGGAATTTGCTGATCTTACCAGATATCGTGAGTTTTCAACGCTTCTTAAAACGGAGTGCTTAAGATGAAGCCTTTGAAGATGTGTGCCGGGAAACCACGAGTCGTTTGTCGGCACTGCTATTATTTCGCCGCCCTGTTTTACTTGCTTTCTTATCACCTTTGGGTAGATGCTCTCAATACAGATGGCGGCCGCGATCGTGGCGTTTTCTGCATACAGCGGGGATATGCTTTGTGCAGAGGACAGGCTGTCGGTTCCATCAAAAAGCTTATCGCCAAACAGCGAGAACTCTCCGAAGGGAACGAGTATGCGCTTTAAATAAACGGCGGTTTTGTCATCGGTAAAGGAACAGTATGCGTTATAGCTTCTGTTATTTTCGTGATAAAAAATTCCGCTTACTATCTCAGCACCGGTGCTTTTTAAAGCCTCATTTATGTCTCCGGTCACCTGACTATCTCCCAGTGAATAGGTTATGGCCGTTTCCGGCAGAAATATCATATCGGCATTTTTTATGCCTTCGATCAAAGTCTTATAATCTGACAGGGGCGACGAACTTTGGTGAGACCATTTTGCAAGACCTGATTTGTTTATCTGTGCGACAGATACGTTTAAGCTTTCGCCAAAGGATTTGTAAGAGTTTATTCTTATAACTCCGAAAATAGTGTTAAAAAGAAATATAAGTATTATCAAAACGGCGGAGGTAAGAGATTTCATACTGATAAGGCGTGAGGACAGAATAGATACAAAAAGCGCGTTTATAATAACCGTAATAAGTGTTAAAAACAAAGAACCCAGCAGAGAAGCGCTTTGCAAAAACGGCGTCAATCCTACAAGCGAAAGAGAGACGGTAACTATCGGAACGCCGACGGGAAGCATAAGACCTACAAAGAACTCGCCTAAGGTAAACATCGCAGCATAGCAGATAGCGTCAAAAATTCTGTGTTTAGAAAAGCGGTACATAACAATAGTCGGCAGCATATGGATAGCCGCAGTTAAAAGCGCGGTTATCGCAGTCGCGAGAAATGATACTATCGTTCCAATGACTTCAGGAAGATAAATAAGCTCTGAAAGCTTTAAAAGAAAACTGAACGATAAAAAGTAATATATAACGAAAAACAGCGAGGATATTTTAATATATGAAAACAGACCTGTCGATCTGCTGAGCGAATATAAAAACGGGATCAATGCGATAAAGCTTATGATCGGACAGGTAAATACGCACGTAATGAAGAAAAGTATGACTGCCGATAAAGCGGCCGAAGAATAAAGCTTAATGTTCATGAAGATAGTTTTTCCAAAGTAAAAAAATAAATTCAAGGTGTTGTGAGAAAATGAAGATCATTCTATCCGATGAAGCCAAAAAGGCAATAGGAATGCTACGTAAAAACGGTTTTTGTGCATACGCGGTCGGCGGCTGTGTGAGAGATTTGATTTTAGGTACCTATCCTAAGGATTGGGACATCACGACTGATGCTTGTCCCGACATGATCAAGGCGGTATTTTCAGGATATAAAACCCTTGACACTGGGATACGCCACGGAACCGTCACGGTGTTTATAAACGGTGTATCTATTGAGATAACGACATACCGGCAGGAGGATGAATATATTCTGCACCGCTCTCCCGAAAGTGTGCGGTTTGTTAAAACCATTGAAGATGATCTTGAGCGGCGGGATTTTACGATAAACGCTCTTTGCTTTGACGGGGAAAGGATAGTGGATCTTTTCGGTGGCACGGAGGATATAAAAAACGGTGTTATTAGGGCCGTGGGAAAGCCGGACGAACGGTTTTGTGAGGACGCTTTGAGAATTATGCGCGCGCTCAGGTTTTGCTCGTGCCTTGGTTTTGAGATGGAAAAAGAAACGGAAAAAAGCATTTTTAAAAATCGTTGGCTGTTAAGATATATCTCCCGTGAAAGGATAAGAGACGAACTTTTTAAAATACTTACAGGGAAATTTTCAGAGAGGGTGCTTATAAAATATAAGGATATAATCGCAGTCGCCGTTCCTGAGATACGTCAGATGTTCGGCGTTTTGCAAAATACTCCTCATCATATGTACGATGTTTACACGCACACGGTAAAGAGCATATCGAATATTGATAAAAATCCGCTTTTGAGGCTGACCATGCTTTTTCATGACATAGGAAAGCCATCTGTAATGCGCATTGACAGATACGGCATAGCTCATTTTAAAACTCACCCGAATGAAAGTGTAAAAATTGCAAGCAGGGCTTTTTCGTCTCTGCGCCTTTCAAATGAAGATGCCAAATATGCACTTTGCCTAATTGAGGAGCACGACAACAGAGTTGAAAAAAGCGAAAAAGCAATGCGCTTACTTCTTAAAAAGCACGGTTATGACAAGGAATTTTTTAAAGATTATATGAAAGTCAGATTTGCGGATACTCTGGCGCAGTCTGAGTATATGAGAGAGGAAAAACTTGCCGCTCTTTATGATCTCAAAGAACGCGGTGAGGAGTTTTTAAATTCAGAGCGTGCAGTTGATCGTGCAGACCTTGAAATAAACGGAAACGACCTTTTATCACTGGGCTTTGCCGGAAAAGAGATAGGAAAAATGCTTGATGAAATGACAGTAAAAATTTCAGAATGTAAGCTTAAAAACAAACGTGAGGAGCTAATAAGATTTGCAAAGACAAAAAAATAAAAAACATATCATAGCAAATATAATCATCTGGATATTAACAGCAGTGTGGCTTGCGGTGATTTTTATATTTTCGTCATATCCTGAGGACGAATCAAACAGACAGACTCTGCTGGTTATAGACGCCTTAAACACGCTTTTTGGGCTTAATTTGTCATCGGGAGAGCTTGTTGAAAACTTCGGATTTTTGGAAAGTATTGATTTCTTTGTAAGAAAATCCGCACATTTTATCGAGTATTTCATTCTCGGCGTATTATGCTTTATGTCTTTTAGAGATTTAAGGGTCTTATTTAAAAGACAAAGAGCCTCACAAGCAGTGATTGCGGTGTTGTTTTGTGCAATTTACGCTGTCAGCGATGAAATACACCAGCTTTTTGTAAAAGGAAGATATGGATGTGTGCGTGATGTTTTTATAGATACCTGCGGAAGCGTTATCGCGGTGCTGATATGTCTGTTGGTTGTTTGGACAGCGAAAAAATGTCGCCGAAAAATACATTAAATTAAACAAAGAGTTGCGTTTTTTGGGCAAAACGGAGAATAGCCGAAATGCGAGTACCAAAAAGCGATTATGTGTTGATAAAAAGTGGAAAATATTGTATAATGTAATAGTATCATAAATAATTGCGTGTTTTTTACGACGCTTTAAAAGCGGCTGAGAAGCGGCTTAAATGATAAAATGTGATTTTTTGGCAAAGATAATGTTAAACGGGTAATAAACAAACATTGCTTATTATGAATAGGAGAGATTAAGATGAGTAACAAAAATGAATCTGCTGAAAAGACCTATGAGGTGGTTGATAGCGTTAACGCACTTGAAGCCAAGCTTGCCGAGCTTCGACGGGCACAGAGGGAGTTTGCAACCTTTTCTCAGGAAAAGGTCGATGAGATTTTTAAGGCAGCGGCTATTGCTGCGAATAAACAGAGAATTCCTCTTGCAAAGCAGGCTGTTGAGGAAACCGGCATGGGAGTTGTTGAGGACAAGGTCATCAAAAATAACTACGCAGCAGAGCATATTTACAATGCTTTTAAGAATACAAAGACCTGCGGGATCATAGAGAGGGACGAGGAGTTCGGAACCATAAAGATAGCGGAGCCTATCGGTGTTATCGCTGCGGTCATTCCTACTACAAACCCCACCTCTACGGCGATATTCAAGACTCTTATCGCTCTTAAGACCAGAAACGCTATAATCATATCTCCCCACCCGAGAGCAAAGCAGTGCACCATAGCCGCAGCTAAGGTTGTGCTTGATGCGGCTGTAAAAGCAGGCGCTCCTGAGGGGATAATCGCATGGATAGATGTTCCATCTCTTGAGCTTACCAACACCGTTATGAAGGAGGCGGACATAATCCTTGCAACGGGAGGCCCGGGAATGGTAAAGGCTGCTTATTCAAGCGGAAAGCCTGCATTAGGAGTAGGCGCGGGAAACACTCCTGCCGTTATAGATGATTCCGCTGATATAAAGCTTGCGGTAAACTCTATAATTCATTCAAAGACATTTGACAATGGAATGATATGCGCGTCTGAGCAGTCAGTCATTGTACTAAAGGATATTTACTCGGCGGTTAAGGCTGAGTTTAAGGCGAGAGGCTGTTACTTCCTTACAAAGGCTGAGACCGATAAGGTGAGAAAGACGATGATAATAAACGGCTCTCTTAACGCAAAGATAGTAGGACAATCAGCCGCGAAAATCGCAGAGCTTTCTGGCGTTGAGGTAGACCCCGAGACAAAGATACTCATAGGAGAGGTAACCTCTGTTGACATCTCTGAAGAATTTGCGCATGAAAAGCTTTCTCCGGTGCTGGCAATGTATAAGGCAAAGGATTTTGAGGACGCAATGCAGAAAGCTGACAGGCTGGTTCAGGACGGCGGCTTCGGACATACCTCTTCGTTATACTGCAACGCGGTTACACAGAAAGAGAAAATTGACAGATTCGCCCTTAAGATGAAGACCTGCCGAATACTTGTAAACACGCCTTCATCTCACGGAGGAATCGGCGATCTTTATAACTTCAATCTTGCTCCTTCGCTTACGCTTGGCTGCGGCTCGTGGGGCGGAAACTCAGTTTCAGAAAATGTGGGAGTCAAGCACCTGCTCAATACAAAGATAGTTGCCGAGAGGAGAGAGAATATGCTTTGGTTCAGAACGCCTGAAAAGGTATACTTTAAAAAGGGCTGTATGCCTGTTGCTCTTGACGAGATTAAAAATGTTCTCGGCAAAAAGAGAGTGTTTATTGTAACGGACTCTTTCCTCTATAAAAACGGATATACAAAGCCGGTCGAGGATAAGCTTAACTCGATGGGAATTGTTCATACAACATTTTCAAACGTACAGCCCGATCCGACTCTTGCAAATGCAACTGAGGGAGCAAAAGCCATGGCGGCATTTGAGCCGGATTGCATCATAGCAATGGGCGGAGGTTCTGCTATGGATGCTGGAAAGATAATGTGGGTTTTATATGAGCATCCGGATGCTGATTTTATGGATATGGCAATGAGATTCATCGATATCCGCAAGAGAGTTTACACTTTCCCTAAAATGGGTGAAAAGGCTTACTTTATTGCAATTCCAACCTCCTCTGGAACTGGTTCTGAGGTTACTCCGTTCGCGGTAATTACGGACGAAAAAACAGGTACAAAGTATCCTCTTGCCGACTATCAGCTTCTTCCTAACATGGCGATCATCGACACCGACAACATGATGAGCGCTCCTAAGGGGCTTACATCCGCTTCGGGAATAGACGCGCTTACCCACGCTCTTGAGGCTTACGCTTCGGTTATGGCGACCGACTATACCGACGGACTTGCGCTCAAGGCGATAAAGAACATCTTCACTTATCTGCCGATAGCGTATGAGGACGGCTCTGACGTGACAGCAAGAGAAAAGATGGCGGATGCTTCTACTATGGCGGGTATGGCGTTTGCGAATGCTTTTCTGGGTGTTTGTCATTCTATGGCGCACAAGCTGGGCTCATATCATCACCTGCCGCACGGAGTTGCAAACGCTCTGCTTATTACAGAGGTTATGCGGTTCAACGTGGCTGCGGCTCCTAGGAAAATGGGTACCTTTTCTCAGTATCAGTATCCGCACGCTCTTGAAAGATATGCCGAGTGCGCGCACTTTATCGGCATTTGCGGAAAGGACGACGAGGAGACGCTTGAGAGATTTATCAAGGCTATTGAGGAGCTTAAGGATAAGGTCGGCATAAAGAAGACGATAAAAGATTACGGCGTTGACGAAAAATACTTCCTTGATACTCTTGACAACATGGTCGAGGACGCTTTTGATGACCAGTGCACAGGCGCTAACCCGAGATATCCTCTTATGAAGGAGATCAAGGATATGTACCTTAAGGCTTATTACGGAAAGTAATTCATATTTATATAAAAGGAGGATACGGTTATGGAGTTTGAAAAGGTATTGGCTGAAAGAGAAAATAAGACTATCTATAAGGATAAGAATACCACAGTCAAGGTCTTTAACGAGGAATATAAAAAGTACGACATTCTGAACGAGGCACTTAACACCGCCAGAATAGAGGAAACAGGTCTTAATATACCTAAGGTTCTGGAGGTCAAAAAAATCGAGGGTAAATGGGCTATTGTTTTGGAGTACGTTGAGGGGAAAACGCTCGCTAAGCTTATGGAGGAAAATCCTGAGAAAATCGACGAGTATCTTGAGATGTTCGTTGATCTTCAGCTTGAAGTTCAGTCTAAAACCTGCTTTAACTTAAATAAGCTAAAGGATAAAATGCAGTCTAAAATATCTCAGACAGATCTCGATGCTACCACAAGATATGAGCTCCATACCCGACTTGACGCTATGCCGAAGCATAATAAAGTATGCCACGGAGACTTTAATCCATCAAACATCATCGTTTCTGACGACGGCGAAATGCACATTCTCGACTGGTCTCACGCTACGCAGGGAAATGCCTCTGCTGATGCCGCAAGGACCTATCTTCTGTTTGTGTTGAGCGGTCAGACTGAGCTTGCAAATAAGTATCTTGACCTCTTTTGCAAAAAGAGCGACACCGCAAAGCAGTATGTTCAGCAGTGGATGCCTATTGTTGCCGCATCCCAGTCGGTCAAGGGAAATCCCGAAGAAAGAGAGCTTTTATTAAGCTGGGTAAATGTAGTGGATTATGAGTAAAAGTTTATGTAAATGTATTTAAAGCGGATTTTTCAGTCCGCTTTTTATTATTCCCAAAAAACTGTTTTAAGGGCATGGATAGCGGTTGACACAATATACAAAAAGTGATATAATCAACTTGTAAGTTTTAGATGATTTAACATTTTGTTACGGAGGTATAAAGCTTGGCAGCATTGGAAATTAAAAAGGTTACAGACAAGTCGTTTAAGAAATACGGAAAAATCATTGAAGGATACAATTTAAACGACATTTTAGACGCAATGGAGTCCGCTCCGTGCCCGAAGGACGTAATTTATATTCCGGCGGTATCCAGCCTTGAAACGCTGATGTTTAAAAAGGAGCTTGAAAATGAAATTTACGGGGGTCTGCCAGTCCAGATAGGCTACTGTAACGGAAACAATTACGAATTGAACGCGCTTGAATATCATCGCTCAAGTGAGATAAACATAGCGGCGACTGATCTCATTCTTATGCTTGGAAGCCAGCAGGACATAGATGATGATTTTACTTATGACACCGCAAAGGTAGAGTGCTTTTTTATACCCAAGGGAACTATGATAGAGGTATACGCGACCACTCTGCACTATGCTCCGTGCAATGCAGATAAGGACGGCTTCAAGTGCGTTGTAGTTTTGCCAAAGGGCACAAACTACGATCTGTCAGAGCCTGTTGAGATCGGCGGAGGGGACGCTAAGCTTCTGTTTGCAAAGAACAAGTGGCTTATTGCGCATCCCGATTCCGGGCTTGACAAGGACGGCGCATTTATAGGCCTTAAAGGGGAAAATTTATCACTCAAGTAATTGAGGAGAAATAATTCATAAGATAAGGAGAATTTGAAAATGAACAACACACCCAAGGTAAAAATCGGTATCGTTGCGGTATCTCGCGACTGTTTCCCGGAATCTCTTTCCGTTTCAAGAAGAGAGGCGCTTATTGCAGCGTATAAGTCAAAGTATGATGAATCGGAGATCTACGAGTGCCCTATCTGTATTGTTGAGAGTGAAATACATATGGTTCAGGCTCTTGAGGACATAAAAAAGGCAGGCTGTAACGCGCTTTGCGTTTATCTCGGAAACTTTGGCCCTGAGATTTCAGAAACGCTGCTTGCAAAGCACTTTGACGGTCCGGCGATGTTTGTTGCTGCGGCTGAGGAGACGGGCAGCAATCTCTGTCAGGGAAGAGGAGATGCATACTGCGGAATGTTAAATGCAAGCTACAATCTCAAGCTTCGCAGCATAAAGGCGTATATTCCCGAGTATCCGGTAGGAACTGCTGAGGAATGTGCCGATATGATCAATGAGTTTGTACCTATTGCAAAGGCTATTATAGGACTTAAGAATCTAAAGATAATTTCATTTGGGCCGCGTCCGCTGAATTTTATGGCGTGCAACGCGCCTATCAAGCCGCTGTTTGATCTCGGCGTTGAGATCGAAGAGAATTCCGAGCTTGATCTTTTTGAAGCGTATAAGCTTCATGATGGGGACGAGAGGATCCCGGAAGTTGTAAAGGACATGGAGGAGGAACTGGGTGCCGGCAATATGAAGCCGGAGATCCTGCCGAAGCTTGCGCAATATGAACTTACGCTTCTCGATTGGATAGAGGCTCATAAGGGATACAGAGAATATGTAGCCATTGCGGGAAAATGCTGGCCTGCATTTCAGACGCAGTTTGGTTTTGTACCGTGCTATGTAAACAGCCGTCTTACATCAAGAGGGATCCCCGTATCGTGTGAAGTCGATATTTATGGCGCGCTTTCGGAGTTTATCGGAACCTGCGTAAGCGACGATATAGTAACGCTGCTTGACATCAACAATACTGTTCCGGCTGATCTTTACGAGGAGGACATCAAGGGCAAGCACGATTACACGCTTAAGGACGTGTTTATGGGCTTCCACTGTGGAAACACCGCATCTAAAAAGCTCACATCCTGCTCGATGAAATACCAGATGATAATGGCCAGAAGCCTTCCTGAGGAGGTAACTCAGGGAACGCTGGAGGGAGATATTATTCCGGGCGATATTACGTTTTTCAGGCTTCAGTCCACCTCTGACTGCAAGCTCCGCGCGTATATAGCACAGGGAGAGGTTCTGCCTGTAGCAACGCGTTCTTTCGGAGCGATCGGAATTTTTGCGATCCCTGAGATGGGAAGATTCTACCGCCACGTTCTTATTGAGGGCAACTTCCCGCATCACGGCGCAGTAGCTTTCGGTCATTTTGGAAAGGCGATTTTTGAAGTATTTAAGTACTTGGGAATTGCCGAAATAGGATATAATCAGCCCAAGTGTCTGCCATATCCATCTGAAAATCCGTTTAAATAATAAGCAACTGGATAAAAAATGACCTCACTCTTGATTCAAGAGTGAGGTTTTTTGCTTTGTGAAGTAATCAAACAAAATCCTCTTCGTTTATGTCGTCTTCCAGCTCTTCACCGTTAAGAAGCTTTGTCAGGTTTTGGATTTCTTCGTCTGTAAGAGTTACGCCCTTGCCCATTCGAGTGTGGTCGGGGTTCCACTCTCTGAGATCGTATTTTGGCTCACGGTCATTCCAGCTTATCATATTAAGCTCTTTTGTCCAGCCCTTTGCATTTTCAGATAAAACTCCTATGTGCTTGGTGATTTCGTATTTTAGTTCTGCCATATTTCTCCCTCCTTTAAAACTTGTTTATTATAGGTATTTTGCGTAAGATTTTGTCAGGTATCATGATCTTAACCACTCTCATAACGCATTTGAAGTTGCTTAAGACAATAACGCAGGTGCCGGCGATAAGTATTGCATACGCCGAGATTTTAAAAGGAAACGAAAGCGGCACAAGATATGTCGCAAGGCACATGACCGCAAGCACCGAGCAGTTAAAAATAAGCTTTTTTATGTGAAGATTAAAAGGCTGATATTTTTTTGTATCGACTGCTCTTATTACAAACACCGCAAGATAAGAAATAAGCGCCGCAACAGCCGCAGAGTATATGCCGATTATCTTTACAAACGCAAGGTTTATGATTATGTTCAGTCCGCCGGAAATGAGTGCGGTCACAAGGCTTCTGACGCTTTTTTTATGTACAGAATATATAGTTCCCAAAAAGGTCACAAAGCAGGTGAATATTGTGGCATAAATAAGAATCGGAGCATATGAAACCGACGAGCGGAAATCAGAGCCTATCCATATGCCTGTAATTATATGCAAAAACAATAGAATAAATGCTGAAAGAATGTATATTACCGACTGGTTGCATTCAAATACATTTTCGTAAAACCTCTCCTGTTCGTCTGAATCCTTTTCAAGCACCGCGGACATATTCCACGCAAGAGCAAATATCATATAAACAGTTGATACAAGATTAGGGATCTTATATGCCGCAGAAAGTATTCCGTTTGCGTCTGTTCCGATAAATCCTGAAACGATAAGGCTTGAGGAGGTGTTGGTGATAAGCCACATTATCTGAGTGGGGATAAGCGGAACGCAGTATGCGAGCATCTGCCTGGTGACGGATCTGTCAAGGTCTTTGAATGAAAAGTATTTCCAAAGCCTTGCTCTGAAAAACATATATATTATGGCTATAAGGTCTGACAGAATTATTGCAAGCAGATATCCCGTTACGCCGATTTTAAGACCTAAAAGCAAAAGCACGGTAAACGCCAAAGTGAAAAATGTCGTGAGTATTCCTACAAAGGCGTATAGCTTTACCATCTCGATCGCCCGCACAAAGTATGAAAACAAAAGCTTTAATGAAGCTGTAAAAACATACGCAAGCAGTATAAGACCGTTGTCATAGATTATAACGCTTGTAAGTGAATCGTCGGCAGGGTCGGGATTGCCGAAAAACATGAATCCTAAGATAACAAGGGCTAAAAC
Source organism: uncultured Clostridia bacterium (assembly GCA_947631455.1). Classification (GTDB taxonomy): domain Bacteria; phylum Bacillota; class Clostridia; order Oscillospirales; family Ruminococcaceae; genus UMGS1601. Next base: position 35,988 of record CANRLH010000007.1, read on the forward strand.
TGCAAGCCCCGCAAGATTCAGAACCGTACCGATCGTGAATACCGAATTTTTGTTATAGGCTTTGTCCAGTCCGAAACGGGTTATTGCTTCTGACACAGTAAGAGATACGATAGGCACCAGCCAGTTTGAAATCTGCTGAAGCAGATCAGCAATTCCAAGCTCGTCCTGAGTAAGCGCATTAGTATATATAGGCACCAGAAACAGCACCAATATTTTTGAACTGAATGAACCTATCGCAAAAATTATTGTGTTTGAAAAGAGCTTTTTGTATCTGCTCTCAGAACTCATAATGTGGTTTCCTTTCTTTTGTCATATTCTTTATGTGTTTTCAAGATCCTTTTTCCAAACATCCCATACGGCGTCGGAAGGCATTCTCCAATCACCTCTAGGAGATAGTGTAACCGTTCCTATTTTCGCCCCATCCGGAAGGCAGGAACGCTTAAACTGCTGGGCGAAAAATCGTCTGTAAAAGGTATAGAGCCACTTTGTGATTTCTTCCTCGCTGTATTCGTTTTTAAAAGCGTATAAAGCAAGGCGTTTAACCTTTGACGGCCTGAAGGCAAAACGTATAGCGTAATAAAGATAAAAGTCGTGAAGCTCATAAGGCCCAACCAGATCTTCCGTTTTCTGAGAGATCTCCTCGCATTTATCATCAGTAGGCAAAAGCTCCGGAGAAACCGGGGTGTCAAGAATATCGTAAAGCACCTTTGAAAGCGGCTCATACCCGCAGGTATCCGCATAGTATTTTACTATGTGGCGCACCAGAGTCTTTGGAACAGAAGCATTTACCCCGTACATAGACATATGGTCGCCATTGTAGGTTGCCCATCCAAGCGCCAGCTCTGACAAATCTCCTGTTCCGATAACAAGGCCTCCTGCACCGTTTGCGATGTCCATAAGAACCTTTGTACGCTCTCTCGCCTGACCGTTTTCATATACAACATCGTGATTATTTTCGTCGTGACCGATGTCTTTAAAGTGCTGCCTTACAGATGCGGTTATATCGACCTCTCTGAAGGTGACTCCGAGAGATTGACACAAAAGTTCTGCGTTTGATCTGGTTCGCTTGGTTGTTCCGAAGCAGGGCATAGTAACCGCTATGATATCGCTGTGTGGGCGACCAAGCAGATCCAGCGCCATAATGCAAACAAGCATCGCAAGCGAGCTGTCAAGTCCGCCGGACATACCGATAACTAATGTTTTTGCATTAGTATGCTCGATTCTTTTTTTCAATCCCTGTGCCTGCATCTGTAAAATCAGATCGCAGCGGTAATTTCGCTCCTTTTCGTTTAGCGGAATAAACGGAGTCTTTGAGTAAAATCGGGTAAGTGAAGTTTTCAGTACCGGCATTGAAAAATAGATGTATTCGTATTCGCTGTTCTGTGACGTATAATAGGTTGACATCTTGGCGCGCTCGCTCACAAGCTTTTGCATATCGAGCTCAGATACAGTAAGCTCGTTTTTAAACAAAGCGCTTTGCTTTAAGATACCACCGTTTTCAGCGATTATGTTGTGTCCTGAAAATACCATATCCTGAGTGGATTCGCCATCTCCCGCGCTTGAATAGATATATCCGCATACAAGCCTTGCTGACTGATTTGAGACAAGCGACAGTCGGTATTTATCCTTTTCTATTACCTCGTCTGACGCCGAGAGATTTCCTATAACCGTTGCTCCCGCCAAAGCGTGGCGGTTTGACTGCGGGCACGGAGCCCAAAGGTCCTCGCATATTTCAACGGCAAACTTAAATTCCGGCATCTGTTCACAGCAGAAAATTAGATTTTTACCGAACGGATATTCCTTGGCTTTGAGTCGTATGACAGAATTTTTGCAAGGCGCCGGAGAAAAATGTCTTGCCTCATAAAACTCGTTGTAGTTGGGAAGGCTTGTCTTGGGTACTATCCCCAGTATATCTCCGTCGAAAATCACAGCGGCGCAATTATAGATACTTCCGTCCTTTTGTATAGGGAGCCCCACAGTGAAAAGAATTTTTTTGCCTCGGCCGGCATCTGCAATTTTAAACAGTGCTTCAACAGACGCGTCTAAAAGCGCGCGCTGAAAAAACAGATCCTGACAGGTGTAAGCGGTTATGCATAGCTCCGGGAAAACCAGACATTTTACACCCTCAAAAAAAGCGTTTTCCAAAACGGTTATAATGCTTTTTGTATTATAATCGACATCCGCTACCCTTACTTTAGGGGTAGCGGCCGCAACTTTTAAAAAGCCGTCTTTCATAAATATCTCCTTTGAGTGAATTTCGTGTAATCAAATATAGTATACCACAAATTGCCTGTAAATACAAGAAAAATAAAATTTCATTTACAAACTCAAATTTTGTAATAAAACACATAAAAGCCACTAAAAAGCGAGACTTAACTCAGTCGCAATCGTCCTCGGCGGCTCGCCGGAGATTGACAGATATTTTTTAGCTTTTAATGATGTGCCGAACACAAAAGTAAAAAAGGCGAGCCTTAACTCGGGCACAACAGCCCGGGCGGCTCGCCTATGGTGCAGAAGATGGGACTTGAACCCACACGACATTGCTGCCACAGGCACCTGAAGCCTGCGCGTCTGCCAATTCCGCCACTTCTGCACATATCGTCGACTTACTAAGTCAACGAATTTATTATATCATAATAGTTTTCAAAAATCAAGAAAAACTTTTCGGATAAATATTTCTCATCATTTCAATGAAGTTGAGGACTTTTTTCTGCGGCGTTCTGTGATTATTATAATTGCCGCAAAGGCAATAATTCCGGCTGTGCTCAAAGCTAGCCCTGTAAATATGTACGGTGTGCGGTAAGAAAATACTATATCGTGATTTCCCGCCGGCAGATAAACACCCAAAAAAGTGTCGTTGATCCTTTCAGTTTTATACTCGTCACCGTCGACAGTAACGCTCCAGCCGTCGTTATAGGGAATGGATAAGCAGAGCATTTTATTTCGGTCAAGGCTTATGCTTCCGCTGATTTTATTGGTATTGATATTTACGTTTTCCAAAACATCTTCTTTAAGCGCAGATATCAGGCTGTCGGTATTATCCATAGGCTGAGAAACAAAACGTATTGATTTTGCGGTTATCCTTCCGGCAGCGTTAAAGGTAATAGAAATTTTTTGGTTTGTATCTGAGTGTCTGCTGTATCCAAGACAAACAATAAAATTTTCTTTTTCAGCATAAAAGTTGTTTTTTCGGTTTTTTATGTTAAAAGTGTTTTTAAAATCTCCTCTTGAAATTGTCGAGACGCAGGCTGTCGGAACGGAAAGGTTCTCGGAATCCGCCTTTAATTTGTCAAGCTCGCTTTGCGGTATTTGTGTTTTTTGGCTGTCGCTGAGCATATCGTATGTGTGCATGCCTTCAAATTGAGCGCCTTCAAGCACAAGATAAAGCTCGCTGTTTTCTTTAGCTGACGGAATATTAAAAGTAACGGTTGCGCCGGGCTTATATATTTCAAACGAGTTGTCTTCAGCCCTAATTCCGTCGGTATCAATAACCTCATATTTTTCCTTGACACTGTTAAAATCAATTTTTTTAGAGTCTGCGCCTATATCGTACAGGTTATCGCTTACAGCCGCCTGAGAAATTACCTGCTGTCTTTCTTCGGGGCTTAAAGACATATAATAGTCATAGGAAACAGCCTTGTCATAGGTATATCCTATCGGGAGACAGTTCTTATTTATATACACCTTGTTTTTAAGGCGCTCATCAGTAAAAGCATACTCAAAGCCGTATGGCAGAAACGCTTCAGGAGAGCTTAAAACATAATACTTGACTGAGAACAGCGACATACAGACGGATCTGTAATCAAAGCATCTGGATATATAGTCGGTGTCGATGTTTATGCACTGATTACGCTGAAATTCCGATATATACGAGTCCTGTATGCTGTAATATGACATATAGGTGTTTAAATCGTTTATGAGCTGAGAATTTCTTAAATAGCCGCCGTTTGTAGATGAGCGCTCGGTGCGGAAAAAGCTTTGATCGTTTGCGGCCTTGACAGAGTTCTCGGGTTGGTTTTCGCGGTGAGAGATATATGATGTGTTACGGTCTCTGAATTCAGATACATAATTATTGAATGCCGGAGAGTTTTTGAGAAACGATGATGATACGATTGCCGATACGCAAAGCAATGCTGTAACCGGCATATAAAAGTTTTTGACCGATTGATATGATGTGAGCAGAATAAAAATGACAAAGGCAAGCAATATTATCCCGCCGACTATGTTTAGAACAGTTCGAGTATTTTCGTTTGCGGCAATGAATATAAAGTAGCAGACAGAAAGCGCACAGATTATCGCTTTTTGCGTTCGGCCAAGCTCCTTCATTTCGGGAAGCATTTTTACAAATATGTAGGAAAGTATCATCTGATAGGCAAACACCCATCTGCCGCATACATAAGAAAATCCGTTAAATAACGAGCTTATAAATGGAACGAATAAAAAAACTGTCAAGCACAGGAACCCTGCCTTAAGCGTTTTGTTTCCCTTTGTAACAAAAAGAGAAAATACTCCGGTGACAGCGGGCGAAGCAATACCTATCATTGTCTGATATTGACTCCAGTATTGTATGTTTCCATATGAGATCATACCGCCGAAAAGTCCCTTTAAATACTTGGCGTCATAAAACAGCGGAACATAGTCGTCGACCGAGGTGCGAACGGAAGAAACAAACATAAAAACGACCGGAAGAAAAATCACGCATGATATCATTACTCCGATAGCTGCAAACAGAATAAATTTGAAGACAGTCTTAACGAGTGTTTTTAGCTTGATCCTTTTGAATACCTGAATATATCTGAAAACGGCATATAATACCGAAAATATGCAAAGAACATAAAAAAAGTAGAAATTAGACAACGCGCTTATCGAGATCATAGCAATAAACAGATAAGGACGCTTGTTTTCAAATATTTTATCAATTCCCGCAAGAATAAGCGGAAGATAGATCATCGCATTTATAAAAAACGGCTGTCTTATGGACAGAAACAAAGAATATGCACAAAACGCATAGGTTATAGCTCCGCACAGAGTAAAAGACATTTTATGGTTTCTGTTGATACAGTAGTATGAAAAAGCCAGCCCTGAAAGATACATTCTGAACATACAAAGGAAATCATACAAAATTTCCGTATATTGGCTGGGAACTAAAGCAGATGACAGCAAAAGCGGATCGCCGAGACCGTAATAGTGCAGGGTCGTTATAACGTCGAGCCCCGCTCCGATCCGTGTGTCAAACATAGGCACTGAAAAATTACCGTGCAAAAAGCCAAGAAAGGTTTCTCTGATCCATCTGCCGATGTAAACAAGCGCAGGATAATGCTGTCCGTATCCGTCGGGGATCACTATGAAGGATTTTCCCGTGTCAAAAAAGGATATATAGCAAAGTGTCCATACTGCCGCAAAAATTATTGTATAAGTAAGGAAATACTTGCTTTTTTTGTGCGTGGATTTTTCAAAAAATCCGCCTAAAAAATTTGTTTGACGCAGGTTGTCAGACATATAAGCTCCTCCGGAAAATCTGTCGTGTTTATAGAAAGCTTAAAAAGCTTGATGAAAGATTTTTAACAGCAATTTATAAGTGTTTTGTTCACTGTCCGCGATTAAAAAGATAACAAGATTTGTTCACATGATTATAACATATTAAATTATAAAAATCAAGAAAAAGTTTTTACATAATTTCAAAATGGGATATTTTAAAGAAAAGTCTTTATTTTTAAGATAAAATATGATATACTTATCGTAATCGCGGTCATAGCTTGATCGGCAAGCTGTTTGTGAACAAAACGTAAACGAAGTAAACATTTTGTGAACAAACTGTATTTAAAATAATAATAATGTACGTTTGCGTGCAATTTTTGCCTCAAAACGGCTTATTAGTGAAAGGGCTTATTCAAGAATAAGCATTTTAAAGATTAAACAAAGCGAAGGATTAAAGAATTAACATTCACATCGCATTACGCGGATATATTTTGAAAGGAATGGTTAAAGCTTTATGGAAAAAACATATTGTTTGGGAATAGACGTCGGTTCTACCACGGTAAAAACGGTAATACTCGACGGCGATGAGATAAAAAGCTGTAAATACGAGCGTCACTTTTCAAAGGTAAAGGAAACGGTTGCGAATCAGCTTAAGGAGATCGGAGAAAAGTATCCAGACGATAAGTTTAAAATAATGATCACCGGTTCTGCCGGATTGGGTATTGCCAATATGAGCGGAATTGATTTCACGCAGGAGGTTTATGCAGCATTTGTAGCAGTGAATAAGACATACCCTGATGCTGATGTTGTGGTAGAACTCGGCGGAGAAGATGCAAAGATAATATTCCTGACCGGCGGAGTCGAACAGAGAATGAACGGCTCATGCGCGGGCGGGACCGGGGCATTTATCGATCAGATGGCAACACTTCTTGGCGTAACGCCTGATGAGCTTAACAACATGGCTTTAAAAAGCACCAAGCTTTACCCAATAGCGTCGAGGTGCGGAGTTTTTGCAAAAAGCGATATTCAGCCGCTTTTGAATCAGGGCGCAAAAAAGGAGGACATTGCGGCGTCTATCTTTCAGGCTGTGGTGGATCAGACTGTTTCAGGGCTTGCGCAGGGAAGAAAAATCGGCGGAAAGGTGCTTTTTTTGGGCGGACCTCTTTCGTTTCTCAGCGCACTGAGAAAGGCGTTTGTCGATACGCTTAAGCTTGATGACGATCACGCCGTGTTTCCTGAGCTTGCGCCGTGCTTTATGGCATACGGATCTGCTTTGCAGGCGGCCGATGTGAGTGAACCTATGACGGTAAAGGACGCTCTTGAGAAAATTATGAACGCAAAGGCGTCTGACAATATAGTGGTTTCCGATCCGCTTTTTGAGTCTCAGGAAGACTACATAGAATTTGTAGAGCGTCATAAAGCAAGTGATCTTAAGTATGAGGACATAAGCACATACACAGGAGAAGCATATCTCGGGATCGACGCGGGTTCTACAACGACAAAGCTTGTGCTGATCACACCTGACGGAAAGCTCTTGTATAATCACTACTGCTCAAATAAGGGTCAGCCGCTGGACGTTATTACAGAAAAGATAAAAGAGATATACTCGCTTTCGGGAGACCGTATAAGGATAAAAGCTTCAGCAGTCACCGGCTACGGCGAGGATCTTATAAAGGCGGGGCTTGGCATTGATTTCGGTATTGTTGAGACGGTCGCGCATTTTAAGGCGGCTTCTTACTTCTGCCCTGAGGTCGATTTTATCATAGACATCGGCGGTCAGGACATAAAATGCTTTAAGATAAAAAACAATGCCATAGACAGCATTATGTTGAATGAGGCATGCTCTTCCGGATGCGGCTCTTTCATACAGACGTTTGCAAAGGCTCTGGGCTATGAAATAGCAGATTTTGCAAGGATCGGTCTTTTTGCAAAGGCGCCGGTAGAGCTCGGTTCACGCTGCACTGTATTTATGAACAGCTCGGTAAAGCAGGCGCAGAAGGACGGAGCAAGCGTTGAGGACATCTCTGCGGGACTTTCTTCAAGCATTATAAAAAACGCTATCTATAAGGTCATCAGGGCAAAGAGCGTTGATGAGCTTGGGAAAAATATAGTCGTACAGGGCGGAACCTTTTTAAACGACGCCGTTTTGCGCGCGTTTGAAAAAGAGCTTAAGAGAGATGTTATACGTCCGGCGATAGCAGGACTTATGGGAGCATTCGGCTGTGCGCTTTACGCAAAGGAAAAGGCTGACGATGAGTTTGTCTCGTCAATTCTTTCAAAAGAACAGATAGAGAGCTTTTCATATAAGCCTTCCTCAGCAGTATGCGGAGGCTGCGGTGCACACTGTAACCTTACTGTGATAAAGTTTAATGACGGACGCAGATTCATTTCCGGAAACCGCTGTGAAAGGGGTGCCGGAATAAAGAAAACCGACGTGATGGAAAACACAATAGAATATAAATACGGACTTTTGCGTGAATACGAAAGCATAAAGCCCGACAAGCCTATCGCAAAGGTAGGGCTACCAATGACGCTTTCTTATTACGATCTGCTGCCGTTTTTCCACACGGTGTTTACGTCGCTGGGTTTTGAGGTGGTGCTTAGCGAGGAATCCTCAAGAGATACCTATTACAAGGGCCAGCAGACGATTCCGTCTGACACGGTGTGCTATCCGGCAAAGCTTGCGCACGGGCATATAATGAGCCTGCTTGAAAAGGGAGCGGATTTTATCTTCTATCCTTGTATGAGCTATAATGTTGATGAGGGCGGTTCGGATAATCACTACAACTGCCCGGTGGTAGCCTATTACCCTGAGCTTTTGAAGGCAAATATGCCGCAGCTTAACGACGATAATTTTATATATCCGTATCTTGATATAAACAGAAAAAATCACACCGCAAAGGCTTTGTCAAGAGCGCTTAAGAAATACGGCATAACAAAGGATCAGGTATACGGCGTTTTGAACAAGGCGTATTCTGAACAGGTAAGATATCGCAAGAAGATAGAAGCAAAGGCGCAGGAAATAATACTTGAGGCAAGAAAGCAAGGCAAAAAAATAATAGTTCTGGTAGGACGACCGTACCACACAGACCCTGAGATAAATCATGGAATACATAAGCTTATAGCGTCATTGGGTCTTGCTGTTGTAACGGGAGACAGCGTAGCTAACTTATCAAAGGTTCCGGAGCTTGACGTTTTAAATCAGTGGACTTACCATTCAAGAATGTACCGCGCCGCCGAGTATGTTACCACACAGCCTGATATGCAGCTTGTGCAGCTTGTGTCCTTCGGCTGCGGAATAGACGCTGTTACGACCGATGAGATAAGAGCGATACTTGAGGAAAAAGGAAAGCTTTATACCCAGCTCAAAATTGATGAGATAAATAATCTGGGTGCAGCTAAAATAAGACTGAGAAGTCTGGTTGCGTCTATTGAGGAAAAGGAGGGGAAGTAAAATGGCAGGATCAAAAAGAGTTCCGAAACCGTTTTTAACCGATACGATGAAAAAAGAATACACTATTTTAGTTCCTGATATGCTCCCTATCCATTTTAAGCTTATCATTGCCATTTTAGAAGAGTACGGATACAGGCTTGAGCTTTTGCAGACCTCTACCAGAGCAGTTATTGATGAAGGACTTAAAAACGTCCACAACGATACCTGTTATCCTGCGCTGCTTGTTATCGGGCAGTTTATGGAGGCGCTTAAAAGCGGCAAGTACGATGTCAATAAAACCGCGCTTATGATAACCCAGACGGGCGGCGGATGCAGAGCTTCAAACTATATACACCTGTTAAGAAAGGCTCTTGCAGCTGATTTTCCTCAGGTTCCGGTAATATCCTTAAACTTTTCAGGCCTTGAAAAGCAGTCATCATTTAAGATAACTCCTGCTATTGCTCTTAAGCTTATTTATGCGGTTATGTACGGCGATCTTCTGATGCTTCTTTATAATCAATGCCGCCCCTATGAAATAAACACAGGGGACACCGACAGGGTTTTGGAATTTTGGCAGGATAAGCTTTCTTATGCGCTTAAGCACAATAAATATTTTAACACGAAAAAGCTTTACAGAATGATACTTGACAGCTTTAAGGCTATTCCGAGAACAAAGGACAAAAAGCCGAGAGTTGGAATCGTGGGCGAAATTTATGTAAAGTATTCTCCTCTGGCAAACAACGGCCTAAATGAATTTTTGATCTCAGAGGGCTGTGAGCCTTATGTGCCCGGACTTCTTGACTTTGTTTTGTACTGTGCATCTGATTCTCTTAACGACAAGCGGCTTTACGATTCGGTTACGGCAAGAACGCTTATGTTTGATATCGGCTATGAGGTCCTTTATAAATTCCAAAAGCAGCAGATCAAGGTTATCGAGGAGCACGGTGAGTTTTTTCCGCCGCACGATTTTGAGGAACTGAGAGTATACGCCGATAAGTATATAAATCAGGGCGTTAAGATGGGAGAGGGATGGCTGATAACGGCAGAGATGGCTGCTCTTGCGGAAACGGGAACGAAGAATATCATCTGCACGCAGCCGTTTGGTTGTCTGCCTAATCACATAGTGGCAAAGGGAATGAGCAGAGTGATCAAGCAAGCGTATCCGGACGCAAATATAGTGGCGATAGACTATGATCCCGGAGCTACAAAGGTCAATCAGGAAAACAGAATCAAGCTTATGCTTGCAAATGCGAGAGAATAAGCATAACAGCATATATTTGAAAGGAAGGATCTGATTATGAGGCTTGCTGCTGTATTCAAGGATAACATGGTCTTGCAAAGAGATAAGGAAATAAGAATTTTCGGCAGCTGCAACAAGGGTGATGAAATAGTTGTAACTCTTGCCGGTGTAACGGTAAAGACAAAAAGCAAGGGCGGCAGGTTTTTGGTTAATTTTCCGCCGCTTGAAAAGCAGACGGGAGTAGAGCTTTATGTTACAAACGGACTTGAAACAATAACGAGAAAAAATATAGCCGTTGGCGAGGTATGGCTTGCCGGAGGGCAGTCTAATATGGAGCTTTCGATTGCAAATTCCAAGGACTCTGACAAGTACCTGGAGCTTGCAGAAAAAAGCGATATCCGATATTATAATGTCCCGAGAATGGAATACAAGAACGATGAGTTTTATGAGGCGGAAAAGAACAGCGAATGGACCTTTCACTCAAAGGAAAAGGCAAAGGATTGGAGCGCGGTTGCGTTTCACTTTGCCAGAATGCTTGAGGAGGAGCTCGACCTTACAATCGGAATAATAGGATGTAATCTGGGAGGGACCTCGGCTAGCTCATGGATAGACAGAGAAACACTTTCAAGCGATCCCGTTACCAACCAATACGTTATCGACTATGACAGGAAGATCGGTGACAAAACCGCCGAGGAGCAGAAAAAAGAGTATGATGGGTATAAGGAGTACTCAAAGGAATGGAATAAAAAGCTGGGTGAGTTTTATGCTGAAAATCCAAACGGCTCATGGGATGAGGCTTTAAAATACGCGGGAGAAAATCGCTGGCCCGGACCGATGGGGCTTACGAACCCGTTCAGATTAAGCGGGCTTTACGATATAATGCTGTCGCGTGTGGCTCCGTTTGCTATAAGGGGCTTTATCTATTATCAGGGCGAGGAAGACACTTCAGTCTGCGAGCGTTATGACGCGGTATTCAATATGCTTATAAAGGCTTGGCGCAGATACTTTTTAGACGATAACCTGCCGTTTATATGCGTGTCTCTTCCAATGTTCTGGTATCACGATGCACCTGATGACAAGACCTGGCCGGTCGTTCGTCAGGCACAGCAAAACGCCGCGAAGAAAAATAAGGGAGTTTATACCGCTGTGGCGCTTGACTGCGGCGAGCTTGACAACATTCACCCAACCGACAAGCTGCCTGTTGGACAGCGACTCGCGCTTTTGGCGCTTGATAAGGTTTACGGTATATCAAAAAATGCGGACGCGCCGGAGTTTTGCGGCTCTTCTCAGAACGGCGGCAAGGTCAGGATAACATTTAAAAATACCTGCGGCGGGCTTGTGCTTAAATTCTCCGATAAGCCAATAGGTTTTGAGATTTCAGACGACGGTAAAACCTTTACACCCGCTAAAGCTGAGATATCTTCAGACGATGTTATAATCACGGCGGATAAAAAGATAACCGATGTAAGATATCAATGGGTAAACTACGGAGAGGTTAATCTGTTCGGCAAAAACGGACTTCCGGCGGCGTCATTTTGGGCAAAGATAAATTGATCTGCACCCTATGTCCAAGAGAATGCGGCGTTGATCGAAGCGTATCGACCGGATTTTGCGGTATGGGTGATGAAATAACCGCCGCAAAGGCTTATCTCCACCGCTTTGAAGAGCCGCCAATAAGCGGTGACAGGGGAAGCGGCACGGTGTTCTTTTCGGGCTGCAATCTGGCTTGTGTGTTTTGTCAAAACGCTGAGATTTCTCACAGGAGATTCGGTAGAGAAATAACCCCAAAGCGGCTTGCCGATATTTTTTACGAGCTTGAGGATAAGGGCGCTCACAACATAAATCTTGTTACGCCGTCTCATTTTACACATGGCATCATAAGGGCGCTTGATATTGCAAAGCCTCGCCTCAAGATTCCCGTTGTGTTTAATTCATCAGGGTACGAAAAGATCCGGACGCTTAAACTGTGGGAGGGATATGTTGACATATACCTTCCCGATTTAAAATATGTTTCGCCTGAGCTTTCAGAAAAGTACTCAAAAGCGGCGGATTATTTTAAACATACCTCAGAAGCGATTTTGGAGATGAGGCGTCAGGTTGGGGATTTACAGTTTGATGAAAACGGGATCCTCAAAAGTGGTCTTATTATACGACACCTTATACTTCCGGGCTGTTACAAGGACAGCTTATCTGCGCTTAAGTGGATATCGGAAAACATAAGAGGTGAATTCCTGGTAAGCATAATGAATCAGTATACGCCAAATCAAAATGTAAGCGGCACCAAGCTTGACAGGCGGGTATCAACTTTTGAATACAAAAAGGTGTTAAGATTTGCTGAGCAGCTCGGACTTAAAGGATTTTCGCAGGAGCGTGAAGCCGCAAAAAGTATATACACTCCGTTATTTGATTTGGAAGGAATATAAACAAGAAAACCTCTCGTGAGACCTTGTGCGCTCACGAGAGGTTTTTTAAGATAGGTACTTCTATCTAACCCGCAAAGTATAATTTATCACTTGTTTTACAGCAAGATATAATCGAAAGTGGTTTGTTTTCATTTTATATTATACTTCATTGCTTTTAAAAGCGGCGTCAAAATATGTCGACGAAATGTAAAACAGTAAAAATGCTATGCGGTGTTATTTATATTTTTATAATATTATAATCTCAGAAAATGCTGATTCGATCCTTTAAGTCTGACAAATTTATATCAAAATAACTTGAGCTGCTGCATGTCTGTTTTGAAATGCAGCTTTTTTATGCTCTGAATATCTCATCCATTTCTCCACTTATATTAGAATTACATTCTAATAATTCTCTATTGCGTAAAGCTAATATGAATGATATAATTATTGTGTAATAAAGTTATCTACATTTGGATGTGATTTTTATGACTTTTTCACAAAATATTAAAAGACTTCGTAAAATAAGAAATTTAACGCAGGACGCTCTTTCAAGGGAGCTTGGCGTATCATATCAAACTATAAGCAAATGGGAGTGCGGAGATTCTTTTCCGGATCTTGGTATGGTTATGAACATTGCTTACTACTTTGAAGTGTCGCTGGACGAGCTTTGCGGCATGGACGAGGTTAGAAATCAGAGAAAGTATGACGAGATAAAAACGGTGCTTTTAAAAAACTATCGAGAAAATCGTGCTGAGGATAATATCGGTTTTTTAAAAGAGCAGCTAAAAAGCTTTCCGGACAATATAGATCTTTGGTTTGAACTTGGCCGTTCTCAGTTTTTGACTAATGTTAATGGCGACGAGAGTAATAAGGATATTCTTTACGACGCAATAGATACCTTTAAATACATATTAAGTATAAGCGACAACAATAAGATACGAAGTCAGGCGTCCTACTTTATTAGTCTCAGCTATTATTACGGCGGAAATGCCGATGAGGCACTTAATGCAGCAAAAGAAGTTCAGTACGGACTTGACAGAAATATTGTGCTTTCAACGGCCTTGAGCGGGAACGACAGAGATGAGTGCTTGAGAAACAACATTACCGCTCTTTGTGCACAGCTTTGTAATCAACTAAGAGAGTACTCTGACCCTGATGTGATATATAACTATATGAGAGTAGATTATGAAAGGCGGATGATTTTAGAAAAAGCCGTATCGCTACTAGAATGGCTTTACGAGGACGGAGACTTTTTGAGCGTTCATAAGGATATGTCCGATCTTTACCGCGTTATAGGAGCAATCTATATGCACGAGAATAATCACGACCAAGCACTTAAGGCTCTTGATAAAGCGGCTGATCACGCCATTGCTTTTGACAACCTTCCAAAAGATAAGCTTTCGCATACATCGCTGTTGGTACGTGGAATGGTAGACGACTTATCCGGATTTATAGACGATTCGTCAAACAATATGAGCTTTCCGCTTTTAAACGGCTATTTGACACAGGAGAGGTATGATCCGATAAGAAGGCGAAAAGAGTTTAACGATATAAGGCAAAAGCTGAAGGCTCAGACAGACGGCAAAGAATTTGGATTCTAACAGTTATTACGTAGTTTGTAACCGGCATTTTAATTTGTATATCAGGAGGCTTATAGAGATGAAATTATTTGAAAGATGCAGATCGCTTTGTAAAATACTGATTGTTTTGTGTATACTGATTGGAATTGCTCTTGGTGTCAGCCAAAACTTTATCCACGGGAAAGTAACAGGCTATGAATGTACTGAACAATTTACGCAACCTCACAGAAATCTCGCAGATAATTCGTAGATAAAAAATAAACCCCCGATTTTTCGGGGGTTTAATGCTGTATGGCGGAGAAGGAGGGATTCGAACCCTCGATGCGCTACAAACGCATACACGAGTTCCAGTCGTGCGCCATAAACCGGGCTAGGCGACTTCTCCGAACAAGGTATATAGTACCATGTTTTAAGGCGTTTGTCAAGATGAAAATTTAATCAACAGCGAAAATAGCAAAAGCGGAAAGAAAACCTTTCCGCTCAAATTTTGATTTTTTAAGTTCGGCAATACTGACTATTTGCAGAAGTTTTCAATATATCTGTCAATGCAGTTTTGTATTATTTCCTTTGCCTTTTCCGCTCCTTCTATTTCGTTGACATCGGTCTGCTTACCTTCAAGTGTTTTGTATACCGAAAAAAAGTGACTCATTTCATCAAAAATATGCTTTGGAAGATGGGAAATGTCCGTATATGGGTTGAATGTGGGGTCGTTGTGAGGAATGGCTATGATTTTCTCGTCAGCCGCTCCGTTATCAAGCATTTTTATAACGCCGATCGGATAGCACTTTACTATCGACATAGGAAACAGAACCTCAGAGCAGAGTACCAGTACATCCAGAGGATCTCCGTCTTCAGCATAGGTTCTTGGGATAAAGCCGTAATTTTCAGGATAGTGGGTGGACGTGTAAAGTATTCTGTCCATCATCAATACGCCTGTCTCCTTGTCAAGCTCATATTTTATCTTAGAGCCCTGTGGGATCTCAATGACTGCCATAAAGCTGTCCTTGGATATTCTTTTTGGTGAAATGTTGTGCCATATGTTCATAAAATCTACTCCTAATATTTTATTTTTTTGTCAAAATACAATCCCGCCGACTTTAAATTTTCAGCTGCATCAAATACCGTTTCACCGTCAAGCTCCACAGTAATAACATCATCCGTATCAGGGTCAAAGTTATCTGCAACAGTATTTGCCGGCTTATCGGTAATTTCAAGAGCTTTAAATAGCTTTTCGTATTTCTCTGAGTTTTCGGTAAAAATATATACTTTCTGAAACAGATGAAAATAAATTTCCTCGCCTGTTTTGTGTGAGCCAAATCCAAAGCGTGAAACGCCATCGTTAATGAGCAAATCTCCGTAACGATCGATTATCGCCTCAGCGACAGGCTTTGTGCACTCAAGATAGTAAAGGTCAAAGGCGTTTTCGTCATCCTGACATGGAAGCTCCAAAAAGAAAAACATGGGCTCAAAAAGCTCCTTAACAGCACCTAATGCCAGAGCGCACATCTTTTCGGCGGACGGATAGATCCAGAAGCCGCTTTCGGTTCTTTCATAAAACTCGCCCAAGTCGCCGGTATCAGACAGAGAAATCCCGCTTATAAGCTGAAAACCCTTTAACACATTGTTTTCGGCGTTTTTCATTATAATTCTCCGTTTCTATATTTAGTAATTTTATCAAAAAGTCTTCCATTTTAAAACAATATGTGGTATGATATATATGGTCAGGATAATAATATATAGAATATTACAATTCACAAGACGTGCTTGTGTACCAAAAAACGTACACACCGCCCAGAATTTGCAATTAGTCCGGATTTTTGGACAAATCATATGTTATGATAATATACAGGGAGCAACAGAAATATATAGCTTCCACAAAAATAACATTACAGGAGAGGATTTTAAAATGTTTGAGTTAATTGCAATTATAGGACTGAGCGCTGTTATAATATCGTGCGCCGTAAATCTTTTTGAGCTTGCTATTTATGAACCGGAGCAGGAGACTGAGATATCTCAGTCTCATAACGCGTCAGATACAGCCGATAAAAGTGCGAGCGCAAAAGAATTCATCGCTTAGTACCTTATATTATCACATAAAAAAAGTAAAAAGTCAAGGAAGGTGGAATAAGCTGTGGCAGATGTTTGGCTGATAGCTTTGCTGGCGCTTGCTTTTATTGCTGCGGTGGAGGGGATCGTCTGTATCATAAAGCTTTCAAAAAGCGGTATGAATGATGGCGACGACAGGCTTGAACTGTCAAAGGAACTAACATCGCTAAAGGAACAACAAGGGCGAGAGCTTTCTTATTTCAGACAGGAAATTAACCGCACTACCGCCGATTCAATTGAAAAGCTAGGCAAAATAATAAGCGGAAACCAGATGGATCTTAACAGGACTGTCAATGAGAAGATAGAAACTCTGGATAAAAACCTTTCTGAAAAGCAGTCCGCTTTGCAAAAGTCCGTTCACGATAACCTTATCGGTCAGGAGCAGAGGTTCAGAACCTTTTCTGAGCTTAATGAGCAAAAGCTCGAGGGCATCAGGGGAACTGTTGAAAAGCAACTCAACACACTCCAGAATGAAAATTCAAAGAAGCTTGATGAGATGCGCCAGGTGGTTGACGAAAAGCTTCAAAAGACACTTGAGGACAGAATGAGCCAGTCTTTTAAGCTGGTGAGCGAACGGCTTGAGCAGGTTTACAGGGGACTTGGAGAAATGCAGGCGATCGCCTCAAACGTGGGCGACTTGAAAAAGGTGCTTTCAAACGTAAAGAGCAGAGGAATCTTGGGCGAGATACAGCTTGGGGCAATACTCAGGGAGATACTTGCACCTGAGCAATATGAGGTGAACGTTGAGACCAAAAAGGGCAGCGGGAAACGGGTAGAGTTTGCAATCAAGCTTCCTGCGGATAATGAGAAGTACGTTTATCTGCCGATAGACTCAAAGTTTCCGGGGGATTCATATTCTGCGCTCGTCTCGGCATACGAGACATGCGACAAGCAGCAGATAGATGCTGCGGCAAAAAATTTAGTTTCCACCATAAAGTCAGAAGCAAAGGACATTCACGACAAGTACATATCTGTTCCTGATACTACTGACTTTGCTATACTGTTTATTCCGTTTGAGGGGCTTTATGCGGAGGCGGTCAACAGAGGTCTGGTGGAAGAGCTTCAGCGGCTATACAAGGTAAATATAGCCGGCCCCAGCACTATGGCGGCGCTTTTAAACAGCCTGCAAATGGGATTTAAGACGCTTGCCATTCAAAAGCGCTCAAGCGAGGTTTGGGACATTCTCTCTGCGGTAAAGACCGAGTTTGCGCGGTTTGAGGATGTTATAGACGCAACGCAGAAGAAAATTATCGCCGCCAACGACGAGCTCGACAAACTAGTGGGCGTTCGCACAAGAGCCATAAATCGGAAATTAAAAAGCGTAACGGCTCTCAGTGAGTTGTCGCAAAGCGAGGCTATTTTAGGACTTTCATCTGAAGAAGCGGAGGAGTAAAATGGCGCTCGCCTTGACATGCGGTGAAAGAAGCCCTGTTAATATGTTCAAATGATATTTGGCGTACATTATTATGTGCGCCAAAGTTATTTGATACTTGTCTTTTCCTTTCAAATGTGATAAAATAAAGCGGATGGGTTTACCGTTTGTATTAAAATCAGTGAGGTTTTTCAATATGAAAGTAAGTGTAAAAAATCTTATTGTTGCAGCGCTTTTGTTAGCGCTTTCTGTAGCTTTGTATAAATTCTTCGGCTCGGTAACGATCTTAGGCGGATACCTGTGCGTTCTGCAGGCCCCGATACTGCTTTGCGGGCTATTGTGCGGACCTGTATTAGGAGGACTTGCGGGAGTGGCTTCTCCGTTTATCTGCTCGCTTTTGTTTGATTTTCCACAGATGTACCCGGATACCTATGCGATTGCGGTCGAGCTGGTGTTCTTCGGAGTTCTGTGCGGAGTGCTTTATAAAACAATGTATCAAAATGTATATGTGTCGTTGCTGTTGTCTATGTACATAGGAAAAACCTCTTACGGACTTATGATGAATTTTCTTGAAAAAGGATATTCGGCGGACAGCTTTATAAACGATGTCTTTTACAGCTGTATTCCCGGAATAATTGTCATTGTAGTTATACTTCCGCTCATCGCAATACTTCTTGATAAAACAGGACTTATGCGCAGGGGCGAAAGGTAGAAAAAGTCTATTAAAAGAATACCTGCACGGTGCGGCAAACCGTTTTAGCTTTATACACATATGCTATACCGGGAATTACGGACGCCGGATCAAAGCGACAGCAAAATAAGAGTTTATCAATTTTTTGGGAAAACAAGTGAAGTGATGAACGGTGGGTTTTTACAGTAAATTCCTTGACGGTAAAAAAACATTGTGGTATACTTATTACATAAAATAATAACAGTATAGGGTCAATAAAGGAATCTGCATAAAACGGGAGATGATCATTGTGAAAAATACAACGCTTGTGATTATGGCGGCAGGTCTCGGGAGCCGTTTCGGAACGGGAATAAAGCAGCTTGCAAAGATAGGGCCGAGCAATGAGATAATTATGGATTACTCGGTTTACGACGCTGTTAATGCCGGGTTTAACAAAATTGTGTTTATTATAAGAAAAGATATCGAAGAGGACTTTAAAGAAATCATCGGAAACAGAATTTCAAAGCATGTCAATATTGAATATGCATTTCAGGCGCTTGAGGATCTGCCTGATGGGTTTGTCTGTCCTGAGGGAAGAACCAAGCCCTGGGGAACGGGTCAGGCTGTTCTTGCGGCTAAAGACTATGTAAACGAGCCGTTTGCGATCATCAATGCGGACGACTATTACGGACGTGAAGCATTTAAGCTGGTGCATGATTATCTTGTATCGGAAGATTTTGACGAGCAGAGTTTACGCTTATGTCTTGTCGGATTTATACTTAAAAACACGCTGAGTGATAACGGCTCTGTAACAAGGGGCGTTTGCACAGCAGAAAACGGAAAGCTTAAAAGCCTTGAGGAGACATATGAGATAAGAAGGCTTCCTGACGGCAGAGTAGTAAGCGGCGAGGACAAGGAAACAGAGGTAAGCGAAAACGCCGTTGTTTCTATGAATATGTGGGGCTGCACACCTAAGTTCATGCAGGTTCTTGCGGACGAGTTCAAGACGTTTTTATCTGAGCACGGAAGTGAATTGAAGAGTGAGTACCTTGTACCGATTCTGATAGGAGAGCTTTTAAAGAAGGGCAAGGTAAGCGTCGATGTTTTGGAGTCTCACGACAAATGGTTTGGTGTTACATACGCCGAGGATAAAGAATACGTTGAGAGCGAAATAAGAAAGCTTGTTGACGCGGGAGTTTATCCGGATAACCTCTGGGGCGAGTAATCGAAGTTATATAAAAGGGCGTTTTACTTTGCGCCCTTTTGTTTTTGAAAGGAAAATTGTTATGACTTATTCAAAAGGCTTATTTTACGCAATAGCAAGAGTTCTTATGCTGTTGCTTATAAACGTATTTTCTGCGATAGTCTCAACAACTTTGTTTGCGTGGGTGCTTAATCTTTTAATACCGTCGATAGGAGAGAGCAACTTCAAGCAGCGGTTTTTCTCAAGTGGAATATGGTCTGTTCTTGCTTGGGTGCTGCTTATCTCAATGCTTGTATTTCTCTTTTACAAGGACGGCAAAAAGCATTCGGCATACGGTATGTTTGATATGTTCACAATAACGATAACCGCTGTGTTTATGTTTGCAGTTTACTTTGTTCCAGTTTTGTTTATGGACAAGGCTGGCGGAAATGTGCTTATCGCTTTTGAGGGATTTTACTTCCCGTGTAAATGGCTATTGTCATTATTTGATAACGACTATATGCTTGCGGTGCTTGTGGGGATAATTCCGCCTGTGGTGATATCGGTAATAACCTATTGTGTTTCACACATAATCTACAAAAAGAGATTTCCGGATATTGACTGGCGGGTGCAAAACCCGTATTTTCACGAGGAAAAGCCCGAGGAAACGAAGCCTGACGAGGGCGATGAGCAAAACGAGTTAAGCGAAAAAGGAGAATAGATAAACAACAAAAGGTCAGACAAAACCCCTGACCTTTTATTTTGCTTAAGTTAGTAAATGTACTCGATGCAGCATAAAAAACCGCCCTTTTCAAATCAAGGGCGGCATTAGTGCAGGCACTGCCTGCTGGTGGACCCAAAGGGGATCGCCGCCTGCTTCGCAGGCTAACGGCTTGCGACAAGTCGCTACGCCAAATTTTCTAAAAACAGTCCACAGGACTGTTTTATTAACGAAAATTTCCCTCTCGGGTTCGATCCCAAGATCATAAACAACAAAAAGGTCAGACAAAAAGCCTGACCTTTTATTTTGTTTAAGTTAGTAAATGTGCTTGATGTGGCATAAAATAACCGCCCTTTACAAATCAAGGGCGGCATTAGTGCAGGCACCGCCTGCTGGTGGACCCAAAGGGGATCGAACCCTCGACCTCCGCATTGCGAACGCGGCACTCTCCCAGCTGAGCTATGGGCCCATGCTCACGATACATATTATATCACTAATTTGTGCAAAATGCAAGCATTTTTAAATAATTCATGTAAGCTGTTTCTTTGCTGGTTTACATCGGCTAATTGATTGGCCGAGGTTGACATTTTTTATCACTTGTGCAATAATAATTATAATTGATATGTTGAAAGGATTGAAACAACGTGGCTTTGTATGTTAAATGCAAAATGCCCTTTCGTTTTTTGATGGATACACGAGTCTGATTCGGGCTAAACCAACAAAAAACAATTTGGAAAGGACGGATATTATGAAAAAAGAACTTGAAAAACAATATGATCCCTCGGCGTTTGAGGACAGGATATATAAATACTGGATGGATAACGACTGCTTTAAGGCTAATATCGACCCCGATAAAAAGCCTTATACCATTGTGATCCCACCTCCGAATATCACCGGACAGCTCCATATGGGACACGCTCTGGACGAGACGCTTCAGGATATTTTGATAAGATGGAAAAGAATGAGCGGATACTCCGCACTCTGGCTTCCGGGAACAGACCATGCTGCTATAGCAACAGAGGCGAAGATAGTTGAGGCAATGCGAAAGGAAGGACTTACCAAGGAGGCAATTGGAAGAAAAGCGTTTATGCAGCGCGCGTGGAAATGGAAGGAGCAGTACGGCGGAAGGATCGTTGAGCAGCTTAAAAAGCTCGGCTCATCGTGCGACTGGTCAAGAGAGCGCTTTACCATGGACGAGGGCTGCAACAAAGCTGTAAAAGAGGTATTTATAAGCCTGTATGAAAAGGGACTGATCTACCGCGGCGAGAGAATGATAAACTGGTGTCCGCACTGTAAAACGTCTATTTCCGATGCGGAGGTAAACTATGAGGATCAGGCCGGCCACTTCTGGCATATACGATACCCTCTTACTGACGGAAGTGGATTTGTTGAGCTTGCTACAACACGTCCAGAAACGCTTTTGGGCGACACGGCGGTTGCGGTAAATCCAAACGACGACAGATATAAGGATATTGTCGGAAAAACACTTACGCTTCCTCTTGTTGGGCGTGAGATACCGATAGTTGCGGATGATTATGTAGAAATGGATTTCGGAACCGGAGTAGTTAAGATCACTCCGGCCCATGACCCGAATGACTTTGAGGTCGGAAAAAGACATGACCTTCCTGTTATAAATGTTCTGACCGATGACGCAAAAATCGTTGACGACTATCCAGATTATGCCGGACTTGACAGGTATGAGGCCAGAAAGAAGATAGTAGATGACCTTGAAAAGGGCGGATATCTGGTCGAAACTGAGGATTACAGCCACAATGTTGGAACCTGTTATCGCTGTTCATCTACGGTCGAGCCGAAGGTTTCGACACAGTGGTTTGTAAAAATGGAGCCGCTCGCAGGTCCTGCGATAAAGGCGGTAAAGGACGGAAGAACAAAGTTTGTTCCGGAAAGATTCGAAAAGATCTATTTCCACTGGCTTGAAAATATCAAAGATTGGTGTATATCCCGTCAGATCTGGTGGGGACATCAGATACCCGCGTTTTACTGCGATGACTGCGGCGAGACGGTGGTTACCAAGGAGAATGAGGCGTTCTGTCCTAAGTGCAAAAAGAAGATGCGCCAGGACGAGGATACGCTTGATACGTGGTTTTCTTCTGCGCTGTGGCCGTTTTCCACGCTAGGATGGCCGGACAAGACGGAGGACCTTGAGTATTTCTATCCGACAAACACGCTTGTTACGGGATATGACATAATTCCTTTCTGGGTAATGAGAATGATGTTCTCTGCTCTTGAGCAGATGGGAGAGGTTCCGTTTGATACGGTTCTTATACACGGCCTTGTAAGAGATTCTCAGGGAAGAAAAATGTCAAAGTCATTAGGAAACGGAATAGATCCGCTTGAGGTGATCGCACAGTACGGAGCTGATGCGCTGAGGTTTATGCTGGCAACGGGAAATTCGCCTGGAAACGATATGAGATATATCGACGACAAGGTAAAGGCCTCAAGAAACTTTGCTAATAAGCTTTGGAATGCCGCAAGGTTTATTATGATGAATCTTCCTGACGATTACGAGATCAACGATCTTCCGAGCAATCTTACCACAGAGGACAAGTGGATAGTTTCAAAGATAAATTCTCTTGCTAAAGATATAAACACAAACCTTGAAGGGTTTGAGATAGGTGTGGCGGTACAAAAGCTTTATGATTTTATCTGGGACGTTTATTGCGACTGGTATATTGAGCTTACCAAGCCCAGGATCTTAGCGGGGGGAGAAACAAAAGAAACGGCTCAGGCGGTGCTTGTATGGGTCATGAAAGAAATGCTTAAGCTTTTGCACCCGTTTATGCCTTTTATCACGGAGGAAATATGGCAGACTTTAGTGGGCGGCAGTCCGCTTATGCTGGAAAGCTTCCCGATATATAAAGAGTCGCTGTGCTTTGAAAAGGAAGAAAAAGATTTCGAGAAGATAATAGACGCTATAAAGGGAATAAGAAACCGCAGAGCGGAGATGAATGTTGCACCGGGCATAAAAGCAAAGGTGTATATTGAAACGCCTTTTGCCGAGGTGTTTAAGTCAGGCTCAATGTTCTTTGAACGTCTGGCTTCGGCGAGTGAGGTTGAGGTTTCTGACACCGCTTATGCAGCAGACGCTCTTACGGTAGTTACCGATTCTGCAAGAATATTTATTCCGCTTGACGAAATCGTTGATAAAGACAAGGAAACAGAGCGCCTCAACAAGGAAATGAAGGCTGTTAAAAAGGACATAGATTTCTTAAGCGGAAAGCTTTCAAATCAGGGATTTTTGGCAAAGGCACCGAAACAGCTTATCGAAAAAGAAAAGGCAAAGCTTGAGACTGCAATGCAGAAAATGGCAAAGATTAAAGAAAGCATAGAAAAGCTTAACAAATAATAGCAAGCTAGAATTTAAGCCGCGCGGTATTGCTGTTTTTAAATAAATATAAAATATGATAAAATGGCGAGTCAACATTTTTATATTTAAAAGAAATTAAATATGCAGTAAACAATGTAATTTTGTTTCTGAAAATTACAGATCATTCCCCAAGGAGGGATCAGGTGTGATTTGCAAACGATATCGGTTCGTTTCTGTTTTAGTAATAGCCTTTTTGGTGTTGCTTTGTGCCACGGCACCAAAGGTCAATGCAAATGAAAAACAGGTAAAACTTTCTTTAACTCCTGAAGAAAAAGACTATATATCATCTCATGAATCGTTAAAAGTAGGATACGTTCAGGATCGTATACCCGTATCCTTTTCAAATGAGGACGGAGATGCGGACGGGATATCCCGTTACATATTTGATCGCGTAAGCGATCTTTCGGGAATAAAGTTTGAATATGTACCTCTCCCCTTGGGAGACGTCACTTACGATTATCTTCTTGGTAAAGGCTTTGATCTTGTCACAAGTGTCGAATATAACGAGGAGAACAAAAAAGCCCGGGGAATACTTATAAGTGATCCCTATCTTTCCAGCCGTAAAGTAGTGGTTGCGAGAGATAATCTGGAGTTCAGATATGATGCCGACTGGTCTGTTGCTGTTTCAACCGGCTCACAGACGCTTAAAAATGTGCTTGCCAAGACATTCCCGAATTTTGAACAGAAGGATTACGATACGATCTCGGATTGTTTTGATGCAATAAATACAGGCGATGCCGATCTTATGATACAAAATCAGTATGTTGTCGAATACTGGCTTTCAAAGCCCGACTATGAGGATTTGAATGTAATACCCGTCGTTGGACTTGACGATCGGCTTTGCTTTTCCGCTGTTGTAGCGTTTGGCGACCAGAAGGGTCCTTCACAGGAAGATGGGCAAATTCTTATAAGCATTCTGGATAAAGCAATAGCTGCTATTACCGATGATGAGATTGGCAATTACACGATACAGGGTGTAATGGAAAATCAGTACGAGTATACCATACTGGATTTTCTTAGCCGATATCGATATTCAGTAGGAATATTTGCCGTGTCGTTTCTTATCATTTTAACATTGGCGATACTGCTTGTGAGACAGCGTATTCGTTTCGCCGAAAGTAAGGCTGACGCCAGGGCCAAAGGGCGTTTCTTGTCTACTATGAGCCACGAGATCCGCACGCCATTGAACGGTCTTATCGGACTAAACTATCTTATGTCTCAGAAACTTGAGGACAAAGAGAAAATGAAAGAATATCTCAAGCAGTCCTCTGTTACTGCAAAGTATCTTTTGTCGCTTGTGAACGATATTCTTGATTCTTCAAAGCTACAGGAACAAAAGCTGGAATTGATACTTCACACCGTGGATCTTGATATTGTTTTACAAACTGTAAGTTCAATTGAACAAAATGCTATGACAGACAAGAAGCTTAAATACACGGTTCACTCAGAGCTGACATATCAGTACGTTTTGGGAGATGAAGTCCGTATTCAGCAGGTTTTGCTGAATTTGCTTGATAATGCACGCAAATTTACACCGGAGGGCGGCAGTGTTGATCTTTCTCTTAAACAGAAAAAGACGGAAAGCAATAAAGTGCTTACCACAATTACCGTATCTGATTCCGGAAGGGGTATGAGTGAGGAATTTCAAAAACACATATTCAGTGTCTTTTCACAGGAGCTTGAAACCGTATCCAAGGGCAATCAGGGCACAGGTCTAGGACTTTCAATCAGCCGCAGGCTGGCGCGGCTTATGGGAGGGGATCTGACTTGCGTCAGCAAAAAGGGCAAGGGCAGCTCGTTTACATTTACATTTTTAGCAGAGCCTGCCAAGCCTTCTGAAAAAGCCATGGCACAGATAATTGATAAAGAGCGTGCTCGTCCACGTATATTAGTTGCCGAGGACAACGAACTCAACGGGGAGATAATACTTGAGCTTCTGCGCAGCGAAGGGTTTGAAGCAGAACTTGCGGAAAACGGAAAAATAGCTTTGCAGATGTTTGCCGATTCAGCGCCTGAAACATTTAATGTTATTCTTATGGATCTGCTGATGCCCGAAATGGACGGCTTTGAAACTACGAAAGCTATTCGGGCGCTTAATAGGGAGGATGCAAAAACAGTCCGTATATTTGCCTGCACGGCAAATTCCTTTTCAGAAGAACGGGACAAGGCATTTGCAAGTGGTATGGATGATTTTATCACCAAGCCTGTAAACATTGAAGAGCTTATCAGAAAGCTTTATGACTATTAACAGCTTTACTTGATCACTGATCTAAGTATTTGTCTAAAAGCATGTTTGGTACTATAACGCAAGTTACTATGTAATGCTGTTTTTAATCATAGCGTAAGTTTTAAATTACAGATATTTAACAAACAGACATAACAAATTAAGGGCCATAGCAATATGGCTCTTTTTTTGCATTAGTCGAAATTTGTCTGATGCTTTTCCGCAACCAATAAGTGCTGTAAACTATATATTGTAGTTACACTCAGCGGAAACATGTTAAATATCGGTAAGAAAAACAATGCTTATTTAGGCCGTTTTGGATTGACACATACTATATATTGTGGTAAAATATTTGTAATATGAAAATTTTGTCGCACGCCTTTCATTTAAACGTCTGTATACTATATGTTGTGTCTCAGATATATCTTCACATACGGATACTCACAGGTGCTATTGGATAGAAAAGCCAAAAGAAGCGTCGTGAAATTGTAAATTTTTTGTAAATCTTCTTTCTAGTTTGGTAATATTGTATAAATAGGCAGGATTTTATTAGGCAATTTGTCTACAAGTTTTTTTGTCGTTGGGCTTGCATTTCCTTAAATAATAGTGTATAATTAGCTTGCAGTGGTTAATTGTGCAAAAAAGTGGTGATAATTCCCAAATCGGAAGTAACCGCTTTTAAAGGGAGGTGAACGGCTTGCCGACATCAAATTTAATGGGAACATTCTACCCGTCTATGGACGCAAAGGGGCGAATGAGCTTTCCTACAAAGTTAAGGGAGATAATTGGCGAGAGGTTCATCGTCACGAGAGGGATTGACGGATGCTTGTTTGTGTATTCGCTTGAAGACTTTGCGCTTATCGCCGAGAAGATAAGAAATCTTCCTATATCAAAGGGAAGACAGATCCAAAGGCATTTTATGGCGGGGGCGACAGAGGTTGAAGCTGACAAACAGGGAAGAATTCTGATCCCTCAGGACCTAAGGAGGTTTGCAGGCCTTTCAAAGGACATAGTTGTTGCCGGAGTCACAGACAGGGCGGAGATCTGGGATAAGGACAGATGGGATGCAGCCAGCGCCGTGTTTGACGACGAATGTGCGATAAAGGCCATGGAGGAGCTTGACTTCTGACAGGGTGTATAGTCTATGACCGTAAGGGTTGGTGTAGCGATTGGAATTTAATCATATCCCCGTCTTGCTTGACGAATGTATAGATGGACTTAACATTAAGCCGGACGGCGTATACATTGACGGTACCGTTGGAGGAGCAGGTCATTCCAAGGAGATTGCAAAGCGGCTTACAACGGGCAGACTTATCGGGATAGACAGAGACCCTGAGGCGGTAAGCGTTGCGAGAGAGAGACTCAAGGGCTTTAACGCCGAGGTGATCGAAGCTAATTTTTCTGAGCTTGACGGTATTATGAAAGAAAAAGACATACCCAAAGCAGACGGAATTTTGCTTGATCTCGGGGTATCATCGCATCAGCTTGACGAAGCCCAAAGAGGTTTTTCCTACCATTCAGACGCTGTGCTTGATATGAGAATGAGCAAGGCGGGAATAAGCGCTAAGGACATTGTGAATACATATTCATATGAAAGCTTGGCGAATATCATTTTTGAGTACGGTGAGGAAAAGTTTTCAAGGCAAATTGCACATGCCATTGTTAAAAACAGAGAGGAAAAAGAAATTGAGACGACCTCAGAGCTTGCGGACATTATACGGTCCGCCGTTCCGCAAAAGGCAAGGAGAGAGAAAAATCCCTGCAAAAAGACCTTTCAGGCGATAAGGATTGCGGTCAACGACGAGCTCGGTCACATCAGCGCAGCTCTTGACAAAGCGTTCGACGCACTGAGCGTCGGAGGGCGGCTTTGCGTTATATCTTTTCACTCGCTTGAGGACAGGCTTGTAAAGCAAAGATTTAAGGAGTTTTGTCGGGGGTGTGTTTGCCCGCCTGACTTTCCGGTTTGTGTGTGCGGAAAAACGCCGAGGGGCGCTCTTGTGAACAAAAAGCCTATAGAACCGGGAGCGCATGAGCTTGAGAAAAATAAAAGAAGCAAAAGCGCCAAGCTGCGGATCATCGAAAAAATAAAGGAATGATGATCTGCGGGATTTACCGAAAAGCAGAACAAAGATAAAATAAAAGCTTTTTGGAACTTAAAGAAAAGACAACAACAGAAAAAGAAAGTAAAGCAGAAAAACAACAAAGGTAAAAAGAAAAACTAAAAAAGAACAAAAGACAAAACGAGCAAAACGTAAAAGAAAAGGAAACTAAAAGATAAGGACTTATATTGTCGGAAGGGCAAGGAAATGGCGAAAATCAACAATCTCGCTTATGATTATACCGAGTATGATCAGATGGCGGAGCCAAAGTCCCACCCGAAAATCAAGCACATACGGAACCTGAAATTACAGCCGAGGGTATCAGCAGCCGTTCGGTATACGATAACGGGTTTTATAGCGACGCTTTTGCTGATGGCAATTGTTTTCGGAAGGGTAGAGCTGAGCAAAATATATTCTGAACAGACGCAGCTTCAGACAGAGCTTTCGCAGCTTAACGAAGCTAATCTGAGCCTTAAGTCGGAGATCGAATCAAAGACCGGCTTGTCTCAGGTCGAGGAGTATGCTGAAAAGACTCTCGGACTGCAAAAGCTTGATAAATCTCAGGTCGAGTACGTGGAGGTAAAGACCGATGCTGTAATTGAGCCTGTTGAGACTGATGAGAATATCTTTGTAGCCATAAAGAAATGGTTTGAAAATGTTTTGGAATATATCGGAGCATAAAGAATAGGATTTATTAGTGGAAAAGTTAAGCTTTTACTTATGTCAGTGACGAAGAGTTAAAACTTAGCTTTTTTACGCTTTTTTGAGGAAATCTGGCGAAAGGAGCAAAAATATGGGAGATAAGCCTACAGTGCTTATGAGAAAGCGCCTTAACATATGGATCGGGCTTGTGATGCTTGCGGTAATAGTATGGATCATTATAAATATCTTCAAAACCTCTGTTGTTGAGGGCGAGGAGTACAGAGAGCTTGCTAATGCTCAGCAGCTTAAAAGCACAACGATAAAGGCGAGCAGAGGTTCGATAGTTGACTGCAACAATCAGATCCTTGCACAAAGCGCGACCGTTTATACAGTGTTTATCGACCCTAACACTCTTAAAGACTATCTTGCAAACGACCCTAAGGCAACGGTCGATGAAATATCAAATAAGCTTGCTGAGATATTAGAGCTCGAGCCTGAAAAAGTTAAGGAAAAGTGCATAAAGGCTTCAAGCTATGAGGAGCTTAAAAAAAGTGTTGAGAAGCAATCCCTTGACAGGGTTTTGGAATACAAAAGCGAAATAAGCTGCGGAGCGATAGGAACTGTGCCTATGACAAAGCGGTACTATCCTCAGAACGACCTTGCGGCGGCAGTTATCGGACATATCCACTACGACGGATACGGACTTTTGGGACTTGAGGCGTATTATGACGATTACCTGGCGGGAACGGACGGAAAAACCGTTACCGCGGAGGGGCGTGACGGCACTCAGATGCCGTACAGATACAAGCAGAATTATGATGCGATAGACGGCTCATCGCTTGTGCTGAATATGGACGTGAATATTCAGAGCTATCTTGAAAAGGCGCTTAAAGAAGCGGTCGAGCTTCACAAGCCAAGAGACAGAGCCTGCGGCATTATTATGAATCCAAATACTGGTCAGGTTATGGCGATGGCGACCACGCCGGGATATGATTTAAACAACCCGGCTGAGATTTATGACGCGCAAACAAGAGAAGAGGTAGAAAGGCTAAGAAAAGAGGAGGAAGCAAAAAACATAGCCGGAACCACCGAGGCTACTGAGGAAGAATCTGAGGAGGCTACCGACGAGTACGGAAACGTGATTGAAGCTCCTACAGAGGAAGAAGATGAGGAGCCGACTTATGACGAGGCGTTAAACGCAGCGTGGAGCCTTCAGTGGAAGAACAAAGCGGTATCTGAAATATACTATCCGGGATCTGTGTTCAAGGTAATAACGGGTTCTTCTGCTCTTGAGGAAAAAGCAATAGACCTTAAGCAGACGTTTAGCTGCAACACGAGCTATACGGTTGCGGATACAACTATCAGGTGCTGGAGCACAAAGGATCACGGACTTCAGACCTTTGCTCAGGCTATGACAAATTCATGCAACCCTGCATTTATCCAGATAGGCCTTGCGCTTGGCGCAGACAAATTCTGTGATTACTTTGACGCGTATGGCTTCAGAGAGGCTACGGGAATAGATCTTCCGGCGGAGGCTTCAAGCATTACATACAACAGGGATACCATGGGAATAGTAGAGCTTGCGACGTCTTCATTCGGACAGGCGAACAAGATAACGCCTATACAGATGATAACAGCGTATTCTGCGGTAATTAACGGAGGTTATCTTGTTACACCGCAGATGGTGGATAAAATTATAGATGCCAACGGAAATGTTGTTGAAGATTATAAGCCGGTGATAAAAAGACAGGTGATTTCTGAGGAAACATCTAAAAAGATGAGAGAGGTACTTGAAAATGTAGTACAGTCAGAGCCGGACAGCAACGCGTATATTCAGGGTTACAACATCGGAGGAAAGTCCGGTACGAGTGAAAAGCTGGACGTTATAGACGAGGAAGGACGTCAGCACGTGGCATCATACTGTGCATTTTACCCCGCTGATAAGCCGGAGCTTGTAATGCTGGTTATGGTAGACGCTCCTGAAAGCGGAGAGATTTACGGAAGCCAGATTGCGGCGCCGGTATGCGTAAGCGCGTTGAAAAACATTCTGCCGTACCTCGGATACTATCCTCAGTATTCTGAGGAGGAGCTTGGATCGCTTGCGGTATACGTTCCAAGCGTAACTAATTTAAGCGTGAATGAGGCAAAGACCACTCTTGAAAAAGTGGGGCTAAATGTTCAGGTGGCAGGATCGGGCGAAAAAGTAATAAAACAAACTCCGTCATCGGGCTCCGTTCAGCGCGGCGGAACGGTGATACTCTATACCGAGGAGGGCATAGAGCCGGAGCTTAGATATGTACCCAACGTGATAGGCATGTCAAAGGATGCAATACAGGAGGCTATGCATCAGGCAGGCTTTAACGTGACATTCATAGGCGATTATGAGGCAAAGGGAGCTTTTTGCATAGAGCAGACGCCGCTGGACGGCGCTGAGGCTTATGCTTCAACTGTTGTGACTGTGAATATGTCTACTGCTTGGCCGGAAACTACAGGCAGTGGAGAAGCGCAGGATAACGCCCAGAGCGAACAACAGGAAGAACAGAACAATAATGCCGACGTATATAACGAAGAAGCTTATTACGACGATGGGTACGATCAGTATTTTGAAGACGCATACTATGACGAGGAATATTAAAAGCAAAAGGGGAGATTTACAATGCGGCTTTACGACCTGATAAGAGACAACGCAAAGACAGAACTTGAGAATATTGAAATAACCGGGATCGTCTCCGACAGCAGAAGTGAAATAAAGGGCGGAGAGCTTTTCGTTTGCATAAAGGGCGAGACCTTTGACGGACATACCGCCGCTGTGGATATGCTGAACAAGGGAGCGGCAGCCGTTTTGACCGAGCGGGATATGGGCCTTGAGCAACAGATAATCGTACCTGATACCAGAGAGGAATATGCCTATATATGCGCAAAGTGGTTTGGTGATCCGCACAAAAGGCTGAAGCTTATAGGCGTTACCGGAACAAACGGTAAAACTACCATCACAACGATGCTTAAGGCAGTGATCTCAGGCTTTGGTAAAAAAACGGGGCTTATAGGGACTTGTCAGAATGAGATAGGAGAAAGGGTGCTGCATACTGAAAGAACTACACCGGAAGCATATGAGCTGTTTGAGCTTTTTGATAAGATGGCTCGCGAAGGGTGCGAATATGTAGTTATGGAGGTTTCCTCTCAGGGCCTTGAGCAAAAACGGCTTGGGCCCTGCCGGTTTGAGCTGGGTGCATTTACAAACCTTACTCAGGATCATCTTGATGTTCACAAGACAATGGAAAACTATTATCAGGCGAAAAAGCTTTTGTTTACAATGACCGATACAGCCGTGATAAATGTGGACGACGAATGGGGAAAAAGGTATATCAGTGAGATAAACTGCAATATCAAAACCTTCAGCACACACGGCGCGGCTGATTTTACAGCAAGCGGAGAAGAGCTTTTGCCAAGCGGCGTAAGGTATACGTTTTCCGACGGAAAGCTTGATATCCCGGTAAGCTTTAATATGCCTGGCGAATTTAACGTGTCAAACTCTCTTTGCGTTATAGCCTGCGCCGATGTTCTGGGCTTTGACTTAAAAAAGACTGTTGAGATATTAAATTCTCAGAGCGGTGTAAGGGGAAGAGCGGAGGTCGTGCCGACAGGACGGGATTTTACCGTAATATGCGATTATGCTCACACTCCTGATGCAATAGAAAATATATTGAGCGCAATGAAAGCAAGCGCTAAGGGCAGAGTAGTCTGTCTGTTTGGCTGCGGCGGAAACAGAGACGCAAAAAAGCGTCCTCTTATGGCAAAGGCAGCGGCAAAGCATGCGGACTTTCTGATAGTTACATCGGATAATCCGAGAAACGAGAATCCCAAGCTTATAATAAAGGATATACTTGCCGGAATAGATATAAAGAAAACAGAGCATAAAACTATTACAGACAGGGTCAAGGCCATTCGCTGGGCGATAAAACATGCGAAAAAGGACGATGTTATCGTGCTTTGCGGAAAGGGCCATGAGGACTATCAGATACTTCAGGGAAACGTAAAGATCCACCTTGACGAAAGAGAAGTTGTAAAAGAGGCTCTTTCAAAACTTAAATAATTGACGGAGAAACAAATGGACAAAGTAAGACTTAGCGAAATTGTAAACGCCTGCGACGGAAGCTACGGCTATGCAAGCGACGGTTACATAGACAGTATAACAACAAACTCAAAAGATGTTCGCGAAAACAGTGTATTCATAGCTATAAAGGGAGAAAGATTTGACGCTCACGACTTTGTGCCGGAGGCGATAAAAAACGGTGCGGAATGTGCGGTTACCGAAAGGGCGGTAGAGGGCGCAAAATGTATAATAGTAGACTCTACCCGTGCGGCGTATTTAAGCATTGCGCACTATTACAGAAAGAGGTTTGATATACCGCTTGTTGCCATAACGGGAAGTGTGGGAAAAACCACTACAAAGGAGTTTATCTGGCGCGCTTTGAGCGAAAGCTTCAAAACACTTAAGACTGAGGGCAACAGAAATAACGATATAGGTCTTCCCGAAACGCTTCTTAAGCTTTGTTCAGATGATCAGGCGGCGGTTATTGAAATGGGAATGAATCATCAGGGAGAGATATCCCGGCTTTCTCAGTGTGCGGCTCCGACAATTTGCGTTATAACAAATATAGGCACTTCACATATAGAAAATCTAGGCTCAAGAGAAAACATACTCAAAGCAAAGCTTGAGATACTCGATGGTGCAGACTTATCCGCACCGCTTGTCATAAACCTTGATGACAAGTACCTGTCCGGCATTGATGCAAGGGGCAGAAGACTTATCACCTATTCGATAAAAAATAGATCGGCGGATGTTTTTGCAGATAATATCGTTCACACGGATATCGGCATAAACTTCAGTATATGCTTTGACGGCAGCAAAACCGTTGATGCTCATATAAATGTTCCCGGAGTTCATAATGTAAAAAATGCGCTTGCCGCATTTTGCGTGGGCAGGTATCTTGGCATGAACGCCGAAGATATAGTAAGGGGAATTTCAAAGTTTGAACCGGACGGAATAAGACAGAATATTGAAAGGATCGGTTCTGCCACCGTGATAAAGGACTGCTACAATGCGTCATACGACTCAATGCAGTCTGGTCTTGACATTTTGTCGTCTTTAAATATAAGCGGCAGAAGGATAGCTGTTTTGGGGGATATGAAGGAGTTAGGCTCGATGTCTAAGGAGCTTCACAAAAAGGTGGGAGAGCTGGTCTACAAAAGTAAAGTCGATATGCTTTTGTGTTTTGGAAAAGACGCTGAATTCATTATCAAGGGTGCTGTGAAAGCCGGATTTGATGAAAATAATGCAAAGCATTTTAAAAGCAAAGAGGAGCTTGCTGAGCACATTAAAAATATAAGGCGTGACGGCGATGCTTTTCTGTTCAAGGCAAGCAGGTCGGTAAAACTTGAAGAGGTAATTGAAAAGATAAAATAAAAAATCGGCACTTTGAAAAAGCTAAAGAGCATGATGATAAGCTCTTATAAGGGAGTGAGAGCATTTGGAAATAAATCAAAAAAAGATAAAGACAAGGCTTTTGCCGACTCACCAGCCGGTTGCTCAGGCAAGAAAAAAGCTTAATTTTAGATTCGTAAAAGACAAGATAGACCGTCCGTTTCTTATAATAGTTCTGGTGCTCTTGATTTTCGGATTTGTAATGATGTTCTCTGCGTCATACGCGTGGGGACTTTACGACGCAGACGACGGATACTACTACATAAAAAGACAGCTTTTTTCAGGAGTTCTGGGGCTTGTCGGAATGTTTTTTGTTTCCTATCTTGACTATCATTTTTATCAGAACACCAAGATCGCGTTTATACTTTTTGCGGGAGCTCTTGTGCTCAACTTTGTGACGGCGATCATAGGAGACGAGGTCGCCGGGGCAAGGCGATGGATAACCGTTGCGGGAATGCAGTTTCAGCCGTCTGAGATTTTAAAGGTAGCGGTGATCATAATATTTGCGTATATTCTTGCGGTAAACTGGCAAAGGTTTGACAACTGGCGGTATTCCATTGTGCCTTTTGCGGTTATTCTAGGCCTTTGCGCAGTTGCAGTGGCGGCGCAAAGACATATGTCTGGAGTTTTGATCTTCGGTATCATAGGTCTGTCGCTTATGTTTGTCGGCGGCGTGCCAAGAAAGTATTTCTGGCGGTTTATAGGATGCCTGGGAATTGCGTTGGCTGCGTTTTTGATATACAAGGTGTTTTTGGACAGCGACGGAGGATTTGGATATATCACCGAGCGTTTTGAATCGTGGCAGAATCCTAAGTCCGATCCTCAGGGAAGCACCTATCAGACATATCAGTCGCTGCTGGCAATAGGCTCGGGCGGGATCTTTGGTCTTGGCTTCGGGGAATCAAGGCAGAAGTATTTGTATCTGTCGGAATCTCAAAACGACTTTGTTTTCTCGATCATATGTGAGGAACTGGGTTTTGTCGGTGCGTGCGTGGTAATTATCTTATTTGCGATATTTATACTTCGTGGTTTTTACATAGCGTCCCGTTCAAGAGATAGGTTTGGTATGCTGCTTGCCGCAGGAATCACAATACAGATAGGTTCTCAGGCGCTTTTAAACATTGCGGTCGCGACAAATGCTTTTCCGAATACCGGTATATCGCTGCCGTTTTTCAGCTACGGCGGAACGGCACTTTTGATACAGCTTCTTGAGATGGGAGTTTTGCTGTCGATCTCAAGACAGGCTAATAAGTCGCCGTAAATTTAATGGTTTACGGATTATCTGAAAGGAAGGATTTGAATGCTCAGAGTTTTGCTTGCAGGCGGCGGAACGGCAGGACACGTAAACCCTGCGCTTGCAATTGCCGAAATAATAAAGGATAAGCGCCCGGATGCCGAGTTTGCCTTTGCGGGAACTCCCGACGGACTTGAGTCACGGCTCATACCGAATGCAGGGTACAAATTTTATCCGATAAAGGTAAAGGGGTTTCAGCGAAAGCTCAGTTTAAACAATATCAAAAGAAACGTAAAGGCGGCATCGTATCTTCTGACGGCTGGAAAAAGAGCAAACAGGATCATAAGCGATTTCAAGCCGGATCTCGTCATAGGAACGGGCGGATATGTTGCGGGGCCGATAGTAAGGTCTGCCGCAAAGAAGGGCATAAAAACCGCGATACATGAGCAAAACGCCTTTCCTGGGGTGACAAATAAACTGCTTTCAAAGGTTGTCGATAAGGTTATGCTTACCGTCAGTGAGGCAAAGAAGTATCTTGAATCCACTTCTGATTGTACTGTTACGGGGCTTCCGGTAAGAAAATCGTTTTTTGCAATGGAAAAGTCAGACGCAAGGAAAAGGCTTGGTATCCCTGACAAAGCAGTATGTGTTTTATCAACGGGAGGAAGTCTTGGCGCCAGAACAATAAACAATGCGGCGGCAGCGCTTTTTAAGTGGTATCAGGAAAGCGGCAGAGAAGTATATCACATACATTCATACGGAACTTATGCCGGATATAAGGATTATGTTTCAGAGCTTTCAGCAAAGGGAATAGATACAAATAAAAAAGAGCTTATAATTTCAGATTATGTTGATATGTCGGTCTGCATGGCGGCAAGCGACCTTGTTATCAGCAGATGCGGAGCAAGCACTTTAAACGAGCTTGAAAGCATGGGCAGAGGTTCTGTGCTGATACCATCGCCAAATGTTGCAGGGAATCATCAGTATTATAACGGAATGGTGTTGCAAAACGCGGGTGCGGCGGTTGTCATTGAGGAAAAGGATCTTACGGATGATAAGATAGTCAGAACAGTTTCAGAGCTTATAAGCGACAGGGACAGGCTGTCGTCACTTTCAAAAAAAGCAAGGGAGCTTTATATTCCGGACACAAACGAGCGGATATATTCGGTTTTGTCTGAGCTTATCAAAGCCACGGAGTAAGTATAAGCGTGTTTCACCTAATCTCATTTTTCTGCATAATATGTGTTATGCAATATGAAAAGGAGAGAGGGTTATGCAGAGGCTTAAAATCGAGGGCGGGAGAAAGCTCTCGGGAGAGATTTGCGTTCACGGAGCTAAAAATGCTGCGCTGCCTTTGCTTGCGGCGTGCGTTTTGGCAAAAGGAGAAACGGTTTTACATAATTGCCCTAAATTAAGCGATTCTTATGCGGCGCTTAGAATACTGTCATGTCTTGGGTGCAGGTGTAAAAGAGAGGGCGACACGGCGATCGTCAATACAGATGCGCTTGCCGGATTTGACGTGCCGGACGATCTTATGAGAGAAATGCGCTCATCAATAGTTTTTTTGGGGGCGATTTTGGGAAGATGCGGAAGGTGCAAGTTGTCTTTTCCGGGCGGGTGCGAGCTTGGACCGCGTCCCATTGATCTTCACATTAAGGCGCTCAGAAAGCTGGGCGCAGTGATAAAAGAGGAATACGGGCTGCTAGACTGCGAGGTGCCGTCGGGACTCAGAGGAAGCAGGATATCGCTTTCGTTCCCGTCAGTCGGTGCAACTGAGAATATAATACTTGCCGCAAGCACCGCAAAAGGTGAAACGGTTATTGAAAATGCGGCAAGAGAGCCTGAAATAGCGGATCTTGCAGGATTTCTCAACAAATGCGGTGCAAGGATAAAGGGCGCCGGTACAAGCAGAATTGTGATCGCGGGAGTTGATGAGCTGTTTGGCTGTGAATATAACGTAATGCCGGACAGGATCGTCGCGTGTACGTATATGAGTGCGGCTGCTGTGACCGGCTCTGAGCTTAACATAAAAAAGGTTAATTATCACGACCTTACGAGTGTCATTCCCGTTTTTGAAGAGATGGGATGCACGGTTTTCCCATTTTCAGATAACATTTATATAAGCGCGAAAAAGCGATTAAGTGCGGTGAAAAATGTAAGGACGATGCCGTATCCGGGCTTTCCGACAGATGCTCAGGCTATACTGATGCCGCCGCTTTGCACGGCTCAGGGAACGAGTGTTATAGTTGAGAATATTTTCGAAAGCAGATATCGTCATATAGATGAGCTTTGCAGAATGGGCGCAAGAATCAAGACCGAGGGAAGGGTCGCGGTAATAGAAGGTGTAAAAACTCTGTACGGTGCGAATGTTATGGCGACCGACTTGAGGGGTGGAGCGGCTCTGGTGCTTGCGGGTATGGGCGCACAGGGAGAAACAATTGTCAGCAATGTAAAGTATATAGACCGAGGTTACGAATCAATTGAGACCGATCTGACAAAAGTAGGCGCAAGCATAGTGAGAATTTAAAAAAGAGGTGAGGACGTTGAAGGATATTGTAAAGAGCGACCAGAAACAGGAAGAGATCAAGATAATTAACGGAGAAGAGGTAGTTGTTTCACGCAAAAAGCGCAGAAGAAACTTTTCTCTTTATTATCTGCTGATAACAATTTTTGTGATTCTTGCAATGATAGCATTATCCTTCACGTTTTTGTTCAGGATAGATACAATAAATGTAAAGGGCAACACACTTTACACAACAGATCAGGTGATAGAGGTTTCGGGCATCAGCATCGGTGACAATCTTTTCAGAACCAACAC
Source organism: uncultured Clostridia bacterium (assembly GCA_947631455.1). Taxonomy (GTDB): domain Bacteria; phylum Bacillota; class Clostridia; order Oscillospirales; family Ruminococcaceae; genus UMGS1601. Next base: position 74,063 of record CANRLH010000007.1, read on the forward strand.
CTCAGAGATAGAAAGCAAAATACTTTCGGCATTTCCGTATTTTGAAAGTGCGTCTGTAAGCAGAAAGCTTGCATCAACGGTGAATATTGAGCTTGTTGAGGCTACTCCTGCCGTTTCGATAAAATACAGCGACACGGAGTTTATGGTAGTAAGCACAAAGGGGAAAATCCTTGAGACGGGTCTTACCTCACCAAAGGAAGGAACCGCTGAGGTTTACGGAATGGAAATGACACAGACTGCGGTCGGTATGGATTACAGCGACGCAGACGGTATGAAAAAGATGATTTTAGACGAGATCATTTCACAAAGCCAGAAGATAGGACTTGATAAGATAACGCAGATAGATGTTACATCGAGAACGGATATACGTCTTGTATACAATGGCACGGTCAAGGTAAAGCTCGGAAGCTCACAGGACATATCCTTTAAGCTGAGCTATATAAAGTCTGTTATTGAACGCGTGGGAGAAAATTATTCCGGAATGCTTGTATATCACAGTGCCGAAAGCGGAATTTCCGCTATTCCCGATGAGACTGAGCCTGTTACGGAAGCACCGGCGGAATCTGAAACAGATAATTCGGGTGAAGAATCACAGGAGCCTCAGGAGGAAGAAAACTGGGAGGATTATGTAAGATAGGACTCAGGTTTACAAAAATCGGCAAAATACGATAATCTTACATCTTACTTTGCGAAAAATGTTGAAAAAAAGTCTTGCAAAACTAAATGTTTTGTGTTATTATATAAGGGTATAGGTAAGTAAAATTTCTGAAAATAATCAATTACCGTAAATTATTTTAGGAGGACTGCAAATTATGAGTTTTGCTATTAGCCCAGAGGAATTATTCGGAGCTAAGATCAAGGTTGTCGGAGTCGGCGGCGGCGGCGGAAATGCTCTTAACTGCATCGCTGACGAGGGAATGATCGGAAACGTTGATTACATAGCTGTAAATACAGACGTTCAGGCGCTTCAGCGCTCAAAGGCAACAGATAAGATACAGATTGGCTCCAAGCTCACAAGAGGTTTAGGTGCAGGCGGCAGACCTGAAGTCGGAGAGGCTTCCGCTCAGGAGAGCAAGGAAGAAATATCGGATGCTATTAAGGATGCTGACATGGTATTTATCACCGCAGGTATGGGCGGCGGAACAGGAACCGGAGCAGCTCCTATCGTTGCCGAGATCGCTCAGGATCTTGGAATATTGACAGTAGCGGTCGTAACAAAGCCTTTTGATTTTGAGGGAGCAAAGAAGATAGCGCAGGCAGAAAAAGGTATTGCGGAGCTTTTAGAGCACGTCGACTCTCTTATAGTAATTCCAAACCAGAAGCTTTTGACCGGTGAGCAGAGGCTGACTATGAGGGATTCGTTCAAGCTTGCCGATAACGTATTGAAGACGGGTGTAAAGAGCATAGCTGACTTGATTTTGAGAAATGGATTTATGAATGTCGACTTTGCTGACGTAACCACTATTATGAAGGACGCCGGAAAGGCTCATATTGCGATCGGATACGGCGAGGGCAAGGATAAGGCTAAGGACGCTGCAAATCAGGTCATCTCTTCTCCGCTTCTTGAAACTTCGATAAGCGGTGCAAGAAGACTTCTTGTAAACATAGTAATGAGCGACGATATTATTACAAGCGATATGGACGAGCTTACTCAGCTTATCACACAGGCTGTTGATCCTGATGCTACTATAATCTTTGGCGCTGACTATACGTCTGACGCTACCGACTGCATCAGCGTAACGGTTATAGCAGCTGACTTTGCGGGTGATGCCGGAAGATTTACTTCTCCTGTTTCCTCGTCAAAGCTTGATTCAGAGGCTATGGCAAAGGCTGGCGTAAAGGCTCCTGACAACCCGAATTACTACGACGACATATTTAATATTATTAAGAACAAGTAACATTTGATTTTCGAGGCGTCTCGCAAGGATATTTGTGAGATGCCTTTTTGACTAGAGGTAGCTTGATGGCTGAGATAAAGAGGATAAATACAAGCGACTTAAAGGACTGCGCAAAGGATTTGAGGGTTGGTGAAAAGATACTTCTCTCGGGAGTTATCCACACCGCTAGGGATGCCGCTCACAAACGGTTTGACGCGCTTTTAAACGAGGGAAAAGCCCTTCCGTTTGACATAAGAGGAGCGGTTATTTACTATGCAGGTCCCACACCTGCACCGAAAGGCATGGCTGTGGGTGCGTGCGGTCCGACTACATCCGGCAGAATGGACAGATTTGCGCCCAGGCTTCTTGATTTAGGACTCGCGGCAATGATAGGAAAGGGCGAGCGCAGCGGCGAGGTCAGGGATGCTGTAAAGCGAAACAAAGCGGTTTATCTCTGCGCGACTGGCGGTGCGGGCGCTCTTGCGTCGAAATGTATAAAAAAATGTGAAGTAATAGCCTTTGAAGAGCTGGGATGTGAGTCGGTAAAGCGCATGGAGATCGAAGATTTTCCGCTTGTAGTCGCAAATGACGCAATGGGAAACGATTTATTTGAATGTGGAAGGAAGGCTTTCGGAAAGGCGTGATATGACGGATAGAATAAACCACAGCGCTTTGTCAGATGAGGAGCTTATAAGGGATTTGAGCGATGCTGCCCTTACTGAGCTTATTTTAAGATACAAAAAGGTCGTTGAGATAAAGGCCAAAAAGCTGTTTAGACAAAACGGCTCAGTTGAGCTTAACGATCTTATCGACGAGGGGCTTGTTGCGGTTTTTTATGCGGTCAGGACATATGATGAGGGCAAGGGAGCACTTTTTTCTACCTATGCTGATATCTGCATAACAAACAGGATGCTTACTTCTGCCGGCAGACATAATAGAATGACCGACTGCGCGGACGAAGGTGTTTCGGACAAAAAGGCTGATATAAAAAGCCCTGAGGCGATCTATCTTGAAAAAGAGCGTTTTGATGAGGTTATGAAAAGGGTATCCCGGGAGTTGTCGGGAATGGAGCTTTCGGTGCTTGAGATGTACCTGCAATACGAAAGTTGTAAAATAATAGCAGACAAGCTTGGCATTACCGAAAAGGCGGCGGATAACGCAATGCAGCGTGTTCGCAAAAAGCTAAGAACGGTATTGCGGGCTTGAAATATATGGCCATATAGCTTAAACAGAGCGTTGTAAATCTTAAAGTAAAAGATTTGGCAAAGGTGTCGGTGCAAGTCCGGCGTGGCTTAAAAAATATCAAGCGAGGGAACTGGTATGTTTGAAGACAAAACATTAGTCTGCAAGGACTGCGGAAAAGAATTCGTTTTCACAGCCGGCGAGCAGGAGTTTTACGCTGAGAAAGGCTTTGAAAACGAGCCTACCAGATGTAAGGAATGCCGCGATGCAAAGAAAGCGATGAGGAAACAGTCCAGAGAGTACTTTACAGCGACCTGTGCAGCTTGCGGCAAAGAGGCAAGAGTGCCTTTCAAGCCGAGCGAGGACAGGCCTGTATATTGCAGCGATTGCTTTGCTAAAATGAAGGAAGCGGAGTAATAAGTAAAAGGGAAAGCGGATTGAAAAGATTCGCTTTTCTTTTTGTTTGTTTGACTTTTCTCTGAGGATGATATATACTGGTTACGTAGATATTTTTATATGGTGATTATGTTGAAGAAATTTTTGTGTATAATCAAAGCGGCTGTACTTATAGCCGCATTTTCGTGGCTTGCATCGTTTTGCGTTATGGCGTTATGCTGGATATTGAGGATAAAAGGGAGCTATCTAAACGACTATATCAAAATAATGGTATATGCGTTTTTTATAAGCCTGTGTGTTTTCACGGCACTGTTTTTGATTTATCTGCTTGTTGAAAATTCAAAGCGGAGAACGATCATGAGGCTGCTTGAAGAAAAGGGTTACTGTGACGAGTATTATGACATGATCGCAAAGCGTCTTGAAAAGGGCGGAAGGCCAAAAGCTGTGCTGAAAAACGCACTTTTTTATAATGACGAGCTTTTGGACGGAGAAAGATACGCCGAAGCAGCTGATGCGTTGGATTCAGTTAATGTTGATACTGTAAATGCTCTTGGAAAAATCTCTTTGAGCGCTGCATATCTTAAAACGGCGGCGATGTCAAGAGAAAAGGACAAAGCTTTAAAGTATTATGCGATTTTAAACGATATATCAGACTATATGATCGACAAAAAAGGCATAGGCTCGGAGATAGCGTATGCAAAGGCACTGTATCATTTTCTTATAAGAGATTATGATAACGCTGCACAGCAAAGCCTTAAAGCAATAGCTTTATCAGAAAGCAAAAAGCTGCGTGTTGACGCAAGGCTCATTTACGCATTGTCACTGCTGAAATCCGGGGATAAGGAAAATGCCAAGAAAGAAACGCTTCTTGTGTGCCGTGAGGTATTTACAAAAAGGCAGCGGGAAAACCTTATCAGTCTTATGACCGCCGTAGAGAGGGAGTACGGGATATGACGCTTGAAAGCTTCAAGGGATATATATTTGATCTTGACGGAACTCTTGTGGATTCTTTTGGCGTATGGGACACGGTAGATAAGCTTTTTTTGTCGAAAAGAGGGTTTAGTGTTCCCGAAAATTACGGCAGGGAGCTGTCAGCAATGGGCTTTGATGCGGCGGCAGAATATACCATCAGGCGGTTTGGATTAAATGAGGAAAAGAGCGATATAATAGACGAGTGGAATGAAACGGCGATCAGGCTTTTTGAAAACGAGGTATTTCTGTTTGAAGGCGCAAGGGAGTATCTTCTGCGACTTAAAGCAGAGGGAAAAAAGCTAAGTGTTGCGACGGCGTCTCACCGTGAGCTTTTAGACCCCTGCCTTAAGAATAATAACGTGTATGAGCTTTTTGATTCTATCGTAACGGTATACGATGTTAAAAGGGGAAAGGGCTTTCCGGATATTTACCTGAAAGCTGCGGACGATATGGGATTAAAGGCGTCCGAATGCGTTGTTTTCGAGGACGTTCCAAAGGCGATAAAGGCGGCAAAGCAGGGCGGCTTTAAGACAGTAGCGTATATAAGTTATGGAAATATATACGACAGCGAGGAATTAAAGAGCATAAGCGATCAATATATAGAAGGGTACAGAGAGTTATGAAAGAGATAGTATTAAACACTCAGATGAAATCGGAAAGAAAGGTAGAAGCGGATATGACTGCCGCCACTGTCGGCAGCGGTACTGCAAGGGTTTTGTCAACGCCGATGATGATAGCGCTTATGGAAAACGCAGCGCTTAAATGTCTTGACACTTTTCTTGAAGAGGGTGAAACCAGTGTCGGAACATATATATCAGCACAACACATAAGTGCAACGCCTATGGGTATGGATATCTATGCAATAGCGAAGATCACAGCGGTTCGGGACAGGCAGGTGGACTTTGAGATAACTGCCTTTGATAAATGCGGTGAGATCGGAAAAGCCATCCACACAAGGGTAGTTGTTTATTCTCAGAGATTTGAGCAGAAAGCTAACGAAAAGCTTAAGAATGTATAGATCAACGGAGAGTGACAGAATATGAAATTAGGACTTGTGTTAGAGGGCGGCGCCAGCAGAACGGTTTTCTCGTGCGGAGTAATGGATGTGCTTTTGGAAGAAGGCATAAAAGCAGATTATATTATTGGCACATCCGCTGGAATATCATACGGTGTGTCGTATGCCTCGGGGCAGTATGAGAGAAATCTTAAGATAACAAAGCAGTATATGTCGGATAAAAGATATATGGGCATGAGGCATTTGATAAACCGAAAGACAAAATGCTTTTACAATATGGACTTTGTTTTTGACGAAATACCTAATAAGCTTATACCGTTTGATTACGATGCTTTCGAGAAGTTTTCGGGCGGCTGCAAGGCAGTCGTTACTGATATTGAAACGGGATTGGCGGAGTATCTTGAGGTTGACAGGCATGATGTAAGGTGGAATGTTCTGCGCGCCACCTGTTCTTTGCCGATATTGTTCCCGGTGGCTGAAATAAACGGTAAAAAGTATCTTGACGGAGGAATTTCAGATTCTGTTGCATACCAAAAGGCGTTTGCAGATGGTTGCGACAAGGTCATAGTTGTGCTCACAAGAGAGCGTGGATATGTTAAAAAGACAGATATGTCAGTAAGGCTTGCATGTGCGTTATACGGAAAGTACCAAAATCTGTGTGCATCTCTTTTAAGCCGAGCAGAGGTTTATAACTCTCAGATAAATAGATTAAGAAAGCTTGAGGCAGAGGGCAAAGCCTTTGTGATAGAGCCGTTTTCTACAATGGGTGTAGGAAGGACTGACAAGGATCCCCAAAAGCTGATACCGCTTTACGCACACGGAAAAGAGGTAATGAACATGAAGCTCGACGCATTGAAAAAATACATAGAGGAGTGATAAGCCTTGCCTTACATAGCTTTTATTATTATAGCGGCCGCGATATTATTTGCGGTGACAGGCTGGCACAATACGCGACTTAAAACCGCAAAAAAAACAATAGAGACACGCCGTTTACCAAAGGAATTTGACGGCCTGAGGATCGTCATAATCTCAGACCTTCACAAAAAAATATTCGGAAAGAATAACTATAGGCTAATTGATGAGATAAAAAAGCAAAATCCGGATATGATATTTTTTCCGGGCGATCTCATAAGCAGGTATGAGACGGACATAAGAAATCAAAAAACGCTGATAAGCGAGCTGTTAAAGGTCGCACCCGTTTATTATACTTATGGAAATCACGAGGTCGATGCCGATGAGGAAATGAGAGATAAAATAAATGATCTTGGTATGACAATGCTTCTTAACGACAGCGTGAAAGTGAAAAAGAACGAAGGCAGTATAAATATCGCCGGAGTGTATTTTGAGCCAGAATTTTATAAAAATAAAAAAGGAGGGTACAGAAATCTTCCAAAAGCCACCAGTCGGGATTTAAAAAAGCGTCTTGGTAATAAGCCCGAGGGATTTACCTTTTTGCTTTGCCACAACCCAGATTACTTTCCAGCCTGTGCCGAATGGGGCGCGGACATTACCGTGAGCGGACACATTCACGGCGGAGTTATAAGAATATGTGATAAAGGACTTTTGCACCCGGAGAGAAAGCTTTTCCCTAAGTATTCTTCAGGCGTTTACAAGCTCGGTGAAAGGTCGCTTGTAGTTTCAAGAGGTCTTGGAAAGTTCAGGATAAACAATGCGCCGGAGGTGCTTGTACTGACTATGAAAACAAACGCTGATTGAATAACGATAAAAAATCAACCGACAGTTTAATTTATAAGCTTATGTTCGCTTTAATTAAACAGTCGGTTGTGTTATATTTAAGTAAAAGGCAGGGAGGTGTCTGATATGGGTGCTTTTAACGAAAATCTAAAGAGGATCAGAAAGCAAAAGGGGATAACACAGGAGGCTGTCGCGAACGCAGTCGGAGTATCGACTCAGGCGGTTTCAAAATGGGAGACTGCATCTTATCCTGACGGCGCTCTTTTGCCGCAGATCGCAGACTTTCTCGGTATTACGATAGATGAGCTATACGGAAGAGCCGACGAACGCGTTTCGATTGAAACGAGGGTTTTGCGTTATTTAAAAAGCATTGACCAGGAAAAAAGGATCCCGGCGATGTTTGAGATATGCAGATGTCTTTTTTTGACATTGTCGGCCGACTCGGTATATCAGCCGGCAAGCAACGCGTCTAAGGAAGAAGAAAGTATGTCGGTTTCACAGTTAAGCTTTGACAACGGCTGGGCTCAGGCAAGAACGAAAAACAAACAAAGCTATTTTGTTCTGCTCCCGGAGCCTGAGAATGGATATGATGATTATTTAAAATACGATGAGAGATTTGTTTCGCTGTTTAAGTTTTTATCTCTGCCGAATGCGCTCAGAGCGATGTACTTTTTAACCGAGAACACATCCTCTAAGTTTTTTACGGTAGAAAGCCTTATGAAGGAGCTTAAGATAACAAAGCAAAATGCTCTTGAAATATTAAACGGTATGCTTGAATTTGATTTTATCTGGAAAGCCAGTCTTGATAATGGTGAGAATAAAGAGGACATATACCAATACACACTTTACGGAAATTTTGTTCAGTTTATGACATTTGCAAAAGAACTTATAACACATCATACCGGATTTATCTATCAGTCAAATTGCCGCTCCGGAGATGCACCTTGGTTTAAAAACTCGACATTTAAAAACCGCACATAAAAAGCCTGCTGAGTTTTTCAGCAGGCTTTTGTCGTTATATCAGTCCTCAACTATTTTTATTCCCTCATTGTCGATATGAAACAGTTTTACATCCCAGCCGCCTAGTCCTTCCGTTTCAAGAGAAAACCTGACCTTTCCTGTGAAAAATTCATTTTCCTCATCAACAACAGCCATAACGGTAGGACCGGCGCCGCTTATGTATGCGGCATATGCGCCGTGGTTATATGCAATGTCGAATACCCGCCTGCAATTCGGAATAAGCTTAGTTCTGTAAGGCTGATGAAGCTTGTCGTGGCAGGCAGTGCGCAGGTTTTCAAATTTACCTGTGAGAAGCGAAGCAGAAAACAGCGCCGCACGGGAAAGGTTATAAACGGCGTCCTTGTGGGATACCTCTTTTGGTAGACACGCTCTTGCGCTTTCTGTTTTAAGCTCGAAGTCAGGGATCATAGCTATAAATTTGAGCTTTGTGGTGACCTCCTGCTTTACCCAATGCACCTTTCTGCCGTCGAACACCGCTGTTACTATTCCCCCTAAAAGTGCGGGAGCCGTATTGTCCGGGTGTCCTTCTATCTGTGCGGCAAGATCAACAAGCTCGTCGTCGGAAAGAGGATTTTTAAGAAGCGTGTTTGCGCCGACCAGCCCCGCAACTATACAGGCTGAGGAGGAACCAAGTCCTCTTGCCATTGGGATATTGTTTTGCTGCTCAATTTTCAGTCCCTTGAGTGTCCTGCCGCATATTTCATAAAGATGAGCGGCGGATTCGTAAACAAGGTTTGTTTTGTCGGTAGGAATTTTGACTCCGTCAAGGCTTATTATTTCGGTCGAGTCCGATTCCTCAATATTAACATAGTTGTAGTAAGTCATAGCAAGCCCCAGAGCGTCAAAGCCGGCGCCGAGATTTGCACTTGTAGCGGGAATTTTAAGTTTTAACATAAATATCTCCGTATTAGTAAGATAAGGTGAAGCTGTTCAGGGAATGCGTTACAGAACCCTGATAAAGTTCAGAACTTCAATCGCATTGCTTAATGAGTCAAGCTTTTCATCAATAAGAATTTCTTTCATAGGAGCAGTGATAAAAGCGACCTCGCTGTCCGGACGGTTCTGGCGTTCAATAAACATCGGGTGATCAAATATCTTAGCAATGCTTTCTCTTGCCGCGTCAGCGTCGCCCTTAATGCTTACTTTGATAAACGCCGCTGTTTCAGACTGTTTGTGATCAGCTATGAGATTTTCGCCGGTTGACTGATCCCACGACACCGTAAGAGGTCTTTCTCTGTGTAAAAGCGCGTCTATCAGATCGCCTACAACGGCAGATGCCGTGGGTAGCTTTCCCGCACCCTGACCATAGAAAACAACATCGCCTACTCCGTTTCCGGTAACGCTTATAGCGTTGTATACCCCGTCAACGTGAGAAAGAAGATTATCTTCCGGAATAAGTCTTGGGCATACCGTAACAGATAGCTTTCCTTCGCCTGCCGGATATGCCGAGCCTATAAGCTTGATTTTATATCCTGCGTTTCTGGCATATTCAACATCCTCCGGGGTGATTTTTGAAATTCCCTCACAGTAAGCCTGCTCCGGATAAATGTGCTTACCAGAAGCAAGGGACGCCAGAATACAGATTTTCCTGCAAGCGTCGTGGCCCTCAATATCAGCGGTCGGGTCAGCCTCGGCGAATCCGTTTTCCTGAGCAAGCTTAAGCGCGTCGGAAAAGCTCATCTGATCCTTTATCATTTTAGTCAGGATAAAGTTTGTAGTTCCGTTTAAAATGCCTGAGATCTGCTCGATCCTGTTTCCGGCAAGGCATTTGTGAAGGGGTCTTATTATCGGAATACCTCCGCCGACGGATGCCTCAAAGAGATAGCTTGCGTTATTTTTTCTGGCAATTTCAAAAAGCTCTGCGCCCTTCTGAGCAACAAGCTCTTTGTTTGATGTCACAACGCTTTTGCCTTGTTGAAGAAGCTGCTTTGTAAATTCAAAAGCGGGATGGATTCCGCCTATTACCTCAGCTACAGCCTCCACCTCAGGGTCATTTAGAATGTCGTTAAAGTCCTTGGTATGAATATTGCCGTACGGGCTGTCGGGGAAATCGCGAAGGTCTAAAATATACCCTAATTTTACGTCCTTTCCGATTTTTTTGGTAATCGAGTCGCGGTTTTTCTCAAAAAGCTCAACCGTGCCCGATCCGACCACTCCGTAGCCGATAACTGCATATTTGCTCATAAAATGCTTCTTTCCTTTCATATTATATATGTCATGAGTGTTATTCGCCTGAAATAATTTTAACGTCAACAACTCCGCTTGTGTCTAAAAGCTTTCTCTTTACGACTGCGGAAGAGATCTCGTCGCTTTCTATCCTGACAGATATAGTTACACTTGCGACCGAATCCACAGGGATGTTCTGATTTATTGTTATAATATTTGCGCCTATTTCGTAAAGCGAGGATATTATTGCCGAAAGCACACCCTTTTGATCCTTGAGTAAAAGATAAAGAGAAAGCAGCTTGTTTTGAGTTTTCTCTTCATATCCGAAAACGCAGTCCTTATATTTATAATATGCGCTTCTTGATATTCCCATTTTACGGCAGGCGTCCGATGAGCTTTTGACCTCTCCGCAGGCTTTGAGTTTTTTTGCCTCTAAAACCTTCAGGATTATGTCCGGAAGGACCTTTGTATTGACTACCACCAGCTTTTGAACGCCGTTATCGTTATCGAACACAAGTCCACCTCCTGTATACATATGTTTTTGCGACAGATACAACTATAACACACTTAAAGCAAAAAGTCAAGAAGAATCGAGTATTTAATAGCTATGCTCTTTCAGCGCAAAATAAAGTATTGTGCAGAATGAGAAGAAAAATATAAAACGAAAAAAGTTAAAACATTGTGGTGGATCGTAACAAATATCTATTGTAAACCGACAGAGTAAGTTAAAAAAGAATTGCTCTTGCGTCACACTTATAAGTGTTAACAAACTGTAAAAAATGCAGGAAATAAAAATTTTCCTGCAAAATTTCTTGCCAAACGCACAGATTTATGATATCATTATTTTTAGTGTTAAGTGCAGAATTTGCCAAAACTGCTGTGCTTGATAATAATAATATAAAACATGGAGGTTTTAAACAATGGCGTTTAAAAACGAGTACCTTGCAAAGGTATATGAAAAGGTGTGCGCAAGAAACCCTGGTGAATCTGAATTCTTGCAGGCAGTAAAAGAGGTTTTGGAAAGTTTTGAGCCTGTAGTTGAAAAGGACAAATCTTACGAGACCAACGGAATCATCGACAGAATTGTTGAGCCTGAGAGATTCATTCAGTTCAGAGTTTCGTGGGTAGACGATAACGGCAATGTTCAGGTAAACAGAGGATTTCGTTGCCAGTTCAATTCGGCTATCGGACCTTACAAGGGTGGCTTAAGACTTCACCCGTCTGTTTGCGCGTCTGTTATTAAGTTCTTGGGCTTTGAGCAGATATTCAAGAACAGCCTTACGGGACTTCCCATGGGCGGCGGCAAGGGCGGCTCTGACTTTGATCCCAAGGGCAAATCTGACGGAGAGGTAATGAGATTCTGCCAGAGCTTTATGACTGAGCTATCAAAGCATATCGGCGCTGATACTGACGTTCCCGCGGGAGACATCGGAACAGGTGCAAGAGAGATCGGATATATGTTCGGACAGTATAAGAGACTGAGAAACGAGTTCACTGGTGTTCTTACCGGAAAGGGACTCAGCTATGGTGGATCTCTTGCAAGAACAGAGGCTACCGGTTACGGACTATGCTACTTCACCGATGAGATGATGAAGTGCATGAAGAACGAGAGCTTTAACGGAAAGACGGTTGTCATTTCAGGTTCAGGGAACGTAGCTATCTATGCAACTCAGAAGGCAACTCAGCTCGGCGGAAAAGTCGTTGCGCTTTCGGATTCAAACGGATATGTTTACGACAAGAACGGAATCAACCTTGATGTTGTCAAGCAGATCAAAGAGGTTGAAAGAGGAAGGATCAAGGAGTACTGCGACAGAGTTGAGGGCGCAGAATATCATGAGGGCTGCAAGGGAATCTGGACTATCCCGTGTGATATTGCGCTTCCGTGCGCTACACAGAACGAGCTTGACGGAGAAGCAGCAGATACGCTTATCAAAAACGGGGTAATTGCTGTTGCAGAGGGAGCTAATATGCCATCTACTCCTGAGGCAGTTGAAAAGTTCCTCGATGCGGGCGTTATGTTCGGACCTGCAAAGGCTGCCAACGCAGGCGGCGTAGCAACGTCAGGACTTGAAATGAGCCAGAACTCCGAGAGACTCTCATGGACCTTTGAGGAAGTAGACGCAAAGCTTAAGAATATAATGGTAAATATTTTCCACAACTCATACAATGCTTCCAAGGAGTATGGAAACGAGGGCAACCTCGTAATGGGTGCAAACATTGCCGGATTCTTAAAAGTAGCGGATGCTATGAAGTGGCAGGGAGTAGCATACTAAAAACGATTTCTTGTTGAAATATTAAAACCACAGTGAATATGAATAGAACCCCAAAAGTGTATACCTTTTGGGGTTCAAATTATATTTGCTGTTTATTTTATAAGTTCACTTCTTTTTTCGATGTTCGCCCCAGGATATAATCTGTTGAAACATCATAAAAGTCCGCCAGTATCAGCAGATGTTCCACTGGAATAGTCAGAGCGCCTCTTTCATACCGTGAATAAACCGTCTGACTGGTAAAAAGTAGTTTAGCAACCTGAGTTTGGTTTAGATCTCTGTCCTCGCGCAGATCTCTCAGTCTTTGAAAATACACAAAACATCCCCCTTGTTTTAATATATTTTTCTGAAAAACAGATTAGTACTATTATGTACTATTGACTTTATATTATTTTTGATGTATAATGAATACATTAAGACCTTTTGGTACTAGTTCTTGTTTGATTGTTAAATAAACCTCTCTATTATAAATAAAAAATGAATTTTTTTCTAATTTGCTCTTGACATTTTAATTTTATTATAGTATAATAAACATGTTAGAACTGATATGTACTATTTTTGATGAAAATTTATATATAAGTATAATGTGTTGTAATTGCATATAACGGTTAGATGCCATTTGATTTTTACAAATTATATCCTGTTGAATATTTTAAGTTTGGGATATGCAGCAGGCTGTAAAAAAAGTAAAAATAAAATAAAAAAACTATTGACATGGTATTATTTATGTGTTATAATGCATATAATGAGTAGTGGAATTTCAATACTTTTTTCCCTCTTTTCGGGTAAAGTGATAGTAATAAAAAACGATCACGGAGTTTTATCTCCGTGATCGTTTTTTATTGGAATTGTCACACTTCAGTTTTATGATTTTGCATTAAAGTCTTAAGCTTGTAAATATTTTGTGAACGAACATAAGATATTTTATTGCTATTTGCACGTTTGCGTGCAATTTTTGTCCAAAAAGAGCCTATAAGTGAAGGGCATTTTATAAAAGAAAATTTTAGTCGGGATTTTTTCCGGTGTTCATAATATCGAGCGTTTGGTTTATAAGTTCGATTGGCTTTGTTTTGCTGTCAACTGCTATCATAAAGCAGGGACGTTTACCGTCGTTAAAGGTTATGCGTTTTTTGTAGGACTTAGCGAGCGCCGTGATCTGCTCTGGCAAAATATCTCTGATATAAAAACAGATGCTTTTTCCGCGCTGAGCTATTTCAGAAATGCCCAAAGATGAAGCTGTGTTTCTCAAAAGAGATATCTCGATAAGTCCGTAAACACTTCGCGGTATCTTACCATAGCGGTCGCTGAGCTCATCGGTAACGTCGTCGGCATCATCCTTGGTATAGATCGCTGCGACACGTCTGTAAGCGTCGATCCTTTGTGTAAGGCTTTCGATATAGCTTTCGGGGATATAAGCGTTTACGGCGATGTCGACCAGACAGTCCTCAGGAGAAGCGGGTAAAGCCTCGCCCTTTTGTTCGGCTATGGCTTCGTTTAAAATTCTGAGGTACATTTCGTAACCGACAGCCTCCATATGTCCGTGCTGTTTTGAGGAAAGTATAGAACCTGCGCCGCGAAGCTGCAAATCCCTCATAGCGATTTTAAAACCGGAGCCGAACTGAGTGAACTCTCTTATCGCCTGAAGCCTTTTAGAAGCAATCTCGGAAAGCTCTTTGCCTCTGGTAAAAGTGAAATAGGCAAACGCTCTCCTCGGGCTTCTGCCAACGCGGCCTCTGAGCTGATAAAGTTGCGCAAGGCCGAACCGATCAGCGTTTTCAATGATGAGGGTATTTACGTTGGCGACGTCAACGCCGGTTTCGATAATAGTCGTGCAAACGAGAATGTCGATTTCCTTATCGACAAGTTTTCGCCAGATGTCAGAAAGCTCGTTTTCGCTCATCTGACCATGCGCAACACCGATGCGGGCGTCGGGTATAAGAGATGAAAGCTTTTGTGCGGTGTGAGAAATTGTCTCGACTCTGTTGTGGATATAATAGACCTGACCGCCGCGTCTGAGCTCGCGTTCAATAGCGTTTATTAAAACTCCGTCGTTTTGCTCGATAACGTAAGTCTGAACGGGAAGTCTGTCCTGAGGCGGATCGTCTATGGTTGACATATCTCTTATGCCGCTCATGGCCATATTAAGCGTTCTTGGGATAGGGGTCGCGGAAAGAGTGAGAATATCGGTTGACGGAAAAAGCTCCTTAAACTTTTCCTTGTGCTTTACACCGAAACGCTGCTCCTCATCTATTACCGCAAGGCCCAGGTCTTTGAATTCTATATCCTTTTGAATGAGCCTGTGAGTGCCGATTACCATATCAACGAGTCCCGATTTTAAGTCCTTGATTATTTTCCTTTGTTGAGAAATCGGAACAAACCGTGATAAAAGCTCTATTCTAACAGGAAAATGCTCAAAGCGCTTTATTGCAGTCTGATAATGCTGCAATGCAAGAACCGTTGTGGGAACCAGTATTGCGCACTGTTTCGAGTCTAAAATACACTTCATGCAGGCCCTTAAGGCGACCTCTGTTTTGCCGAAACCAACATCTCCGCACAAAAGTCTGTCCATAGGATATGACTTTTCCATATCCTCCTTTATTTCTTTTATAGAGCGAAGCTGATCGTCCGTTTCAGCATAATCAAAGCGTTCCTCAAAATCCAGCTGCCATTCGCTGTCCGGAGAAAAAGCGTGACCCTTTGAAAGCTGTCTTTTGGCATAAATAGATATGAGCTCCTTTGCCATATCTTCGGCAGCGGCCTTTACTCTTGACTTTGTTTTCTTCCATTCGGTTGAGGTAAGTTTATTTAAACGTACCGTGTTTTCGTCTCCCGAACCGATATATCTGGTCACAAGATCAAGCTGGGTCACGGGAACGTACAATACATCGGTACCCGCATATGAAATGGTAATGTAGTCCTTTGTGATACCGCTGTTTTCAAGCTTTTTGATGCCTTGAAATTTTCCTATTCCGTAAAGCGAGTGTACTACCAGATCGCCCGGGTTTATATCGCTTAGGCTTTTAAGCTTTTCTCCGGCCTTGAAGCGTTTTTTACGCTTTGAAGCGCTGTCGTTTTGCAGCTTTGTTATAAGGGCAAGAGATGCGTCTGCGTAATCGAATCCGTTTGAAACGGAGCCCGGGGTAACA
Source organism: uncultured Clostridia bacterium (assembly GCA_947631455.1). Lineage (GTDB taxonomy): Bacteria > Bacillota > Clostridia > Oscillospirales > Ruminococcaceae > UMGS1601. Next base: position 89,802 of record CANRLH010000007.1, read on the forward strand.
TAAACAAATCCCTTAGTAAGCTCTGAGTCGTCTTTTAGCCGCTCGCAGGGAATGCCGCTCTCACGCAGATCGCTTATAAGTATGTCAAGAGTCTTTTCGCTTCCGCCGAAAAGTACAGTTGTATAGCCTCTTTCGCAAAAGGTGTTAAGCTCTGTGACAAGAGATTTTATGTTGCCGTTCCAGGCGCCGGTCTGATAGCAGGTCGCGTTTATAAGTGACTTGAGAGTTAAATTTCCGCCCTGTAAAAAGGTGTCGAGATAAATGGTCTTTGAACTTTCAAAAACCCCGGTCAGATCATCGGTGGTCATATAAAATCCGTCAAGAGCCCTAAACATGATCCCTTGCTCGGTCAGGATTTTCAAGTCTTCACTGAGCTGGGCAATAAACGCTTTTGCACGGTTGAGTATCGACACACGCTCGCACACGATGATTTTATTTGAAGAGAAATAATCAAAAACCGTTGATTTTTCGGGATATGCAAGCGAATAGTACTTATCAAGATTAGTCAGCGTGATTCCGCTTGATAAGAGCTCACGGTCGCGCTCAATATTTTCCTTTATCAAATCCGATTGTTTGCCCCTTGGCTTTTTCATAAGAGATAAAAGCTTATCTGAAAAGTCCTCTTCGCTTATCAGAATCTCTCTTGCGGGACTTATCACGCAGTCTGAAATTTCAGATATTCTCCTTTGGCTTTCGGGATCGAAGGTGTATATGCGCTCGATCTCATCTCCCCAAAGTTCAAGGCGGACAGGCTCTTTCATCGACACGCCGTATATGTCGAAAATATCTCCTCTCCTGGAAAACTGCGCAGCTCCTTCCACCTGAGGATATTTTACATATCCCGAGCTGATAAGCGTTTTTGTAAGAGTATCTGTGTTTATCTCATCGCCCTTTCTCAATAAAAGCGTATGGGCTGTAAGCACGCTTTTGGGAACGGTCGCCTGCATAGCGGCTTCAACAGGTGCGATAAGTATTTTGGCCTGTGAAGAAAGTATCATGGTGAGGGCCCTTATCCTCATCTGCTCGTATTCAAAGGAAGCTCCCTCGGTAGGTGTGAACAGGTAATCCTTCTGAGGGAATACCACCGCTGTATTTTCTCCTGACATAGCGTTTATGTCAGACGCCATTTTTCTGGCTTCACTTTCAGAACCGGTTACAACACAAACAGGCTCATGCGCGGATAACGCATAAGCCAAGTGTGATTTGTGTATATTGGATACGCCTGTTACGGCGGCGGGATACCCCCGGGATTCAACAGCGTCAAAAAGCTCTTTTATAAACGGAACCTTTTGGGCCATCTTGATAAAAATGTTCACTTTTGATCCTTTCAGTGTGTGTTGTGATGCTGTTTGACAATGACTGATATGCAGCTTATAAATATTTTAAAAGCTTGGCTTTGGTATTTTCATTCAGATCAGTTGTATTTATTCATCGCCTCGTCGGTTTTTTCACTTAAAATAAGCTTGACACTCTGAGCCGCCGAGTCAAGGGCGCTGCTTAAAGCCTCGCTTTCTGATTGTGAAAATTTTGAAAGCACCCACTTTGCAAGGTCATAGTCTGGTCTTGGCTTTTTGCCAACGCCGATTTTTACTCTGGGAAAATCCTCAGTCCCTGTCAGGTCAATAATGCTTTTTATTCCGTTGTGTCCTCCGGACGAGCCTTTTCTCCTTATCCTTATCTTACCGACGTCAAGCGAGATATCGTCAAACAAAACGATCACGTTTTGAGCGGGTATCTTGTAAAAGCTCATGGCGGCTTCGACAGCTTCACCGGAGTTGTTCATAAATGTTTCCGGCTTCAGGATAAGACAACTTTTACCCGAGATCATTGCGGTAGTACATTTTGACTTAAACTTAAGCTTAAATCCTGAGGCTTGGGTGTCTTTCAAAATACGGTCAACTGCCATAAATCCGGCGTTGTGACGTGTATTTTCATAGGTAAGACCGGGATTTCCCAGACCGGCTATTATGAATTGAGGCTTTAAAGATGATCTTTCTCCTTCAATTTTTTTGAAAATATCCCAAATGCTCATTCTTTTTTTGCCTTAGCCCTTTCGGCTTCCTGCTCCTTTTTAGCGTTGAACTTTTCTACTCTGTTTTTAAGCATTCTATCGGCATAGCCCTCTTTTATCGCCGCCGAACCGCGCTCTATCGCAAGCGCTCCGTCGGGAATGTCTTTAGTGATTGTCGAGCCCGCGGCGGTGTATGCGCAGGCTCCGACGCTTACGGGGGCGATAAGGTTTGTGTTGCAGCCTATAAATGCGTTGTCGCCGATTTTCGTTCTGAACTTTTTATCGCCGTTGTAGTTTACGGTTACAACTCCGCAGCCGAAGTTTACGTTTTCTCCGACATCGCTGTCGCCGATATAAGTAAGATGTGCAACAGAGGTAGAATCTCCGATAACGGAGTTTTTGATCTCTACAAAATCGCCGATCTTTGCATTGTTTGCGATCTTTGTTCCCGGTCTCAGATTTACCCATGGGCCTATCTTTACGCCGCTGCCTATCTGAGCATCGTTTGCCTGAACATTATTAAGTATACAGTCTCTGCCAACTACCGTATCGTTTAAGCAGGTGTTCGGGCCTACAACACAGCCGTTTCCTATTTTGGTGTTGCCTGTTAAAACGCAGCCTGCGTTAATAACACTGCCTGCGCCTATCTCAACATCGTTTCCGATGATAACGCCGTCTGTGCAGGTAAACTCTATTCCGTTGTCAAGATGCTTGTTTATGTTCTTTTCTCTTGCTATGGTGTTTAGTCGCAAAAGGCTCTGCCTGTCGTTTGCACCGAGAGATACGTTTTCGTTTTCGGATATAAAGGCGTCGGCTGTTTTGCCCCTTTTAATAAGAAGTCCTATACAATCGGTGAGATAGTATTCTCCCTGTGCGTTGTCGGGGGTGATATCAAACAAAACATCAAGAAGATCTTTGGTCTTAAACCAGTAGCAGCCGGAGTTTATTTCTTTTATCTGCTTTTGTGAATCATCACAGTCTTTTTCCTCAACTATCGCTGAAATGCCGTTTTCGTTTCTTAAGATCCTGCCATAACCGGTGGGGTTTTGGATGATCGATGTGACAACAGTTACCGAGCAATTTTTCTGCGTGTGGAGCTTTAATGCTCCCACGATCGTTTCCTTATCTATAAAGGGAGCGTCGCCGCACAGGATAAGAGTGTTGCCGTCAATGTTCTCACGCAAAAAATCCGCTGCCTGCATAACGGCATGACCGGTACCTAAACGATCTCGCTGCAAAACGGTAGGGTATCTGTCGTTTAAGTAATTCGTTATAAAATGCCCCGCAAAGCCGCGAACTATGCAGATGTTTGTTTCTCCCGCCTTTTCGCACGCCTGTATTACCCATTCGAGCATCGGCTGGCCGAGAACCTCACAAAGGACCTTGGGCTTGTCTATTTTCATTCTTTTGCCCTGTCCGCCTGCAAGTATAATTACCGAGTTTTTCATAAAACACATCATTCCTTTTTCATATATATTCGGGTGTATTCTATTTATTATACCGAGATCATCACCGCATATTATTTATGTAAGCGGCAAAATCCAGATCGGTATAAGGTTATTATACAATAATTAAAACGTCATTACAACACCATTTGTAAACTTTTTATGCTTACTTTTCAAAAAATATACATCAGGAATTTCCTGAAATGCCGCCATAGCCTATCAATAAAACAAAGCGCTTCTGACAAAACCACGTTTGGGTTTGGATATCTTTAGCAGCTTAATTTAACGCTATATCATTAAATTGGAAAAAATTCTTAAAAGTTACCAAAAAGGACTAGCAATTTACAAAAGTTTATGCTATAATCTATTTAAGTCCGCAGCTTTAAGGTAAATATTGGCTGTATGGCAAACAAATTACTATTTTTTTGGAGGTAGATACCAATGAGCAAAAAGTGGGTTTACTTATTCTCAGAGGGCGACGCAACAATGAGAGAGCTTCTCGGCGGTAAGGGCGCTAACCTCGCTGAGATGACAAAACTCGGTCTTCCCGTTCCGCAGGGATTTACTATTACTACAGAGGCCTGCACACAGTACTACGAAGACGGAAGACAGATCAATGATGAAATCCAGGCTCAGATCAATGAGTACATCGGAAAGATGGAGGAAATAACAGGTAAGAAATTCGGCGACAACGAAAATCCTCTTTTAGTATCGGTTCGTTCAGGAGCAAGAGCTTCAATGCCGGGAATGATGGATACTATTCTTAATCTCGGTCTTAATGAGACTGTTGTTGATGTAGTTGCAAAGAAAACAGGAAACGAAAGATGGGCGTGGGACTGCTACAGAAGATTTATTCAGATGTATTCCGACGTTGTTATGGAGGTCGGCAAGAAATACTTTGAAGAGCTCATCGACGAGATGAAGGCCAAGAAGGGTGTTACTCAGGACGTTGACCTTACCGCTGACGACCTTAAGGAGCTTGCTTCAATGTTCAAGGCTGAATACAAGGAAAAGATCGGCGAGGACTTCCCGAATGATCCTAAGGAGCAGCTTATGGGTGCGGTCAAGGCAGTATTCCGCTCATGGGACAACCCCCGTGCAAATGTTTATCGTCGTGACAACGATATTCCTTATTCATGGGGTACCGCTGTAAACGTACAGGAAATGGCATTTGGTAACTGGTCAGATGAGTCGGGTACCGGCGTTGCCTTTACCCGTGACCCCGCAACCGGTGAGAAGAAGCTTATGGGTGAGTTCCTTATGAACGCTCAGGGCGAGGACGTTGTTGCAGGTGTAAGAACTCCTCAACCTATATCTCAGCTCGCTGAGGTTATGCCGGAGGTGTTCGAGCAGTTTAAGAATGTTTGCCAGACACTTGAAAATCACTACAGAGATATGCAGGATATGGAGTTTACCATTCAGGACAGAAAGCTCTTTATGCTTCAGACAAGAAACGGTAAGAGAACGGCTCAGGCTGCTCTTAAGATCGCTTGCGACCTCGTTGACGAGGGCATGATCTCAGAGCAGGAAGCTGTTGTTATGATCGACCCGAGAAACCTTGATACGCTTCTTCACCCGCAGTTCGACGCTGCTGCTTTAAAAGCAGCTACACCGATCGGAAAGGGACTCGGAGCTTCTCCGGGAGCTGCCTGCGGTAAGATAGTTTTCACTGCCGAGGACGCTGAAGAGTGGGCTGCAAGAGGAGAAAAGGTTGTTTTAGTAAGACTCGAAACTTCTCCTGAGGATATCACCGGTATGAAGTCTTCACAGGGAATCCTCACAGTTCGCGGAGGTATGACATCTCACGCTGCTGTCGTTGCCCGCGGCATGGGTACCTGCTGTGTATCCGGCTGCTCTGATATCAATATGGATGAGGCTAATAAGAAATTTACTCTTGCAGGAAAGACCTTTAACGAGGGCGACTGCATTTCTATCGACGGTTCAACCGGTAACATCTATGATGGACTTATCCCGACGGTTGACGCTACCATTGCAGGAGAGTTCGGAAGAATTATGGCATGGGCTGACAAATATAGAACTCTTAAGGTAAGAACAAACGCTGATACTCCGGCTGACGCTAAGAAGGCTAAGGAGCTTGGCGCTGAGGGTATCGGACTTTGCCGTACAGAGCACATGTTCTTTGACCCGGCCAGGATCGCTGCTTTCAGAGAGATGATCTGCGCTGACACGGTTGAGGAGAGAGAGGCTGCTCTGGCTAAGATCGAGCCAATGCAGCAGGGCGACTTTGAGGCTCTCTATGAGGCTTTGGAGGGCAACCCGGTTACCATAAGATTCTTAGACCCGCCGCTTCACGAATTCGTTCCTACCGAAGAGGCTGACATCAAGGCGCTTGCTGAAGCACAGGGCAAGAGCGTTGAGCAAATTAAGGCTATTATCGCATCCCTTCACGAGTTTAACCCGATGATGGGACATCGCGGATGCCGTCTTGCGGTAACATATCCCGAGATCGCTAAGATGCAGACCAGTGCCGTTATAAAGGCTGCTATCAACGTCAAGAAGGCACATCCTGACTGGAATGTTGAGCCCGAAATTATGATTCCTCTCGTAGGAGACATAAAGGAACTTAAATATGTAAAGAAGGTTGTGGTTGAGACCGCTGACGCTATAATTAAGGCTGCCGGAAGCGACCTTAATTATGAGGTCGGTACTATGATCGAGATCCCGAGAGCTGCTCTTACGGCTGACGAGATCGCTACTGAGGCTGATTTCTTCTGCTTCGGAACTAACGACCTCACACAGATGACATTCGGATTTTCAAGAGATGACGCAGGCAAGTTCCTTGACGCATACTACGACAGAAAGATCTATGAGTCTGATCCGTTTGCAAGACTTGATCAGACCGGTGTAGGAAAACTTATGGATATGGCTATTAAGCTTGGTAAGCCTGTTAATCCGAATCTTCACATTGGTATCTGCGGTGAGCACGGCGGTGACCCGACTTCTGTTGAGTTCTGCCACAAGATCGGCCTTGACTATGTATCATGTTCGCCGTTCAGAGTTCCGATAGCAAGACTGGCTGCTGCTCAGGCGGCGATCCGCAACTAAGCAGATCGTCACTTGTGGCAAGGGGTACACTAAAAGCCCGTACCAGTCACGTGATTGGTTTAGTATATAAGAATATATAAAATCAACGCTCTGTTATTAAAACGGGGCGTTGTTTTTTTGTATTATAAGATTGTATAAATCTGTTTTCATTTTAGTAATTATTTTAACAACTTTTTAGGCTATGTCTGTATCATATCATTTGAACATTGAAGAACAACTCTGAAAATGTAAAAAATATACAGCGAATGACAAAATTCGACACATTTCTCAAAAGTTTTGCAGTATGCTCTATATATAAGCTAATTAGTAGGTTCGCAAATTATGCTACTTTGCGAAATAATTAAAATTCTGTGGAAAAATCTGAGGCTGTCTGAATGTCCATTTTTCTTTTGACGGCTTAAAATTTTCTCAGGCAATGTTGAGCCGTTCTACATATCTCTTCTTTGCTTCAATAGAAGAATGAACATATCTGTTGAGCGTTATGTTTACATTTGTATGACCGAGCAACTCGCTGACTGCCTTTATATCAAAACCTTTTTCTATGCACAGGGTCGCATAGGTGTGCCTTAGTAAGTGGAAATTTACGTCTCGTATACTACACTGTTTCAGCACATTTTTAAATCTATATTGCATTGTTCTGGGTTCAACAGGTTTTTTGGTTCCTGACAGAACAAAGCAGTTTCTGTCTTTTACATTTTCTCTCATCAGTTTAAGTATGAATTCCGGCAGAGGTATGTCACGTACGGAAGCTGCGCTTTTGGGATCTCCGAAGTGCAGCATTGTTTTTTTGTCGTTTTCTGATCTGTCAGTTATGCGCTGTACCGTTTTTTCAATGTGCACAGTTCCGTTTTCTAAATCAATATTTCCCCATTTTAAAGCGCATATTTCTCCTATGCGAAGCCCGCTGTACATTGTGATGAGAATGCCGAGATTACTGCAGGTTAAATTGTCAAGCAAATACTTCTGAAGCTTTGACCTTTCTGAGTCGTTTAAAACAGGCACGGTTTTTCTTTCGCTTTTAGGTATAAATATGTTTCGGATCGGATCTGCAATGTTGTATTTGTACTCAGCATATCTTGAAATAGACCTCAGCGTTGATAAGATATCACGTACCATTTTTACAGATAGACTGCCCACTCCGTTTGATCTGCCGTAAGCGAGCTCATACTCCACAAATTCATTTATTACAGCCGTGTCGATTTCCGCATAACCGATATCTTCAAAGTAAGGTATTATGTGTTTTGTCACAATCCTTTCGTAACAACAGTAGCTTGACTGCTTTACTCTGAGTTTCACTGAGTCAAGCCACTCATAAGAAAGCTCCTTAAGACTTTTACAACAGGTGCTTGCAACAGAATTAACTTCCTTATATGCATCAAGCATTTTTTTCTTCAGTTCCTTGACCGTTCTGGCATAAAAGTACTGATATTTAAGCTTTCCTGTGTCGTCTCTGTCAACGGGAATCCTACCCTCATAACGACCATCTTTCCTCTTGTAAATGTTCATAGTACTCCTCATAGCTTTACCTCCTTGGTTGACTGAAAATTTGACGGCTGTATATTTTTTACCCAGCACAGACGCCTGTAAATCGGCTTTACAAATAAAAAAACTTGTGCTATACTTTATTTGATATTCTACCAAATCATTTGGTTTTATACAAAAAATGTTCTTTATCGCCATTCGCAAAGTAGCATAATTTGCGAAATGACGTTAGGAAGTATATATTTATTATTCCTGCGGAGGTTTTAAATATGCTTAGAATTGCAATATGTGATGATGACCAAAACTTTTGCTATCATCTGGAAGGTATTATTTTGGATTATATGGACAGCATCGGTGAGATAGCGGATATTTCGGTGTATTACTCCGGGGAAAAAATATTGCAGGATATGAGAAATTCTGTCGACTTCGATCTTATTTTTCTCGACATCGAAATGAAGAAAATAAGCGGCATACAAGTGGGTATCTCTATACGAAAAGAGCTGAATCGTTTTCATACGCAGATCGTTTACGTTACGTCATTTCAAATCTATGCTTTGCAGCTGTTTCAGAATCAGCCGTTTGAATTTGTAACAAAGCCTGTAAGTGAAAAGCATATCATTGATGTTATCAAAGAATATAAACGACAGTTTGACAATGCAAACGTTTACTATGAATTTAACATTGGAAAAAACATAAGCAAAGTGGCTGTAGACGATATTCTGTATATAAACAGCGTTGCAAGGAAGCTTATTATCCATACAGAAACAGAAGAATTTGAAACCTATAAAAAACTTGATGACTTTTATAAGCTACCGATAAGTAAACAATTTGTTCGCATACATAAATCCTTTGCTGTAAACTACCGTCATATTACCAGCTATCACTACGATCATGTAAAAATATCAAATGGCGAAGAACTGGTTATTAGCAGAAATTATCGAAAAGAAGTGCGAAAAGAACTGATAAAATCGTAAAACATGGGGGCGTTTTTATGGAAAGTGTTATTTATTTGTCATGGAATATGCTACGCATATATTCTATCTACATATTGATAGATGTGTTTTTAAAAAGAAAAGATATAAAAAGCGGGGTTGTATTCTTAGCTTATGCTGGTTTTTTTGCTGTCAACTCATTTTTATATTTATGTTTTGATTCATATTTAGTTAATATTGCGTCTAATATAGTTCCCATATTTATGCTTACTTTTTTGTATAAATCCAGAATATGGAAAAAAATATTTGTTTCTATTTTGATTTATACTATTTCGATGTTTTGGGAATGCATTTTGTATGTTTTTTTTAACGCTGTACATATAAAAAATTTAGTAATTGTTTGTGGTTTTGCGTCATCAATAATGATGTTTTTAACGGCATTATTTTTTAAAATACAAATTAAGCAAAAATTTCGGCTAGAAGCCCACATAAAAGCGTTTTATTATTTGATGCTGATTTATATTCCTTTGGGAAGCATAATCATTGGATATTTAACAATGCCTGAAAAAAGTATTGGTTCTTTAGTTATAGGAATCATATTGCTCTTTATAAATTTTCTTATATTTTATCTATTTGATGAAATTATAAAATCATATATGCGGCAACAGGAGGCTGAAAGCATAAAGCAAAATAAACTTTATTTTCAGCATGAGCTTGAGGTAATGCAAAAATCACAGCTTAAAATGGACTTCTTGCGCCATGATATGAAAAATCATTTTATCCGAATTGAGGGCTTTGCAAAAGAAAACAATGTGTCTGAAATATTAAATTACGTTGAGCAGGGCAGACGATCACTCATTTCTGAAGAGGGATATGTTATCACCGGTAATAAAAGTGTTGACTGTATATTAAATTACAAATTAGATGAAGCATCTCAGAAAAATATTACTTTTTCGGTCAACGCGGTTATTCCTGATAATTTAAAAATAAGTGCGTTTGATTTAAGTACTATTTTAGGAAACATCCTGGATAATGCCATTGAAGCGGCGGCAAAATCATCAGATAAAAAAATAGATGTTTCTATAAACTATAATAAAAATACTTTGGCAATTATAATTATAAATACATTTGACGGAAAAATAAATAAGAATTTTGAAACCACAAAGTCAAATCCCTTAGGTCATGGTCTGGGACTTAAGAGCGTAAAAATAACAGCTGAAAAATATAACGGCCTGGTTGAATATGACTACAATAATATGTATTTTACGACAAAAATTCTTTTGTACGATGAGTAAATTTTATTGATTGTGCAGTTTTTTACGATTATTTATCCATTTTTTTCATGATAGTAAAGTTATCTCCCTTTCTTGCTATACTAAGCATAGCATCTGAAAAAGGGAGGTTTTTTTATGAAGAATTTTTTCAAAAAGTACGGGCATGTTTTCGCGGCATTGGCTTTAGTGCTTACCACTATAACTGCTAATTCGACTTGTGCGTTTTTTATTCACCAAGAAAAGCTGCCTGAAGGTGCAAAGGCACTGAGAAGGTTCTGATGTTCAATTCAGTATCAGAAAGAATCACACAGCTTTTGGTCAAACAGAAAACTATTGAAGATTCTCAGAAAGAATTGTATCGGTACGGCTTTAATCAAGGCTTTACTATGCTATTTAACTTGATTACAACTCTAATAATTGGTTGTGTATTCGGTATGGTTCTCCAAAGCATAGTTTTCTTAACAGCTTATATACCGTTAAGGAGCTATGCGGGAGGGTACCATGCAAGCACACCTTGGCGGTGTTATTTTATTTCGGTGGTTTTAATATCTGTAGTTTTGGGGGCTATCAAGATCATGCCGTATTCGTTTTTGGTTTGCGGCGTACTTGTTGGAATAGGAACTGTAATATGTTTCGTTCTGGCTCCGACTGAGGATAATAATAAGCCTCTTGATGCAACAGAACAGAAGGTTTATAAAAAGCGAACATACATAATACTGATTTTTGAATTATGCATAGCATCATTAAGTGTATTTGTTTCTAAAAGTGTGTTTTTGGCTATATGTATGGCGATTTTTACAGAAAGCGTAATGCTTCTTTTAGGAAGAATAAAAAACACACTTAATAGGAGTACGGATCCGAAAGCTAGGATCTGTTAATCATTGTAGATAATCGTCGGCTTAGTTTTATATTAATCTGGCGGTTTCTAGTATACGGTATTTCACATATTTGTTTATCAATAATAATTTTTAGCCGGCATTATTGCTTTTCAGGTATTGTGAAATATTGAGAAAATCTGCGAGTGTTTTCTCAATTAGGTTTAACTCGCGAAATAAAAAATTTATCTGTTAGGAGGTAAAATGTATGAAATTCAGAAGAACGTTAGCTGCATTAGCAGCAATGGCAATGTCTGCGACAGCGCTTACATCAATGATAAGTGCGTCGGCATTGGAAGGAGCAGGTACTTATACCGGCAGCGCAGCATACATCGGAACGTATTTCAAAGCTGACTATTTCGGAAATACTGCGTTTAGGGTAAGCTACAAGTACGATAAGTTCGATGAGGCTGGTACGTATAAAGATCCCGACACAGGAGAAATAGTGACAATTGACTATAATGACACTTTTCAATTTCTTGTGTTTGACTCAGAGTGGGGCGGTTGGGACAAAACATCTGTAGGACCAGACGGAATAAATGATTCCGAGCCGCCGCTTACAGCTGAGGATTTGGACACAAAAACGGTTTATACAGCTACTGTGCCAATTGCAGCAATAGAAAGCAAGCTTAGCACGACAAATGCGGTACAGGGAATCAATCTTCAGCTTGGTGGAGTAGGCGATACAACGGTAACGATCGAGTCTATCGAGTATGTACAGGGCGAAGTACCGGGCGAGGAAGTAACCATAAAAGGTGAATGGACAAAGCTTCCTGATGAGTCAGAAGAACCTGTCGGAGAAATGAAGGTTACACAGGGCTCGGCATATGTACTTACGACCAAGTGGAACATTCAGGTATCACAGTTCTCAACAAGCGGCTTTGAAAATCCGACTGTAGCTGTTACGGTAACATATGATAAGGCTCCGAATGACTATATTCAGGCAGAGCTGTTAAAGACTGACTGGACACCAATCGTTGCAAACTATCCGTATGTGGATGTAACAGGAACTTATACTTACACCACAGAGATTCCTGCCGGCACTAATGCGTTTATAGCTTGTTATGATCAGTGCACGGTAAAAGAGATCCACATTTATAATAACCACGAGGGTAATGCGCTTAAGGTTTCCGGCAAAACAGCAAGTGAGATAAATTCATCACTTCAACCTAGCTTTGCACTTGGTGGAGCACTTGAAGCTTTCGAGGTAGATGAAAGTAACAATGTACATGCTAGCGAAACGGCATGGGGCAATCCGGTAGTAACGGAAGCACTGTTCCAGACAGTAAAGGGCGCAGGCTTTAAGAGCGTAAGAATCCCTGTAAGCTATCTTGATATGATAGATGCTAATGGTAATATTGTTAAAGATAGACTTGACAGAGTTCAGAAAGTTGTAGATGATGCTCTTGATACAGGCTTATATGTAATAATTAATATCCATAACGATGGTGGTGAAGGCGTACCTGGAAAGTGGATTGATATAAGTCTTGAAAACGGTAGTACAGCATTTAATGCAGTTGTAGCAAAGTTCTCGGCAGCATGGACACAGATAGCAACCAGGTTTGCAAACTACAATGAAGCGCTTATCTTTGAAGGTATGAATGAGGTTATGGTCAGCGGTAAATACTCAAGAAGTCAGTTTACGAATGCTGAATTTGCAAATGTATATGCAAATATTAAAACCTTAAATCAGGCTTTTGTCTCAGTTGTTCGTTACTCTGGTTCTTCCAATACGGATCGTTGCTTGATAGTACCCGGATACAATACTGACATCGATTTAACAGTAGACGGATTTGCTGAGAAGGTATTTTCAATGCCTACAGATTCTACTGCAAACAGGTTGATTCTCTCGGTTCATTACTATACCCCAAGTGATTTTACTATAGCTGAAAATGGAACAACTACTTGGGATATTAACGGGCAATATGGTAAAACATATATGGTTTCACAGCTTACAAAGATAGCAGGCTATGGTTATCCTGTATATATCGGAGAGTATAGTGCAATATTTAAAAACAACATTTCTGAGGTTGTAGAATATATAGGTGCATTCAATCAGGCAGTTTCACAAGTGGCAGCAACAGGCAAGAGCATTTCAGCAGCTTATTGGGATAACGGTGTGATTGGTGATAACAACAAGGGCTCTGGCATTATTGATAGACGGTTTAATGTTGTAACTCAAACAGGAACCAAAATTATTAATGCAATTCTTGGTATAAATACTCCCGCTCCTGATGTAGCTCAATAACACAGGTTATGAAGAAGATTATATCCGGTTTTACAGCAGCAGTCATTTTATTGACTGCTGCTGCTATACCCGTTTTTGCAGAGTCCACACCGATCTCCGGCATGTGTGGCGAAACCGCAACCTGGAGCTTTGACGAATCTACAGGCGTTCTGACAATCTCTGGGAAAGGGGATATGTATACCAGCTATACTCCAGTTGATCAATGGGAATATTATCCGCTTAGAGATAATGTTAAGGAGTTAGTTGTTGAAGAAGGCGTAACATCGATTTCTGCATATGCTTTTGGACAGCGTGAGTATCGTGATCCATCTGCATATCCTAATCTAACTAAGCTTAAATTACCTTCGTCTGTAAAAATTATTGGAGAAGGTGCTTTTAAAAAAGCAGGGTTAACAAGTATTGAATTTTCTGATGGGCTTGAAACCATAGAAAAGGAAGCATTTAGTGACACTTCATTGTCAGGTGATTTATTTCTATCACAAACATTAAACACTATAGGTCAATTGGCATTTTCAAATACTGGTATTACATCGGTCAATTTGAATGAGGGTATGACTATAGGAGGGCAGGCTTTTTCTGGTTGTAATTCTTTGGAAGAAGTGACTATTCCCTATGATTTATATTATCTGGGAACTAATACAGCTAATATGGTTCGTGCAAATGCAGCTTTTTTTGATTGTAAGAATCTTAAAAAGGTTGTAATTCTTGGTGGCGGTATAGTTCATATTAACTTAAGCGGAAGTGAATATCCAGATAATGGTCTGGCTCAAGATATGTTTATGGGTTGTACATCACTTAAAGAGGTAACAATCAAATCTGATAATATCAGTTATGTCGATAGTGGTACCTTTGATATGACTAGTAACCCTGTATTCTATATCTACAAGAACAGCACAACAGAAGCGACTCTTAGAGACGCGGGATATCTTACGGACTCAAATGTTGTGTATATTGCCAACAAGACCGTCTTAGAGGGAGCGGTCAAGTCGGCTGAGGAAATGGACAAAAGCCTGTACACCTCGAAATCTGTTGACACTCTTAACAAGGCAATAGAAGCAGGAAAAGCTACTATTGCTGACGAAGATGCGTCACAGGCGGATGTTGATAATGCAGTTAAAGCAATCAATGATGCAGTTGCGGCACTTACATATAGGACTGCTGATTACACAGCGGTAGATGCAGCCCTTGAGAAAGTACCTGATGATTTAAGTGTTTACACTGATGAGACTGTGGCGGCGGTTACTGAGGCAGTTGAGTCAGTTGACAGGACAAAGAACATTACCGATCAGGTGGCCGTTGACGGATATGCAAAGGCAATAGAGGACGCGGTTGCGGCACTGAAGTTAAAGCCTTTGCTTGCAGTCAGCGGAACGGTTATAGCACTGGGAGTTGACACAGAGGTTACGGTTACCGTAACAGATGCTGACGGTAAAGTAGTTGCTGAAGTAACAGCAGATGGCAAATATACTGTTTCCGACCTTGAGTACGGGGAATATGTAATAACCGTTATAGCAAAAAACTGCGCACCGAGAAGCTATGGAATAACAGTAGCAGCAGATGGTGAAGCAACACTTGATGCTGAGATGCACCTATACGGTGACATTAACGGTGACGGACAAATAACCACGGCGGATGTGGGACTTGCAAATGCACATGCAAGAGGAACTTCAATGCTTAAGGGGTATGACTTTGATGTAGCTGATGTAACGAGCGATGGTGAAGTTACTACGGCAGACGTCGGAGCTATTAACTCACACGCACAGAGCGTAAGGGCTTTGTGGTGATATTAAATTTTTACAAGACAAAAAACAATGCAGGCAGATTACTCTGCCTGCGTAGTTTCTTGTTATCTGGGACATAAAATTTACCAGTTAATTTAATAAGCTTTAAGTGACAAATGTCGTGTGTAACGTTTCGTTAAACATTCAACCTATTTTTGTTTTATCTCTTAAATAAAATACATACTTATAAGCTGTAAATTTAGTTTGAATGAAGAAATATTTATGATTCGTTTCCGTACCCAAATTCGATAATTTTACTGTTTTTTATTTTAAAGCAGGGAGGTATGATAGTATAAAGATAAAATAAATGAGATATTAGCTATTAGGTCTATGAATGAAACATTTAATGATCCGGTAGGATAAATGAGGTTTGAGCATTAATAAGCGCAATTGTATGGAATTAAATGTGGTTTTCGAAATTACATTGAGATTAGAGATGACTTGATGATCACTGAATATTCAGCAATATACTTATTTTACTTTTAACTTTATCTTAAACCGGAACTGACTGTTTAATAGTTAATACTTTAGATTTGTAATTTTTATCTACAAAACCGTGAAAATACTCAAATGTGAGGTTTTGTAGATTGTATATTTTAATTATACTTTGTGCTCATTATAATATAGATTACGGGATATATATAATGTAAGTGATAATATTTAAATTGAGCAGGCTTAGATGGTGGGATGCCATAAATTATTTGCAGATATTCTATAATTTGCTTATTATAATAATCTGTTAATTATATTAAGAATTAACAGTATATCAGCATCTTCAAGGTTTTTTAGTCCTTCAATGGCTTTTTTTATAAGCTCGGGCGAAGCTATGCTTTCATCAAAAAACTCAGAAGGTGTTATATTAAAATAATCACAGATAGCAAATAACTCGTTTAACGGTGGAAGAGACTTCCCTGACGAGATATTATAAATATAACCTCTGCTGTGGCCTAAGTCATAACTCATTTTATATTCGGAAACACCTTTTCTCATACGAAGCTGCGTGATTCTATCGCGAACAAAATTATCATTCATGTGTATATACCTCCATTATTATTTTATACCACGAATATTCGACGTTATTCTACAATTATATGTTGTTTATGCTTGACAAGTCGAATATTTTATGTTATAATGTGCGCATAAAATATTTTTGGAGGTAAATTTATGAAAGTTAAAAGTTTTTTTAAGCGATTAACAGCGCTGACAACCAGTGCAGTTATGATTGCTTCGGGTGTAGGATTGCTGGCATCGGCTTTATCAGATTCTGATATTAATTTCACGTTGTCTGATGACGAGACATATTATAAAGCTTCATCATTAAATGTTGCTGCTCCTGAAGTAACCGGAGATGTTGTGCTTCCGTCATCTTATAGAGACTTGCCGGTTGATTCCGGAAGTTTATTTGCTAATCTTGCGACAAATGCTAACACAATTTTGTTTCCTAACGTATTAAAAAATGGTCAACCGGCATTTGACTCATATACAATTTCACCTTTTATATCAGCAATGCCAACAATGGCATTTCCGCCGTTTGCCAATCAGACTCTTCAAAAAGTTTCTGTAAAATATACTGGTAAAGTAATATTTAACCTTTCAGGGTGTAAAGCAATAACAGATGTGTATCTTCATTGTAGTGAATTAGAATTAGGCACAGGAAATAATTTTACAGGTAATAATGTTAACTGCAAGTATTATGTTTTAAATGATAGTGTCAAGTCTGCTTTGGTTAGTGCAGGCATTGCTGATTCAAATATTATAGTTGATTCTTCAGGTTATTTTGAAGGCGACTTAAAATCATCAGATGTTGATAAATCTCAACTCGAAGATGCAATAAAAATAGCGCAGCAAGTAATAACAAATGGAACTAAGGATTATACACCATCATCAGTAGAAGCACTAAACAAGGCTATTGAAGTTGCACAGGGCGTAGTTAAAGATGCAGAAGCGATTGAGGAAGACGTAACCGCAGCAGTAGCAGCACTTGAGGCGGCAAGCAAGATTGATGAAACCGGCGTTGCCGAAACAGGACTTAAGAAAAAGGC
>CANRLH010000008.1 GCA_947631455.1 uncultured Clostridia bacterium
CCAGCAGCAAACGCATATTTTGCATATATGACCAGGGGATGTGTAAACAAATGTGAATTCTGCGCAGTGCCAAAATTGGAGCCTGTATATAAAGAATATCTCCCTGTTTCAGAGCAGGTAAAAATCGCAGAGCAGAAATATGGGGCCAAAAGAGACTTGCTGCTCCTTGACAATAATGTCCTTGCTTCGTGCAGATTTAATGACATCATCGACGATATTAAGCGGGCAGGATTCTCAAACGATTCTACATACTTAGAACCAAATGCATACGAGATAGCAATCCAAAAT
Organism: uncultured Clostridia bacterium; assembly: GCA_947631455.1. Taxonomy (GTDB): domain Bacteria; phylum Bacillota; class Clostridia; order Oscillospirales; family Ruminococcaceae; genus UMGS1601. The sequence continues at coordinate 289 of CANRLH010000008.1, forward strand.
TTGCGGACAGGCCAGAATGATCGAGGGTATATTAAATCCTGTGTAAAGCAGTTTAAGAAACTAATCGAAAAACGCGGTGTGGATAAATCACAGGAATTGTATGATATTCTCAAAGATAATTATTTGTTGGAAGAGCACACCGCTACAAAAAAGGCTCTCTTAGATACCTACGATCAAATTAAACCGTTTTTTGACAGTTTTTATTCGAGCCATCCGCGTAAACGCTATGTGGACTTTAATCAAGGAATTGATTCTCGATTGATTACAGACGAAAACATGGCAAAACTGGCCGAAATTCCTGTTCGGCCTGTGCGGATAGCGTTTGATCACTGGAGTCTACGAAAAAAATACGAAGAAGCAGTCAGAATTGCAGTTCGCCAAGGGCATCTTAATTTGTCAAATTATATTCTTTATAATTTTGAGGATAAGCCGATAGAACTCTATAAGCGACTGAAACTGAATGTCGATCTCTGTGACGAACTTGGTGCGAGCATTTATTCATTTCCGATGAAATATCATCCGATTGAAGACCCTGAGTATTTTAGTAATCGGGATTACATCGGAAAATATTGGAACAGAAAATTTATACGCACAATTCAAGCAATTTTGAACTCGACTAAAGGTAAAGTTGGTAAGGGTCACGACTTCTTCTGCAAAGCGTTTGGCTCAGATGAGAAGGAATACTACAAGCTACTGTATATGCCAGAAGCGATGATTATTTACCGTTTCTATTTTGAGGGAATCGGCATAACGGACGAGTGGTGGAATGCATATACTGCATTAACCGATGATGAAAAAAATATTATCAACCCGATTATTGAACACAATGACTTTCATGACTTAGAAAGCAAAACAGACAATCAAAATGTTCTATCAGTTCTTAGGTACTATACTATTACTCGAGATGACGCCGAGCGCGCATTAAAAAGCAATCCGATTTGCAAAATCAGCGAATAATACAGAGGGTTATATAGCAAAAATGACACACAGCAGACATCGTAATCTGTTGTGTGTCATTTCTGTTTTGCCCCGCTAAAAGGTCATCAGTTTAAATTTACTTGTTTTCGTAAATCCCTATGTTGAACCCTCAAAATGAGACTTTTTGCATAAACATATGGTACCCGTACGGGGCTGTAAATCCCCCATTTATTTATCTGATTTTCAGTAAGTTTGAAAAAATACGGAAAATACGGCATTTCAGAGCAAGTTGCAAAAATTCATTTACACTGTTTTATGCTAAGTTTTTGCACCTTTAGCGGACAAATAACGGACAAAATATTCGACATACCCTTGTATATTTTTTGATATTGATGATATGAAGATGAGAAACATTTTTGATGAACTTTACGACTATGACCTGTTCCACCTGACCGAGATTGAGAACACTGACGGAGCATACAGGGCAGCACTCAACAGACTCGTTAATGAGGACAAGGTAATGCAGTACCTTGATGATATAAAACGAAAGATCAGCGAAGCTATCTTCCGCCAATTGGAGCTTTTGAAGCAGACCGATAGTTGCTACCAAAAGGCTGTCCTAAGCGGTGATGCTGAGAAAACGCTCGGTTTGGAGAACTACTTCGTCTACATGGCGAGAGAAGAGGTGTTTGAGTGTATGGTTTATATTTAAGTTTGGACGGCTGTGCTTTCGGGTGCAGCCGTTTTTTGCACTCTCATAAGGCAAAATTGAGATGAAATACATCGTTTATTGCTTTTCTAATATTGTCAGCAGTAAGACCAAATGCTTCAAGCTGTAATGTGTATATAATGTACTCCATAAAAATAATATCAAGTAATGCTTCATTAATAAAAACGTTTCACAATATCCTCTAACTGCTTTGAAATCTTCTCAAATTCCCGATTGAGATCCAGCGTCCTCGCCCCGATACTGTTTCCACCGATCACAAACGGCGCACCTTCGGGAAATACTTCATCCTCGGTTTTGACATAGAGCAGAAGTCCGGAAACATTGCCTGTATTTGCAATATCCATATTTTTCACATAGGCAAAAATCTGATACAGATGTGCCGACCTCAGCGTTTCCTTTGAATAGCTTTGTGCCATTGATTTGCCGTAATATTTGGCATCAATGATAAGCGTTCTGCCGTCTTTCTGCAAGGTGATATCAGTTTGCATTCTGGGGAGAAACTGTATCATCGTCTGATCATTCTGCCCAGTCAGATTCCATTTCACCTGTACAGATTTCGGATTAAGCTCAGGGTGGTACTGCTTGTAATACTCCAATATAAACCTCTCATACAGCCGTTCCATATGTTCATCAGAAAAGGAAAGGAGTTTGTAACTTCCGTCTTCGGTGGTCTGGAGCATACCGTTCAGTACAAGATAACAGATATTCAGCAGCAGCTCGTAATTGCGGTTGTTCCGCTGGTAGATCAGCCTGTTCCAGGCGATATGACCGGGCTGAATCAGTTTCACATTGCCGAAAAACACACTTATCGGTCTCAATCAGCATCATCAGCTCGCCAAATATCTTGCTGAGATTTCCACGATTGATCTCATCAACGATGAAGAAATAGGGCTTGTCGGGGTTCTCCTTGCACCTCTCGCAGAAGTTGAAGAACACACCGCTTTGCAGTTCAAATCCGCCGCTGTCATTGGGGCGGTAACCTATAATGAAATCTTCATAGGAATAATTCTGATGAAACTGCACGATACAGATGCGGTTTTCGTTTTCCTCACCAATGATGGAATATGCAAGCCGTTTCGCCGAAAATGTCTTGCCCACACCCGGCGCACCTTGCAATATAATATTTTTCTTTCGGAGGACAAGAGAACGGAGCTTGTCATATTCCTTTTCTGTCATGAATACTTCGTTCAGAAAATCTGATTTTGTGTAAGACGGATAAAATTCATCTCTTTTTAAATCCGAAATTTTCAAGCCAAAATATGGCTTTAATATCAAATCTTCAAACAGTACATTATCAGTTACTTAACGCATGTGGAGTTGCAGTTTGATGTCCATACTTTCTTTTGTCCGGTGTATTTTTCGTGAATTGCCGAACGTGCAATCAGACGATATGACCTTTCATACCAATCGTAATCGTCACAGTCTGTTCCTCTTTCTTTATTCAGCTTTGCTTCATTTTCCGTAAATTGACCTAACAAAACAATTTCACCCGCATAGCAGAGAAAGAAATAATCACCTTTCTTTATTTCGTTCATATATACATAGCCTTGAGTAATGTTTGAACCACCTGCAGAACCTGTAAACTGATTGACAACTACAATTTTTTTATCTTCAAATATTTTCCTCATTTTCACAGTGATTCCGCTTGTTTGTGGAGTACCGTGACTGATTTTCCAGATAACAGGTTCATTGACAATGTCCTCATCAATACTATTACTTGTTGTTTTCTGATAACTATTCCCGTTTTCAATAAGCCATTTCGCCGCTTCTGGTTTGATAGAAATTCCTGAACCTTGCGGACTCCACTGTTGTTCAGGAAATTGATTTTTTAACATTTGCTGAGATAGTATATCATTTGTTCTGAAATCAATAGCTTTGGTAATCAAAACTTCTGCACAGCGTGTTCCATTTTTAACAACGCTGTAATCTATTATGTATCCTGATGCAAAAACATCTTTTGGCTCATCGCCAAGCCTTATAAAAAACACAAGGTCACCGGGCTTTATATTCGAGCTTCTGCAACGCCAACTAATATAGAACCCTCCACCACTTTTCACAGTCTTGAACATTGTATCCAAACTGTATTCATCAATTTCATTTTCCCAATCGTAATTTTTAGAATTCCAAGTAAGAAGCCAAGCATTAACAAGGGTATCCTTATTGACAGTTAATATACTATCTGAAACCTCCTCTTTTGCACGCTCCTCTTCATTGACCTGCTTTGAATACCGCCATGCTTCAAAGCTCAGTTCCTTGAAATCATTAAGGTCACTTTTATCACTTTGCAGGAAAGTACGCAATTTTTCAACAATATCAAAATATTTTTCTGATGATATTTTTGTCTCAATTTCCGGAAGTGTCTGCACCAGTTCCGCAGGCATTTTTCCAGAATCATAGATGTACCATGTATTACGCTGATCAAGGTTCAGAAAGGCATCCGGCGCAATCCAGTATATCCCCATCGTGATCTTACTATTTCCATTTCCCTTTTTGTTTATCATCAAATCGAAATATTTCGACAATTTTGTCCTGTTTTCTGCTGTCGGTTCAGAAGCATAGACAAGTGCCGCCGAGAACAGTTCCCATAAATCGTCAATATCGCTCTCGTCACGTTCATCAACAAAATAATAAAAAGTCGCATTCTGATTATTAAGAACCGGAATACTGTCAAATGATGTGGGAACAGGTGTGTAAATATTGAATATTTCTGCAATTGCAGAAAGAATTTTCACTCTGTTTTCTTTTTTCATTGAACTTTTGTTGAACAATCCGAAAACCGTAAACGGATCCATATCCACAAGCTGATTTTCTTTTTCGAGTGTGGGCATTTGTAAACCCGTAATATCGTAAATTTTCATGACCTTTCCACAAGTCCGGAACGGTCATTCCTGAATTGAAGCAACTTTGCTGCAAACTCCTTGTAAAAATCGACCCAGTCGAATTGGTCTGTATTACTCATGATTTAGTCCTCCCAATTTGAATTGTCGTCGCTGCAATTACAAAAAACGTTATTAGCCTCCTTCATTCGCAAACGGTTTTAATAATATTCGAAAATATCCAACGCTTTTCGCCCACTTTGTTAAAATCCCTCAAAACGGCTAAAATAGGGCATTTTAGAGCAAGATACAAAAATTGAATTATGCTGATTTTGCCAACTTTTTGTGACAATAAAGAACAAATAAAGAACAATTTTACAGCGTGCTTTTCAGTTTTTTATCATCATTCTCATCTTTGCTCTTGCGGAATCGCGTTTTCGGATATTGGGATCACATTAGCGGACAAAATTACCTTGATTTTTTGTATCTTTCGGATATAACGAAGCGACAGGCGGGAGAATATTTCAGGTATTATCTTTATTATACTGTGACAGATCTTACAGGCTCTCAACGAGAGCAGTATTGAGCAGCACATTGATGATATAAATCTGAAAGTCGATGAAGCTATAATAGCCAAGTGAAGCTTTGGCAATAGACTGATAGCTGCTATCAGAAAGATGTCCTCAGCGATGACATTGTGTTTGAGGGGATGGTTATATTTGAGTTTTGCCGGATGGGATTTTGTGGAAAGCTGCTTATAATATACTATTAAATATTCTGTTAGTCATAGAATAGTCGTTTGCATTTACACCATTCATAACTAATATTTCAGCAAAAGGAGAAACTCGGCGACCAATTTTTTGCGCTAAATCATGAATAATATCTTCGACATCATTTCCAAGTTTCTTGCCGCAAAGTATATACAACCCGGCTATTTGATCATTATCATTTAATGTGCTGATGGAGAATAAGTATTTATATACTAATTCTTGTAGTTGATGAAGTCGTATATTTTCAGGTGTACTAAATTTTGCATCTACGATGATATAATTAGTCGTATTGTCATACTCAATTTTTATAATATAGTCAGGTGTGTATGTTTTCCCTCTGTTGTTGTTATCTTGTTTGGAGTTTGAAGATGTATTTCGGAATATGTTTATTCCGTTAAAAGCTCTGTTATTGCCATAAATAACAGGCTGAAAAAACAATGTGAGTTTACTATCACCTTTATCAAAAATGAATGTATTGTTATATTTAGAAACCGTATAGTATCTATTATTTATACGATATGAAATGCGTTTTGATTCTGTTAAATTATAGTCAGTATTTCTGTTAATATGACGCAGCATTTTTATTAGGCAATAGTATTCATATATTTTACTTGTTGAGATAAAACTTAAAAGCAACTCATCCTTTCCAAGATCATAATTACCAATAGAAAACCATCTATGAATGACAATATATATTTGTCTATAAGCATTAATTGAACGAAAAACAGGCGTAACAACAGGAAGAGCTACAACTATATCTGCTGAAATATTGAAAAGTCTTGAATAAAAATAATACAACTGTTGGTAACTGTTTTGCAATGCTTTTAAAGATTCAATATAACCATTGATTCTTTTAATACTTTTTGAAAAAATCTGATACATCGAATCAATATATCCATCTTTTGGCGTAGTCTTACTTTTGAGATATGTTTTCTCTAATAAATTTTTTATTGTTATGTTGATTTCTGAAACCAGAGTTTTTAAGAATCCTATTATAATTCGGTTCTCATAAACGTCGGACGAATACGAACTTTTCTCTACTAAGACTCTATTTGGCTGATAATACTGATTATTGAATCTGATTCCTGTATCATAGTTAACGACTGCAAGTTCATCAATATTGTTTGTTATATATTGTATGGTGCGTTGTGATATTGATTGTAGTTTATCAAATGAATCTATGTCCTCCTTTTTTTCAAGTTTGCAATATGGATTATTTTTCAAATATTGATATGATTTTTTATAAATATCAAGTGTTTGTTCTAAAAATGCAATTTTTGCCTCCAAAGAAATAGTTTCATTTTCTTTAATTCCTGATATTATTGAAGAATATTTGTGCTCTTCATAAAGATAATCCTCACAATTTTTATATATGTATTCAATCATGTTTATAACGCCGTTATTAATATCAGTATTTGATACTAATACAGCTATACTTTTAGAGTAATATTGTTTCCCATTCAGTTCAACTTCAATCTTGATTGCTCCAAAACTTTGTAAGAAAGGCTTATCGCAATCCTTTAGTTTAAATTTAACTCCATCCAATTCTTCACTACAAAACTCTGCATCATATGCTTCATCATTGATATAAACTTTAGAAGGGAGAAGTGTAACACCTGTCAATAAAAACAAATAGGCATTATCGTTAAAAACCACTTCTTTGCCAGTAGGTATATCAAAAAACTCGCTTTCTTTATCTGTTTGGAGTAGCACCTCTACTTCCTCATGATATTTGGGCTGAAGCTTCAAAGTTATTATATCCAAAGGAATCCCTCCTCCCTTAGATTAGATATTGACAATAACCCATATTTCGTTCCTGAGCATCAATAATTTTTAAAATAGCATCTTCCGTCATATTAAGATTATACTCCTTACATAACTGTTTCATTGAGTCAAAGAAACGTTCATAAATAGAATAGTAACCATTAATTTTAGGCAACAATTTTTGTACAACTGCAAAATCTAACGCTTTCTCTCTCGCAAGCGTATCAGGCTCGTCCTCCATAATTTCCTGAGCTGCCATTACATATTTTTTAATGCCTAACTGCGTACGTGGACTAACGTTCATTTCATAATCATTGAATAGTTTGTATATTTCTTTCAGAGCCTTTTGTGTTATAGGATTCACTTCTGATGTCTTTGAAAATGCATTTATAAAGTTTTTCCATGTAATTATCTCTGCTGATGTTGAAGGAATATCAGAACTGTATTTAGGTTCAACTTTTGGAAGCTTTATGATACAAGCTCTATCAATAAGACGAGGGGATAGAGTTTCGGTAGTCTGATCAGTGTTAATTGTGGCTATGAATTTAAGCGTTTCAGGAACAAATAATTCTCGTTCTGCACCTATGTTTATATACATGTCATTCAATGATGACCTGTCTGTAAGACGCATAAAATCTGCCCAATAGTACTCTATAGGGCTGAGATTCGCCTCATCAAGCATAATGATAAACGGATATTCAGAACTACCCCTTTCTACATCAAGGACTCGAAGGGCATCATATATTTTGCCATTGCTTTTATCATATTTTCTTGTTAAAGGATTATAATACCCTATAAGATCTCTTTTGGATGACCAACCACGTTCTACTGAAACAGAAACAAAACGATTTATCCCTTCTCCATATTGTAGCAAGCCTAGGGTTTCTGCTACAATATTACACATTGATGTTTTTCCGGTACCAGGTTCTCCAGAAAAAATAGTTATGAAGTTCTGAGCAATACTAATGTAAATATTAATTATGTCATTACGACTGTACTCTCTTCTTGCTTTAACGTAATTTACAATATAGTCTATAAGAGCAGTGTCACTTAATGTTGAAGGAGTAATTGAATCTAATTTTTCTAATTTCCCTCTATATTCTTTATCCTCCTCTTTAGAATCCCACGACGCCGCCTTTTTTATCATCTCACTTGAAATAAACGGATCAAAAGCTAAAGATGCCATTCCTGCCGAGCCAGCAGCGTCAATAGCATTGCTTATTTCATTCTTTAAGGTGTTTAATTTCCGTTCATATTCATCTGTTTGTTTTTGAAGGTATCTCGTTGTCGTTTCCAACTCGTTCTGTTCTTCTGTCAATTTTTCTATACTATCACTTTTTGCTTTCATAACTTCCAGTTCTTCTCTAAGAGATTTGTTAAGCAATTTAAGCTTAGAAAGCTCTTCGGAGGATGCTGTCCCTGCCGAGTTCTTGTGCAACTCTACAATTTGCTTATTTAACTCCTCCTGTTCCCTTTTTAGTTCTTGTATAGTCTTGTCAGCATCTTCACTTTTTCTCCGTTCTTCACTATACTTACTCTGCAGTTCTTTAAAAACATCCGAATCAGTTATCATCTTATCAGCTACTGCAGATGGTGCTTCTTGATAAAGTTTGAGCAAAGACTCAAAAACCTCATGCTTCTTTTCATTAAATTTTTCAACATTATTGGTTATTTCTATCAGCCTATCAAGACGATTAGAAATAATCGCCTGTGGCAATTTAGCAAAGAATGGAGAATTGCTGCACAGATGAGCAAATTCTTCCGGTTTCGTTTTTGCAAGTTCCATTGATACGTCATCGGTTATTTTTTCAAGTAGTATTTCATCTGTAATAGTATCCTCATACTGTTGTTTATCCAAAGATGCCTGAATGAATCTGGTATATGTTGGATCTTTATAATAAGCCTGCTTTTCAAGTTCAATAACTTCTACATCTATAGATGAGAAAAAAGGAACTAAATAATTATTTTCGCTTGCTAAAGTATTTATATAAAATCTATCGTCATATGTCCTATGTAGGGCTTTAAATGGTCCATAATACTTATCATTATAATAAAGCACAACCATTTCACCATCAGTAATATTGGATTCAATAAGATTTATATTACCACTTATAAATGTTTTATCGGAAATGCTCTCTACCTCGCTGGTAACAACCTTATATATTTCACATTCATCTGCATAGCGAATTATATCACGCAACTTTTTGCCTTGTTGAACCAATCGTTGCAAATCGATCTTTACCTGATATGTTGCGTTGTCATTAGGTTCCAAATCGTAATTATCGATCTCTATTACATATACATTATTAACATATTGATCTTCATCAAGATCCGCAGTTATTTCGTCAAAGAACGTTGCAGCTCCACCAGAATACGGATTATAAGCAAGATTTATTCCTCCGTTTATAGGATAATCTTCTCTAAGCTTATCAACAGGAATTTCAACAAATCTGTCCTCTGCTAATTTATATTCGTACTGCGGAAAGAAATTATAAAATGTATTTCTCTTTTCAATTCGTCCCAATAATTTCATAGTATTCTCCTCGAAATTATTTACATCAACTGATGAAATTTCTGCTTCTTCAGTAGATATCTTCGTGTCCATTATTGATGCGCATTTGTTTTTCCCTTCAATAGACTGTAATTTATCAATCCTTTTTCCGTTAAGGATGCAATCAAATATCTCGGAATCTACAAAAGTGTCAAAATACCTATCATCATTAGATGATCCGTCGGCTCCATCTTCATAACACCACCTGAAAAAGAAAATTGTGATGTAAGACTTATTGTCATCTGTAATACTGCTAATTATATCTTCATAACTGGAGCTTTCAAGTTTTAGGGAAATAAAAGATTTAATTGTGTTGTATGCCGTGTCTGCGAAAGTTTCCCTAAGCTCCAAAGACATAAGCATCTCTACTTTGCTTTTTGATGACTTAAGCTTAGTTATTTTTCGCCTTATATCTCTATTGACAGGAAGAGCATTAATAATACTATTTAGCAACTCATCAGGTAATGATTGATAAAATGCAACAACTTTTCCAAGGCGCTTTTCTTTATCAAGCATACAGGTTCGCCTCACTTTTTCAAAAACGAGATTTTTTAAATTGTAACATATTTCGCCATAAAAATCAATAGAATTTCAGCGAAATCTAACATAATCTCGGTTGTTTAAAATTATTAAATGGTTCGTAATTTGTGTTTATATATTTATTGGGGTACCTATGAATTTAAGTATTTCGGAAATAGAAATCTGAGCATTTTTCAGATGTTCCTTAGTAATGTTCTTTTGTGCTGCCGTTGTACCTAATAATGTTGATGTTAAAATAGGAGTACCAACAACTAAACCGGGGATTCCAAGCATTCCTATTATGTCGGAAGCTATTCCTGTATATTTAAGCATTACTTTTAAGAATTCATACATGATTTGCTTTGAAACGGCATTGCCTCCTTTACGAAATGTCTAATCTGCTTCAAGTTTTCCCAATTTTGTCCAGCATCTTACAGTTTCAAAATTAGTTTTTAGCATGTCGGCAATTTCTTTAAACAGTGTAAGTATTCACAAAATACAAAATAATGCAATAATGTGGTAAAAACAAGTATTTGGTAGTATTAAATCATAAAATGTAGTGTTGTGCATTTTTTGAAAATCTAATATTGTTATATTTGTACAAAAGGCTCTATGGAGATATGATCCATAAAGTCAGTTTTTATTCATTCCCCGAAACATTACCTGATAACTTAGTCCCGTAAACTCCCTGAGAAAATCCATATCTGAAAAATTCTGCCCATAATTATGCGTCCTTGCCTGTGTAGAGATATTTAGTTTTAAGCTGATCAAGATGCTCTGTGCAGAGCGCTTCACGATAATAGCCTTTTTCTTTCAAGTAATAAAGATTGTGCATGAGAGCTGCGTTTGTACGGTACGACAGCTATCCGCATCTCCGTATTGTAATACTTTTGTGAAAATATTATTTCTATTCCCCGCAACTCTCCATTATCTCCTCTGCCACGGCTTTGATTTCCGCCTTAAACTTCTCACCTGTTTCATAAAGCTCGTCTGAGGGAAGACCGTTGCGTATCAGCCGCCGTTTCAGGCTGTTCATATATGCTTTTCGTTCCTCTTTCGCCTGACAAAACTCGTCATACTCCGCAGGATAGTGAGCATTTATCCCCGCCGCTCTCAGATACCCGTCATACCGCCTGACGAACGAATAGTAGGTGCGCTTTATCTGCGAATATTCCTCAGTATGCTCCTTGTATATCGCTTCTTTCTGCTCTTTATGCGCATTTTGGCAGGACGCTTGGCGGCAGCAGACCTCATCTTCCGCTCCGAGAAACTGCTTCCCGCAAAAACCGCATTTTCGCGAGCTCAGACCGTTTCTGTGCACTATCTGTCCAAGCTCAAACAGCAAGGCTGCAAGACAGTTATCACACTTGCGAAATACGCTGAAGGTGTAGTCGTCGCAGAAAACGACCGTTTCGGAGGGCAGAACGGCAAAGGCGTTTGAATTTTGAAAGCTGTCAAAGTACGCCGCACTGCCTATTGCTTTCAGGTTATTGTCAAAAAATGTGTTGAATTTCTCGGAGATTTCCGCCTGTATCCTGCTTTTGTTCAGCGTGGCGAGCAAAACATCATTCGGAGCGGACAGCGCCTTGCGCTCAGCTTTGTAAAGCTCAGAAGCCGCCGTTATTATGCCGCGCAGAAAGATATTTTCCCCGTTTTCGGCAGTAAATCCTTTTTTCTTAACCGAATTATAAATTATCTGTTGATATTTATGTAGATCATAACTAACAATATAGATCCTGAAAATAATAAAAGCAACCGAGATCACTCTCAGTTGCTTTCTATGATTTTTCATTTTAACTTTTATTTTAACGGTTGACCATTTTTCTGACCTTCAGGCAATTTATGCTAAATCAAAATTGTGCGGAATAATTGGGTGCTTCCTTGGTGATGTAAATGTCGTGCGGATGAGACTCTTTAAGTCCCGCTCCGGTTATTTTGATAAACTTTGCTTTTTCGTGAAGCGTCGGAATATCCTTGCAGCCACAGTAACCCATACCGGAACGTATACCGCCGCAAAGCTGGAATACCGTATCTGAAACGGCGCCCTTATAAGGAACTCTACCCTCAACTCCCTCGGGAACGAGCTTTTTGCTGCCCTCCTGGAAGTATCTGTCCTTAGATCCGGCTGCCATAGCCGCAAGACTTCCCATACCTCTGTATACCTTAAAGGAACGGCCCTGATAAATTTCAACATCTCCCGGAGCTTCCTCGCAGCCTGCAAGCAGAGAACCAAGCATAACTACATTTGCGCCTGCCGCCAAAGCCTTAACGATATCTCCGGAATACTTTATTCCACCGTCGGCTATGATCGGAATTCCCTTTTTCTGAGCAACGCAAGCTGCATCGTATATAGCTGTTATCTGAGGAACTCCTATTCCGGCAACGACTCTGGTGGTGCAGATAGAGCCCGGGCCGATTCCGATTTTCAGGCAATCGGCGCCCGCTTCGATCAGCGCCTCTGCTGCTTCGGCGGTAGCAATATTTCCTGCTATAACAGGGATATTCGGGAAATTAGACTTTATCTTTTTTACACAGTCAATTATGTTCTTTGAGTGTCCGTGAGCCGAGTCCAGTGCAAGAATATCCACAGACGCATCAATAAGGGCACCCGCTCTTTCCAATACGTTTGCGGTAACACCTATTGCCGCTCCGCACAAAAGTCTGCCGCGTGAGTCCCTTGCGGAATTAGGATACTGAACTGCCTTTTCGATATCTTTGATAGTGATAAGACCCTTAAGCATTCCGTTTTCATCAACAAGCGGAAGCTTTTCTATTTTGTGCTGCATCAAAATTTTCTGTGCTCCTTCAAGGTCTGTTCCAACGGGAGCGGTCACGAGATCCTCTTTAGTCATAACCTCGGAAATTTTAATGCTGTAATCGGTGATGAACCTCAGGTCTCTGTTTGTAAGTATTCCGACAAGTCTACCGTTATCGTCAACTATAGGCACGCCTGATATTTTGTATTTTCCCATAAGCTGGTCGGCTTCTGAAACGGTTTTGTCCGCTGTAAGAGAAAAGGGATTTACAATAACACCGTTTTCCGATCTTTTTACTTTGTCAACTTCTTCGACCTGTGCGCTTATAGACATGTTTTTGTGAATTATACCTATTCCGCCCTCTCTGGCTATGGCAATAGCCATTCTGGACTCGGTAACCGTATCCATTGCAGAGGTCATTATCGGGGTGTTCAGATAAATGTCGTTTGCAAGCCTTGTTCTCAGATCGATCATATTTGGTGTGACATCGCTTTCGGCGGGAATAAGTAAAACGTCGTCAAAGGTAAGACCTTCCTTTATGAATTTGTTATTGTAGTTTGTCTCCAGCATAGTGACCCTTCCTTTCTTGTCTTCGTCAGAATAAAACCGTTTGAATATTACCCATTAGTATACATCATTTTATTTTAATTGTCAACAGATAAGTTGCAATAAAATTCCGAATAGAAAACGCCGAAACATTTTTGTGTTTCGACGTGAATTTTTAGATTTTAAATTCTGCATTATGCTTGAGCCAGGTCTTTCGCTGCGCCCATTTCATGGCACAAATCTCTTATGACGCCCATTTTGCAGGCGTCCTTGCATTTTCCGCAGTTTATACACTTTGAATAGTCGATCCTTGCGAAATTATTTTCGACCTTAATTGCGCCGATCTCGCAAGCTTTTTCACACATTTTGCATCCGATACATCCGTTTTTGCAGACGGACCGAGTTATTTTACCTATGTCTGTTGACGAGCATTTTACCTCGTACCGAAGCTCTGCTGGGCGTATTTCTATAATATTTTTAGGACACACATTCGCGCATTTTCCGCAGCCTATACACAGGCTTTTGTTTATCACAGATACGCCGTTTACTATGCTTACAGCATGGTTGTCACAGACGTCAACACAGTCGCCGTATCCCAGGCAGCCGTTTGTGCACATTTTACTTCCTTGATAAAATTGAGAAGCGGCCAGACAGGACTGCATTCCGTCATATTCAAACCGCCTTTTTGCGCTGTCGCGCCCGCCGGAGCATTTTACAAAGGCGACGTGCCTGCTTTTTGCGGTAACCTCAATGCCCAGTATTTCTCCTATTGCCCTTGCAGCGTTCTCGCCACCGGGACGGCACAGATTAGGCTCTTCGCCGTTTTTCACTATGGCCTCCGCGTAAGCATTGCAGCCCGTAAAGCCGCAGGCGCCGCAGTTTATCTGAGGAAGGGCGTTTTCTATCTTTTCAAGACGCTCATCTGTTTTAACGTAAAAAACCTTCGCGGCAACGGTAAGCAGAATACCTGCGGCAAGTCCGAGAGACGCAAATAATATTATCGGTAACAGATACTCCATTTTATCTACTCCAATCCAAAAGAAAAATCAAGAATATTTTTACTGTGCAAACAGCCCGCCAAAGCCCATGAAGCTAAGGGAAACAATGCTTGCCGCTACAAGTGTTGCCGGAACTCCTTTGAACATTGCCGGAACGCTGTCAGAGGAATCTATCTTTTGTCTTACTCCTGAAAACAGCAAAAGCGCAACGGTAAAGCCCACTCCCGTTCCGAGAGCGTTTACCATGGCTTCTAAAAAGCTGTAGCCTTCGTCGATATTCGTTATGGTAACGCCAAGCACAGCGCAGTTTGTTGTTATGAGAGGAAGGTACACGCCAAGCGCTTTATAAAGCGGCGGCATTATCTTTTTTAAAATTATCTCCACAAGCTGTACGAACAGAGCTATCAATAGGATAAAAGCCACGGTTTTAAGATACTCAACGTCAAGAAAATCCAAAAGCCTGTAAACCGGATATGTAACAGCAGTGGCGCACAGCATTACGAATATTACCGCCGCTCCCATTCCAAGGCAATTCTTTAAAACCTTAGAAACTCCAAGAAAAGGGCATATTCCCATAAACTGCGACAATACAATATTGTTTACTAAAATTGCCGATAGCATTATGATCAATAAATTGACAGCCATTTATATCCCTCCGTTTCTTAGCTTTTCGCACGATGACATGTTCGGACAGCCCTTACAGCCGATCTCCTTGGGAGGTTTTTTGTGCCTCAGTTTGTTTATGACCGCTATTATAATGCCAAGGGTGAAGAATCCTCCCGCAGGGAGAATAAACACTGTCATTGGCGATTCGTTTATAAGCGGAAGAGAAAAACCAAATACCGTTCCGCTGCCTAAAATTTCTCTTACCGTACCCATTAAGGTCAGAGAAAGAGTAAATCCCAGACCCATTCCAAGACCGTCTAAAATTGACGGAACGACTTTGTTTTTGCTGGCAAAAACCTCTGCTCTGCCCAGGATTATGCAGTTTACGGTGATAAGAGACAGGAATATTCCCAGACTGTCATACAGAGCCGGAACATATCCTTTCAGCAGAAACTCTATAAGCGTTACGAATCCTGCGATAATTACTATGTAACATGGAAGCCTTACCGCATCGGGTATTATCTTTTTGAGAAGTGATATTACTATGTTGGAGCCTACCAGCACAAATGTGGTGGCAAGTCCCATTCCTATTCCGTTTGAAGCTTGCGTAGTCACCGCAAGCGTGGGGCACATTCCTAAAAGAGTAACAAGCGTCGGGTTTTCTTTTATAAAGCCTTTGGTAAATTCCTTTAAATTACTCATGCCGTATCTCCTTATCTGCCTGCAAAGCAAGCTTTACAGCGGTTTTTAAGCCCTTTGACGAAAACGTTGCACCCGTTACTGCATCGGCACTGTCTGCTTCGGGCTCGTTTTTTACTCCGATATACGTTTTCAGGTAGTCCTCATTGTTTACCTTGGTTCCAAGTCCCGGAGTCTCCGAACAGGAAATAAACGATACTCCCTCGACAGCCCCGTCCTTTATTCCGACCAAAACGTGTATTCCGTCAGAATTATAGCCGTCGGTGGTTATTTCATATACGTTAAGACCACCTTCGCCCTCTATTACAGTGTCTATACCGTCAAAGGTCTTATCTGTTTCGGTATATTTACCTTCTCCGAACGCAGAGGTAAGAGTATCGTTGAGGGTCTGCTTGTTTATCTTTTCCACCCTTTGTTTCGTGGCGTCGTTTACAAATATCAGAGCGCACGAAATGATTATACATATTACAGTCAGAACGATTGGCGGCATTAAAGTATTTTTTATACTCATTTATCGTCACCCGCTTTCCTTGACCTCTTAACCGCACCGAGAGGTCGGGTTTTTGTCGCCATATCAATAAACGGAGTAAGAATGTTCATAAACAGTATGGCAAATGAAACACCTTCCGCCATTGAGCAATAAAACCTTATAACGCAGGTGATTATTCCACAGCCGATTCCGAAAATAAACTTTCCCCAGCCGGTCACGGGGGTAGTTACATAGTCGGTGGCCATAAATATCGCTCCGAGCATGACGCCGCCAGAGAGTATCTGGTAAAGCGCGTCCTCTCCGACAAGAAAAGAAAACAGCGCAACCGTTCCGATAAAGCATACGGGAGTGACAGGAGAAATTATTCTCATCGCAACAAGATAAATTCCTCCGACAATAAGCGCAAGAGCACATACCTCTCCAATCGTGCCGCCGCAGTTACCCAAAAACAGGTCAAGATATCCTGCGTCTTTCGTAACAAGCGGAGTAGCGCCCGTTACGATCTCACTGCTTTTGTAGTAAAACGGCTTGACCCATGTGGTCATAGCGCTCGTGAAGGAAAGCATAAGAACTATTCTTCCTACAATAGCGGGGTTTGCAAAGTTTTTTCCAAGTCCGCCGAAAAGCTCCTTTACCACTGCTATTGCAATAAACGAGCCTATGGCCGCCATCCAGAACGGCAGCGTTGCAGGAAGGTTAAGAGCAAGTAAAATTCCCGTGACTACCGCCGAAAGATCATTTATGGTGGTCG
The DNA here is from genome assembly GCA_947631455.1 of uncultured Clostridia bacterium. Taxonomy (GTDB): domain Bacteria; phylum Bacillota; class Clostridia; order Oscillospirales; family Ruminococcaceae; genus UMGS1601. Next base: position 17,203 of record CANRLH010000008.1, read on the forward strand.
GCTTTTTCCTGAGCATACAGCAGAGCGCTTCCCAAACAACGGAGGTCGCCGTTGTGATAAGAATAAGCAAAAGCGCCCTTGTTCCGAAAATCACCGTCGCCGCAATAATGCTTGGAACAAGCGCTATAATGACGTGAAGCATTACCTTCTGCGTTGTTTTTGTACTTACTCTGTGCGGCGAGGAGTATACATTTAAATTTTCCATCAGTTCAACTCCTTATGTCAGCGAGGCATCAAAAGACGCTTAGCAAGCTGGTTGGTTTCTGCCAGCTTTCTCTTTGCAGGGCACACATATGTGCAGCTTCCGCAGTTCATACAAAGATTTACCTTAAGCGCCCTTAAAGCGTCGATATCGTTTTTCTTATACGCCGCTTCAATTTCGCACGGCATAAGCTTAAGCGGACAGGCTCTTATACAGCTTGCACATCTTATACATTCGGTCTGCGAAGCTATTTTCTGCTCTGTAAAGGCAAGCACAGCGTTATTGGTTTTAGTTATAGGGGAAAAGCTGTCAAACGCGCAAAGGCCCATCATCATTCCTCCGAATATGATACGCTTTGTTTTTTCCGTATCGACCTTGCAGTAGGAAAGCAGATCATCGGCGATAGTGCCTATCGGAACAATGAGGTTTTTTGGCTCTCTGACTGTTTCTCCGTCGACAGTTATGCGTTTGCTAATAAGAGGAATGCCCGTCTTGAAATATCCGTCTAAAAACGCAACAGACGATACGTTCATAACTACCACGCCCACGTGAGAAGGAAGTTCGCCTTCTTTTACTATTCTCTTTACGGTGTTATAGATTATTACCTTTTCAGCACCCTGCGGGTATGAGGATTTAAGCGTCTGAACTCTGATATCGGTGCAGCCCGAAAGCTTGCCTGACAAAAGCTTTATTGCTTCGGGTTTGTTGTTTTCAATAGCAATTACCGCGTTTTTTATACCCAGAGCGTCCTTTACAAGGCGTATTCCGCCTATAACGCCGTCGGGGTTTTCGATCATCTCACGGTAGTCGCTGGTTATGTACGGCTCACACTCTGCGGCGTTTATTATCAGAGTGTCAACGGGCGTTTCATCCGGGTCGTAATTAAGTTTTATATGTGTAGGAAAGCCTGCTCCGCCAAGACCGACAAGGCCGCTTTCTCTCACAGCCTTTATAAAATCCGATTTGGTTTTTACCACAGGCTTTTTTATATCGGGAGAAAGGCTGAACTTGCCGTCAGATTCTATATCAATACAGCTTATTACCGAGCCGTTTGACAACAAAAGCTGGCTGAAGCCCGTGACCCTTCCGGACACCGATGAGTGAACCGGGCATGAAAAACCCGCTTCGCTTTCGCCTATTTTCTGACCGACTTTTACCTCATCCCCCTCAGAGACAAGCGGCGCAAGTGATGCACCCATTCCCTGACTCAGCGGAATTTTTACCGTTTTCGGAAAGAATTTTTCACCCCGGCAGTTTTCGGTGTTCTTAGAATGCTTTATAAATATTTTATTCAGTCCCAAAAATACACACTCCTCAAATTATCGTTATATTATCACTTTCTATGTTTGTGTAAAAGTTGTCTTTTAGCCCTTGAGAAATTAAAATTTCTTTATCTTCACACACGGCGATAACTTCTATTCCGTCTTTTCTAAGGCTATCCATGTGCTTTAAAAGCTCATCTTTGCCCATAATATAGATTGCAGTGGATAAAAAGTCGCTTAAAATACCGCTGTTGCAAATAACGGTAACGCTTGCAAAATCGCTTTTTACAGGATATCCCGTTTTCGGGTCCAGGATATGAGCGTATTTTTTGCCGTCATGCTCAACAAATCTTTCGTACCCGCCGCTTGTGGATATAAATGTGTCAGAAATCTCAAGCCGCCCTATCTTTTCATCACTTTCAAAAGGGCTTTGTATGTCGACCGTAAAAGTTCGGTCCTTTCCGTAAACAAGTACTGACGAACCAAAGTCCGCTACGGCGCCCTTAGGTTTAAATGATGAGAAAAGCTCTCTTACCTTGTCAAGAGCATATCCCTTAGCAACCGCGCCAAGCTCGATTTCAGTGTTGCCCGACAGCAAAACCTCTTTATCATTAAGTGTGACGTTTTGCACGCCTACTCCCGACATCGCAGAGTTGATCTGATCGTCGTCGGGAACAGTCTTCCCGCCGTCTGAAATGTTCCAGAGATAAATAAGACTGCCCACGGTGATATCCGTATAACCATACCTTTTATAAAACTCAATTGATTTTTCAATTATCTCAAAAAGCGGTTTGTCAGAAGAGTGGCGACTTGAGTTAAGTTCAGCAAGAGCCGAGTTTTCATCAAAACCGTTTAGCTTCTTATCAAGCGAATCAACTGTATCGCGAAGGCTTGGCAGAAGATCGTCGGGTGCATCGTATAGAGTAACTGTTCCGGCTGTGTCAAAGGCGAAAAAGTTGTATGCAGTTTTTTCTTCGCCCCAAAATTCAGACAAAGCAAATACCGAAATTATTACCAAAGCCGCAGCCGACAGTAAAAGTATCAGCTTTTTGCGTTTCAAAAAAACCTCCTGTAAAAACAGTTGTAATTTTTATGTAATAATGTTAAAATGTAATGAGAAACAAGAAAAACTGTTTGATTTAATCAAAGTGTTGTTACATACATATATTATTATAATACAATTATGACAAAATGTAAAGAATTTTTTAATATCAGAAAGGCTGTAAAAATATGAAAGGTTACAGGATAAAGTTTATTCGCCACGGGATAACCGATGCAAATTTAAACGGCGTGTATATAGGAAAAACCGATCTGCCTCTTTGCGCAAAGGGTGTGGACGAGCTTTATAACAAGATAGCGGAATATGAATACGGAGAAGTTCAGAGAGTATATACCTCTCCTTATAAAAGATGCGTTCAGACATCAGGAATACTTTTTCCTCAAACGAGCGCTGTTTGTGTAGACGGGCTTAAAGAGATGGATTTCGGCGACTTTGAGGGTAGAAAAGCTGAAGATATTATGAACACTCCAGAGTACAAACGGTTTTTAAAGGGCGGCCTTGATAATCCTCCTCCCAATGGTGAAAGTATGAGAGAAGTAGTAACAAGATGCCTTGAGGCGCTGAATGTAATAATCGGCGATATGATGGGAGAAGGACTCACCAACTGCGCTGTAATAACTCACGGCGGCATCATTATGAATATGATGTCCTGCTTCGGTTTGCCAAAGCTTGCGCCAATGGAGTTCCCGTGCGATTTCGGGGAGGGCTATGAAGTGCTTGTTACGGCTTCAATGTGGCAGCGCTCGGGATGCTTTGAAATAATGGGAAGATTTCCTTACTCAGATACTGAAGAATATGAGAGCGATTGAGTTTACGGCAGATACCCCCTGTACGGTAGAGGATCTGCTTGTCACAAACGGCGTTTCAAAGCGTCTTATAAGAAAGCTCAAACATACGCAAAACGCAATATCAAAAAACGGCACGCAGATTAAAACGGTGGATATGCTTGATATAGGCGATAGTGTTGTGATAACACTTTCGGATTGTAAAATGCTGCCACCCAATTCGGACCTTCATGCAGAGGTTTTGTATGAGGACGAGGATATAATCGTGTTTGACAAGCCGTCCGATATGCCTGTGCATCCGTCGATCAAGCACTACGGCGACAGCCTTGGTAATCTTTTTTGCGCAATGTACCCCGATACCTCGTTTCGTCCCCTGAACCGGCTTGACAAGGATACTACCGGAGTGTGCATATGCGCCAAAAACGCGTTTGCCGCAAACTGTGTTTCAAAAAGTCTGAAAAAGGTTTACTATGCAGTGGTGTGCGGACGCATTGAGGGTAAGGGCATGATCGACCTCCCGATAGCAAGGGCGGACGGTTCAATAATAATGCGACATGTGTCTAACGAGGGGCAGAACGCTGTCACTGAATATGAGACGGTATCAAGCAGCGCGGGCGGACGTTATACACTTCTGAAAATCAAGCTAGGCACTGGCAGAACTCATCAGATAAGGGTGCATTTTTCGCATATAGGTTATCCGCTTGCAGGAGATGAGATGTACGGCGGAGAGCTTTATGATATCAAGAGACAGGCTCTTCATTGTGCAAAAGCATCGTTTGTAACCGTTGGCGGTAAAAAAGAAGTCGTAAAAAGTGAGCTGCCTGATGATATAAAGCGACTAATGACGCTGTGATATAAAAATAATATCTTAAAAGTATATTTTTATTGTCACCACCAATAATTACTTATACCTTGAATAACTGTTTACATTTTTTAAATTATATGGTAAAATAAATAAAAATATTAAGGGGGGAGAATTATATGTCAAAAATTTGTCCGAACTGTCAGGCGGCGTTAGGAGATAACGATAAATTCTGTGCAGCCTGCGGAGCAAAAATCGAATCTGATGCAGATACTAATGTTGAGTCAGAAACATCAGCACAAGCCGAACCGGTGGCAGAGCCTGTAGCAGAAGAGGCTTCAGCACCTGCCAATGCAGCACCGTCAGAATCCGCAGATGATGTAACTGCCCGGCAGCCGGTGGATAGTCAGGATTCTGCATCGCCGTCTCAGAGCGTTATGCAGCAAGCGGTTCCTTACAAAGCATCTACTGAACCGAATATGCCGGGAGAGACGGTTAAAAAATCAAGCGGCAAGGGGCTTCTTATTACACTGATCATCATTATTGCCGCGCTTTGTATAGCTGCGGGACTTCTTTTGTATTTTTTGGTTTTCTCAGGCGGCGGATACAAGTCGGCGGTGGACGCATACGTTGAGTATATTGAGTCTTATGATGAGGAAGACCTTGTAAAGGCAATAGGAAACGATGCGCTTATCTACTATGTTGAAGAAAAGTGCGGAAGTGATATGAAAACCTTCTACAGAGGCTGCGAGCTTATGGAGAATATGAATGATGTGATGGATGTGGATGTTGATTACAAGATCACTGATACCCAAAAAATGTCATCAGATGAGCTTGAGGATTACGAAGAGGGCGGTTATAAGGTAAGCGAAGGTTATATCGTTGACGTTGAAACGACAGTATACAGCGACGGACTTTTGTCAAGCCATGACGGCCAAGGCGATACTGAGACGCTGACGGTTATTAAGTTTGGAAGCGACTGGTGTGTTGTTGAGGCTGCCGAAATGGTAGAAAGCATTATTCAGGCAGGAGAAGGAGCAAACGCTTTATCCGATATCGACTGGGGAGATCTTGATTTTTAACAGGATTTCATCCTCGCGGTTTGAACTGACAAATACTAAAGGGCGGCAGAAATATGCTGCCCTTCTTTACTTTTATAATAAAATATGGTAAAATAATATTTGAACGGACTTGTAAAGGAGCTGTATTTATGAACACATACAGGATCAAGATATTTAACAGAGAGCTTAATATCACAACAGATGAAACGCTTGAGTATACCCGGGCACTTGCTGACAGACTTAACGCAAAGCTTTCGGAAATTACTTCGGGAATAGGAAATCTCACGCTAAATGATGCTGCCGTGCTGGTGTCGCTTGATTGTCTTGACAAAGCGGTAAAAAGTGAGGAGAGCGCTAAAAACATAAGACAGCAGATAAAGGAATACGCAGATGACGCTTCAGCGGCAAGACAACAGGTGCTAGAAAAAGAAAATGAGATAGCAAAGCTTACATCAAGAATTAAAGAGCTTGAAGAAAAGCTAAGTGCGCGTCCTGCACAGACCGCTCAGAAATCAGCCTCGGGAACGGTTTTTGTTCCAAGGCATAAAGAAGAACCTAAGCAGAACTTTAACAGTCAGCGGTCTGCAAACGAACAGACTTCGTTTTTTAAAAAATAATGAGCGAGGTGCTTTCTCCTGTCGGGAGCATGGAGGCGCTTTACGCTGCACTTGATAGCGGAGCGGACGCTGTTTATTTCGGCTCGAAACGATTTTCGGCAAGGCAGAACGCCCAGAATCTTGATACAGAACAGATATCAAAAGCGGTTTATGAGTGTCACAAAAGAGGTGTGAAAATTTATCAGGCGATAAACACCGTTTATTTCGACGACGAAAAAAGCGCTCTTTTAAATGAGCTTGAACAGGCGGCAAAAAACGGCGTTGACGCTATTATAGTTCAGGATCTGGGAGTTTGTGAAACCGCTTTAAAATGCGTTCCCGAAATGCCGCTGCACGCATCTACACAGATGACCATACACACGGCGGCGGGTGCGCTTGCAGCAAAGAAAATGGGCTTTAAGCGCGTGGTGGTATCAAGAGAATGCTCGCTCGACACTATACGGGAAATCGCTGATACAGGCGTTGAGACAGAGGTTTTCGTGCATGGGGCGCTGTGTATGTCGGTTTCGGGACAGTGTTATCTTTCCGCGATGCTCGGTTCACGAAGCGCAAACAGGGGCCTTTGCGCGGGAGCGTGCAGACTGCCGTTTTCGGCTTGCGAAAAAAAGTCAGGGCAGTATGCGCTTTCATTAAAAGACCTATGCGCGTTTGAATCTTTGCAGGAGCTTCAAAAAGCAGGCGTGTGCTCATTTAAAATAGAGGGCCGAATGAAGCGTCCGGAATATGTTGCAGCCGCAACCAAAGAGTGCGTATCTGCCCTGAAATACGGCAGATGCGATACCGAGCTTTTAAAAAAAGTGTTTTCAAGAAGCGGCTTTACAAACGGATATATAAAAGGCACACTCGGTTCTGGTATGTTCGGCTTCAGAAGCAAGGAGGACGCAGAAGCCGCAAAGGAGACATTCGCGCAAATAAGAGAGGGGTATTCCACTGTATATAAAAGGGCAGAGGTCTCGTTTGAAGCTGTAATAAGGCAGGGAGAGAGGATATCTCTTAAAATTGCAGACGGCGAAGGCTGTGAGGCAGTTGTTTTCTCAGATCCGCCAAGCTTTGCCACAAACCGAGCTACTGAAAGTGATATAATAATAAAACATCTTAAAAAGCTGGGAGACACCGTTTACAGCTTTAAGGATGCTCGGGTAACGCTTGACAGCGGTCTTTTTGTAAGTGCTTCCGAGATAAACGCTTTGAGAAGAAGAGCGACAGAAGAGCTTGACCGAAAGCGATGTTTAAAAAACACCGCAGTAAAAAGGTTTTTGCCGGATAAAACTTTCGGGAAAGCGGCGGTATACTTAAAAAAGACCGAAGGAGCGTTGCTCAGAATAAGGGCTAATAAAGCAAGTCAGCTTAATAAAATAGATATAAGTTTGGCAGAGCTTATATCTTTGCCGTTTTCAGAAATTAAAAAATGCGATATACCAAAAGCAAAGCTGTGCCTTTCGCTTGACAGGTTTACGGCAGATGAAAAAAGATGCAGGGAAGAAATAAGACTTGCACACAGGGCAGGCATAACTCATTTTCTGGCACAGAACATCTCGCACTTTGAGCTTTTGAAAGACTTTGATGATATAAGTATCCACTCAGGGTTTTCAATGAATATAACCAACTCTGACGCTCTTGACGCTATAAAAGATCTAGGGGCTTTTGATACAGAGCTTTCTTTGGAAATAACGGGAGCTAAGTCACAGCAGCTTAATGCAGTCATTCCCATAGGGGTCTTGATTTACGGACGCCTTCCGCTGATGCTTACAAGAAATTGTCCAATAAAAGCAAGCGTTGGCTGTAAGGAATGCAGGGGCTTTATAACAGACAGAATGAAAAAAAGATTTTATATAAATTGTCAAAAGGACAAGGGGTATTTTGAGCTTATAAACGGTGAGCCGCTTTATCTTTTTGATAAAAAGCGCATACCCGTGGCATTTGAGACGATAATGTTCACGAATGAAAATGCCGATGAGGCAAAAGAGGTGATCTTGTCTTATCTTGAAAACCGTCCTCCCGAGGGGGATTTTACAAGAGGACTTTATTACAGAGGGGTAATTTGAGCATAATGGCGGCAGGCTTATTTTGTGCTTAAAAGTAAAAGTCAGGCAGTAAATATATGTATGAAAGGATGATAATAATGAAGCTTGTGTTTAAAAAAGTTGCACAAACAGCTAAAACACCGGTGCTTTTAAAGGGAAAAACTCCATCGTTTTTGCTGTTTGCACATCTGGATGAGGACAGAGTGCTGTTTCCCGGTGACATAAAGATCATAAAAACCGGAGTGGCCTTTTCTATGGAGGAAAAGGAAGTGCCCGATCTTGCGGTGCTGGTTATGCCTTCGGATGAAATGGTCAAGGAAAAGGGGATTTACCTTGCGAACGGACTTGCTGTGATAGCAGGAAATTACAATGGCGAGGTAGCTGTTGCGGTTATAAACGCCTCAAAGGTTATGAGAAGTATTTCAGACGGCGACCAGATAGCAAAGCTTGTAGTTACAAGACTTCAGATACCCGGTCTTTCAGCCGATGACATAAAGCTGGAAAATTCTAAAACGCAGTCGTAACCGGGAATCAGAAGTTTAACGGAAGGAGGAGCTCACAAATGAGAACATATAAAATGAATAAATCAGCAAAGAACTTTTTAAGGATAGTTATGTTTGTGATCGCTCTTGCCGTGACGTATCTTTGTTTTGTTTATCTGTCGGGCTACCCCATAATAATGTGGCTTGTAATAGGGCTTTTCTGGGGAGCTGTGATAGTATACGGATTCATTTTCCTTCCGATATATTTTAAGTCCTCAAGATATATGATAGGAGAAAGGGAAATCAAAAAACAGGCGGGAATGCTGTTTTTTACAAAGCAGTATATAAAGCTTGAGTCTATTCAGTATGTTTCTTCGGTAATATTTCCCCTTTCGCAGTTTACAGGGCTTAACTTTGTTACAATAAACGCTTTCGGCGGACGGGTGATTTTTATGTTCTTATCGCGTAATGATGCTTTGGAGATAATAGACTATCTTGAAGAGTCTATCAAGAGAAGAGAACAGGGAGAATGATTATTTATTTCTTTAGAGAGGGGATAGGCCGAAGTGACGGAAAAAAGTCTTTTTTCGTATCTTTTTAAATACCGTCAGCACCCACTGACGATTTTTAATTATATAACAAGGGGCTTCTGGCTGCTTCTTATCCCTCTCACAAGAAGCCTTATAGCTACAAGATTTAATATTGCACAGTGGCTCAGGGGAGCTTGGCTTGATATTTTAATTGTTTCATTGATATTTGGATTTGCTTTTTTGAGATGGTTTTTTATCTCTTTTCGTATCGAGGATGAATATATCCAGACGGCAACAGGCTATTTCGGGCTATTAAGGTCGAAGATATATTACAATCAGGCTTCGTCTGTTACCTGCTCTCAGGGGGCGTTTCTTCGCCTTTTCAGGGCTTATAAAATAAACATAGATACTAACTCAAATGCAAGGTTCTTTTCAAAGCACAACGTAACCCTTATTGTAAAAAAGAGCGAGTTTGACAAGCTCTATTCGATCATAAAGTCACACGGGCAGGGACTTGCAAGGTTTTCATATCAGCCGAAAAAAACACAGCTTTTTATTTTCTCGCTTTTATTCTCGTCTACGATTTCGGGAGTGGTGCTTATTGCTACTATCCTCTATCAGGGTTCCAGAATAATCGGAAGAGAAATAGAACAGCAGCTTCTTCTTGACATAAACAAGCAGGTTTCTGACTTTCTTACCGTTAATCTTCCTCCGATAACTGTGGCTATCGTGCTTGTGATAGTTGTAGGATGGCTTTATTCTTTTCTGGTCAACCTGATACGCCATTGGGATTTTACTGCGGTAAGGCAGGGTTCAAACATTATAATCCAGTCGGGTATAATCACAAGGCGCATAAATATCGTGGATATAAACAGAATAAACTTCATTGATATCCGCCAGAGCTTTCTGATGAGGATTTTTAAAATATGCTCGGTAAATATAAGCTGTGCCGGTTACGGTAAAAGCAACCGGCAGATCTCGGTACTTGTTCCGATAACTACCAATGAGGAAATGCTTATGTCTTTAAAGGTGCTTATCCCGAAGTTCCCGAGGCCGACGCTTACGCTCAGGAGCAGGCTTAGCTATATACTTTCGTTTTTGCTTACTCCGACGCTTGTGGTCGCTGCCATTCCTGTGGCGGCATATGTAACATCCTGGATATTCCCTGAATGGGAGTCTGTTACAATGTTTTTGATGGTTATGTTTTTCATTCCGGGATTTTGGTTTATCGTTGTAAAATTTGCAGCGGTTTTCACCACGGGAATAGGTTTTCACAACGGATACGCCACTCTGAGTTATTGCCGTTTTTACAGCTTTCACACGGTAGTAGTTCCTATAAACCGCATTTCTATTGCTACTACTAAGCAGACGGTCGCGCAGTATTTTAACAAGCAGTGCGACTTGAAAATTTACACGAATTCCGAAAAGACCTCTTATCATAAAGTGAAAAATTTTCCGCTTAAAAACGTGCTGGAGGAATTTGCATCTCACGGTTTTGACCTTAGCTAAAAGCCTTGGTCTTACTTGGCAGCGCCATTATTACAAAAAAACGGATAGATAAAGATAAAAACCTCTTGACAAAAGGACAAAAGTATTATATAATAACCTAGTCGCTTTAAAAGTTGGCTGTATAGCTCAGTTGGCTAGAGCATTCGGTTCATACCCGGAGTGTCACTGGTTCGAATCCAGTTACAGCCACCATACGGCCCGTTGGTCAAGAGGTTAAGACACCGCCCTTTCACGGCGGAATCATGGGTTCAATTCCCGTACGGGTCACCAGCGCTATCTCTCCTAAATGGCTTTATAAAGCTGTTTGGGAGATTTTATTTTGGCTCAATGTCAATAGTTGGAGTAAAAGTTAAAATGAAAAATGTATGAGAGCAGCTGCCGACAGGTGGCTGCTTGTGTGTTATAGTAGTGTTAGTGTGAAAAAATATGTAAAATACGGTTTCTGAAACGTTTAAAATTTTTGTAACCGTAAGCGTTTCTCTTAAGGACTTTAATTTTGTTGTTACAGCCTTCTGTGAAACCGTTAGTAACAGGTGAAGAAAACGAATTAATAATACCGGTATACCAATTACGCATTGTTTTGGCGCATCTTTCAAATTGCGGTATACCACAGTTCTCGGCATTTTCTATCCATTCTTTCATAGACTTTTTTGCATATTGAGGATTCTTAAAACTGAGTATCTTTAAAAACTCTTCTTTGTACCAATATGCTCTGCTTATGTTTACCGAGTAATAAAGCATAACATTAACTTCCTGTTTTTGTTCTTCATCTAAACTGTCAAAACGCTTTATGAGCAGAGATTTAGATCTCTTAAAATATTTTCTAAGTTCTTGACTTAGTTTTTTCTGTTCTTCTTTTCTGACATTCTCAAAAGCCCATATAGCTTGCCTTATCCAATGGTATTTATCTACTATCTGAGTTGCGTTTTTCTTTTAAACTCAGCATAAATCACTATATTTCTATCATCACTTTCAATATTTTTTACAATTAACCCTTGCAATCCAAGTAATTTTTCTGTAATATTAGTATAGAGCATATTGGTTCCTCCGTTCAATGGCTTGTATCATTTCCATTTTAACGGATTTTTACCAATTATGCTCTACTTTTTTCTATCTTTTTTCGTAGCTCTACTTGGTTACCCCAACTTTTAGTATAGAACCAGAAAAAAATAAGCAGCACCGAAAAACGATACTGCAAAGATAAAATAAAAAAACTATGTGTAGAACAAAAGAAAGGAGACAACAAAACGAATGATATTTTATAAAATATAAAATATCACCATTTGCATTATATTATACCTCTTTAAAAAAGTCAAGCATTTAATAAAAAATTCATTTATTATTAAAAACAAATTGTCAAAATGCCTAAATTTAGGAAATTCAATTTGTGCAAAAGTTTCAATAAATTGCTTGTAATAAAGTAGTTATCCACTTTGAGCCTTAATAAATACTTTGAAATTAAAAAGAAAAGAGAGCTTTTTATCATCGCATAGATAACATTGCTTAAAACCCGATCCTCAATGAAATTTATGCAAAAAGCTCTCTTTTCTTCAAGCCCGTGCATCATTGCACAGGCTTTTCTCAAGTGAACTAATCCTCCGCCTTTATAAGCGAGTGTTCCTTGAAGTACAGCGAAATACACCAAAGTGCACACGCAGCAATTACGATATACACGATTCTGCTTAACAGCGATGTTGACGAGCCGAACAGGAATGCAACCAGGTCAAACTCGAATATACCTACAAGTCCCCAGTTAAGTCCGCCCACTATAAGCAGAAAAAGCGCTATCTTATCTAACATAGCAATACCTCCTTTAGCGCACACCTTTGTGCTAAAAGTATATTGCCCCGTTTGTAAAAAGTTATTCGCAAAGCGCAAAAATCTTTCAGGGAAAAATTTTTTATTTGGATAAATTTTCTTGCTAATCAAATAAATATATGTTATACTCTTAATGTATGCAAAATGGTGCAAATAATACTGTTTCGGAGGAAGTTTTATGACAAAGGCTGAAAAAATAATTTTTAAGCAAACAGATTGCATTCGCCTTTGTTCCGGCGGATATGAGGCAATAATTTGTCCTTTGATCGGAAACCAGGTTTTAAGGCTTAGAAATACTTTACTCAACTGCGAAATTTTCAGATACCGTGATGATGTTTCGATCGACGCAATAAAGCAAGCTCCCGCGATCTGGGGTCTTCCGACAATGTATCTTCCAAATCGGTTTGACAAGGGAGTAATAAAAACCTCCGACAGCATATATCATATGCCGATAAATGAGCCGGATTGCAATAATTACATTCACGGATTCGTTTTCAAACGGCCTTATCAAATTGACGAACTAAAAACAGATGGCGACAAGGCGATAATGTCAGCGTCCTTTACATATAATAAGGAAGACGAAATGTATAAGTATTTTGATGTCGACTTTAAAATAACGGTTTCTTTTGAACTTTCGCAAAACGGACTTTTCCAAAAAATCTTTTTAAAAAACCTTTCTAAAAAAGCGCTCCCTGTGTCGATATGCACACACACCTGCATAAACGCACCGCTTGTTGAAGGAGCAGATGAGGGCGCCTTGCGCCTAAGTGTTCCTATTGGCAAAAGATGCGAACTTAACGACCGGTTTTTGCCTACCGAGCGCCTTTTAGAGCTTAACGAATGGGACATCGAATACAAAAACGGCACAAAGCGTCCCACCGGACAAGTCATTGAAAACGACATGTATACAGCCGTGACCAACACCTTTGACGGCAAACCGTTTAACGGCACTGTGGTTTATGATGACGCAAACGGCATTGTACTGCTTAATGAAGTGAGTGAAGAGTTTAAATTCTACAATATGTGGAACGATTCGGGCGATAAAGGATACTTTTGCCCCGAGCCAATGACTGCTATGATAAACGCTCCCAACCTGACGATTGACAGAAAAGCGTCAGGGTATAAAGAGCTTTTAAGCGGCGGTGAATTTTTCTGCTCTCAGAGTTTTAAAGTAATAAAACAATAATTAAAAATATAACTTTTAATAAGATCTCACATTTTGTGATTTGCGGAAAATATTTCTTAAATATTAAGGAGAGAAAAATCTATGAAATTCGGACATTTTGACGACGTAAACAAAGAATACGTCATCACAAATCCAAAAACCCCATATCCGTGGATAAACTATCTGGGAACCCAGGAGTTTTTCTCATTGATTTCAAATACGGCGGGCGGTTATCACTTTTTTAAAGACGCGCGCTTAAGAAGAATTACAAGATACCGTTACAACAACGTACCAATTGATGCCGGCGGAAGATACTTTTATATAAAAGACGGCGATACGGTATGGTCTCCTGGCTGGAGCCCTGTAAAAACAGAGCTCGACAGCTATTGCTGCCGCCATGGAATGGGTTATACCGTTATAAGCGGAGAAAAGGATTGCGTTCGTGCTGAGGTAACCTATTTTGTTCCTCAGAACTTCAACGGAGAAGTACAGAAACTGGTTATAAAAAACTGCTCCGATCAGAAAAAAGAGCTTAAGCTCTTTTCATTTGTCGAGTGGTGTCTGTGGGATGCGCAGGACGATTCCACAAACTTTCAGCGAAACTTCAACACCGGAGAGGTCGAGATAGAAGGCTCAACAATCTACCATAAAACTGAATACAAGGAAAGACGCGACCACTTTGCTTTCTATACGGTTAATGCACCGATCGACGGCTTCGACACCGATAGAGAGTCGTTTATCGGTCTATATAACGGCTTTGATAATCCTCAGTGTGTCCTTGCGGGACAAGCTTCGAACTCGGTCGCAGACGGCTGGTCTCCTATAGCATCGCATATGATAAATATAGTGCTTGAGCCTGATGAGGAAAAGACTTTTATCTTTCTGCTTGGATACGTGGAAAACGGCGATAACAAATGGGACGAAAACGAAAACATGAACAAGCAGAAGGCTTATGATATGATAAATGCCATGAATACGGCAGAAAAGGCGGACGCCGCCTTAGAAGAGCTGAAAAACACTTGGGACGAGCTTTTATCAAAATACTCGGTAAACACTCCTGATGATAAGCTTAACAGAATGGTAAACATCTGGAATCAGTACCAGTGTATGGTGACCTTTAACATGAGCCGCTCGGCGTCTTATTTTGAAAGCGGTATAGGAAGAGGAATGGGCTTCAGAGACTCAAACCAGGATCTTCTGGGCTTTGTGCATCAGATACCGGATAGAGCAAGAGAGCGTCTTATCGACCTTGCTTCAACCCAGTACGAAGACGGAGGGTGCTATCACCAGTACCAGCCGCTCACAAAAAAGGGCAACCACGAGATAGGTGGAGATTTTTCAGATGACCCGCTCTGGATGATATATGCAGTTGCACAGTATATAAAAGAGACCGGAGACTGGTCTATCCTTGATGAACAGGTGCCATACGATAACGACATAAGCCGTGCAAAGCCGATGATGGATCACCTCACACAGTCGTTTTATCACGTTGTAAACAACCTCGGGCCTCACGGCCTTCCTCTGGCGATGAGAGCTGACTGGAACGACTGCATAAATCTTTCCTGCTTTTCCGAGACCCCGGGCGAAAGCTTTCAGACCTCGACCTGCTCAAAGTACGGCGAGCTTAAATACAGCCGTGTGGCGGAAAGCGTTATGGTAGGCGGAATGTTCACCTTTATCGGGCCCGAATATGTTTCTATATGCCGCCACAAGGGCCTGTATGACGAAGCGTACCAGGCTCACGCGGAAATAAACAAGATGTCAGAAGCACTTATAAAGTACGGCTTTGACGGCGAGTGGTTTTTAAGAGCGTATGATGATTTTGGCAGAAAAATGGGTTCTAAGGAATGTGAGGAAGGAAAAATTTTCATTGAACCGCAGGGCTTTTGCGTAATGAGCGGAATAGGAAAGGATCAGGGGCTTGACATAAAAACGCTTGACAGTGTAGACAAGTATCTAAACACCAAATACGGACTTGTCCTAAACGCACCTCCGTATTCAAAGTATTACCCGGAATACGGGGAGATATCGACCTATCCCGGAGGATACAAGGAAAATGCGGGGATCTTCTGTCACAATAATGCGTGGATAATCTGCGCCGAGGCCTTCATCGGCCGGGGAGACAAAGCTTACGAGTATTACTCAAAGATTGCGCCTGCTTATCTTGAGGATATTTCCGACATTCACCGTACAGAGCCGTATGTTTATGCTCAGATGATAGCAGGTAAGGACGCAAAGCGCCACGGTGAGGCAAAAAACAGTTGGCTCACAGGAACGGCCGCATGGAACTTTGTTGCTGTGTCTCAGTATATTCTCGGAATTATTCCCGACTATGACGGACTGAAGATAGACCCGTCGATCCCGTCAGACTGGGAAGGCTTTACGGCTGTAAGAAAGTTCAGAGGAGCGACCTATAATATCACCGTTAAGAATCCTCATTACATCTCAAAGGGAATAGAAAGCGTCACCGTAGACGGCAAAGAGATAGATGGCAATATTCTTCCGGTATTTGAAAATGGTAAAACGGTAGAAGTTGAGGTTATAATGGGATAAAGATCTCTCTTATCCTCAGTAATAAACCAAACCACCCGAGGTGAAAAACTACTTCGGGTGATTTTTTACACGGTTTTTAGATCAAAGGCGGTAAACATTTCACAAGAGTACCAATAAATGATAAGTTGTCCTCATCATGCGTACAAAAATATGCGGATTGACTTTTTATATCTGCAAATCTCCGCCTTATCCGGCAGGATAATATTTAAGATACGTTCTTTATCCGCATACAATATTTTATTTTGTTGCTTTTTTTCAATTTAAAATTTTTAAACTTTAAAACGCAAGTTTTAATTCAAACTGTTTAAAACTTTGTTTAAAATGTTAAAAACTCCCTGTTTTGCGCGTCTGTTTTCAAAGGTTTAAAAGGATTTTTAAACAACTGTACACTTTTTCGCCCAAGAGTTGCGATAAATTACGACAAAACATCGTACAATACCGTAAAAAATCATAAAATATTATTATGAATAAGAAATATCAGGTCGAAACACGAAAAATTAAAAAGAAATTTCGCAAGAATGCTTGCAAATAAATACTATTTATGGTATACTTTAGTTGTTACATATACTATCAGTTGGTTTAAGTATATTAAATCCCGCAATTATTTCATACGGTTTAAGCTGCAATTACGTTGAAGCTTTATACCAAACACAGAAAGGGAGTAAGCCTTATGAGATGCCCGTTTTGCAATTTTGAAGATACCAAGGTAATCGATTCTCGTCCGAGTGACGAAAAAAAGCGCCGCAGACGTGAATGTACCAACTGCGGAAAGCGATTCACCACATATGAAGTCATTGAAAAACCGACTCTGATGGTTTATAAGCGTGACGGAAGCTTCGAACCTTTTGACAGAGACAAGCTTGTAAAGGGCATAAGAAGCGCCCTTAAAAAGAGACCGATAAGCGTTGATCAGGTAAACAAAATGGTCGATGAAATAGAGAACACTTACGCAAACGCCATGCAGACGGAAACCACCACCAGTGAGATCGGAGATAAGGTGCTGCACGGCTTAAAGGAGCTTGACCTGGTAGCATATGTAAGGTTCGCCTCGGTCTACAAAGACTTTAACGACCTTGACAGCTTTATTTCAATCATTAAAGAGCTAAGCTAAAGGATACTGTGAAGATACGGAAATTCGCTGTCGTATATAAGACGGATACCGTATTTTATAGATTCGCACTCACTTAAAAACTCATCCTTGCCCATAAGAGCTTTTAGCTTTGAGACCGACTGTGCTACTTCCTCAAGCTTGGTGCTTTGAACGATGTAGGACACCAGATTATAATAATCCGACCAAAACCGATTAAGCCGTGTTAATTCCTCCTCGGCGAGATCGGTTTTGTTTTGTTTATAAAGCTCCTCCGTTCGCTCAATGTAAGAAATAAGCTGTTCGTTTTTGCTGTCAAACACCGAAAGCGTGACTATGCTTGTAACAACTATAGTTGCGAGTATCAAGACGCTTATGATAAGTCTTTTCATTTAATATTCCTTCTTTATAAGAGTATAGTTTTTGTCCTCGTCAGAGCTTAAGAGGAAGACGTCCTTTGCTTTGACCTTATTTTTATTGAGAATACCGTTGAGCCACTTATCGTTCAGATTTAAAACGTTAAGTGCTTTTTTTATTATAACTCCATCGTCAATGATTACCTGCGGGGGATTCTGAGACGCAGAGTTTTTGTTTTCGGTAATATCAAGCGTAAGAGGCTGATAATCCTTTTTCTGTAAAACGCTTACCTTTCCGGTTGTCTCCACTATTGCATACTGAACCTCAGTCACGTCAAATATGCCCTGCTCGCGCAAGCTTTCCATAAGGTCATCCAGAGAATACCTCAGTTGTTTCATGGCCCTTTGGTCGATAGTTCCGTTTATAACGATAATTCTGGGACTTCCGGAAACTATTTTCCTAACTTTTTTTGATTTTAGTGTAACGGCGGACATTATAACATCAAAACATACCAGAGATATTATCGGAATTATTCCCGTTAATATGGGAAGGTTTATGTCCTCTATCGGCAGCGTTGCAATATTTGAAACCAGAATAGTGATAACAAGCTCGCTTGGCTGAAGCTCACCTATCTGTCTTTTTCCCATAAGACGAACGGAAAAAATGACGAGTACATATAAAATAAGGGCCCGCAGAAAAATAATCAGCATAAAAAATTGCCTCCTTAATGTCTTCAAAAATAATTTTCCCTAAAATTATGCAGTCATTCGTGAATATTGAAGCTTTTTTTACAGATATTAAAATAAAAGCGAATAATTATTCTTAACACGCCGCCCGGTAAGCATTTATGCATTTTGCGGACGGCAGAACGGAGTATGATAATATGAATATAGACGATAAAAACTATGCCCACA
Organism: uncultured Clostridia bacterium; assembly: GCA_947631455.1. Lineage (GTDB taxonomy): Bacteria > Bacillota > Clostridia > Oscillospirales > Ruminococcaceae > UMGS1601. The sequence continues at coordinate 35,431 of CANRLH010000008.1, forward strand.
CGCTTCTGCCTGAGAGCGCCAAGGATTTTAAAACCATGCTGAAGGCGGCGGCAGGGAACACAATGGACGTAAACATAAGCGATATAGAAGTTTCCGGTCACAAGTGCGTTTTTGTAGCGGCAGAAGGAATGATATCTACTCAGGCGCTGTCTGAGCTTGTATTCCACCCGCTGATGGAGTTTAATCTGGACCACAAGGCAAGCGCTGAGGAGGTATATACCTTTTTAACGCAGCAAAGCCTTATGACTATCGACCGTCAGGAGCTTTCCACATTTGGTGAAGTTTTCATGCGCCTTTTCTCGGGCTTCGCGATAATATTCATAGACGGGAAAAACAAAGCGGTCAGTCTGGGTATTCAGGGATATGACAAAAGAAGCATAGAAAATCCTTCATCGGACACAAACATCATGGGAGGACAGGACGGCTTTATTGAAGCTTTAAGGACAAACGTATCACTTGTACGGCGAAGGATAAAATCACCGCTTTTAAAGTTTGAGCTTATGCAGGTTGGAAAGGTCACAAAGACGGATATTGCTATTTCATATCTTTCTGACAAGGTCGATAAAAAAATAGTTGACGAGATAAGAAAGCGACTTATGGATATAGAGCTAGACACCATATTCTCCACCGGATATATAAAACCGTTTTTAGAGGATAAACACAAATCTATTTTTTCAAGCATATCTACCACTGACCGTCCCGATTCCATGTGCATAAAGCTTAACGAAGGCAAGGTGGGCATTCTCATCGACGGAACACCCTTTGCCCTTATTCTGCCGTCGGTATTTATCGAAGAATTCCGCACGGTAGACGACTACACCACAAGAAGCTTTTACACAGTTTATATACGTTGGATAAAGTACCTGTCGTTTATTCTGGCTGTGGCGCTTCCCGGGCTTTATGTTTCAATAGCGTCTTTTCACCCGGGAATGCTCAGCCACAGGCTTTTGTTAAACCTTGTTGCGTCTCAGGAATCCACCCCGTACTCACTGACGACCGAAGCTGTAATAATCACGATAATGTACGAGATAATGAGAGAAGCCGGAATAAGGCTTCCGAAAGCGGTGGGGGGAGCGGTCTCAATTGTGGGAGCGCTTATCATCGGAGATGCTGCTGTCACCTCCTCTCTTATATCCGCACCGCTTTTGATTATAATAGGACTCACCGCAACTGCATCTTTTGTAATTCCGGGGCTTAATCAGCAGACATCAGTATTGCGGCTTGTTTATATAGCGGTAGGTGGACTTTTCGGCCTTTACGGCATAAGCATACTGACGATAGCAGTTATAGCAAATACCTGCGTACTTTCCAGTATGACGGTTCCGTATACGGCTCCGGTTTCTCCGTTAACTGTAAACCGCCTTACAAACATTTTGGGAAGGCCCTCCTTTTTACGTCTTCAGAAAACCAAAAGGCGCGTTGAAGACTTAACCGGAGTAAAAAAATAGCTTATCAAAGGCATTTCCTTAAAATTTATGCTGTTTTGTCGGTAAATAACCGGACAGGCCTCTTAACAAGCCGTTGTCATAATAAGGTCAATAAAAATAAGTGAGGTTATCCAATGAAAATATCATCCTGGCAGCTTCTGATACTGCTCTTTTTATCGAGAATCTTTATAGCCATAACCTACTTTACACTGGAGGACATTTCCCCTTCAGTAATGATGAGTACCTCCGCTATCTCGGTGGCGACAGATATGGTGTTGGTCATTCCTGCAATTTTTTTGTATAAAAACTATCCCGATGAAAACGTAATTATCTCGGCTTTCAAGGTAAGTAAAATATTCGGCATTATATTAACCGTACTGTATTTCATTTTTGCGGTTTTTATGATCTTCCGCACTGTCAGATTTTTTCTTTACTTTTTTGAAAACGCGTTTTCAAATCTTTTGCCGACACTTGTGGTAGGCGTAATGCTAATTGCAGCGGCGGCATATGTTGCTCACCTGGGAATTGAAGCTGCGGCAAGAAGTTCATCAATAGTTTTTGCTGTTTTTATACTTCTTCTTATAGCCGTTGTCGCCACAACCGCAGAGGATTTTGACATTACAAACTATTACGTCGAGCACATAGATACCAATGATGTGTTCGGCGGAATAGTAAGCGGACTATCCCGCAGCAGTGAAATCGTGGTACTTGTCCTGGTGCTTCCTTATCTTAAAACCGGCATTACAAAATCCGTATACGGCTTTTTACTGTTAAAGCTTTTATTTGTAGAGATGATAATACTGTTGTGTATGCTGTTTTTGGGCGGCTATATGGAGGCTGTACAATTTCCGTTTTTCACGGTATGCAGCTTTGCAAAGGCACCGTTTGTAGATCGTTTGGATGCGATATTCCTGGTTGTGTGGACGCTTATAGGTGTTATAAAACTGTCGCTGTTTACAATATCGCTGCGCCCCGCTTCGGTCTTGCTGAAACCGCTTCAAAACAGTGCGGTAACAAACCTTGTTCCTTTTGTATTGGGAGGCGCACCCGCACTTTATTTTGCATATAAGGAACAGATGATAATCCCGCTTCTGGACAACGAACTTACCGCTGCCGCAATTGTTTTGCTTGGAACAGTCATTCCGCTTGTGGTATTGATTTTAAGGAGGTTTAAGCGTGAAAAGAATTAGTCTTTTGTGTGTTTTGATTTTGCTTGTTTCTATTGCGCTTACAGGCTGCGGAGGAAGAAAGCCCGACAGCGTCGGAATAGTTCAGGCTATCGGCATTGACAAAGCAAACGATGGGTTTAATCTGTCTCTTCAGGTATTCAGAGTTTCATCCTCCGGATCTCAGACGCCTATTGATTCAAGCAAAACTAATGTAGAAGTCATATCGGCTGAGGGAAAAACAATAGCAAATGCCGTACAGCTATGCGAAAATCAGCTTGGCAAAAAAATATTTTTCGGACACAATCAGCTTTTGGTTATAAATAAAGAGGTTGAGGATATATACAGCTGCCTTGACTATTTTATCAATAATGATGACGCATATATAGGAATGATAGTTGCGGCAACAGAAAAAAAAGCAAAAGACATAATCAGCGCTGACATTTCAAGCGGAGCTGTAGCTGCGGAAACAATGAAAAAGATATTTGACATCTCAAAAAAGGACGGTTACTGCACCGATTCAAGATTTTATAAAGTGATTTCAAATTATATCAATACCAAAGGTACTGCCGTTTTACCGTTGATAGAAAAAAGGTCTCAGGCAATATCCGATAAATCAAAGGAAAGCGGAGAACCGGCTCAGGATACTCTTGAAATAAAAAAGGCAATACTTGTAAAAGACAGCAAATTTTCTGAAACACTTGAAACTGATGAGGTTTTCGGAATAAACTATTTTCTTTCACAGGTTGACGATGCAGATATGACTGTAAACACATCTTACGGCACCGAAAGCGCAAAGCTTCACAGCGTAAAGCAAAACGCTGAGATAACCGAGCAAAACAACTCTGTTGCTATAGATAAGGAGATAACGGTAAGGATAACTCTTGAAAAGGAAGAAAGCAAGGACCATATAGACGAGATAAAGGCAGAGGTTGAGAAAAAAATAAAGGAATATATTGAGTCGGCCTGCAAAAAACTTTTTTATGAAAATTCAGCCGATGTTATGAATATCACCTCTCTTATCCGGCAAAAAGACTATAAGCTTTATAAAAAGCTAAAGGATGACCCTGATGAATTTATAAAAAATATAAAAACAGATATAAAGGTTTCCGCGGTATATTAAAAAAGCATTGCAATTTTTCTCAGTTTATGGTATTATGTTTGTAAGTATTTCAAACTGTGAAAAAAGAAGGTGCCTGCTTGAAACTTATTGAGAATCATCTGGGTGAAATAGTAATAACCGAGCGATATATAAAAAGCCTTATTGCATACAATGCAAGTGAATGTATCGGCGTTGCCGGGATGAACGGTATTGGCATAAAACAGAAAATCAGATCGCTTTTTAAACGCCCGGATAAAGACGCCGGGATCAAAATAAAGACCGACAGCAGCGGAGAAATGATAATAGACCTTCACATAACCGCCTCTTACGGAACTAACATTTCGACGGTCGCCCACAGCATTGAAGACAAAGTAAAGTATGCGCTGGAATCGGAAGCGCACGTAAAGGTCCGCAGGGTAAATACCTACGTGGACGATTTAAAAGCCTGACAGAAAAATAAGGGGGACCTTTTTAATGATAAAGGGGAGCGTATTAAAAAATGCGTTTATCAGCGCTGCAAACAGCATAGCAAACGAGCGTGTTTCGGTTGATGAGCTTAATGTTTTTCCGGTGCCGGACGGAGATACCGGAACCAATATGTCAATGACAATGGGTAACGCCCTTGCAGAGCTTAAGAATTTAAGGGACAGCTGTACTGTATCCTCCGTGGCTGAGGTTACGGCATCGGCACTTCTCAGAGGTGCAAGGGGCAACAGCGGAGTAATACTTTCACTTATATTCAGAGGCTTTAAAAAAGCGTTTAAGGATAAGGCGGAAGCTAGTGCCGCCGACTTTGCCGAAGCGCTGAGTATCGGCGTTGAAAGTGCATATCAGTCTATAATGAAGCCAACAGAGGGCACGATACTAACAGTTGCAAGGGTAGCGGCTGAAACCGCTCAGGATGCCGCTTTAAAAACGCAAGACGTCAATGAGGTCCTGAGCAAGGCCCTGTCAGCGGCAGACGACGCTCTAAAAAAGACGCCCGAACAGCTTCCCGCTCTTAAAAAGGCAGGGGTAGTAGATGCCGGCGGCAAAGGATTTATCATAATTTTGACAGCGATTTCGGACGTAATCAGCGGTAAAAAAGCGGTTAAAGCAAAGGAAAAGCAACCAAAGAAAATAACAACAGAAAACTTTTCCACGGCAGTGGGTGATTTTGATGAAGAGATAAATTTTACCTACTGCACCGAGATGCTTATAAAAAAAGAACCAGACAGCAGGGATTCCAAAAAGCTGCGAGCATATTTAGAAACCATAGGCGACTGCGTTGTAGTTGTTGAGGACGACGATATAATCAAGGTCCACGTCCATACAAACAATCCGGGAAAAGCGATAGAAAAGGGACTTGAGTTCGGCAGCATAAATCTTCCGAAAATCGAAAATATGCGCCTTCAGCACGACGGTAAAAAGAAATCCACGGATAAGGCGGGCTTTACGCCTGTCAAACCGGAAAAGGAATACGGCTTTGTGGCAGTCGCGGCGGGGTACGGGCTTGAAGCTGTATTTAAAGACATTGGAGTAGATATAGTTGTTTCGGGCGGTCAGACAATGAATCCCTCCACGGACGATATACTGGGCGCAATATTTTCCTGCCCGGCCGAAACGGTTTTCGTTATGCCAAACAACAAAAACATAATTATGGCGGCGGAACAGGCGGCAAAGCTTGCTGACAGAAGGGTGTGCGTTTTGCAGACCAGAACCATTCCTCAGGGAATGAGCGCCATGTTCGGTTTTGATCCGGATGCCGACTTCAACACAAACCGCACAGAAATGACCAAGGCATTTGAAAAGGTATCCACAGGGCTTGTCACCTTTGCGGCGCGTGACAGCGACTTTGACAATCATAAAATCAAACAAGGAGATATTCTGGCGCTTGAGGAAAACAAGCTTTCCTTTGTTGAGGATGATGTCCATAAAGCAGCCTATAAGCTCACAAAAAAGCTTATAAGCGGAGACAGCCAGTTTATCACAATAATATACGGAGCGGATGTGTCCGAATCGGATTCAGAAAAACTTTTAAGTCAACTGGAAAATAAATACCAAAATTTAGAGGTAAGTATGATAAACGGAGGACAACCGATCTACTATTATATTATTTCTGTCGAATGATTTAATACGGAGGAATGACAAATGACAAACAGCTATGAAAGCCCGTTTTGCACGAGATACGCAAGCAAAGAGATGCAATATATTTTTTCTGCGGACAAGAAGTTTACCACTTGGCGCAGACTATGGGTCGCGCTTGCAAGAGCAGAAATGAAGCTCGGCCTGCCGATAACCGAAGATCAGGTAAAGGAGCTTGAGGATAATATCGACAATATCGATTACACGACCGCAGCCGAGCGTGAAAAGCTTGTGCGTCACGATGTAATGGCGCACGTTTATACATACGGAAAGGCTTGCCCCAATGCAAAGGGAATAATCCACCTTGGCGCCACTTCCTGCTATGTAGGGGACAATACAGATATTATCATAATGAGAGACGCTCTTAATATCATAAGAAGAAAACTTATCGGCGTTATATCTCAGCTTAAGGACTTTGCCGAAAAGTACAAGGGGCTCCCTTGTCTTGCATATACTCACCTCCAGCCGGCACAGCTCACAACGGTCGGCAAGCGCGCAACACTCTGGTGCAACGAGCTTTTGATGGATCTTGAAGAAATCGATTTCAGGTTAAAAAACTTAAAACTTTTAGGATCTAAGGGAACGACCGGAACACAGGCATCCTTTGTCGAGCTTTTTGAGGGCGACAGTGAAAAGATAAAGTCGCTTGAAAAAATGATAGCCGAGGAAATGGGCTTTTCAGACGTGGTACCGGTTTCCGGACAAACCTATTCCAGAAAAGTTGATTCGGCTATATTAGCCACACTTTCAGCAATAGCGCAAAGCGCATCTAAGTTTTCAAACGACATAAGGATCCTGCAAAGTTTCAAAGAAATTGAGGAGCCGTTTGAGAAAAATCAGATAGGCTCGTCCGCAATGGCGTATAAGCGCAATCCCATGCGTTGCGAAAGAATAACGTCGCTTTCCCGCTACGTTATGGTGGATATGCTAAATCCTGCGTTCACAGCGGGGACACAGTGGTTTGAGCGCACTCTTGATGACTCTGCGAACAAACGAATTTCCGTTGCTGAGGCATTTCTTGGCGTTGACGCGATCTTAAACATTATGCTCAACGTAACCGACGGCCTTGTCGTTCACGAAAAGATAATTACAAAGAGAGTAATGGCAGAGCTTCCGTTTATGGCTACTGAAAACATTATGATGAATGCCGTTAAAAAGGGTGGAGACCGTCAGGAGCTTCACGAAAGAATAAGAGAGTATTCTATGAAAGCGGGCGCTAGGGTTAAAGACGAAGGTCTTGACAACAACCTTTGTGAGCTTATTTTGGCAGACCCCATGTTTATGATAACCGAGGAAGAAATAAACGAGATACTAAAACCCGAAAACTTTATCGGAAGAAGCTCTGAGCAGGTAGATGAGTTTATAAAAGACTGCGTGATGCCGATTCTTGAGAACAGTGGATATAAAAAAGAAACGGTAGAAATAAACGTATAATTTAAGCAACAGAACCAAAAGCTTGACGAAAGGCAATACTATGAAAAACTTAAGCACAAAAACTTATATGATGATTTCGGGAATCTTTTGCGCCCTACTTGCTGTATTAGCGATAATTGCGGTAATTTTTTGGAGCTTAAGCGTAATATTTGTTTTTCCTCCCGTAGTATTTTCAATAGTTTTGATAAGCAGTGCCTTTTCGTTAAACAAAACAACTTCGTCAAAAAAACCTGCAAAAAAGACAAAAAAGGAAGAAGAATACATTTCCCCATTTTTTGTCGAAGACAGTAACGCTAAGAAAAAAACCAGAAAACAATAGATACATCATCAACTGTTAATGCGCCGCAAGGGTAATCCTTGCGGCTTTTACTTTGTCTTAAAAATACCCGCCGGGCGGTTATTGTCACCCTTTTTATAAAATCAGTTGACAATTATTGCCCTGTTTGATATACTTTATAATAGCTTAAAGGAGGGCGCGCACCTATGAGTATAAAATCCGGGCTGCTTGCGGCTCTAATAAAAAACCAGGGCAATTATGTCTCAGGTGAAGCTTTATCAAAAAAGCTTTTTTGCAGCAGAAACGCCGTGTGGAAAGCTGTAAAATCGCTCAAAGACAGCGGTTTTGAGATAGAATCTTCTACCAAAAGAGGCTATCGTCTGATAAGCGCACCTGACGCACTAAGCGTCGACACGGTAAAAAGCTTTTTAGACGGCTTTGGAGAGGCCCTTGAAATACAAGTGCTTGACACGGTTACATCTACAAACGACTATGCCAAAGAGCTCGCGGCAAAAGGCGCAAAAGAAGGCACGGTAATTATCGCACAGAGCCAGACCGGCGGCAAAGGACGACTGAGCAGATCGTTTTATTCTCCTGACAAAACGGGGGTATATTTAAGTATTTTACTTCGGCCGAATATACCGCTTTCAGAATGTCTAATGATTACTTCCTCAGCCGCCGTAGCGGTCGCACAAGCGATTGAGGCCGTTTCAGACAAAAAGGCGCTTATCAAATGGGTAAATGATATTTTTGTCGACGGCAAAAAGGTTTGCGGAATTCTGACCGAGGCTTCAACCGATATTGAGGTAGGCGGATTAAGCTATGCGGTTGTCGGAATAGGGGTCAATGTAACCGAGCCGGATGGCGGCTTTCCAGATGATTTGAAAGACATAGTCGGAGCGCTTTTTAAAAGCGGGGAAAAAGCTTCTCGTGCTCAGCTTGTATCAGAAATTATAAAGCGTTTTTTCCCGCTTTACAGAAATTTATCCGCAAGAGCGTTTTTAAAAGAGTATACTGACCGCTCTATGCTGCTTGGCAAAAGCGTGCGTGTTATTAACGGCGACATCTCAGCGAGAGCAACCGCCCTTGAAATAGACAGAGACTGCCGTCTTAAGGTCAGATTTGAAAGCGGTGAAGAAAAATGGCTTTCCTCAGGAGAGCTTTCCGTAAAGCTTTAAAAATAAACGAAGGGATTTAAAAATAATGAACAGCATAACAAAATACTCAATAAAAGAAATGTGCATTGCAGCAGTGCTTACAGCGCTTACATGCGTGCTTGCACCTATGTCCGTACCGATAGGTCCGGTGCCAGTCACACTTGGAACCTTTTGCATTTTCCTGACAGGCGCCCTTTTGCCGTGGAGGCTCTCAGCAATTTCGACATTAGTTTACATACTTATCGGCGCAGTCGGAGTACCGGTTTTTTCTAATTTTAAGGGTGGGATACAGGTTCTTGCGGGACCTACCGGCGGCTTTCTTATTGCCTATCCGATCATGGCTATCATTATTTCCCTTGCTGTTTTTAAATTTAAGAAAAAGGGAAATACCGCATATATTTTGTCTATGGCGGCTTCTATGCTGTTATCTATGGTCTTTTGCTATTTGCTTGGTACTTTGTGGTTTGTGTTCTCTATGGATTCAACCGTCTCCGCCGCGCTTTCAGCCTGTGTAATACCGTTTATCTGGGCGGACCTGACAAAGATAGCGTGCGCCTGTATACTGAGCTTTTCGGTTTCAAAAGCTCTTAAGGCGGCAGGCCTTTGGGTGTAAAATTTGAGTAAACTCACTTGTAATTTTCGGCATATGTGGTATACTAAAAGGACGAAGATAATATCTTCGTCCTTTTAGTGCTTAAAACGTAAAACACGGAGGTTTTTATGAAGGACAGCAAAATAAAAAGATGTTTATCCCTCTTCGTTCAGTTTTTTAAGATCGGAGCATTTACCTTTGGCGGAGGCTACGCAATGATTCCAATAATGCAAAAGGAGTTTGTAGACAGCCATCATTATATCGAAAAAGAGGATATACTTGATATAATCGCAATAAGCCAATCAACACCCGGAGCAATTTCGGTAAACTCAGCAACATTTATCGGACAGCATATTGCAGGCTTTTGGGGATCGGTGTTTGCAACGATAGGGCTTATTCTTCCGCCATATATTTTCATACTTATCATATCAAGCATTCTGGGGTGGTTTGAATCTCAGAAATATGTGCAGTATGCCTTTATGGGCATACAGGCAGGAGTTCTCGCGCTGATTACCAAGGCGATGATAACTATGTTCAAGCAATGCCCGAAAAACATTCTGGCATATATCCTAATGCTCGGATCTCTGACTGCATCGGTTATTTTTGATGTAAATCTTATAATAGTTCTCATAACATGCGCCGTGATAGGGCTTGTGTCCTCTCTAATTTATAAAAAAACCGAAGAGGAGAGTGAAAAGAAATGATACTTTCCGCTTTGAGCCTATACATCACATTCGCTAAAATAGGGCTTTTCACCATTGGCGGAGGATATGCAATGATTCCGCTTATACAGGAGGAAATAATATCCCGAAGCTGGCTTTCACAAGGCGAACTTATAAATTTTATCGCCGTATCCGAATCAACTCCGGGAACCTTCGCGGTGAATATATCAACTTATATCGGATCTCAGGTCTGCGCGCAATATGGCGTTATAGGACAGATAGTAGGCGGCGCATTTGCAACACTTGGAGTAATAACGCCGTCGTTCATCATAATTTTACTGGTAGCAAAATTCTATCAGCAATTTAAAAGAAGCACGGTGGTTTCCGGGGTAATGTCCGGTCTCAGACCGACGGTTATCGGTCTTATAGCAGCAGCTCTGATAAACCTTGCCCGGGCGGTGTTTTTTCCAAACGGCTTTGACCTGGGCGAGATAACAAGCATAAACTTCATATCATCATTGGTCATTTACGCTATATGCCTTGTTCTGATACTTAAAAAGCTTCACCCGATCTTTATGATCCTGATAGCCGCCGCCGCAGGACTGCTGTCAGGCATGCTGCAGGAAGCATTTTAGCATAAAGTGTAACAATGAGACAAAAAGACCCGGGAACGAATTATACGTCCCCGGGTTTTAATTACTTGCTATATTTTTTATACCCCGGATGTTTTCCGGTGCAACCGTATTTCGGTCTCATAGAAATAAGTCTGTCGATGTTTTCACGGGATATTTCCTGTGCGCCTCCTAAAAGTCTTGCGTTTAAGGAGATCTGAGCAAACAACTCAAGCGTTTCCATTTTATAATATGCACCTATTGCGTTGTCCCCCACAGTCAGCGCCCCGTGATTTTGCAAGAGCATAGCGTCGTGCTCCTTAAGATATGGTGTTATTGCATCCGGAACCTCATATGTAGACGGCGTTCCGTAAGGAGTTACGGGAATAGAGCCAAGTCCGATAACGGTTTCTATCATTGAATACTCATCAAGCGGAATGTTTGCGACCGCAAAGCCTGTTGCAACCGGAGGGTGCGCATGAAGCACCGCGCCTACATCGGGGCGTTCGTGATAGCATCTTAAGTGCATCTTCACCTCAGAAGATGGCCTGAAGCCGTCCGCGGCTTCCAAAATGTTAAAGTCGTCGTCGATAAGTCCTATTTTCTCGGGAGTTATAAAGCATTTGCTCACACCCGTCTGAGTTGCGAGGTATTTGCCCTCACCAACCTTAACGGTAAGGTTTCCGTCATTTGCGGCAACCCAACCCTTCTGCCACATTTTATGGCAGATGTCAACCATTACTTCCTTAATATCTTCGTACATTAAAATCTCTCCTTGTCAAAATTATTACACTACGCCCTTTTGAAGCATTATATTTGCGTAAATAGCTTTTTCGCCTGTCGCGATTATAGCATATGCCGTTTTCGCCTCCTCGTAAAACGAAAAACGCTCTATCTCGCCGATTGCTTGTTCGCCACGCTTATCATGCTTTTTGACTATCGCCTTATATTCCTCCCAGATCGGGGTTTCGGCGTTATCCCCCGGCATGACCTGCATAAGATTCACGGGCTTTTCAACGTATGTATCCAGTGGGAACAGCGCAAGTATCGCGTCGAGCAGCTCAGGTACGCCGTGACCGTCACAGCGGATCACTTTTGCGTTTTTCCCCATACTTTCGCAGGGAAAATTCCCGTCTGCAATAACTATCCGATCACTATGTCCCATTTCGCAAAGCGTTTTTAACAAATCCGGAGAAAGTATCGCAGGTATATTTTTAAGCATTCTTTATCATTCCTTTCCTTAAATATAATAGCATCGTCAATTATAAGATCATCTTATTGGTTTTTATTCAGCGCTCGCTTAATCGCAAAACTAACCTTGATTTACCACAGAAAGAAATCTCTGATACGCCTTGTCCCACACCTCTTTGTTTTCAGGCTCATAGGTGTATATCCGTTCGCTTTTGCAAACTATTTCTCTTGCTGATTCAAGACTTTTGATATCGCCTGTTGTCATGAGCTGAACTGCAATATTTCCGAAAGCAGTCGCCTCGACAGGTCCCGAAGATACCGTTATGCCGCAGGAGCAAGCCGTAAGATATGACAAAAACCTGTCTTTCGTTCCTCCGCCGATCATATAAAGCATCTTGAATTTTTTACCTGTGCAAGCCTCAAGCTCAGATATTGCCGCGCGGTATTTAAGCGCAAGGCTTTCGTAAATACAGCGCATTATCTCTCCCACTGTTTGAGGAATATACTGCCCGGTTTTCCCGCAGTATTTTCTTATCCTATCGGGAATATTTCCTGCCGGGGTGAATTCCGGAGCATCGGGGTCGATAAAGCACTTAAACGGCTCGAATTCCTTTGCTGAGTCTTCAAGCTCCATAAACGAGTATTCCCTGCCTTCGCGGATCCACTGTCTTCGGCTCTCCTGAATAAGCCAAAGCCCGATTATGTTTTTAAGAAAAGAGGTCTTACCCGCATATCCCTGTTCGTTTGTAACATTGAGCCTCAGCGAGTTTTCATCTACGATCGGCTTATCAAGCTCAGTGCCGAGAAGAGACCATGTTCCGCTTGACAAAAAGGCAAAGTCCTTTTCCTTAGCGGGTGTTGCCACTAAAGCTGACTGCGTATCGTGGCCGCAAACAGCGATTATCTTAATAGGCTTTATATCAAGCTCCTTACAAATCTCGGGTGAAAGCGTACCTATAACCGTTCCGCTCTCGACAACTTTCGGCAAAAGGTTTACGTCTATCCCCAAATTTCTGGCGGTGTCATATGACCAGTCCTTTTCTATCTGATCAAAAAGCTGTGTAGTTGATGCGATAGAGCGCTCCGCCACTATCTGTCCGCTTAAGAAATACGAAAAAAGGTCGGGCATCAAAAGCATTTTATCCGCACGCTCAAGAAGCTCCGGGCGGTTTTTTACAAGGGATAAAAGCTGAAAAGCTGTGTTTATCTCCATAAACTGATTGCCGGTAGCTTTATAAAGCTGGTCCTTTGGAATAATTTTAAATGCCTCGTCAAGCATACCGGACGTTCTCGCGTCACGGTAGTGAACGGGATTGTCTATAAGCCTTCCGTCAGCGTCGATAAGACCGAAATCCACTCCCCAGGTATCTATCGCAAGGCTGTCGATCTCTCCCTGCTCTTTTGCCTTGATAAGGCTTTGCTTTATCTCGTGAAACAGCCTCAGCACATCCCAGTACATAGTGCCGCCTAAGATTACCGGATCGTTTGAAAAGCGGTGGATCTCAGTAAGTGTTATGTGCTCTCCGTCAAACTCTCCGATTATAGCTCTTCCGCTGGATGCGCCGAAATCTATTGCCAAAACCTTTTTGCTCAAATTATCACTTCCTTAAAAATGTCAATGACAATTGGTAAACCTTCTTTTTGTCACAGTTATATTCTGTATCCGCCCGATAAAACTTACTTGTCGGTTTATCACAAAATTTTTTCTGTATTTTTGAGGCTTCATTTATATATCCGCAAAGTCCTCGTTTATATAAGAGGCAAGGCGGATTGCTTTTATCTTATATTCTTATACATTGGGCCATATGCCTTGCATGCACGGTAGTCCTGACCCTCCTTGTCCATACCGAAAGCGTTCCATGCTGCCGGACGGAAGATCTTTTCCTCGGGAACATTATGCATAGCAACCGGTATTCTCAGTATTGAACAGAGAGTAATGAGGTCTGCTCCGATGTGTCCGTAGCTTATAGCGCCGTGATTTGCGCCCCAGTTGTTCATAACGTCATATGCCGTCGCAAACGCTCCCTGGCCGGTCGTTCTTGGTGCAAACCATGTACATGGCCATGTGTAGTCAGTCCTCTTCCAAAGCGTATCGGTTACCTCATCGGGAAGATGAACCGTCCAGCCCTCCGCGATCTGAAGCACAGGTCCCAAGCCCTTTACAAGGTTAAGTCTTATCATAGTTACCGGCATTTGAGCTTCTGTTACAAAGCGTGAAGAATATCCGCCGCCTCTGAAATATCCTAGGTCAGCGTAATTCCATGTAGTAGCTTTCATAATTGCGTCCTGATCCGCCTCTGTGATCTCATACCACGGTTTCATAACGCCTTCGCCGTTTTTATCCTTTGCCTGACCGTTGGCGTCAAGGCATGCAGCGCCCGAGTTTATAAGGTGGATAAATCCTCCTGCTTTCTTTGCAACCCCCTCAAGTTCATAGCCTGTCGCTTTCTTTACGGCTTCCGGCGACCAATATGTGCGAACGTCTGCAAAAATCTGAGATCTGTTTGTAAGCAGCTTCATAAACATCATTCCAAGACCGTTTAAAACGTCGTTTTCGGTAGCGAGGATATACGGCTCCCTTGCGCCGTTCCAGTCAAAGGATGTGTTGAGCATAGCCTCGGGAAAATCGCAGTTTGGATAAAAGTCTGTCCACTGTCTTTGTCCCTGGAATCCTGCGGCAAGAGCGTTGTGGCCCACCTTTTCCTCCTCACAGCCTTTCGGGAGCTTGTCGTTTCCGTTCATAAGATCCTTTATGATACACATCATTTTTACAACAAATTCCCAGTCGGAATCCTTCTGCTCTCTTGTCTTCTGAAGCTCAGTCGGGTTTTTGTCAAAGCCCTCGATACATTTTTCCTTTGTCCACTTAAGAGCCTTCTGATACTCCTCCTCATCGTAAATCCCCTCGGTCATTCGTCTTATTATCTCGACTTCGTCTACCGATTCAACTCTCATTCCGAGATACTCCTCGATAAACGCGGGGTCGATTATCGAACCGCCTATACCCATTGTTATCGAGCCTATCTGAAGATAGCTCTTTCCTCTCATAGTAGCGGCAGCGACTGCGGCTCTTCCGAATCGAAGCAGCTTTTCCTTGACGTCCTCGGGGATCTCAGTATCATCAGCGTTCTGAACATCGTGTCCATATATGCCAAAAGCGGGAAGCCCCTTTTGTGCGTGGGTTGCCAGAACCGAAGCAAGATAAACAGCTCCAGGTCTCTCGGTGCCGTTAAATCCCCATACGCCCTTTATTGTCATCGGGTCCATATCCATGGTCTCCGCCCCATAGCACCAGCAAGGAGTAACTGTCAGGGTTATATCCACGCCGTTTTTCTTGAATTTATCTGCACACGCCGCCGCCTCGGCAACTCTGCCTATTGTGGTGTCAGCGATAATCACCTTTACCGGCTCGCCGTTTGAGTATCTTAAGTTTTCCTCAAACAGCTTTGCCGCCGCCTTAGCCATATTCATAGTCTGATCTTCAAGAGACTCGCGCACGTTTAAGCGTCCTCTTCTGCCGTCAATGGTCGGGCGTATCCCTATAACCGGATAATCGCCGATAAGTCTTGATTTTGCCATAATATATCCTCCTTGATTTATAAATATATTTTCTTATACTTTCTCCGAAACGAACGAAAGCCTACAAAATCATTTTAACATAAAATTGCACAAAAATCCATACTAAAAAGGAAAAATATTGCACAAATCTTTGACAGGATAATTAGTGATAACGCTTTAAACATTTCTGTTTTGGCATAAAAAACTCCTTTTGAAAAATCAAAAGGAGAATTTTGCTTATTTTCAATGTTTGCAGCTGTGCTTACATATACCTTTGCCGTTTATTAAGCATCATCTCATTTTAAGACTTACGTCCGCAAGAATTTAAGCAATTAAATTCCATACAGCCTTTTAGCGTTTTCACAGGTAATATCCAGGATCTTTTGTGTGGAAATGCCGTTGATTTCAGCGGCGACCTCCGCTGTTTGTGCGATCATACTGCTGTCGCATCTCATTGAGCGAAACGGCTCAGGCGCCATATAAGGACAGTCGGTTTCAAGCAAAAGCCGATCAAGCGGCACAGCGGCAGCAGCCCTTCTCGCCTTTTTTGAGTTTTTAAATGTCAGCGCACCTGTAAATCCAATATACATACCAAGCTTGATTATCTCGACAGCCGTTTCGTAAGAGCCTGAAAAGCAGTGCACCACGCCCCTTGGCCTGTATTCCTTTAAAATGTTTACACCGTCCTGCACCGCGTCTCGGATGTGAACGATCACGGGCATATCAAGTCTGTTTGCTATTTTGATTTGTGAGATAAAAATGTTTTTCTGAAGCTCCTTGTCATACGGCTCATAGTGATAGTCAAGACCTATCTCGCCTATTGCTTTTACCTTTTGGTTTTCTCTTGCTAGATGCTCAATACTTTCAAGCGTCTTGTCGGTAAGTTTATCAAGATCAAGCGGATGAATACCCGCGCTCGTGTAAAAATTCTTGTATTTGTCAGCCATTCTGATACCAAAGGCAGTGGATTTCTCGTCAGTAGAAGCATGCATAATATAGCTGACTCCTGAGCCAAACAGAGAAGAAATGAGCTCATCTCTGTCGCCGTCGAATCTTTCGTCATCGTAGTGAGAATGTGAATCAAATATATTTATAGGCATTTTGACCTCCTGTATTTTTTAAAACTTACGCCGGTTATTTCACAATAACCTTACGGCGGCTGACGGCGATTATATGTCTTATCACACAACAAACCAAAATCGCTGCGCCTATTCCCGCTGCGGCTCCGAAAAAATTGAGCAGACTTTCAAAAAGCGAAAAATGTCTTCCCGGGATAAAAACTTTATGCGCCTCATCAAAAAATGCGATAATAAAGCATACCGCGAAACAAAACAGAGTTTTTACCGCAACAGAAAAACGCGGTATAATGACAGTCCACATTACCGACATTATCCCCAGCACGAAAAACAGAAAAAAATGTGCGGCTTTTCTCAAAACGGCGTTTAGCCGGGCCATGTCAGAAGCATTATATCTGCCGAAAAGAGACAATATTTTTTTACATATCCACTCGCTCAATCCCAGTGTATCCTCTCCGTTTTGCGAGGATAAAAACAACATAAGCCCAAGCCAAATCGCAGTTACAGCGCCAAGTATCCAAAAGCTTTTTCGTTTAACAAGCGTCATTTTAACCCCCTCCGTAATCTAATTATATAACGACATAGGATCGATTTCAAGTAAAAAAAGGAAAATAAAAAAGCTTCGGTCTTTTGTTAAAGATCGAAGCTTCAGTCTGCCACAAGGTATGTTAAAGCACTAAAATAAGCCGCTTAGACGGAAATCTGTGCTTAAGTAAACCCAAATAGCATTCTGTGGTAAGTTGATGTGCGACAAAAAGAGGATATCGAATTGTAGCGCAAAGAAAACTATTTTTCAAAAACGAAAGACTCAAGATCAAAAAGTCCTCTGTTATCAAAGTCCTTGGCGAAACACCCTTGGTAAGTGTATTCGACCTTAAAATACAGAGCGTGTCTGCCGGTTATATTTTTTATTTTGCCGCTGTATATTCCATCGTGAGTGTCAATGCTTATCACACCGACTTCTTCACCGTTATCGCAGTCGTCGATCATTACCCGTATTCTTGAACTGCATCCCGTTCCGAACACTTTTATTGACAATGTCATACTGCCGCCTGAAAAATCATCACCGAAATCGAAATACTTATAACCGATAATACAACCGTTTTTAATGTTTGAAACCGTTCTTGTAAACTTGTCACGCTCGGTGATAAAAGCGTCTCCCTTTAAAACGCATGCTATCTCTGCAGGGGTAATCTTATACGGATTCAAAGAATCCTCAAAGCCTAAAGAAGTCATCTCAACTGTCGGAATAGTACCGTCGGGCAGTATAGTGATTTTTTCTACGCAGGCTCTTCTTGACAGAATGGTTCCGTTTGTCATTCTGTGATAAAAAACGTACCACTGCCCGTTTATATTTGCAATTGAACCGTGATCGTTTCCGCCCGGATAGTCAACACCGTTGTCAATAATGTATCCTCTGTACTCAAACGGACCTTCGGGGCGTGTTGAAGTAGCATATGCAAGCCGGCATCCCCTTTTGGGCGAATATATAAAGTAATAGAGGTCACCAATTTTTCTTATACTGCTTGCCTCAAAAAACTTCGCCTCGTCCTCGCGATCGCCGACCATATGAAGCTTAAGCGAGCCTTCCTTGATCTCGATCATATTCTCAGGGTTTATCTCGTTGAAATGCGACCGCTCAAAGCCGTAATAAATATATACTCTGCCGTCATCATCAACCAGTACCCCCGGGTCGTTAAAAATGCCGTCGTCGCCCTCGTCCTCTTTTCTTACCTTGTAGTGAGAGATAAGCTTGAACGGACCTTCCGGACGGCTGGATTCGGCGACGATGCCTCTTGCGAAAAACACATACATATAAAGATAGTATTTGCCGTCCTTTTCGACAACATCGGGCGCATACAATAACTTCTCGGGAGCGCTTTTATCGGTCGCCTTAATATAGTCAGGGTCAGAAGTAGAAAACGACACTCCGTGACACTGCCAGTTATTGAGGTCGTTTAACGGAGCGCTCCAGACCTTAAGTATGTGATCACAGAAGCTGTCTGAATTGGCTCTGTCGTGAGAACCATAAATATATACCCTGTCGCCGAACACTCTGGGCTCTCCGTCGGGGATATACTCACAAAGTGGCAAAAACGGATTTGGCATAAAAATTCCTCCTTGAAAATCATCGAATAGTGTGCTACAATTATACTAACACAAAAAGCGTGTTTTTTCAACCTGTATTATGCCATTTATCGGCGCGATTTTGCCAGAGGGAGGCCCTGTTATGACAAAGATATGCAAAAGCTGCGGCAAGGAATATACGGGAGAATACTGTGAGCACTGCGGATATGGAGATCCCGAATTAAAAACCAAGGCCGCGGATAAATATAAGAAGATACAAAAGCCGCTTCGGCATATGACAGAGGAAGAAAAGGCACAGTATTATAAAGAACATCCGTCGGCACAAAAGAATACAAGTCATAAGAGCGGTTCAAAGGCGCTTAAGATTGCCACGCTGTTTTTCTGCATTGCGCTGGTAGCGGTGATAGTGTTGTTTGTGCTTTATAAAAGAGGATATATTTTCAGCGGAAGCGATAAGCGTGAGGTCGCGGCAAAATATTTTGAGAGTATAAGCGAAAGAGATTTTGACAAATTTTTAAGCTGCTTTCCCGAAGAACTAAAAGACACTTATGAGAAAGAAGCGGATAAAATGGGCATTTCTGATGAAAACGCGCTTGATACTCTTTATGCCGATTACAGAGAAAAGTACGGAGATAATTTTAAATTCACAGCAAACATCGGAAAAGAAAGTAAACTTGAAGAAAGCGTAATTTCCGATTATGAAAAGGAATACAAATCGATTTACGATTCAAGTATAGACGTCAAGGAAGCAAGCGTATTTTCAGTTGATGCAAAGATCACGGGCGATAAGCTTACCGAACAAGTATACTATGAGGTATACGTTGCAAAAATAGACGGCAAATGGTGCGTTGTAAACGCAGCAGACATATCACCGTCAATATCGGCGCAATAAAGCTAATACCTGTCACTCATTACATTTAATCAGAAAGGAAATTTATTCTATGAGCAAATTTGAGATCACCCCGCGACTTCCAAGGCTTCTTCACGGAGCTGATTACAATCCCGAGCAATGGTTAAAGGTACCGGGAGTTTTTGAAAAAGACATTGAATATATGAAAAAGGCGGGTTTTAACTGCGCAACTGTCGGAGTATTTTCGTGGTCGATGCTTGAGCCGGAAGATGGAGTATACGATTTTGACTGGCTTGACAAGGTTATAAACACGCTTTACGAAAACGGTATTTATACGATCCTTGCCACTCCTACGGGCGCTCGTCCCGTGTGGATGACGCACAAGTATCCTGAAGTTTCAAGAGTTGAAAAAAACCTTGTCAGGAATCTGCACGGCGGCAGACACAATCACTGCTATACCTCGCCTGTTTTCAGAAGAAAAACAAGAGAGATGAACACACGCCTTGCAAAGCGTTACGCAAACAACCCCGCTGTAATAATGTGGCATATTTCAAACGAGATCTCGGGGCAATGCTTCTGTCCGCTGTGTCAGGCGGCTTTCAGGGAATGGCTCAAGAAAAAGTACGGTGATCTTGAGACATTAAACGATGCGTGGTACACCACCTTTTGGAGTCAGCGGTATACAGACTGGGAGCAGATAGAGCCGCCGGTCGATCACGGTATGACGGTTGACCACGGACTAAATCTTGACTGGAACAGATTCTGCACCGAGCAGACTGTCGACTTTTACCGAGAGGAGATAAAGCCGCTTAAGGAAGCAAACCCTGACATACCCTGCACGATAAATCTTATGATGTTTCACACGGCGCTTGATTACAGCAAATTCATGCCGTATCTTGATGTTGTATCATGGGACGCTTACCCGATGTGGCATAATCACACAGACGATTTTGGCAACGCAATAGCAACAGCCTTTAACCACGACTGGATGCGCTCGTACATGGATAAGCCGTTTATGATGATGGAAAACACTCCCTCCACCACCAACTGGCACGGTGCGTCAAAGTTAAAGGCTCCGGGAATGCTCAAGCTTTCTTCTATTCAGGCGCTTGCTCACGGCTCCAACACGGTGCAGTACTTCCAGTGGAGGCAGTCAAACGGCTCGTGCGAAAAGTTCCACAGCGCGGTAGTCTCCCACCGCGGAAAAGACGACACGATGATTTTTAAAAACGTAGCCGAGGTCGGAGAAATACTGAAAAAATTAAATGACGATATTTATTATACAACCGTGAATGCAAAGGTCGCTATTATATACGATATTGAGAATAAATGGGCAATTGAAGATTCAAAAGGCCCCAGAAATGACGGAATGTACTATAACGATATAGCAATGTCTCATTATAGAGCCTTTTGGGAAAACGGCGTTTCCTGCGATGTTATAGACTCGACCAAAGATTTTACAAAATACGACATACTCATAGCGCCTATGCTGTATATGCTCAAAGGCGCCGCGCCAAAGCGTCTTGCTGAATTTGTCAAAAGCGGCAAAACGCTTATCTCATCATATTTTACAGGTCTTGTAAACGAAACGGACTTGTGCTATAACGGCACACTTCCCGCCATGGGACTTGATGAGGTGTTCGGGCTCTGGGAAGAGGATATGGACGCCCTTTGCGATCACCAATCTAACGAGATCGTAATAAAAGAGGGCATTTTGAGCGGAAGTCACCGCTCTCAGTATATATGTGACCTTATTCACCCTACCACCGCCGAGGTCATAGGCGAATACGGAAAGGATTGGTACAAGGGCTGGCCGGCTCTGACAAAAAACCGATTTGGCAAGGGCGAAGCATACTATTTCGCAACTCACCCTGATTACTCGCTGTTAAAACCGTTTTACGAAAGCCTTATAGATAAATACGGAATAAAGCGGGCTTTGGGCGCAGCGCTGCCTTTCGGAGTAACCGCAAGCATAAGAGAGGGTGAAAATGGAGAGATCGTTTTTATAGAGAACTTCCTGCATGAAAGCGTAAAAATATCCCTTCCCGCAGGAAAGGAATATAAGGATCTGCTGAGTGGCGAAACCGTCTCAAGCGAAATTGAGCTTGAAGCGCTGGGCGCAAGAGTATTAAAGTAAAAGACAACAACAAAACAGAGCTTTGTTACAAGAACAAAGCTCTGTTTCTTTTATATCATCAATATGCCTTACCCCACAGCACCATGTGCTTGGCTTTTTTGCCGCAGCAAACACATTTATCGTCAATCTGCTCCTGCTCAAACGGGATACATCTGGAGCCGACTCCGGTCACTTCCTTGACCTTATCCTCGCAAGCCTCATCGCCGCACCACATAGCCTTTACAAAGCCATCGCCGTTTTGCTCAAGCGTTTTGTTTATTTCGTCAAGAGAGCGGCAGGTATATGTCTTTTTCTCTCTGTTTTCAAGTGCAAGCGCATACATACCGTCGCGCACCTCATTAAGCTTTTGCTTTGCGGTCTCAACAAGCGTCTCAAACGAATTTTCAAGAGACACTGCTGTTTTTTCTCTGTTGTGACGAGTAACCATCACGCAAGCACCGTTTTCAATGTCCTTGGGGCCGATCTCGATCCTGACGGGAATTCCCTTCATCTCCGCCTGAGAATACTTCCAGCCCGGAGAGTTATCGGTATCGTCGATAGCCGCTCTTATCCCAGCGTCTTTGAGCTTTGAAAGAATTTCGTTTGCTTTGTCTAAAACTCCTTCCTTGTGCTGTGCAACCGGGATAACTATTACCTGAACGGGCGCGACTGCCGGCGGCAGAACAAGCCCGTTATCGTCGCCGTGAGTCATTATTATTGCTCCGATAAGACGTGTTGTAACTCCCCAGGAGGTCTGATGAGGATACGTAAGCTTATTATCCTTGTTTGTAAACTGAATGTCAAAAGCCTTAGCAAAACCGTCGCCGAAGTAGTGCGATGTTCCCGCCTGTAAAGCCTTTCCGTCGTGCATAAGCGCCTCGATCGCATAGGTAGAAACCGCACCCGCAAACTTATCGCTCTCGGTTTTCTTTCCCTTTATAACAGGAATCGCCAGATACTCCTCACAAAAACGTGCATAGCAATTAAGCATACGCTCTGTCTCGTCGATGGCTTCCTCGGCAGTGGCGTGTATAGTATGACCCTCCTGCCACAAAAACTCTCTTGATCTTAAAAACGGACGGGTAGTTTTCTCCCATCTTACAACAGACACCCACTGATTATACAGCTTAGGCAGATCTCTGTATGACTGTATGATATTTGCATAGTGTTCACAGAAAAGCGTTTCTGAGGTTGGTCGAACACAAAGCCTTTCCTCAAGCTTTTCGCTTCCGCCGTGAGTTACCCATGCGACCTCCGGCGCAAAGCCCTCAACGTGATCCTTTTCCTTGTTGAGAAGGCTTTCCGGGATAAACATCGGCATACAGACATTTTCGTGACCTAGCTCCTTGAACATTGTGTCTAAAATTCTCTGAATGTTTTCCCATATCGCATAGCCGTACGGGCGGATAACCATACATCCCTTTACGCTTGTGTATTCTATAAGCTCGGCTTTTTTAACTATATCGGTATACCACTTTGCAAAATCCTCGTTCATCGAAGTGATTTCCTCGACCATTTTCTGATTGTTCTTTGCCATTTCCTATCGTTCCTTTCTGATTATGAGCAAGGCCTTGTCACTTGCGGTTTTTGTTATTTTTAAATTTAATTGCATAGATGTCCTCGTTATATATTTTATAGTTAGGATCAAATTCTTTTTCCTTCTGGACGTCGTATATGCCCTTGACTTTGCTGTCATCATCACCTACAATAATGTGGTGCTTTGAGCTTTTCCTGTGTTTGTCTATAAGCCTTGCAATTTTGGGAGTTATCACTGTTACAAAGGCAATAACAGCCATAATTATAACCATAGCGGCGCCGAATTTCAAAAGCGTAGACAAAAGCTCTTCGTTCATCTTTACCGCCTCCGTAAAACTATTTCTTTTGAGTTTGTGAAATCGTAGAGATATGCAGTTCCTCAAGCTGTTCTTTATCAACGACTGACGGACATTCGCTCATAAGCTCGCTTGCGTTTTGAACCTTCGGAAAGGCCACAACGTCTCTTAAGCTGTCCGCGCCGCAGATTATCATTGAAAGTCTGTCAAGACCAAAGCCCATGCCGCCGTGAGGGGGTGCTCCGTACTTATATGCGTCCACCAAAAAGCCGAACTTTGCGGCTATCTCATCCTCGGTTAGCCCCAGGGCCTCAAACATCTTCTGCTGCAAAGCATAGTCTGTTATACGCATAGAACCTGAACAAAGCTCCGTTCCGTTTAATACGAAGTCAAACGCCTGCGCCCTTACATTTCCGGGGTCGCTTTCAAGAATATCAAGACACTCTCTCATCGGCATGGTAAACGGATGATGCATAGCTGCCCACTTACCCGTATCCTCGTCAAGCTCAAAAAACGGCATTTCGGTAATTACAGCGAAATTGTAGGTATCAGGAATAATATCAAGCTTTTTAGCGGCTGCAAGCCTGAGCGCCCCCAGAACAGAGAGCACCGTTTTATCCTTGTCTGCGACGATCAAAACCACGTCTCCCGTTTTAGCGTTTACAGCGCTCAATATATTATCAAGCTCTGAGTCCTTTAAAAACTTTTTGAACGAGCAGCTTACCCCGTCATCGGTCAGACGAATATAAGCAAGCCCCTTTGCACCTATTCCCTTTGCGTGCTCGGTTAGCTTGTCGATTTCTTTTCTTGTATATACCTTAGCGCCGTTTGGGACAACTATCGCCCTGACGCTGCCGCCTGATTCCAAAGCAGATTTAAACACAACAAAGTCTGTGCTTTCCACCGTCTGTGAAATATCTTTGATCTCCATACCAAAGCGGGTATCGGGCTTGTCCGAGCCGTACCGCTCCATAGCCTCTTTAAATGTAAGCCTCGGCATAGGAATCGGCACGTCGATTCCGAGCGTTTGTTTAAAAATGTGCGCAAGCATCCTTTCGCCCGTTTCGATAAGCCCCTCAACGTCAACGAAAGACATTTCAAGGTCTATCTGTGTAAATTCAGGCTGCCTGTCTGCTCTTAGGTCCTCGTCTCTGAAACACCTTGCAAGCTGAACATACCTGTCAAAGCCTGATATCATAAGGAGCTGTTTGTATATCTGCGGCGACTGCGGCAAAGCATAAAACTTTCCCTCGTGAATCCTTGAGGGAACAAGATAATCTCTCGCCCCCTCGGGGGTAGACTTCATAAGCATAGGGGTTTCTATTTCAAGGAAACCGTTTTTATAAAAAAACTCTCTTGCCGCCCGGGCAACATTATGCCGCATTATGATATTTTTCTGAAGCTTCGGGTTTCTCAGATCAAGGTACCTGTGTTTTAGCCTGAGCTCTTCGTTTACTTTTTCAGAAGACGACACCTCAAAAGGCGGCGTCTGTGCAACCGACAGTATTCTTAAATCGCTGACGATTATCTCAAATGCGCCTGTTTTTATCTCGGTGTTTACATTTTCTCTTTTTACTGCTCGGCCCTTTGCCATAAGAACATATTCCGCTCTTACGCTCTGAGCCTTTTTGAATATCTCCCTGTCGGTAGCGTCGTTAAATGATAACTGAACTATCCCCGTGCGGTCACGAAGGTCAATAAAAATGAGATTTCCAAGGTCTCTTATCTTTTGAACAAATCCGCCGACGATAACCTCATCCGCCTCGTTTAAAACCTCACCGCAGTAATGTGTTCTTGTGAGTCCGTTCATACTGTCAAGCATACAATTAACTCCTGTCATTTGTTATTTCATCAATAAAAGAATCCAAATAGGACTTTATGATATCAATTTTTCCCTCGTCCCAGAAAAAAAGCCAAAAGCACAAAATAGTCAGCGCCACGCACACAAACCCCGCTATGATATTCTGCGTAAAGCAACACACCGTAATGATCACCCACAGTATAAGTATCGCGATTGCCATCACCGTATTTTTTGTGCTGCGCTGAAATCTGCCCTCAACGCTGATCCCGTTCACAGATGGCTTTATAACTCCTGAAAAGTAAACCGAATCAAGGTCTCTTTTTCTGGCGGCGTGATGATGCACCGTCATCTTTCTGTCCTTAAGCGTGCCGTAAAACACCGGCGTCATAAGCCAGTCCTTTCTCAGTTCATTAAAGTTTAGTTTTGGCACCTTCTCAGAGCATTTTTGTTTAAAGCGCTCCTCGGAGCACTGAACAAAGAACCTGTATTTTTTAGGAAAAATAACAAACATACCCTTCTCCCTAAGCTTAATCCTTGTCTAATAAAAACTCATCGCCGAAAACATATGAGGTTAAAACATCAGAAAAGCGGTCTAAAAAGCTATCGTCAAGACTTAGATTATCAATTTCTCCCGTCTCCATATTCTTTACTCTTACGACGCCTTTTTTAATATCGTCATAGCCTATCACGGCGGAAAACTTTGCGTTTATTTTATTTGCATATTTCATCTGAGCGTTAAGGCTTCTTCCGACGATATCATACTCCGCAACAAACCCCGCACCTCTGAGATCCCTTGCAAGCTGAGCGGTTTTCAACAAAGCGTCCTCTCCGATAGAAGCAAGATAGATGTCACAGTTTAAATGTTCAATAAATTCCGCATTGCATTGCTTTGCCGCAATCAAAAGCCGCTCTATTCCCATTGCAAAACCGAGCGCGGGCGTGTCCGCTCCGCCAAGATCCTGTACAAGTCCGTCATATCTTCCGCCGCCGCATACAGTCGCCTGTGCTCCTATGTTATCGCAAATAAATTCAAACACCGTTTTGGTGTAATAATCAAGGCCCCTTACGATTCTCGGGTTTACGCTGTATTCGATCCCCATAGCGTCAAGAATGCTCTTAAGCTTATCAAAATGCTCCTTACACTCATCACACAGATAATCAAGTATCACAGGTGCGTCCTTTGCTATCCCCGAGCACACCGGAGACTTGCAGTCAAGTATTCTCATCGGATTTTTCTCAAGCCTTGATATACAGGTTTCACACAGCGTGTCGGTGTATTTAGAAAAGTATTTTCTTAAAGCTTTTGTATATTCCGCTCTGCAAGAAGGGCAGCCTATCGAGTTTATGTTAAGCTTTGTTCCGGTTATACCTATTCTTTCAAGAACATCTGCGGCAAGCATTATAAGATCTGCGTCCGCAACGGGACTTTTTGTACCTATCATCTCACAACCAAACTGATGAAACTCTCTTAAGCGTCCTGCCTGCGGCTTTTCGTGACGAAAACACTGAGTGATATAAAACAGCTTTTGCGGAAACGCCTCGTTTAACATTCCGTTTTCAATGACTGCTCTTATGACTCCGGCAGTTCCCTCGGGCTTTAGCGTAAACTCGGAATCCCCCTTAGATGTAACCGTATACATTTCTTTCTGAACTACATCTGTCGCATCTCCGACAGACCTTACAAAAAGCTTTGTGTCCTCAAACGTAGGTGTTCGGATCTCAGAAAACCCATAGTCCTCAGCCGCAGACTTACAGACTCCTTCAATAGTCTGCCATTTATTCACCTCTTTGGGAGTTATATCCTGAGTTCCCTTAGGTCTTTTGATGTTAAGCTCTGCCATTGTGCAGTCAATCCTTTCCAGAGTACAAATAGATGTTTTTATTATACACGCTTTTTGGGCGTTTGTCAAAGTTTATTTGGCTTATTTTCCTAAATAAAGCGTCACATATTGACAAGCCTTAAAATTAGTGGTAATATAATAAAGAACTGAATAGGGGAGCTTTTTGCTGAGAGGAGGTTCGACCTCGACCCACATGACCTGATACGGATAATGCCGGCGTAGGAAAACGAATATCGTGTTTAGTTGATATTGTGAAAAATTTCTGCGTCCTGTAAGTTTTGCTTTCAGGGCGCTTTTCTATTCAGTATTATATTAAAAAGGAGTTGTTTTGAAAATGCAAAACACAAAAACATTGTTAAAGCTCGTAGAATGTGCAGTAATGATAGCGCTTTCTACCGTGCTGTCCTACATAACTATTTTCAAAGCCCCCATGGGCGGATCAATAACCGCCTTCAGTCAGGTACCTATAATAGTTATAGGTTATCGCCACGGTATAAAGTGGGGAGCTTTTTCCGGAATTGTACACGGACTTCTGCAAATGTTTTTGCAGGGATTGGGAAACTTTGCATATGTCAAGGGAATAGTATCGTATATAATTCTTATCCTCTTTGACTATGTCATAGCTTTTGCAGTCTTGGGAATTGGCGGTGCTGTTTTAAGAAAGGCGATCAAACAGCAGACCGTAGCAATAGGTTTGGGAGCAGTAATTGCTTCTGCTCTTCGTTTGCTGTGTCATTTTATCTCTGGAGTTACTATCTGGGGCGAATATGCGGACGGCTGGAAATCGGTGTGGATATACAGCCTTAGCTACAATGGTTTTTATATGCTGTTTGAGTGTATAATTTCCGTTATCGGAGTAGTTGCGCTTGCAACGTCCTTAGACCTACAAAGTCCAAATCTGGTTAGACGGAGCAGAACCAGTGCAAAACGTAATCCTATAAGAATAATTGCTGGTTGTATCTCATTTGTTTCTATTTTCGTATTACTGCTATGCCCGGTAATATCAATAAATTCTTTGGGCAGCGTCAATTTTATTTCTTTAGTATCACAAGAAGCGGACGATACATTTAAATACATCATATCTTTTTCAATATCGGCTGTATTAGCGTTAACAGCATTTATATCCTCAGCAATAAGTCTTCCATCTAAGACCATATCCATTCTGCTTAATGTGTGCTCACTTGTTCCGGTTGCTTATGTCATTATAGAAATGATAACCGGTAATATTGCACAATTTATTGGGATCGGAGTATATTTATTTATCATTCTGATTGTTATTTCTGTTTTGCTTATAGCATTTTCAGATAGTCTTTATAAAAAATCAACAGACAAATAATTTTATTTGAAAACGCTTGCCGCCGGACTAGACGAATGTCAACTCCGGCGGTTTTGCTTTTGTGATTTAAAGCAAAAAGCGGATTTCGACAGAA
>CANRLH010000009.1 GCA_947631455.1 uncultured Clostridia bacterium
TTCACAAGATAATTTATAGTTATCCTTTATTTCGACCATATACATAGATAAATATAGGATACACAGAAAAATTTACTAAAATACTCATTTCTTCATCATTCGACAAATCCTTGTTTTTTAAGTATAATATGAATATAATACTTAAATGAAAGGACTTGCCTATGGAAAGAATAAATGCGTACTATGACTTATTTTTGCGATACTGCCGTAATAATAAGAACCTAAATAGTAAGACCCTAAAGGCATATAAAATAGATCTGTTTCAATATCAAATCTTTTCCGATGCCGTAATAGATAAACAGCACATTTTATCGTACATAGAATATCTTAATAAAACTTTTGCACCTAAAACGGTCAAACGTAAAATCGCAACGATAAAAGCCTTTACTAGGTTTTTATTGCTTGAAGATCTGATTGAAGTTAATCCGTTTGATAAGATTCGGCTGAATTTAAAGGAGCCTAAAATTTTACCCAGGACCATACCGCTTAATATAATAAATGAGATTTTGAAAACAGCGTATGATCAGCTCAATGGCGAGTTGAGCACATATCAATACAAAACAATTCTCAGGGATATTGCTGTTTTAGAATTCCTTTTTGCTACAGGCGTCAGGGTATCTGAATTGTGTTCGCTTTCGCCGTATGATGTTGATTTGATAAATCATACCGTAAAAATATTCGGTAAGGGATCTAAAGAGCGAATTATTCAAATTGAAAATAAAGATGTGCTGAATGCTCTGAGGTCTTATAAATCCGCATTTGAAAGCGATATTGATAATAACGGCTACTTCTTCATAAATAAGCTGCACAAACGCTTGTCTGAGCAATCAGTGCGTGAAATAGTTAAAAAGTATGCAAAAATGATTCACTATAATAAAAATATCACTCCGCATATGTTCAGACACTCTTTTGCAACTCTTTTGTTAGAAGAGGATGTTGATATCCGTTATATACAAAAGATGCTGGGGCATAGCTCCATTACTACCACACAAATATATACTCATGTTGCTTCTGCTAAACAAAAGCAAATTTTAATTGCAAAGCATCCTAGAAATAAGATAAAATTATAACAATTAAAGTGATTATTTGTAATAGTTATATGGTATATTTCTACAAATACAGTATAGCATTTATTTCTTTGCTTAAATTATGGATGTAAAAAATCGTTGATATTTTGTCAAAATCAGTAATATATTGTTATGCAGAGTAAGGTTTAAGCTTATGTTAATATTTTTTGTAAATATCTGTCAGGCTGTGGCTTAATACGGACTTTCCATGCTTTCAGCTTTTAAAATCGCTTCTTCAAGAGTCATATCGTAAAAAAGACCTGCGCTAAAGATTCGTCCCGATCGCTTGTCGTCAATAAACGCTCCGACAACAACTCCGGGAAGCGAACTTTCAGGAGAGTTTGTTGCGTATGGCCCTCCGAGATCGGTTCTGCACCAGTCCGGGTCGGTGAGATTTATTGTGACGTCACTTCCGTTGAGCTTTGAGCCGAGGTCAATAGTCACCTTGTCAAGAGCCGCCTTGCTTGCGGAATAGCCCGCCTGCTCTGGCTCAAGGCGTATACCACTTGTGGTGTTTACTATTCTGCCGAAGCCCTTTTTTTGCATTTTGGGAAGAAAATGATAGCATATCATCATAGGTGCGATGGTGTTTATAAGAAAGCTTTTTTCATAATCCTCGGCGGGAGTTTTTGTGTATTCGCTGCGGTATGCCACCTGCATACCGGCATTGTTGAGTATGATATCAACATCAACACCCGTGCTGTCGATACTGTCAAGCATTTTGTTGACATCGCTAACGCAGGTAAATTCCGCAGATACCGCAAGAGTATTTACTCCTAGCGTCCGGAGCTTTCTTGCCTCTTGCTCGGAAGCGGAAAGCGATCTGCTGTGAACAATTATATTGCAGCCGCGCTCTGCTAAAAACTGTGCCGCAAGCTTACCTATACCTCTTGTGGCGCCTGTTACAAGCGCCCACTTTCCTTTTACATCAACCATTTGTAAAATCTCCTTTTTGTATTTATATATAAATTCAGTTTTATGTAACTTTATCGCATTATAACAAACTTATAATTTGCTGTCAATAAAATGCTGCCCTATTTATTAGTGATTTCTGTTTTACTCGACGGCAACAATTGTTAAAAGAGCGTGTTTATTATAGTAAATCGGGTGATTATTTGCGACTAACATATTTCGGTCAATTCGCACGATCCTTGATTCAATGAGTGCGCGAGGTAAAAATTACAGGGCAGTCAAAGAAAAAGACACCGTGGAATAATAATGTATAGTTCACTTTCCGATAGCGTTTTTTTATTATGAAAAAGAACAAACCGCCTTGGCTCATTTTTGCCAAAGCGGTTTGCCCTACAGTTTCTTCGGGTAAAGAAAAATCTACAAACAGATTATAGCACACGATTTCTTTTATGCGTGTCGAAATTTGGCATTACAGCTTAAAAATTTTTTGTCCGATAAGGTATTTATTTTCTGCGGCTATATTAGTTTTAAAAAACAGCCTGTTGCACAAGTTATTGAACCGATAATTTGTGTAAAGTGTAGAATTTTTTGCCGAATATTCATTTATATATTGCCAAAAAAGTAAATGTGTGATATACTGTTTTGTATAAGTCAGGCAAAATATACGCTTGTAAGAAGGGAAGTTATTTTATGAACGAAAATGAAGAAAAGGTAACCGGCACTCAAAATCCTGATCAGAATCAGGTGCAGCAGCCGACAGCATCTATTGATCCTCAGAATCAATACGTATATGCTCAGAGTACGCCGCAAAAGAAAAGCAGCATTGACATCGGCAAGGAAATGGGAAACACAATGACCGGCATAGTTGAGGTTTTAAAATCTCCGGCAGACGGTATTCCGAAGTTTGTAGGCAAGTCCAATATCGTTACATCGCTTATTATTGCGGTGATTTACGCTCTTGTAAGGATTATCTTCGGAATGATCAATCTAGCTACATACTCGATTGACACATCAAGCTCAATTGAAGACATGGTTTACGATTACCTCGGTTCAGGTTCAGTCGGTAACACGTTCGGCACATATGTTGCAAGATTCTTTATGGAACTGTTGATAGCTGTTGCGACGCTGGCGGTTATTGCCGGAATCGTAATGCTGTGCGCTCAGTTTATCGGAAAGCAGAAAATCACTTTCTTTAAGGGTCTTTCAATTGCAAGCCTTTATGCGATCGTGGCTATCCCGACAGTAATTATCGAATTCCTGTTAGGACTTGCAAGCGCAGGCTTTGCTTCTGTTTTCACGTCCTTAGGAACGACCATTGGCATAATATTCGTTACAATGGCTCTGGCAAACGAAATAAAGGATAACAACAAGCTGCCTTATGCGGTTGGCGTTACATTTGCTTGTGTTACGCTTGTAACATGGATTTTAGAGCTTATTTTCTGATCTGAAAAGCTATAAGTCCACTGCCCCGGAGATTTGATCCGGGGCTTTTTGATACCTGTAAAATATATACAAGTCTCAATCAAGACGGGTATAAGCTTAAAAAGATAAGCATATACTTAATTACAAAAATCAGTCAGAGAGGGGCTATATATATGTTGGTAAAGACTATAAAGGTCAAAAAACTCGGCGTGGTAATTGCTGCGTGTATTGCGGCGGCTTTATTTATTTTTCTGGTAGTTTACGGAGTGGCACACGCATATTCGGATGACTGCGTAACGCTTGAAACCGAAGAGCAAAGACAAAGCTTTATAAAGGAGATGGGCTGGGAAACAGATCCAAGCTATGCTGAGACATCGGCGGCAAAGATCCCGGTCGAGTTCGGAGACGTATACGAGCAGTACAACGAGATCCAGAAGCAGCAGGGCTTTAATCTGGAAAAGTACAAGGGAAAAGAGATAGAAATATATTCATATAAGATAACAAACTATCCGTCAGGAAGAGAGAATGTATTTATAAATCTTATGGTTTTCGAGGGCAGACTTATAGGAGGAGATGTATCCTGCAATGAGCTGGACGGCTTTATGCAGGGACTTAAAAAATCGGAGAGTTAAAGGAAGTGCAGGGATGTCAAAGATCATGCGGCTTGACAGGTTCATCGCAGGACAGATAAGCGATATTTCAAGAAGCGCGGCAAAGCAATATTGCAGGCAGGGGAGAGTACTTGTAAACGGTAAAAAGGCAGCGTTTGATCAGAAGATAGATGCCGAAATAGACGAAATATCCGTTGACGGCGAAAAGGTTCGGTACAAGGAGCATATATACATAATGCTCAACAAGCCTCAGGGATATGTCTGCTCGACAAGGAATGGAAACAGCCCGACAGTTCTTGAGCTTGTGCCGAAAAGGCTTTATCGCTGCGGACTTTTTCCCGCGGGGCGGCTTGACAAGGATACGGAGGGGTTTGTGCTGATAACCGATGACGGAGAGCTTTCGCACAAAATGCTATCTCCCAAAAGCCACGTTGATAAGAGATATTATGTTGAGCTTAAGGATGATATAAGGGAAGATACCGCAGATATTTTTGCGTCCGGAATGACGATTGATAACAATGAAGTGTGTCTTCCCGCAAAGCTTGAGAGAGTCAAGGACAATGACAAAGCGTGCTTTCTGACACTTCACGAGGGCAAGTTTCATCAGGTCAAGCGGATGTTTTCACAGCTTGGAAACGAGGTCGTTTATCTAAAGCGTGTATCTATAGGAAGTATGGAACTTGACCGGGATCTGCCACTGGGAGAATGTTTAGAGATTTTGCACAAAGATATACAAAAACTTTTGGACAAAACATAAATTTCCAAGAAAACTTTCGTGATTATGAATAATTTATTGTGCTAAAGTTTAGTCAATTCTACACTTGTATTTTGCTAAAACAACTGGTATTATAATATAGGAACAATTTTTAGTAATTGATTTTCTATTACTATATATTTAGGAGGTTGCATAAATGGCAAGTGTATCACTTAGAAACATTTACAAAAAGTATCCGGGAAATGTTGTAGCCGTTACAGACTTCAATATTGAGATCAAGGATAAGGAATTTATTATCCTGGTTGGTCCTTCCGGATGCGGCAAGTCTACTACATTGAGAATGATTGCAGGACTTGAGGAAATAAGCGACGGAGAGCTTTATATCGGAGAGAGACTTGTAAACGATATAGCTCCTAAGGACAGAGATATCGCAATGGTTTTCCAGAACTACGCTTTATATCCTCATATGACCGTATTTGAGAATATGGCATTCGGTCTTAAATTAAGAAAGGTTCCTAAGGATCAGATTGCAAAGAAGGTTGAGGAAGCTGCAAGGATCCTCGACATTGCTCATCTCCTCGACAGAAAGCCGAAGGCCTTGTCAGGAGGACAAAGACAGAGAGTTGCGCTGGGCCGTGCTATAGTTCGTGAGCCGCAGGTATTCTTACTTGACGAGCCTCTTTCAAACCTTGATGCTAAGCTTCGTGCTCAGATGAGAACGGAGATCTCAAAGCTTCACAAAAAGCTCGGAACTACGTTTATTTATGTAACTCATGACCAGACAGAGGCTATGACGATGGGAGACAGAATCGTTGTTATGAAGGACGGCTTCATTCAGCAGATCGACTCCCCGACAAATCTTTACAACAACCCTGTAAACCAGTTCGTTGCAGGATTTATCGGTTCTCCACAGATGAACTTTATAGATTCAAAGCTGTTAAAGAAAGACGGTAAGTACGTAGTTGAGTTTGGTTCTGAGGATACAAAGACCACACGCGGTGTTAAATACACTGTTGAGATCCCTGAAGCAAAGGCTGACGCAGAGGTTTTAGAGCCTATGGTTGGAAAAGAAGTTGTTCTGGGTATCCGTCCTGAGTGTATACACGATGAGGAAATGTTCCTCTCGACTGCTAAAACGGGTGTGATCGATACGACCGTTGAAGTAACCGAAATGATGGGTGCTGAGACTTATCTTTACCTCAACTGTGAGGGGATCCCGCTCACAGCAAGAGTTTCGCCCAGATCCACAGCGAGACCGCAGGATAAGATCAAGGTTGCTATTGATCCTAACAGGATACACATCTTTGATAAGGAAACAGAAAAGTCTCTTATCAATTAAACTGATAAAAATAACAGGCGATCGGTGTTTAGCCGTTCGCCTGTTTGTTTTTGTTTATCCTTCAAGTTTTTCTCTCTTAAATCTGCCCCTGCTTACTAGAATTATTCCGACCGACACCAGCACAAGTGAGACAAGACCTTTTACATTAAGTATATCGTTTTCTTTAAGCACAGCGGTTGAAAACAGCGCGCCGAACACGGGGATCAAAAAGCTGAAAACAGTGATTTTGGAAACCGGGTTGTGCTTTAAAAGCTGAGCCCATATAGTATATGCAACCGCAGAGACAAGCGTAAGATAAACAAACACTGTTATTGACCCAAAGCCTAAATGGCCAAGCCTTCCGCCGAATATTATCCCGCCCAGTGTCATTGCGGCTCCGCCTATAATAAACTGATATCCGCTCAGCATTGTGGGGTCGTCATAGGCGCTGTAACGCTTCATAAACACCGAGGAGCAGGCGTATCCTGTTGTGGAAATGAGTATAAAACCTTCTCCGAACAGCGAGAAATCAACAAGCGTTTTCAAACTGTCGGTTTTTATATTTATAAGGAAAACACCGATAAATCCTATAATGGCGCCGATTATTTTAATCGGGGTGACCTTCTCCATTTTGAAAATAACGCCGGACAGGATCAGTGCGATAAAAACACTGGTGCCGTCTAATATCGAGGACTTAACACCCGTGGTATTTGCAAGTCCGATGTAGAAAAAGACATATTGTATCATTGTCTGAAACACGCTCAGCTTTGCTGTCCTGAAAATAGAAGCGGCTGATTTCGGATAAATAAAGCCTTTTGATATAACACTTCCTATAATTATTGTAAGAACTCCGGAAAAGAAGAATCTTATTCCCGCAAACAGTATCTGAGACGGAATATCGGCTGAATCTATCTGCAAAAACCTGTAACCGATCTTTATTACAGGTATGGCGGAGCCCCAAAGCGCACAGCATAGCGTGCAAAGCAAAACTCTGAGCGTTGTGTTATTAAAATTTATCCGCATTATAACACCTCCAACAAAGATATATTAGCATATTTTATGCTGCTTTGCAAATAATGGAAGGTATCAATTGTTGACAAAACAAAGTTTTTGGTATACAATAGCTTTGTTGTGAAATTTAAGTCGATCGGATATAGCTAATTTAAATTTTTCACCATGACCGCGACCTTATGTCCCTCGTCATTCAGGCGTTTAGGATCATATTAGTCTTTCTGTGTAAGGCTTTACTGGCGGGGCTAACGCCAAGGTCGCTTGTTAAATGACAGGGCAAGGCCCTTACTCAGAATTAAGAAGGCAAAAAGTATGTTTAAGAATCTTTTTAAAAATGCTATTACAATACCGAATTTTTTAACGCTTTTGCGGTTTGTATTTTTAATACTGTTTATGGTGTTGTATCTTGGTGCGGATAATAAGCGCCAGGAATATACAGCGGTTGTTTTTCTTGCTATCGGTTTTCTAACCGACTTTTTCGACGGATATATTGCACGGCGCTTTAATATGATATCTGATCTTGGCAAGGCGCTTGACCCGATAGCTGATAAGCTCTCGCACGGAGTAATAATGCTGTGCCTTTGCGCAAAGCACAAGCTCATGATAATGCTTGTAGTAATTCTGATAGTTAAAGAGGGCTTTATGGCGGCTATGGGTATAAGAAACTTCAAGCGTGGAATCGTAAACAGCGCCAAATGGTTCGGGAAAATATGTACTGCAATTTTGTTCGTTGCGCTCATAGCGCTTCTGATTCTGCCGCTTAGCAATGCGGCGGCAAATACGATAATTGTAATTTGCGGAATTGTTATGCTGTGGTCTCTTGTAATGTATGTGCGTTTCTTTTATCTTGAAAACAAAGAGATCAAATGTGCAGATGAATAATTATTTTGTTAAAAAGTAACCGACAGCCGTTAAAAGCTGTCGGTTACTTTTTTATATTGCAGTTAGCAGTGATTTGATTTTATTCTGCCTAGTTGCTGTGATCTGGTAAGGCCATTAAAACAGCCTTAAACTGAAAGCACAAAATTCCGAAAAAAGCGTTTTTAATGAAAAAATATTTTGCTCACCTAACGGCTAAACCAAAGAAAATAATCTACTTGTCTTTGTTTTCGTCGTTTTTACCGGTTACCGCCAACATAATTTTTGCAAGCAGTATTATAACGGTAGACCATAAAACGCCTTCAGCGATTCCCGAAAGCAATGAGGTAAACACGCCTGATACGGACGTTGCATATTGGCTTATGTGTGAGAACATTCCGATAAAACCTGAAAGCACGAAAAGTATGCCGACGATAATTGCGGCGATAACCGAAAGCTTTTCGAGATTAAGCCCCAACACCGTTTTTTCTATGGGCTTTTTTGGAGCCGCCATATTAGGTTGAGGATAATAATTGGGTTGCGGATATGTGAACTGCTGATTAGTAAACCCTCCCTGAGGTGCCTGCTGCGGCCGTGGCTGCGGCGGTATCTGAGGCGCCGGGATCGGCTGTGGAGCAGGTGTTTGCTGAGGCTGTTGATTTAAAGGCTGAGCATTGTTTGTTCCGCACTGAGAGCAGAAGGTCATACCCTCTTTTAACTCTGCTCCGCAATTTTTACAAGTCATTTAAAATTCCTCCCTTGATTATTTAAAATTTATTATACGGGAACAGTTCCCCGGGG
This sequence comes from uncultured Clostridia bacterium, assembly GCA_947631455.1. Taxonomy (GTDB): domain Bacteria; phylum Bacillota; class Clostridia; order Oscillospirales; family Ruminococcaceae; genus UMGS1601. The sequence continues at coordinate 8,716 of CANRLH010000009.1, forward strand.
TTACAGTGTTAGCTTTATAAAAAGACTTATTTTACCGCGCCGATAAGCATAAGACCATCGTTACTTATAGACATATATTCCTTGTCGCTTGAAGTAAAGAAATAAGGCTTTGCGGTTTGAGGATCTGGCGTAATAGACTGGGTATAGCCTATAATTTCGCCTGTGCTTGTGCCGTAAAATGCGAATTCGTTATACAACTCGCACAAAACGGACTTATCCGCAGATACATAATGAGGACAAATTATTTTGATTTCACAGTAACCTGACGTGTTTGAAAACGTGACCGAGGCCCCTTCTCCGTTTATCGTGATCCGGTAATCAAGAGACGGAAGCTTTGAGCGGTCGCTTTCTTTTATAAGGATAAGTCCGCGCTTTTCAAAATCACGCATCTGTTTGTCGATATCATCAAAGCGTTTGTCGGTATCTGTTTTTGACTCCTTTGTAAAAACGTCGGTTATAATGCCGTAAGTAAGCTTTTTTGCAGGAGAAACAAACATTATCACAAAAAGCAGCATAAGGCATATAAAAACTATGATAATTACGGCTGTTTTAGATATCTTCGCTTTCTTCTTCATATTTTATCCCCTGAGAATATCAAGAATAAGCATAGTTTATAAGATTATAACATAATATTTAGAAAAAATCAAATCTATATAATTCATACATCATAAACGGTCAAATCATAAAATACTACTTGACAAACGGCAAAAAAGTGTTATAATTTTTGAGTAGGGGTCAGCCCGAAAAATAAAGTGAAATGCAGTGATGGGTGCATTTTAATGCGTTTACATGTTTGCAGTGCTTAAGAGAGGCGGCGTTTGGTGAGAGCCGCTGTGCTCAGCTTGTATTCATCCGCCCATAGCAGACGCCCTAAAGGCCCGCGGGCCAACTAAGGCGGTACGGTATCCCCCGTTATCGGGAAGCGCATTGACTGATGTGCATAAGCGGCTGTTTACGGCAAAAAGAGTGGTACCGCGGAGTTTTATGCTTCGTCTCTTTATATAAGAGACGGGGCTTTTATTATGCTTTCAAAAATATTTATAAAGGAGATTTTATATGCTTACACTTGACAAGGTTTATCACGCTTCACTTATTTTAAAGGAAGTTATAAGAGATACCGATATGATATTCGCGCCAAAGCTCAGCAGGGATTGCAATGTCTATCTGAAAACGGAAAATCTTCAGACAACAGGTTCTTTCAAGGTTAGGGGAGCTTACTATAAGATTTCTCAGCTTACTGATGAGGAAAAGTCGAAGGGAGTTATAGCCTGTTCGGCGGGTAACCACGCACAGGGAGTTGCGCTTGCCGCCACAAAGGCAGGCATCAGATCTATAATCTGCCTGCCTGACTCAGCCCCGATCTCAAAGGTAGAGGCAACAAAGGCATACGGAGCGGAGGTTTGCCTTGTCAAGGGCTGCTATGACGACGCATATCAGCGAGCTCTTGAGCTTCAGAAGGAAAAGGGCTTTACGTTCATTCATCCTTTTAATGATGAAAATGTCATTGCGGGTCAGGGAACGATAGGTCTTGAGATTTTAAATCAGCTTCCGGATCTTGACGCTGTTATTGTGCCGATAGGCGGCGGCGGACTGATCTCAGGCGTGGCGTTTACAATAAAGCAGTTAAAGCCCAAGGTAAAGGTTTACGGCGTACAGGCAAAGGGCGCTGCAAGTATGTTTAACTCCGTAAAAAACAAAGAAATACAGTGCCTTAACAGCGTGTCTACAATAGCGGACGGGATTGCCGTAAAGGAGCCGGGCGACAAGACCTATGACCTTGTCAGTACATATGTTGACGATATAGTCACCGTCAGCGACGATGAAATTTCATCAGCTATTCTAACGCTTATGGAGCAGCAAAAGCTAGTTGTTGAGGGCGCGGGAGCGGTTCCGGTCGCTGCGGTTATGTTTGATAAGCTGCCTATCAAGGGTAAAAAGGTTGCGTGCCTGCTATCAGGCGGAAACATTGATGTAACAATACTGTCAAGGGTGATCAAGCGCGGACTTATTATGACGGGAAGGACCGTTCAGCTTATGATAGAGCTCATCGACAAGCCCGGACAGCTTAAGGGCGTTGCGGATATAATCGCCAAAATAGGCGGAAACGTAATATCCATTCACCACGAAAGGGCAAATGAAGGACAGGATGTAAACGGCTGTTTTTTGCGTATGGTGCTTGAGACAAAGGATCAGGCTCATATAGATGAGATAGTCACGGCGCTTACAGACGCCGGCTATCATCTTTGCTGAGAAAGGAAGAAAGATATGGAAAAGATTTACACAGACAAAGCGCCTGAGGCGCTGGGCCCGTATTCACAGGCGATAAAGGCGGGGGATTTTGTTTTCACCTCCGGACAGATCGCCATAAATCCGGCCACCAATACAATTGAGGGAAAAACGATCGAGGAGCAGACAACACAGGTTATGAAAAATCTGACGGAGGTTTTATCTGCGGCGGGGACTACTCCGCAAAAGGCGGTAAAGACGGTTTGCTTTTTAAAGAATATGTCAGACTTTGCGGCATTTAACGAGATATATGCAAAGACATTTACACAAAAGCCGGCAAGGAGCTGTGTTGCCGTTAAGGAACTGCCAAAGGACGTTCTGGTTGAGGTAGAGGTTGTCGCTTTGGCGTAAATAACACAAAAATAAAGGAGCTGTTACTTATTTAAGACAGCTCCTTTTTGCTTACAGATATTTTTTTCTTACTCTTTTAAGCATATGCCGGAATGGCAGATAGAGTATCAGTATAAACACGGCGTTAAATATCATATGGGATATGTTAAATACAAGTCCGGTTAAAATAATCGTCGAGGCATATGAAACAGTCATAGTTTCAAAAAGGCTTGCGACCGTATAAAGGTCTGTTATGACAGAGAAAATTGCTCCTGCGAATACGGAATATACAGTCATTGCCGCAAGAGAGGAGCCGACTTTTGTTTTTGCGATAACCCCGGCTAAGACGCCTGTAACGCCCCACGCAAGCATCTGAAAAGGCGTCCACGGGCCGTGCCCGAGAGCAATATTTGATACTGCGGCGCAAAGAACGCCTGTCATAAAGCCATCTGCCGGGCCAAGACACGCTCCGGTGATGATAACGATAGCTGTTACAGGCTGTACCTGAGGTATAAAGGCAAATATTATGCGTCCCACAGAGCCTATTACCACAAGCATGACTATCGGCATAAGCCGTGCGGCAGACGGCTTTTTAAGTTCAAAGCAAGCTAAGAATGCGGCTATGATAATAATGATGCTAATTACAGCCGCAAGATAACCGTTCACTCTGCACCTCCCAGCTGACTGCTCAGGGCAAGTCCGTCGCAGATGCCTCTTGAGGCTCTGGCAAGCGCGGTGGTGAAAAAGCTGTTTTTAAAAACAAATTCACAAGCTGCGTTAAAGCATATGATCTCACCGCCGAAAAGCATTGAAATATCATCGCATATTTCAGTAAGAAGCTCAATATCGTGAGAGGATATAACCACTGCGGTGTTCTTTTTTATTTCGTTAATAAGGCTTATGAAGTCAGCCTTTGCGTAAGGGTCAAAGCCTTTGGCCGGTTCGTCAAGAAATATAATTGACTTGCCGCAGACGAGCGCTTTAAAAAGTGCCGCAAGCTGAAGCTCTCCGCCGCTTAGGTCATACGGGTGCTTTGAAAAGAGCCTGTCGATTTTATTAAAAATAGCATACCTTTGAGATATTCTGTGTATTTCCGCGGTGTCAATTTCCGACATTTCGCACATAAATTTTATGTCTTCCAAAACGCTGTCCTTTACAAAGGCAAGGCGCGCGTCCTGGGGAAGATAAACTGACCCGCCGCAGGATTTCACCCTGCCGGCATAAGGCTTTCTAAGTTCTGCCAGAACCTTCATAAGCGTTGTTTTTCCGCTGCCGTTTGCACCGCAAAGTCCCATGGCTCTGCCTTTTTTTATTTTCAGAGAAATGTCCTTTAAAATGTCGTCGGATTTTTTATCGTAGCGAAAATACACATTTTTTGCAAATATCGAAGCCTCTCCGCAGCCGGTTAAAGAAGGTTTCATTGCCGAGTACCGCACGCCGTTTTTTTGTATGTACTCTCTTGCCTGTTTAACTGTTTTAATCAATTTGTCTTTGCACAGCGGAATAAGCGGGCCTGCGACAAGACAGAGAGGGTCGTTTTTTCTTAAAAGCTTTAAAAACACTTGGTCGGTTTTTCCAAAATCAGACACCCTGCCGGCATCAAGCACCAGAACCTTGTCGACCAAAGGAAGAACATTCTCAAGCGAATGAGATGATATGACGATGCTTGTTCCAAGCTCGTCCTTTAGCTTTCTCAAAGCGCCGGTAAGCTTGTCACAGCTTATAGGGTCAAGCTGTGAATAAGGCTCGTCCAGAATGATGACCTCAGGAGATAATACGCTTACTGCGGCGAGGTTTACAAGCTGGACCTCTCCCCCTGAAAGCTCGCTCATTTTTTTTGTTACCATATCGGTTATGCCGAAAAATTCGCATACCTCAGCCGTTCGGCGTCGGATATCGTCTGAGCTGATTCCAAGGTTTTGAGGGGCAAAGCATATCTCGTCGTAAACCGTTTCGCAAACAGACTGGTCAAACGGATTTTGAAAAACAAAGCCTGTTTTTGATATGTCATCAGACGAAAAAATAACCCTGCCTAAAAGCTCTCCTTTTGGGCTGACGCTTTTTTTCATAAGTCTTAAAAGGGTGCTTTTTCCGCAGCCTGACCTGCCGATCACAGCCAGCGTTTCTCCCTTGTTCATATCAAACGAAACATCGTGCAAGGCGTAATCCTTCTCGCCCTCGTATTTAAAGCTTAGATTTTCGATTTTAAACAGTGCCATTTTAACTCCTCTTTTGTCTGATACAAAGCAGGCAGCAAAAGCCAGATGCAAAGTGAGATAACGCCCGCCGCAGCATCAAAAAATAAGTGTATTAAAAGCATGACCGCCGCCGTGCAAAACACTATGCCGTCGTCTTTTTTCAGCTTCATTTTATAAACGGTGGTTTTACCCTTAAGTTCAAAGCCTCTGCCTTTCATTGAGATACCCTTTATGACCGAGCTTTCAAGTGCGTTTTGAGATACCGCCAAAAGCTCAGTGCTTAAGAGCCTTATGTTTTTAAAAAATCCCTTTTGCCCTTTAATGAAACTTTTGCGGCAGTCAGAAACATCCTCTGAGCGTCTTTTCAAGTCATTAGTGCTTTTGTGTATCATTGAAAGCATAAGAGCAGTTGTGGGTAAGATTTTCGACAACAGGTGAAAAGCTTTGTTTGAATTTATAAGCTTAAAGGATATCTGAAACCACAGTATAAGTGTAAGTACCATCATGCCCGAGCGAATTCCCAGCATCAATGCCTCAAGTGTATAAGGATCATCGTTTACATAAAACAGGGGAGTGCTGCCCGCGTGATTGAATAGCGGATTTATAAGGATCAGCAGAGTCACTGTCGGTAAACAAAAGAGTGCCGTTTTAAAGCACTCTGAAAAAACACTGTAAAAAATACATATTACAAAGCAGGGAATAAGATACATAAAATCCTGAGCGCTTATGCAGATAAGCACAAATGAAAGGAAACAGTAGCATACTGCCGCTAATTCGTTTAAATTTCTGAAATGTAAAGCCAATTCACCCTCCAAAGCTTATGAATGCGTAACGTATATCCACTCCACAACGTCGCCTGATTTTAGCACATATTTGTCGCATGAAACTCCCGGCGTTTGTCCATTTACCTTAAATGTCCAGCCGCTTTGCGCTCCGCAGTCTTTTTCAGAAAGACCTGCTATTGAATACACGTAGTTTCCGTAGCTTGAGCTTCTATATTCAAATACCGCATTTGAGTTTTTATATGTTTCTCTTTCGGTTTTTAAAGCAAGCTCAAGAGCGTCGAACACAGTAGAGCCCTCGGTAATGGTTATCTTACTGTAAGCCGGGATAAGCACTCCGTCTTTAGGAAGAGCATTTTTTACGTTCTCTTTAAGGCTTGGGTTCACCAGTATCGAAGATACGTTGATCTCCTTTTGTGAAACGCTTATCTTCGCCTTAGCCGCACTTTTTGAACTTCCGGGATTTGTGCCGCTTTCTGAAACGATTACCTGTGTTTTAGGAGCAGAAGACGCAGCTTTTGAAGTCGAAGTGCCGGGTCTTTTTTGAGCGCCTGCCGCTTCTGATACGTACTTTTGTGAATAAACCTTTTCATACTCGGTAACGTAATAGCTGTAAACGGATTGGCTGCCGTTTGCGGGAACAGTCGTCACAAGCGGGTCCTGATTGCCGTTTGATTTTGCGTTATTGCCTTTTTCAGCCGGATCCTTACTGTTGTCGGCAGTATCGTCAGTCTTTTCAGACTTTTTATTTGTTTTGTCTGTATTATCGGTACTGTCCGTTAAGTTCTTGTCGATCGCCTTGTCAGTTTCTCGCTGCGCTTTTTCACCGCTTTTTTTGTCTGCCGCTTCAGAGCTTGATACCTTGCTTTCGTGCTCCTCAACAGATTCCACGCTGCATGCGCAAAACGAAACAGACATAACAAGAATCATAAAAAATATGAGAAATTTTTTCATTACCCCTGCTCCTTGAATTGTTTAGAGTCTATCTTTTCTTGCTTGATACAATAATCCCGATAAACATAAGTGCCGCCGCAGAAATTGCAATACTCTTAGATTCTGCTCCCGTATTCGGATTTGAATCTCCTGTCTGTGCGGTGCTCGGTTTTACGTCGGTGCTGTCAACAGTGATTTCCTGTTTGTTATCAGTTGTGCTTTCAAAAGTCATTTCACCGTTGGAATTTGTCGTATCGGTTGATTCGGTCGCGGCATCGGTAGAAGCCTCGGTGCTTGTCTTATCGTCGTTTGCCGGAAGATAATCATAATAAGCCACAAGCGCGGCTTGCGCGTCCTTTGCGGCGTATATGCTTTCGTCTCCTGCGTAAAGATAAGCGCCGTCTGTTTCTGATGATTTAAAGCCCATGAGATAATTGTACGCCTCATCGGCTTTTTCACTGTCGTTTACAGCGGCAAACGCTCTTAAAGCAAGCGCTGTGGAATCCGGATTTCCGTATTCGGAAGCATAGTCCGCTGATGAATCATAGCCGTCCGCTCTTTTCATATTTTCGATATATCTAAGAGATTTTTCGACCGCGTTCTTTACTGCTTGGTCGGAATCCATATAAGGAGCAAGAGCTTCAACAAACACTCCGTTGTTGTCGGTAGAAATTCCCCAATAGTCCATGCCGCCGGTTTCGCCGTTATCCGTATAATAAGCCATAATGGCGTCTTTAAGCCTTGCCTTGACATCGTCGCTGACACCTGTCAGCCTTGCCGCCTTAAGAGCCTCACAAAGGTGATACGGGTTGCTTACAAGTGAAAGATCGTAATTTGAGATAATATCGGAGAGGTTATATCCGCCTATGTCTGATGTGTCTACTCCCATCTTGTAAAGCGCAATTGCAGCGCAGGCTTCATACATGAGAGATTCTCCCGTTTCGCCGGTATATGAGTCTGTAAAAATAAGCTTTCCGCCGTTTTGCTTAAGCGAGTCCTCAACGCTTAATATGTAGCTCTCCTTAAAGCTTTCATCAGCCGCTCCGGATACAATAGCCCCCAGAGCATAGTCGTTTTGATAACCTGCCTCTGGGTTTTGAGTCAATAGATACTCAGAGGTTTTTAAAAGTTCGTCAAAAACCTCGTTTTTTTGCGCCGCAAAAGCTGATGTAACCGATGCTGATACCAAAACCGCCGCAGTCAGCGTCGCTGTCGCTGCTTTTTTTGCAAATGTTGTTTTCATTTTCTTTTTTCTTCCTTTCGTTTTTTGTTTTGTAAAACCGATCTGCAAAAAACCTGACAGGAAACGAAGAAAGAAAAAGTGTAACACAAATAAGCCGTCTAAAGACAGCTTGTTTTTGCGCCCGATCCTTGTTCCTATTGCCCAAACAGGTTTCAAGCATATGCCCCGGCAGGTCTCCTGACTCATGTATCATTCTAATAAGACGTCCTTCTCACACATATAAGCGCAATGGATATACGTCTGTTCGTCCTCATTTACAGTAGTGGCTGCTGTGCGGGATTTTCACCCGCTTCCCTTTTAAAAGCAACGCTTAAAAAGCTTTCTTCACCGTGACATTTCACGTTATTTTACATTTTTATAATAGCATAAACGGTTTTATTTGTAAAGTCTTTTTTATAAGCCTGACCAAATGATATCTGATTTACATAAAAGCGCCGACAGGATAAAATTCGGTTTGTATAAAAATAACAAACGGCTGTCGGATAGGTTCCGACAACCGCGTATATCAAAGCCTTGTGTGTCTGTTCGGTTTTGCAAACTTATTTTTGTACATCATCTTATCCGCCCTGCTGAGAATGTCTTTTAACTTTGTGTTCTGGTCAATATCGCATATGACATATCCCACTGAAGCGTCAACCTTGTACTCATTGTTATTCGCATCATTATATCTTTTGAGGTATTTTTCAAATTGATGGATCATGTCCGTTACAGACTGCTGAGTGTAATCACCGTAGCCAATAACGACAAATTCGTCTCCGCCTATTCTTGCGCATATTTCGTTGTTAAGGCAGGCATAGCTCAAACCGTTTGCTATTATTCTTAGAGAAACGTCTCCTTCAAGATGCCCGAACGTATCGTTGATGTATTTAAGCCCATCCATATCGCAGGATATCAGCATGAATTTTTTGCCCTGCTGCTTTGCGTTTTGCATAAATTCGTCTGAGTACTTGTCATATCCGCTTCTGTTGTAAATTCCGGTAAGTTTATCCTTTATTGAGTTAAGATATGTTATGTGGTTAAGGCTTTCAAGGTATATCTTTGTGCGCAGAAATTCAAGACCGTTTGTAAGCGCCTTGTGCCAGTCCCAGAAGGTTTTTCCGCATACAACAGTATTAGTGCTCTGCCATACTACCGAAAAGCCAAGGCATCTGTTGTTGAAATGAACTGGAAAAAAGCTGAATGTGTTAGGAACGTCTCGCTCCTCCCATAAAGGAGGAAAAACCTCGCTCACGTCAAATGTAAAGCGCTTATCGATGTTACGGCACATAGCCAGCATTTGCTTTGAATATCCTGTTTTTATGTAGTTGTGCTGAGCTTCGAGAGAATCCCAGTCCTTGCAAAGGCAAAGGTCATAAGCGTATTCGGTGTTGCTGTCCCCGGCGCCGAAAATGTAAGGCGTTTTCTGAAGGTGGTCGATAAAGTCGTTCATCGTAGGGGCGTTGGCAAGGCATTCAAACATATTTGCGGTTCTGAAAAACTCTCTGCATATTTGCTCGCGCCGTGTTCTTCTTCTCATTTCTCTTACGTTGAGAGAATTGTCCTCAAGACAGCCGCAGCTTTCGCCTCTGATGACAAAGCCTCTGTGCAGATTCAACGTTTCGCATTTTTCTCCCGTGATGATTTCATAAAGCTTTGCGCAGCCCTCTGCGCCCACCTGAGCGTCCGGTACCTTGTATGTGCATATGGTCGGAACATTGTCTCTTGATTCGGGGATCCCGTCATAGCCGACTACCGCAATTTCTTCAGGCACCTTATGACCAAGCTGCGTAAATCTCTCAACAAAAAACATTGCCATTCTGTCGTTTGCGCAAACAAGAGCCTGAGGAGCCTTGATTTTTCCGCTGTGGATGTTGTCCGCAAGATTATACGCTGCGTCTGCCCAGTAATCGCCGTAAATGCATCGGTCCTCTCTTACATACAAGCCTTTTTCGGTGAGGATGTCCTTATATGCGGCAAGTCTTTCCTCGGCCTGAAAAGTGTCCTTAAGACCTGTCAGGCACATTATATCAGTAAAGCCGTGAACGTCAATAAGATGAGCGACAATATCTTTAAAGGGAGTCCTCTCGTCCTTTAAAACGCAAGGGAACAGATCGGTCGAATAGTCTACGCTTACGACCGGCTTGCCGGTATTTTTGAGCATATCAAACAGTTCGTTTCTCAGACCGGAATCATTAAACAACGCACCGGGAATTAAAAAGCCGTCAAATTTTTCTGGATTTATGAGGTTGAAAATATTTTTTTCTCCGTCAAAAAATTCACTGACATAGTTGTTTTCGTCAAACATACTAAAGACCGCCACATCACAGTCAAGAGCATATGCCTGAGAAATTATTCCCTCTAAAACCTCTGTAGGGTAGGATTCATCAATGCTTCTTGCGAGTACCGCAAAGCACATTCTTTTCTTCATTATTATCCCCCTTTTGGCGGATAAATAATACACGTCACATTTATCCGTACAATTCATTTTAACACGATTTTAGTTTTTGTTCGTTAACAAAATATTAAAAATTTTAAATTTTCTGTTAATTGTTAAGAATGATTAACTATATCCGATTTTGATTTTGTATTATGCTCATATACTTAAAAAGCTTATGCTTCCGGCGGCAGTTTTTGAAAACGTATTACAAAAATCAGAATAGCGAATAAAAAGCCGCCGCCTCTTGCATTTTGACAAAATATCGGTTATAATAAATAAAGATTACAGGTTATTGCTATTAAAAAACAGGAGGTATAATAATGGAAGGCTTTAAGGTTACAAAGGACTCTATAATCGGAGATATTCTTGATTTTGATTCGGACACCGCTCCGTATTTTCTTGAAATGGGAATGCACTGCCTTGGTTGTCCGTCATCAAGGGGCGAATCTCTTGAGCAGGCGTGCAGTGTTCACGGAGTAGACGTAAACGATCTGGTAAAAAAGCTTAACGATCACTTCGGGAACTAGGCTTTTTAAAACAGAGATATTATTAAATTGTGCGTTTTAAATAGGGTGGCAGGATTTGTCACCCTGTTTTGCTTAAAAGGAAAACATGATTATGCTTGACAAAAGACTTGCTGTGTGTGCATCATATGTAAATAAAAATTCCATAGCGGCAGATATAGGAACAGATCACGCTTATCTGCCGGTTTATCTTATAAAAAACGGCATATCCCGTTTTGTTTATGCTTGCGATATAAAGGAAGGCCCTTTAAAGGCCGCATCTCTTACCGTGGTTCAAAGCGGATACGCGGATAAAATATCAGTGGTAAGATCAGACGGACTTGACAGCGTTCCCTTAAGCGGAGTTACAGACGTTATAGTTGCAGGAATGGGAGGAGAGACTATTGCCGAGATAATAGGCCGCTGTGATTACTTAAAGGAAAACAAAGTAAACCTGATCTTACAGCCGATGACCAGGGCGCATACTTTGCGAAGATTTATGTGCATAAGCGGCTTTTCGATTAAAGCTGAAGCGGCAGTGAGATCGGGAGAGTTTTGCTACACCGTGATAAACGCTGAGTATTCACCTGAAAAAACAAATAGTGACGAATACTATTTTTATACAGGAGAGCTATCTAACTTAAAGCCGGATGATATAGAGTATTTATCAAGACTTAAAAACAAACTCACTGTTTCCGGTGAGGGCATGAAAAACTCTTCGGATAAAAAAGCCAAAGGGGAAAAAAATATTGAGATCGCAAACAAAATATCGGAGTTTTTAAAGGAGGGAATCAAATGACCGTGTCGGAAATTTATGAGCTTATAAACTCTTTTGCGCCGTTTGACAGGCAGGAAAGCTGGGATAACAGCGGATTATTGACGGGGGATAAGAATTCAGAGGCAGCAAGCATTATGCTATGTCTTGATATTACAAAGGCGGTGGCGCTTGAAGCGGTCAAAAAAGAAGTATCTCTTGTAATATCTCATCACCCGGTAATATTTTCACCACTTAAAAGCCTTGATAATAATGATCCTGCGGTCATTCTTGCATCACACGGAATAGCGTCTATCTGTATGCACACAAGCTTTGATCTAGCACGGGGCGGGCTTAACGACCTTCTTATAAAAAAGCTTGACCTTGACGCTGTGCCAGACCTTGCTATTGACCGTGAAACGGGACTTGGCAGAGTTGCGGTTTTAGATAAGCCGTGCACAGTAAAAGAGCTGTCTCAATTTGTAAAGGAAAGACTTAAGTGTTCCTTTATAAGATTTAACTTTGCTGATAAAACGGTAAAAAAAGTGGGGGTCATATCAGGCTCCGGTTCAGGGTATTTTAAAGAGGCTCAGGATATCGGCTGTGACGCTCTTATAACCGGAGACGTTAAACACAGCGCTTTTATCGAAGCTGAGAACAGCGGCTTTGCTCTTATCGACGCGGGCCATTTTTATACCGAAAACATTATAACTGAGTTTTTGTATGAAAGACTTAAGGATTGTGCAAAAAGCGTTTTTATAGCTTTTCAAAACTCTGATAAAACTCAGATCATCTGACAAAGGAGGTGCTTAGGTGGCACTTGACGGAATATTTCTTGGACTTGTAAGAAAGCAGCTCAAAAGCGCATTGATCGACGCCAGAGTTGATAAAATACATCAGCCGTCAAAGGACGAGATAGTTATAAGCTTTCGAACAAGAACAAGCCCGCACAGGGTTCTTTTTAACGTAAACGCGTCCCAGGCGAGAGTTCATGAAACCTTTTGTGAAATAGACAATCCTCAGACACCGCCCATGTTCTGTATGCTTTTAAGAAAGCGTCTGTCCTCGGCAAGGCTTGCTGACATTCGTCAGGATGGCTGTGAAAGAATACTTTACTTTGATTTTGACACCGTAAACGAAATGGGTGACTCGATAAGGCTTATTCTTATAACCGAAATCATGGGAAGGCATTCAAACCTTATCCTCACGGAAGGATCCGGCAAAATAATAGACAGCATAAAACGTGTAGGGCAGGATATGTCAAGTGTTCGTCCCGTGCTTCCGGGAATGACCTATTCGGCAGTTGCGCGCGAAAAAAGACTGTCTCTTTTTGATTTTACAAAAGAGGAGCTTTTCTCTCATCTTGAAGAAAACAAGCAGAAGGATCTGTCAAAGGTTTTGCTTCACACCTTTGAGGGGATATCCGCCGTAATGGCGAGAGAAGCGGTGTTTTACTGTGCAAAAACTGATACCGCCGTTTTTGAACAGCTTAACGAAAATCAAAAGGATAAGCTGTGCTTTTTCTTTCAAAACGCGGCGGATGCTGTGAGAGATGGAAAAAACAAGCTTGTCGTTTTAAAGAACAGAGAAAATCAGCTTAAGGACTTTTGCTTTATAGATATTTTGCAATACGGCTCTCTTATGGTTAGAAAAGAGTTTGACGATGTTTGCGAGCTGCTGGATTATTTCTACTCCGAACGTGACAGGCTCGCAAGGACAAGACAGCGTGCGGATGACCTTTTTCGACTTCTTATAAGAACAAGTGAGAGGATAAACCGAAGGATCTCAAATCAGCTGACAGAGCTTGAGGAATGCGGCAGGCAGGACGAGTATAAAAGAATCGGAGACCTTATAATTTCAAACATATATATGATAAATAAGGGCGACGGAGAGGTCATGCTGACCGACTATACGCTTGAGGATATGCCTAAGGTGAATGTAAAGCTTGACAAGCGGCTTACTCCTCAGCAGAATGCCCAGAAGTATTATTCAGACTACAAAAAGTGCGATACTGCCAGAAAAATGCTTACCCGTCTTATCAAAGAGGGGAAAGAGGAGCTTTTGTATATAGACAGCGTGTTTGACGCTCTTACCCGTGCGGTGTCGGAATCGGATATTGCTGTATTAAGAGATGAATTATGCGAGCAGGGGTATCTTCGCCGACCGAGAGGCAAGACCAAGCCAGTTAAGGCTTCTGCACCGATGAGATTTAAGTCAAGCGGCGGTTTTGATATTCTGGTGGGCCGAAACAACCGTCAAAACGACAAGCTTACGCTGAAGGACAGCGAGAAAACCGATATATGGTTTCATACAAAGGATATTCCCGGATCTCACGTTATTTTAAAAACGGGAGATAAACACCCGTCAGACAAGGATATGTTTGAAGCTGCCTGCATTGCGGCATTTCACTCAAAGGCAAAGGGCTCATCGACCGTTCCGGTAGACTGCACCGAGGTGAAAAACGTTAAAAAGCCGAGCGGCGCAAAGCCGGGAATGGTGATATTCTCAAACAACAAAACCATTTATGTTACTCCCGACGAGGAGATGATCGAAAGGCTGGCGGTAAAGTGATTCTCAGTGAAAGCTTTTTTGACAGAGACGTGCTTGAGGTCGCGCCCGATCTTGTCGGGAAGACTCTCGTTACAAATATTGACGGGGTCGTGCGAAGGCTTAAAATAACCGAGACCGAAGCATATCGGGGTGAGGAGGACACCGCCTGTCACGCATCAAAGGGCAGAACCGGCCGCACGGAGATATTGTACCGTGAGGCAGGAACAATATATGTCTATCTGTGCTATGGAATACACTGGCTTGTAAACATTGTTACCGGCAGGAAGGAGGAGCCTCAGGCAGTTTTAATAAGAGCGTGCGAGGGAAAGTTCAACGGTCCCGCAAAGCTTACAAAACACCTCAAAATCACAGGTGAGCTTAACGGTATGAGCATTGTCGGAAATCCTTTGATTTATATTGAGGACACCGGCGAAAAGGTAAAGATATATAGAGATAAACGCGTGGGGATAGATTACGCTACGCCAAAATACAGAAATATTAAATGGCGATTTATTTTAAAATAGGATATTCCTTTTAGAATAAAATCAGTTTGTAACTTGCTTTTTACTTTTTGTGTTTTTGCTTTCATGGTTTTGGCCCTCTACTAATAGGGGCTTTTAGCGCCATATTTGCACGCAAACGTACATTATTAACAAAACTATTATGATTTATTCATAAAATATTTACAATATTCATTTGCCGTTTACAAATCAATTGACTTCAGCCTTGTTTAAAACAGAAGAGATTTTTTAGCGCTTTTATTGTCTTTTAAGCATTAAAACTGAAGCTAAAAATACGAAAGATAAAGTCAGGTTAAATTGCAATCCATAAATTTATAACGATCGTTTTATTACTAAGATTGAAAATGTAAGTGCGTATATGGCCGGCTCATATATTTTGCGGCAAATCAACGGCTTAAATTTTTTTTAAAACAAAATGAAGATCCGCAGATAAAATTCTCTGCGGATCTGTTGTTTATTACGGAGGTTTTTATCCTCTTATGCTTTCTATAAAATCGATCATTGTATCGATATTATCGGCTCTGTATTCAAGGAAATCCTTTATGCATCGGTAGCTTCCATAGCCGCCGTTTATGGAATTATCTTTTGAGCCGGATTCAGGGTACCTTTCAAAAAATTGATCGAACAGCGGTGAGTATGTGTCGTTAAACCTGTCAAGCACTTCATTAGCCGAGGTTTTTTCAAAGTTTTGCTCGGTAAGTTTATTCAGCTTTTGTTCAAATGACTCTCTTGAGGATTTATTTGTCATAAGATACGCATAACACAGTACGGCAGGATTGTTGGTGTTAAAATCAAGAAGTCCGTCGGGCTTGTAGTTATCCTCTGCGACGGTGTTAGCGTATGCGTCCTCTTCTCCGGAAACTCCTGCGAAATCAAGGTCGTACAGGCACATTCTCCATCTGCCGTCGTTGTATATGTTTGAACTGTTTTTCGTGACAGTCTTCCACATCGACCAGTTTTTTCCGGGCCAGTCCCACTTGTTGTTAAGCCATATCTCAACCGCAAAATAGTCAAGCACACTTTCGGTATCTACAAGCTTTTCAAATTCCTTGAGGTCGCTTTGATCGGATAAGTCTTCGTGATTTTTAAAGAAATCATTTAGATCTGATAAGTAGTAGCCTTCATTTGACGCCCCGTCGGGAACGTCACCGATATCGAGCTTGTAGCCGGAAGCGTACTGCTCGGCATCTCCTTTATATAAAACTACGTCGGTATCCTGAACGTCGTATTTATTTGAGAAGAAGTTGTCGGAGTAGTTTTCCTGCAAGATATAAAGCCCCATATATTCTCCGTTTAAGTAAACCACGCATGGCCTTGACGCCTGTGTAGCCATATCAAGCTCGGTCACGAGCGACTGCCAGTACGCATCGTTGTACTTTGCGATAAACGCTGTGTTTCCGCCTGCGCGAAGATTGAGGGTCTTGAACTTCTCAACGGTTTTTCCGTTTGAGTCCTTGGCGTCGTCTCCAAAAACGGGATAGTAAAAATTCTTTATTCCGTATTCTTCTCTTGCATAAAGGCGAAGTCCTTTCTGAAGGTCTGATCTGGAATAATTTCCCTGTACCCTTATTCCGCAGTCCTGACTTATCGCAAGAGTTGTATCCTCTCCGTCAGACTCAAAGAAATCAATGTGGACGGGGCGTTCCCACTCTCTGCCCTTTTGCTTATAGTTTGCATCAAGTCCGCGTGAGGTCTCAGTATCCTTGACTTTGCCCTCTTCTTCAAGATACTTCGCAAGAGCATCGTCATATTTATCGCCCTTTACGTATATTCCGGTTTCCGGCGAAAAGAAATCTTCGTAATTTGCGCTAATCGAAATCACTGCCAGATCCTGACCGCTTGCTTCGCAGCTTTCTTTGATGCCTTTAACGTGGTCGGACATATCGTTTATAAAATATGTAGCGGTGGCTGCCTTTGAAAAGCTGCCGCTTTTGTCCTTAACGCTTGCCCTTATAACGGTGCATTTATCAACCGCAGAATCATCGGGCGCTTTCATTGAGTTTGAAAAGCTTTCTCTGCCCTTTTCAGGACTGTCGTGCGCGGCGTCAAAAAGCGCAGGCTCAACAGCGGCGATCATGTTTTTATCGCTCTTTCTGTCGGTGATTTTTATTGCGCCGCTGTATTCCTTTGCGGCGTCGCTGACCGAAGGATCGCTTCCGTCAGTGGTGTAGTAAATCGTTCCCTCTATATCACTTTCAAGCTCTAAGGAGAACTCCTCTGAATATGTGCCGCTCTCTTTTGAAAAGCTTACCGCAAGGTCGCTTTCAATGCTCCTTGTTGACTTACATCCCGAAAATGCAGTTAATGCAAGGCATAATGCCATAGCGGCGGACACAGATCTTTTTAATACAGCCTTCATATTCCCTCCCGAATAATACAAAATAGTGAAAATTATTTTATGCTTACGCCATTTATCTGACGGCTTTTGCCGAGCGGCTTATGTTATTCCTTTTCGTCAGGCAGCGCGGCGGGCGACTGAGTTTCAGGAAGCTTTGGCGTAACTATAGTAATTGCCTGCATATGGTTTTTTATTTCTACTTCTTTATATTCTCCGCCGTTTTCACCGTCAACCGTCCACGAGATCGCTTTTTCACAGGTGATTTTTATTCTGCTGGCTTTGAATGTGGCAAAGTATTTTTCCTTAAGCTCTGAAAACTTCAGCATATTCGAGCTTACAAAGTTATTGAGCATATTTGTGAATTTTATTATGTTCGCAGGCTGGCGCACAAGCATTACCTCAAACATTCCGTCGTCGTAAATGACCGAGTTTTTATCAAGCTTTACAATACCGCCGACCGAGACGGAGTTTGTTATCATTCCCAGAATGAAATTACCTTCACATACCATGCCGTCGTCATATTCAAAGCGCATTTGATAACCCTCGATCTTGGGAAGACTTTTTAGCGCTTCTATAACATATGCCATATGCCCAAGCTTGTTTTTCAGTGACTGGTCCGTCTGATAGGTGACGTTTGTAAACGCTCCGAATGCCGCAACATAACAAAAATAATTATCCCCAAGCGTTCCCACATCGCATTTGAAGGGAATTCCCTCTATCGCGTTTTCTGCGGCAAGAACAAAGTTTTTCGGTATGTCAAGCGAGTTTGCAAAGTCGTTCGTGGAGCCGGCCGGTATATAACCCAGCGTCGGGCGGTTATCCGGCTCAAACTGCATAAGCGCAGATATGGTTTCGGACAGCGTTCCGTCGCCTCCGGAACAGACTATCATATCGTAATCCTTTCCGTAGCTTATCAGCTTTTCAAAGCCGTCCCCCTTTGCCTGAGTAGGATACGCGGTGGTCAGATAGCCGTGTTTTGCAAATGCATCGATTATCTCGCATATATTTTTTTTCAAAAGCCCTTTTCCGGCGTTTGGGTTAAAAACCAACATCAGCTTTTTCATAATATTTCCCCCTGTATATTGTAAGCCGATACCGTTTCAAACGGGATCTCTCCGCCGAACAGATCAAGCGCAGAGCCTATTGTAAAATCCACATTGTTTTTTCCGTGCTTTTTAATAAGCTCAATATCTTCAAGCGATGATATGCCGCCGGCATATGTAGACACAACCGGCGAAGACGCGAGAATATCAACTAAGTTTAAGTCGATTCCGCTTTTCTTGCCCTCGATATCCACTGCGTGTACCAGAAGCTCACAGCAGAAGTCCTTTAAAATGTTTATAGTGCTTTCGTCAAATACAACGTCTGTGTATTTTTGCCAGCGGTCCGTGACGATGTAATATCTGCCGTCCCTTTTACGGCAGGACAGGTCAAGAACTGTTTTTTCTTTTCCAACGGCGTCCGCAAGCTTATTAAGATTGTTAAAATCGATTTTTCCGTCTTTAAACACAAAGCTTGTCACTATTACGTGAGACGCCCCGAGAGACAAAAACTCCGGTGCGTTTTTGTCGTTTATTCCTCCGCCTATCTGAAGCCCCCCCGGGAAAGCCGACAGCGCCTTTGCGGCCTCTTGTTTATCAGCTTCATACTCGGCGGAGCCTGTAGGATTTAAAAGGATAATGTGTCCGCCGAAAAGATCGTTTTGTTTGTATAGGTAGGCATAGTAGGCGGCGTTTTTTTTGCTCTTGTAATTTTCAGCGGCTTTGTTTCCTTCTAATGTTGAGCCTACTATCTGTTTTACGCATCCGTTGTGTATATCGATGCAGGGGCGAAATCGCACCGGGACACACCTTCTTTCTGTAAAGTATGAGGTTTTAGTCTGATATGGAAAATAAGCTTTACAAAGTAATAAACGGCTTTGAGTACTCGCTTTGTCCAGAGGGGCGATCCGTTGACATATCAAAAAGTCTGTTTGACGCTTCTGAAAGCTCGCATAGCCGGGAATATTTTTTTGAAAGCTCCTTTAAAGACGGGGACATTTCGCATCCTGCTGCCGACATGATCTCTTTTCCCTTTTCATTTGCGGCAAGAGGTCTTATATATGGAGTAAGTGAAATATCACTTGGCGTTATTCCAAGATATGCGTTTAATAAGCACCTTTTTATTCTAGCCATTGTATACGCTTTTGTCTTTATACCGATCAAAAGGTCATCGTAGCTTTTTGCAGTGCAAAGGGAATTGTAAATTCTGTGCGCAAGGTCGTCGTTTATGTCGTGATACTTTAAAAGCTCTTTTACGTCCTTCCTGTAAAGGGAAAGCAAAATTGCCCGCTGTATGTTTTGTATATCGGAAAACGCAATGCCGTCTGCTTTATAAGGCAGAAACCTATAAGCCTCATTGCTGCCGCTTAGGATACCTTTTCTTATAAACGACGCCGAGGCATAGTTGTCACCCTGTTCGCCGTCGTGCGGAAAAGTTCTTGATACGGGGAAAAAAGGCGTGCTGCCAAGGGCGTTTATATACTCTATCGCAAGGGTGGAATTAGGGCTTTTAAAAACATTTGCCGATTCACTGTCAAGCAGTTTTTCAGCCGCTTTTGATACGGCGCCGGGATAGCTTTCACCCGATCTCAGCAAATCCTTTACAGTATCGCTGTCTTTAAGCTCATTTGTTGCTGCCGCAGCTTTTGACAGAGCTTTTTTATCTTCTGTCTCACTTCCGAAAAAAAGCGCGTCAATACCGATCCTTTTTAATATCCAGATCGCTTTTTTTGCGTATATTTCAGCGCTGGACATCGAAAACGGAACAGGCAGCTCAACCACAAGGTCTGCACCGCAGCTTACAGCACACGCGGCTCTTGTATGCCTGTCAAAAACTGCTATATCCCCGCGCTGAGTTATGTCGCTTGACAGGCAGACGAGAATGTGCGAATAGCCGTTTTCCCGCACCTTTTTTAACAGATATTCGTGCCCCGTGTGAAAGGGATTAAATTCCGCAACAATTCCCGCCGTTTTCACTGTATTTCCTCTCTATGACAAGCCAATAGTAAAAAAATGTCTGTATGTCTATTTTTTTTATAAAATCCACTTGAAATTTTTCCGTTAATGTTATAATATAAAAATATACTCAAAATGTCAAGTGAAACTGAAAAGGAGTTTTAAAATGAAGATTTTAGTTGTAAACGCAGGAAGCTCTTCCTTAAAGTATCAGCTTCTAAATATGGACGATGAGAGCGTAATCGCAAAGGGCAACTGTGACAGAATAGGAATAGACGGACATATTTCTCACAAGACCTTTGACGGCAGAGAGTATTCGGCAGACTGCGATTTTCCTACCCACACGGAGGCGTTTGAAAAGCTTGTTGAGGTTTTGACAACCGGAGACGCCGCAGTGATCTCATCAATGTCAGACATATCAGCAGTCGGACACAGAATAGTTCAGGGAGCAGAGGTCTTTGACAAGCCGTGTCTTGTTACAGAAGAAATAATCGATAAGATCGATGAACTGAGAGATTTAGCTCCGGTACATAACCACGCTCATGCTCTTGCATTAAGAGCCTGCACTAAGGTTATTCCCGCTTCCACTCCGCAGGTTGTCGTTTTTGATACCGCATTTCACCAGACGATGCCGAAAAAGGCGTTTATGTACGGTCTGCCTTATGAGGATTATGAGCAGTATGCCGTAAGAAAGTACGGCTTTCACGGAACAAGCCACAGGTTCGTTACCGCTAAATACGCAAAGGAAACGGGTAAAAGCCTTGAGGGAACAAAGATAGTTACCTGCCATCTGGGAAACGGTTCGTCCATAACGGCGGTAAAGGATGGCAAGAGCGTTGATACTTCAATGGGATTTACTCCTCTCGACGGCCTTCTGATGGGAACGAGAACAGGAGCAATCGATCCTTCTGCGGTAACATTTGTTGCTCAAAAACATGGCTTTTCCGCAAGCGAGATGAGCGACTATATGAATAAAAAATCGGGATTTCTGGGCGTTTCAGGTGTGTCAAGCGATAACAGAGACGTTTCTGCGGCAGCTGACGAGGGAAATGAAAGAGCGCTTTTGGCAAAGGAAATGCTGGTTTACGACATTAAAAAGTATATTGGCTCTTATGCTGCTGTAATGAACGGTCTTGACGTTATCATCTTCACGGGCGGCATCGGCGAGAATGCTCCGGACGTGAGAGAGGACGTTTGTGCGGATATGGAATACTTCGGAATCAAAATAGACTCCGGCGTAAATAACTGTAAGGGCAAGCTTGTAAAAATCTCCGCACCGGATTCAAAAACAGAGGTCTGGGTCATTCCGACAAACGAGGAGCTTCTTATCGCAAGGGATACGCTTGAGCTTATTTCAAAGTGATTTGCTTTAAGAGATAGATATAATTTAATATGGTTAAAAGGACATAGAGGTCATAATGTGAAAGCCTCTGTGTCTTTTTTCGTTTTGACGGCGCTTTTTGCTTGCAAAAATAACTTGATTGTGGTACAATATATACTTAGTATTGGGAAATATACCCTTTGAGACTTAAGGAAAGGTGAAATAATATATGGATCTTGAAATGGTAAAGTATTTAGCTGAGCTCGGAAAGCTTGAATTTACCGACGAGGAGCTTGTAAAAGCAAGCGAGGATATGACAAGCATAATCGAGCTTATGGATACGGTGAAGGAAATCGATGTAACCTATGACCCTATCCTTGACAATAAAAACGTTTATCTGAACGACCTGCGCGCCGACGAGACCGCCGAGAGCCTTGAAACCGCAAAGATTTTGCAGAATGCCAAAAATCAGCAGAACTGCTTTGTGGTTCCAAAGGTCGTAGAATAGGAGGCATAGGCGTATGGAGATAAAAGGATTAAAGCTCAGAGAATTAAGACAGGCGCTTGATAAAAAGCAGGTGTCTGTTAAAGAAGTAACAGAGAAGTATCTCAAAAGGATAAAGGAGCTTGACGAAGACCTTGAGTGCTATATCACCGTAACGGAGGATAAGGCGCTTAAACAGGCTGATGCGGCACAGAAAAAAATCGACAGCGGAAACGCCGGTGCGCTCACCGGAATCCCTATGGCTATAAAGGACAATATCTGTACCGAGGGCGTGCTCACTACCTGCTCCTCTAAGATGCTTGAGGATTTTGTTCCGCCATATAACGCAACGGTTATGGATAAGCTTGAGAACGAGGGAATAGTTATGCTCGGCAAGGTGTCTCTTGACGAGTTTGCCATGGGCGGCTCGACTCAGACATCTGCTTTTAAAAAGACCAAAAATCCCTACGACAAAAGCCGTGTTCCGGGAGGTTCTTCCGGAGGCTCGGCAAGTGCGGTCGCAGCGGATCTGTGCCTTGCGGCGCTCGGCTCAGATACGGGCGGATCAATAAGACAGCCTTCAAGCTTTTGCGGAGTGACGGGATTAAAGCCAACATATTCGAGAGTTTCTAGGTACGGACTCGTGGCGTTTGCTTCATCACTTGACCAGATAGGACCTATCGCAAGAGACAGTCACGACTGTGCTTTGATTTTAAATCATATCTGCGGATTTGACCCGCACGACGGCACAAGCTCAAAGAAAGAGGTAGTGGACTTTACCGCAAAAATAGGCAAAGATATAAAAGGTGTAAAAATTGCGCTGCCTAAGGAATTTTACGATAAGGGCATCGACGATGAGGTGAGAGACAGCGTTTTGAAAGCGGCTGAGGTTTATAAGAGCATGGGCGCTATACTTGTAGAATGCTCCATGCCGTCGCTTAAATATGCCACAGCGGCGTATTATCTTATTTCCTCCGCAGAGGCTTGCTCTAATCTTTCAAGGTATGACGGTATAAAGTATGGCCACAGATCAAATATAGGTTCAAGCTATGAGGAGCTTATCAAAAACTCGCGGCGCGAGGGCTTCGGCGATGAGGTAAAGAGAAGAATACTTTTAGGTAACTATGCTCTTTCAAGCGGATATTACGACGCTTATTACGGAAAGGCTATGGCGCTAAAGCAGCTTATAAGGAAAGAGTATAACGATATTTTTGCGGTATGTGACGCGGTTCTTACCCCAACCGCTCCGACGACGGCATACAGGTGCGACGAAAATATAAGCGATCCTGTCAAGATGTATCAGGCCGATATATGTACGGTAACAGTAAATATCGCAGGACTGCCGGCGGTTTCTACGCCGTGTGGGTACGACGGCAAGGGGTTGCCTATTGGTATGTCAGTGATAGGAAAGCCGTTTGACGAGCAGACAGTCGTGCAGATAGCAGACGTTTTCGAGCAGGGCTTTAAAAGAATACCGCCGGTGCTTTAACTTAATTGTTGAAAGGTTTGAAAGTTATGAAAAATTCCAAGTATATAACCGTAATAGGTCTTGAAATACACGCGGAGCTTCTGACAAACTCAAAGGTTTTCTGCACGTGCAGCGCAGAGTTCGGCGGAGATCAGAACACAAGATGCTGTCCTGTGTGCTCCGGAATGCCGGGAACTCTTCCCGTTATCAACCAGACTGCCGTTGAATATGCGGTAAAAGCCGGGTTTGCACTTAACTGTGACATAAATAAATTTTCGGTGTTTGACAGAAAAAACTATTTTTATCCCGATCTTCCAAAGGCTTATCAGATATCGCAGCTTAATCTGCCCCTTTGCATAAACGGACTTGTGCCCATTGAGGTCGACGGAAAGAAGAAAAACATCAGAATAAACAGAATTCACTTGGAGGAGGACGCGGGAAAGCTCGTTCACGATGACTTTAACGGCGTGTCGCTTGCCGACTACAACCGCTGCGGAATACCGCTCATCGAGATCGTGACCGAGCCTGACATTTCTTCCGCCGAGGAGGCCAAGGCATTTGTCGAGCAGATATCTCTCTTGCTTCAGTACGCAGGAGTATGCGACTGTAAGATGGAGCAGGGCTCATTGAGGTGTGATGTAAACATCTCCCTTATGAAGCCGGAGGACAAGGAGTTCGGAACACGTGCGGAGATTAAGAACCTAAACTCAATAAAGGCGGTAGGCAGAGCTATTGAGTATGAGGAAAGACGTCAGGCCTTGCTGCTTGACGCGGGAAAGAGAGTTATCCAGGAGACCAGAAGATATAACGACAACCGCGATGAGACGAAATCAATGAGAAACAAGGAAAATGCTCATGACTATCGCTATTTTCCCGAGCCTGATATTTTGCAGGTAAACTTTACCGATGAGATGCTCAATGATATTAAATCAAGGCTTCCTGAGCTTCCAAACAAGAGGATCAAGAGATATACCAATGAGTACGGACTGTCTCAGACGGACGCTAAAATCCTTATCGGCAACAAGATCATCTCTGACTTTTTTGACAACGCACTTAAAACTTATGATAATCCAAAGAGCGTTTGCGCTTTTATCCTGACGGAGTTTATGAGACGAATAAACCTCGGCGAGATAGACGTTAACAGCTTAAGCTTTACACCCGCCGATTTTGCAGAGCTTGTTAAAATGGCGGACGAGGAAAAGGTATCCAAAAACGATGCAAAGTCTATTTTCAGAAAAATGGTTGATACTTCGCAAAAACCGCTGGATATTGCGCAAAAAGAGGGGTATCTTATCGCTGTTGACGACAAAAAGGTGGATGAGGCAATTGACAGTCTTTTAAGTGAATGCAAGGCGCAGGTAGCGCAGTATCAAAACGGAGAGAAGAAGGTTTTTGGCTTCTTTATGGGAAGTCTGACAAAGGCTCTTAAAGGTGTCGCTACGCCAAAGGTCATAAAGGAGCGCCTTGAAAGCAAGCTTAACAGCGCGGTGTCAGATAAAGCCAATGTAAAGACGGAAACCGATATAAACGAGGAAAAAAGCACCGATAAGCTTACTGTTTATAAAAACGAAAATAAGTATGAACCTACCCCCGGCGATGAGTATTTTAAAATGGTGGGCGGAAAGGACCTTCTATCTGAATTTAAGCTTACCGACGCGACCGGGCATATTGGTGAAAGCATATCGCTTTCTGCCTGCGTTCACAGGATAAAAAATATGGGAAAGGTGTCGTTTATTGCGCTCAGGACGGGAGAGTATGTCGTTCAGGCGGTGTACTCCGACAAATGCAGAGACTCTATCGAAGGACTGAGAGAGGGTCAGTATGTAAGGGCGAGCGGAGTTGTAAACGAAAACCCGAAGGATCCAAACGGCGTTGAGATCGTGCTTGACAGCATAAGTCTTATCTCAAAGCCCAAGGAGGAGTATCCGCTTAAAATTTCTCAGAGGCGGCTTGACTGCTCTATTGAGGTCAATCTTGATAACAGAAGCGTTTCTTTGAGAAACCCGTATGAGAGAGCGGTGTTTAAGCTTCAGGAAGGCATCGTACACGGTATGCACGAGTTTATGAGGGCGAACGGCTTTACAGAGATCCACACGCCGAAAATCGTTGCACAGGGCGCCGAGGGCGGAGCGAATATCTTTAAGATAGACTACTTCCAGAAGCCTGCGTTTCTGAATCAGTCGCCGCAGTTTTATAAGCAGACGGCGGTTGCGTTTTTTGACAGAGTGTACGAGATCGCACCCGTTTACAGAGCGGAAAAACACGCCACAAGCCGACATATAAACGAATATATCGGGCTTGATTTTGAAATGGGATATATCGACAGTATGTACGACGTAATGAATATGGAGACGGCAATGCTTCGCCATATCATGGAGTATATAAAGAAAAACTACGAATATGAGATAAAGCTTATAGGAGTTGATGTTCCCACTGTCGGGGAGATTCCGACGATAAAGTTTGCTGATGCCTTGACTCTGTTAAGAGGAAAAAGCGTAAGCACTAAGTTTGATCTCGACCCTGAGGACGAGGTTAAGCTGGGCGAATATGCAAAGGAAAAGTTTGACAGCGACTTTATCTTTATCACGCATTTTCCAAGCTCAAAACCGCCGTTTTATGCAATGGACAGCAGAGAGGATAAGAGAGTTGCTTATAAGTTCGACCTTTTGTTCAGAGGACTTGAGATAACCTCAGGAGGACAGAGGATACACGACTACGACGAGCAGGTCGAAAAGATGATAAGGCAGGGCCTTGACCCGAAGGATTTTGAAAACTATCTTGAAGCACACAAGTACGGACTTCCTCCGCACGGGGGATTGGGAATAGGACTGGAACGGCTTCTGATGAAGCTTATAAAAGCGCAGAATATCCGAACGGCATCAATGTTCCCGAGAGATATAAACAGGCTTTTGCCATAAGTCTTCTACATGGCTTTCACAATGGCGTATTAAGGTATACGCGGTTTTACGAAAGGAAAAGTACAATGATGAAAAAAATACTGGCAGTTTGCATATCCATAGTATTATCATTAGGCTCGCTATGTGCGTGTTCAGACGATGATTCCTCATCTAAGAACTCTTCTGAAAGCTCGGTGACAAGCTCCACTGACACTACATCAGAGGCAGCCGAGCAAGCCACTACGGAGGTTCCTGACCCCGGCCTTACAGAAAACGGAGAGGCAATAGATACAAAAAACCTTGTGATGTGCACAATCGACGGAAATGATGTAAGCTTTGATGAATACCGCTACAACTATTATTATTTCATAGAAAGCTATGGGTCAAGCTTCGGTGTTACTGCCGACGAAATGAAAGACCTTGATGATGCTGAAAAGCAGAAGCGTTTTGATACACTCAAAGAAAACATTATGACCTTTATGAAGGGCACGTATGTGTATATGAAATATGCCGCCGAAAACGGTATCTCCCTTACCGACGAGGAAATAAAGGAGTGCGAGCAGCAGATCGCCAAGGTCAAGGAAGAGGAGAAAGACGGATATTCTGATTACCTAAAGCAGAGATATCTGACCGAGGACTATTTTAAAAAGGTAGTTGAACAGACAAAGCTTGCAGAGAAGGTACAAAGGAGTTTTGATTTATCTGACGACGAGTTTTTGAATGTGGCTGAGGACAAACTGATTCTTGTAAAGCACATTTTGATACCGTTTGGTTATGATGTCACGCCAAGTGAAGAAACACTTAATAGTTTGGGAGTTACCAACTTTTCCTCTATGACAAACGCTCAGAAGATGAGTGTTCTGCCGACAGCTTTTAAAAATTTATCTGAAGACGAACAGAAAAAGCAAAAGGAGAAGGCAAAAAATCACGCCGAAGAGATACTTGAAAAAGCAAAGAACGGCGAGGATTTCGACAGCCTTATAAAGGAATACGGCTATGATGGCGGAATGGACGCATACAGCGGAGGTTATCTGCTGGGCGATTTTTATACAACCTATGACGAGAGCTTTACCAAAGCGTCAGCTGCTCTTAAGATAGGTGAGTTAAGCGATCCGGTTGAATCAAGTTACGGCTATCACATCATAAAAAGAGTGCCGGTTGATACAGAGTATATAAAGTCGAACATCGAAAACGAGGAGTCTGACGACACCTTTAAGGACGAGTATGTATCTGCGGTGGAATATGACACATTAAATAAGCTTATTAAATCAATTGATGTAAAAGAGTCAGATGTTTTGAAAAATTTAAAGTACGGTGACTTAAAGTAATAGCATAGAAAAAGCGCCCCGGCTAATGCTGAGTGTTGATAAGGATGTAATTCAAAACACATAGTGAAACCGGCATTGCAAGACACGAAGCGGGCATCGACCTAATCAGTCGATGCCCGCTTTTCTGCAATCGGTACATTAGTAAAAGTAAAAATCCTTCTGTAAAATGATGTTACCATCAAAACACAGGAGGATTTTTTCAATGAAAACTATTTTTGAAAACGCAGGTTTGCAATACGGGAGACAAGGTGATTACAGTTTACCTCAACTAAAAGTTGGAAATGCAAATGAGCATTACATTGGAGTTTGGGGGCAACGTTATCGCCGCTATTTGAAAGAACATCATCGTATCATCTACTATAACTATCTGACGGCGGGAACACTCTATCGGCATCTTGCGGAAGCGGATGAGCAAGCAAATGAGATGTTTGAACGGCTCGTGAAAGAACTGTCCGCAAAGGAAGGTGTTACAGCGAAGCTGAAAGCAAGTAATCCAATGGAATGGGTAAGGCAAACGAACAATATCCGTTCCCGCGCATCAGAAATCGTCTGTGACGAGCTTTTTCGGCTGTAAGGAGGCAATTGTGATGAAAAGAATTTTGGCGTTTATCGCAGTCGTTTTGTTGCTCAGTGGATGTAGCACACCAAAAGATTTACCTGTCAAAAGCAGCAACAATTTGCCTGAGCAGGAATCATCGGAGGTGTCCTCGTCTTTCAAAGAAGCAAATACAGAATCGTCTGTTTTGGAGAACGAAAAAGGCGATACTGATGAAGAAGTCTCTGTTGATTTACATTCCGAAAAGTCAATAGAAACCGAAAGCGAAAGTCCGCCGGAGAGTAACATACCGGAGCCAACAACGCCTATGAAAATCGATAAGCCGCAGGAAGAGGCATCGCAACCCACGACCTCACAAGTAGAAAATATACCCGATGAACCGGCTGAAAATCGTGAAGAGGCAAAGATTGACGAACCAAAGATCGAAGCGGCGAAATCCATCTATGATTATGAATTTGATGTGACTGCTATACAGCAAGAATTGGTTTCCGTTGGCACAGGAATGGGTTTTGAAGTTGATGACAGCCTCACTCCGTCCGACTCATCGTGGGGTAATCCGATAACAGCTTCAAAAGATTTTCAGGAAGAAAATCTTGAACGAGCCTTGAAAGATTATGTCCGTTCAATGCCGGAACTAATCACAGCATACGGTGGAGAATCGATACAATATTTCAAAATTTACATCGAGCCGATTGGCGATGGCTGTTACTGTTTCTACTTTCAGTACTAAAAAACGAGTGACAAAATGATGATGGTGGGAGCAAAAAAGCTCCCGCCTTTTTTCGTTGTACAATTTTAGCGAACAGACCATTTGGATACCCAAACGGTAAAAACTGCCCACCGAATGGGCATTCTTAGCGAGCAGTGTATTTGTGCTGGCATACAAATACCTCGTTACGCTGCCTTCGGTAGCTCTTCAGAAAGGAGTTCAAGCAGAAACATCTGTCCAGCGCAATCTTCAGTAACAAACTCCGACTAATCAGAAATAAGCGTGTCAGGATCGGGTAATCCGTATTTATTTACCAGATCATCTTTTGCGAGTTCAATCGCTCGTTCAACTTTACTGATATCTCCAAGGTGTTCTGGCAGAGCGTATCTAATGTCATCCTCTGAGTAAATATACCCATTTCTATATGGGGCATCTTTGGCAATCAGTTCTTCCAACCGATCTTGCAGATCATCAAGCCGCTAAAGAAGCTGTGCCTCCGGCGCCGGATAACTCCAATCATAATCATCGTCAATGATGTATGGCAAGTATGTATCATAATACTTCACGGTGCTTATTCCACCTTTCTTATTTATAATCTTTCTCTTTTTCTTTATTAACAGGCAACACGACTATTACTTGTCTGTCTGTATCTATTGCCCGGTCAAATAGTGTGTTCATTTCATTCGGATCTTCTAAATGTTCCGCATAATCTTTCACGATAAAAGGCTTTCGCACATAATGAAGATTGCGAATATCTTCAAATCCATCCCAAAACTCTATTGCTTTCAAATGACACAAAAACCGAAATTGCACTTCATTGTTCAAGACTTCCTGAGGTTCATCCTTAATAAATCTGCGTAGCCATAATCTGAACGAATTGGTGTCGGAACAGCCGTCGGTCAGTTTAGATAGGCCTTTATGCGGATAGAATGTTTCTTCGTCCATGTAGTGATACAATCTTTCCGTAATTTCAGGATCACACCCGGTAAAAACCGTTAAATCATCCTCCTCAATGCAATTCATCAAATTTAAGCAATAATTTGAGGTTTTGTCTTTCCCTTCAGAATCAAATACCTTTAAAGCTATTTCGCTCATTTTTTCATTTGCATCAATTCTCACTGTGTACTGTTTGTCTGAAAGAAATACCGTTGCTGTAATCCGAGTATCATCTCTTATCCACGAGGCAAAAACAGGAAGTTGCGGTTCAACACTC
Source organism: uncultured Clostridia bacterium (assembly GCA_947631455.1). Lineage (GTDB taxonomy): Bacteria > Bacillota > Clostridia > Oscillospirales > Ruminococcaceae > UMGS1601. The sequence goes on from CANRLH010000009.1 coordinate 38,542, forward strand.
AAAAGTCTGGTCAATATTATGGTCATTTCTTCGATATAGGTTGTCTCAATGAAGTGGATATGCTCATCCAATGTAATGTTTAGATGAGCAATCCCCCCCAAAGTTTTCAATAGTAATCTGGTTGATAGTCATTGCCATTGCAGTTACCGGTAAGTATTATTCCTGTTACAGAGCAACAGGAACAATCTTACATTCACTCTTAATCTGCTTAATATCAACCGCTGACAGGAGTCTCTTCTTCGCCAGAGCAGTGGCAACCTTCTCGAAGAAATCCATATTGAGAGAAATGATTTCTTTGGCTTTCCGGTAATACTTCTCAACTTCAGCGGATACTGCCTGCTCCTGCTCCGACCAAAGGCGCTGTGAGTCCTCGTACATATTCTTATGGAGATGCAAACCACAGACGCAGTTATTTACAACAAGATCTCTGGTTCTGTCAAATGCAAAGTCGAGATCACGATCACATCCTGCGTCGAAAATCCCGTATTTCTGTTCAATAGCTGCGGCTCCACCCAACGCGCCTATGATACGGCTCTTACTCCAGTATAAAGGTGCAAAGCTGTGGTCGTTGTAGTAGTCTGTAAAACCACCACTTTCGCCTCCACGATTATGGGCCGAAACAAGCGTAATGCTTTCGGGACAAAGAATCTCTGATACGACCGCATGACCGGCTTCATGATAAACGATTTGTGACAGAAATTTAGTGGAGTCCGCCAGCGAATTATTCTGCTGGGCATTCTCACATTCTTCATCGCAATCGTCATCGTAGTCGTCATTATTTCCGACAGGAACATCAAAAATTGTTCTCAGGCAAGCTTCCATGAAATGATTCATGGTGATTGCTTCTGCACGTTCAAATCCGGCATACAGTCCTGCTTCGTTAATGACAGTCTCAAGTTCGGCGCAAGATTTTCCGTCCATAATTCTGGCGATAGTCCTTGCATCCACACCGTCGACAAACTTCTTGTCTTTCAGATAATGCGCGATGATCTTCTCTGCATCTTCTCCTCGCGGAGCACTAACTTCGATCTTATGGTCAAATCTGCCGGCACGTCGCAGAGAACGAGGTAGGCATCTAATGTTGTTAGCCGTTGCAAGAACAAACACCTGTTTGCCTTTAACCTCATCAATGCAGGACTGAACAGTTACATATTCCTCGGCATCAGGATGACGCTCGTCGCCGTTTGTGAACTTATCCATGTCGTCAAGATAGACGATCGACGGAGCATTCTCGGCAGCCTTGTCAAAGGTTGCTTTGATTTCTTTAACGAAGTCACCATTGGGCTTGTCTTTACGGCAAGTAAACACCTTTCTTCCGCTTTCCTCAATGATGGCACTTGCCATCAGCGATTTTCCTACGCCGGGTTCGCCGTAGAGTAGCAGCCCCTTCGGAGCAGAAACTCCGAGGCTCGCGTACACATCTTTGTTCTTCAGTGTATCACTGATTTGTCTGAGTTCTTTCTTGATTGCCGAATAGCCGATAATCTCATCAAATGCGTTCATATTAGTAACCTCTCTTCTTTATTTCTGAGAATAGTGTAACAAATGTAATGCACCGTTTGTTGTGCTTAAACAACGAATCCGATACGACGCTTTTCTTTAGGTTTTGCTGTGGGCTCTGCAATGTCTTCAGCCTTAATGGTAAGTACGTCTTCGGTGGTAATTGAATCAAAGTCTTCTTCCACCAAACGGGTTGCTTGAGACATTATTGCCTGTTCCAGAATATTTCTCACGTATCTTCCGTTGCCGAAGTCACTCTGCTGACGTGCTACCTCGAATATGGTTTCAAGTTTTACAACCGCATCCTCGGAAAAACTTAATCCTTTGTTCTTCCCAATAAGCTTGGCAAATACTACACAGATGCTTTCAATCGTTTCACTATCGCAAAGAGCACGATTGTCTTCCTCTGAATCGTCATCAGCGAGATAACGCACAACAACAGCTCCGCCCGAACTAACCTTGTATAAGGTGTCGTAAGCCATTTCTGAGAATCTTTCTCCCGGTCTGAATCATGTAATTAACCGGATGTCCATACGTCTTTGAAATTGGCTTTGCTGAATAAATGCGATTAAGCTCCGGGATGAAAGTTTCATTTAACAGATACTTGCTCGCCGATTGTAAATCTTTTCCTTGGTGCAATCTTGGATAATATTATCTCCAAAAACAATTCCACGTCTCCGTCTACCGTTGATTTTGTCAAGGCCGAAGCATTCCATGATGTCATCGTCATCTTCAATGTAATCCATTCTGTCTGCCGACCCGAGGAGGTTTTCTATTCCATTGAAAGTGATTTCGTTTACCGTTACATCTTTCATAGATAAATCAAGACATTTGAAAAAATCCGCGAGATTTGATTCAACCTTATTTTTATCATCGGCAATTACTCCTGCCGTGACCACGGTGTTGTCAATCTTGGAAATAAAGTAAAATGAATTGCTGGAACTGTTGCGGTTGAACTCTTCGCTCTTCATTTCAATTTTTCTCTGATTTTCTCTTCTTACTCGTCTATCTTCTTCCGGGGCTTCGTTGGCTTCCATTATTCCTGTGACCTTATAGAACAGCATTGCAAGTCCTCCATCTTTAATTTCTCTCAGCTTGTTTTACTATACTATTTATACCACAAGTAATGTACCAAAAGTGGGAGGTAACGATTGGGGCTTAGCTTAATGCACAGTGCATGATCATTTGATTTCAAGCAGTTAGGTGTCAAAACAAGCATCCTGATTGAATGCATTTTCCCAATCGAGCGGAAGATCCATGCTTGTAACTTCTCTGATATGTGCTTCCTTGCGTTCCTTCGCTTTACGAGCTTCTCTTTCACGTCTCTCACGCTCTTCCTGATGCCTATTCTTTACTTCAATCGATTCCTTTTTTCGTTTTGCACAAGATAATTTATCAATAATCTTTGATATATCTTCGGAACTGAATGTGTTTTCTTGATCATCCAGCAGGTTTATTATCTGGAATATGGACATCTGCTCGAAAATATCAGGGTCGTTCTTTTTGCTCATTATTAGCTGCCTCCTAAAGTTCAGTGTTTTGATCTTGTGTTGAATTTTCCTTGGATAAGGATCCATCAAGTTTTTTATCAGCATCATGTGCAATTTTAAGTTCAGCCCTGACTTGCATGAGAATATTCCCCAATAGATTCTGTGCCGTTTTGTTTTTGCACTTGTCACAGGTACAATGTCCCCAGCGATTATCATGCCAATGGTTGCTTTCTTTCAGATATGCATCACCGGTAGAAAGAAGCATTTCTCCAAGTTTAGGAATTGCATATTTGGCTCTTTCAATTTCCAGCATAATGTCACTGGAAATCATATCCCAATCTTTTCTCAAACCAGGTTCTTTTTTCCCCATTTGTTTGGCTCTCACAGGATTTTTGATCTGAATATACTTGATTATGTCCTCATCATTGATACACTTCTGGGCTTGGAAAGCAGCCTCAGCGTTAGGATATTGCAGCCCGTTGAATGCAAAAGGATACTGATAGAAATTTGAAAGGAACCGATATTCGTCTCTAAAACTTGTGATCTTCTCCATAATAATCTCCCTTTTCGCGATGTTTTCTTTGCTTAAAGTATAGCCATACCTATGTCCTATATTTGGTGCATAATAAAATAGAGCCATGACTTTCATCACAGCTCTATTCATTGACATTATTCAGTTAAGCAAATCGCCTACGCATTTTTTACAGTGGTAATGGTCATCGTATTCTATTACATACTCCACGATATTAAACGCGGTAATAATCTGCGATAGAACATCCTCACGATTAATACATGGGTCAATGTAAATTATCGAGTTTTTCGCTGAACATTTTCTCTATGTCATCAACGAAACTTTTTACACAACTTTCAGTAGTAACAAGTGCGTTATATTTCAATGCCTCGATTACTGTATCATCAATCATAAGAGTAATCTCTTCACTTCCAACACTGCATCTCAGTACAACAGTATTGTCATTATAACAGACGCTCTTAGACACATCAATTTCTCGACCTGCTGCCGACCAGTAGTAAGGAATTTCTTTTTTATTGGGCTCTTCTCCGATATCACATCTGTTCTCGCAACTCCAGCCTCTCATTATAAGTTCTGTGATTATCTCATTGCTATAACCATAAACATAGATCCAATCATAAGAGCTACTCGGCCTTGAAATATAGTTGTCTTTGTAACGAATTGCTCCGGATTGCTGCATCCAATCGATAAGATCAGTAGTTTTGTAAAGTGATTGATGCAGCTTCCTATCGAAGTCGTTTTCTCCTGCCGGAATAGGTGATTCCTTTTCAATCTCTTCAAATAGTTTATTATAGATATCTGATTCAGTAGGCAGGGAAAGCCATTCAGCAAACGCAGAACGAACTACAGGATCCGATGCCAGCATATTTTTTAATGAATTTTCTTTTTCCTTCTTGTCCGTAATATGATACTTAATGTCTGTTAAGGCATTGTATTTGCTTAATAAAGCCCTCAGCAAAATATGGCTGTTACTTTGATATTTGGACGACACTCCATTCGCATCAAATAATGATTTTGCCATTTCAAGGTTATGTATAAATTCATTTATACTGTTGTTTTCCGGAATAAGAAAACTAACACTGCCTTTGAAAAATGGGTGCGATTCTGCTTGAAGCAGAATATCTTCCCACTCCGGATTACTTCTTATTAATTTTGCCTTTTCCCTTTCCTCTGCAACAGTGTCTTTTGCCTGAGAAGAATTGATTGTTGAAGAATCATCGGCAAGAAATGCGTAGATGTCATCGGAATACTCCACCAATTCCATTATCAGCTGAATAACGCCTGCAGCGACTCTCCAGCTATCAATATTCGCGTTTTCAACAATATTCCAAACAACATGCAGCCAGGTCTTCAGTGCGGCCTTTTCGAAATTCTTCTTTATCAAATACATAATTAGAGCGCAAAAAACCGTGCGTTCCTGCAAAGTCAGTTTACTTTTAAAAACATCAAACCTTGTCGACAGATCCGCCCAGCAAGGCTGACTCACTTCGATAATATCGTCATAATGCGCTGAGATCTGATTGAGGAGGATCAGCAAATTTTCCAACGATTCTTTAGATAGATTTCTTTCGAACAGTGAAAATCCGGAATATTCTTCTTCATCACTAAGGGAAATGAAATCCGATTCCTTGTCAAGTTTTTTGTTTGTTCCCGAATAATTAAGTATATATTCGTTGAGAAGATATTTATAGATGAAGCTCAGGAATAAAGGATCAAAGTTTTTGTCCTCGCTGTCTTTTTGCGCATTCCAAAAGCATTGTGACCACTCATTATCGATTTTGTTTATAAAAAACATATCATACGGCATTCTTCTCCCGTCATATTCCTGTTCTTCAAGCTGAAGTGACTCAATGTTATCTTTGATCCAATGTTGAAAGTCGGCTTTGAAGTTTTCAAAATTAGTCAACTGTTTGCCCCTTGCGTTCATCTTAACATACAAATCTTCTGTCAGATCAAAATTGCTGAGCGGCAAAATGTAAAATTTCAATTGCTCTAATCGTGCAAATACTTCCTTACATCCGTAACTCAAATATTGCCTTTGGATTTCGTCAAGCATATTGAGCATAGCCTGAACAGTCGGATCCAATTTATAAGCACCGTGAAACCATGAAAGGTCTTCAATTTGTGTAATAAGATCCTCCCTGGGAGCGATTTCAATATTGTCTTCGTGGACCGCATCTGCTCTCTTTAAGTAATTAATATTTGTTGCGGTCAACTCGTTCACCAGTTTACTGCAGAAAACATTTGAACTGGTTCTTGTCTTATAAGAGAAATTTATAAGAATACTCGCCAAGTTTTTTCTTTCTTCTTCGCTTAACTCGGCGCCTCCGACAAACCAATACATTAAAAAGAGTGTGGTCAGTCTTTGCTGCCCGTCAAGAGGATTGAAATATGTTACGTCAGCGGTAATGCCGTTTTTTTCTTCTTTCTCCGTAATAATTGAACCGTAGACGAAATCCAGTTCAAGCTGCTTATCCGGTATGTCGTGAACGATCGTTGAAAAGACTTCATTGATAAACTTTTGACCTGCTGAATTGAGAATCGGTTGTCCGCTTTTACCCGAATGAGTTTTTCTTCCTTGCGCATAATCCCGCTGAATCATAGGAATAGTAATTCTGTCAATTTTTGCTCTTGATGTCGTATCATCACTATTTATCAACTCAACTTCTTCGGTTAAAAATTCCTTAAAGCTATACTTTTTTACCATCTTTGACTCCCTCCTTAACCTTATTTATTTAGAAACTTGTCAAGCACATCGACAATGTTTTTTCTGTACTGCTTCATATCGGTTTCACCCCATGAAATCGAAGTGTTATTTACACCAATAAAGTTTTTCAAAAAAACGTTCTTTGTGCAAATCGGAATGAAGCGGCCTTCAGCGTCTTTTTGGGTGATTTGCTTTTTCTTTGACGGAAAAATTGAGTTTCCGTAACCTCTGTTGATATCGGCATTTAACAGCGTAAGATTCCCGATAGTGTTTTTTATATCCTTCTTAACTTCTTCCGTTGGTAAGTACTCCCCGGAAAGCTTTGATACTATCAATTTGATTTCATTGAACGTAACAGTGCTGTCCGGATCCTCTAAAAAACTGTCAATTTTGGTAGCCTCACCGTCTGATATTTTTTCTGTTTCAGAGTAAACGATTCCATATTCTTTCAAATCATCAAGGGCAGTCCTGAGCCATTCTTTTTGTTGTCCTGCTTCTGTCAGAGGATTTGTTGTAAAAGAATCAACATGCTCGATATCCCATTTCTCCGATTTGAACAAATCAAATGGAAACAGAATATATCCGCTTTCGGCATCTTTGTTTTTTTGAATAATATATTCGATATTGTACAGAACTAAAAGCTGTTTTAGCTTGTCCTTGGTTTTGCTTGCATAAATAATAGGATCTCCTTTCTCGGATTCAATGTCCTTGCTTTCCCCATCGCCGGATACTATAAGATAAACTCCTAATTCCTTTTTTATTGCATCAATAAGACCAGCGGCAAATTCTGCTTTCGTCTTGTCTTTATAAAGTTTATAGATTTCGGTTATGGGTTTTCCGCAATAAATAAGAAAACCGATGTAATGATACCAAAGAGGATTATTATACCACTCTGCAAATGTTTCATAATATTCTCGAACCGTATCCCATTCGGCTTCCATTACTGCCCGATCAATGTTTTCAAATCGCGCACTGAAAAAACGGAATGATGCGTATTCGTCCGTTCCATACTTATCGGCAAATTTTCGTTCTCCAAGTTCTGTCTTCTCCTTGCGTTGCTTTGGTATATTTTCATTAGGTTGTAGGCCGTGTATTTTGAAATACTCCTCTTCTCCAAGCCGGTCTTTTTCAATAGAAACAATAACATCAAAAATAAACTCAATATGAGCAGGCGTATCCGGAAGATCCTTGTTCAAAAATGCCCATATGCGTTTATTTTGTAAAGCTGCCTCAATTTGATCCCATTCCTTTGCAATTTGGATTTGCTGAATATTTGAAATTTCGCTGTTATCCCTTTTCTGCAAAAAAAGCGCTTTTATTAATTCAGCATTTTTTAGAGGAATTTTGCCAATATTCAAGCGCGTAAACGTCTTTATGGGATCAGGATCGCCGGTTTCATACCAGATAACTTGAACATAACCGATCTTGTCAGACTGATCCCTGGTATTTGTGAGCAGTTCTATAAATCTGCTTCGGATTGTTTTTACTTGAGGAATGTTCTTTGTTTCCGGAATGGCGGAAAACCATTCGGAAATGTTCTTATACCCTTCAGTCATATAGTAAGCGTTAGGCGATGAGTTGCTGGGGACAGAAGGATTCGCAATATAGTTAGTATCGGCGCAATGAGTTTGATACGACAGTCTGAACAGATGTTTCCCATAATCATTATAAAGGTCGTGGTTATCGGTATCGATCAGATACTTTAAGATAAGATAAATGGAGGTAAGCCTTTGCTGCCCGTCTATTACCTCATACCATTCATTATTGTCAAGTTCACTTTGTAGACCATTCGCAGTTTTGGTATCATAATCGCATTTCCTTACAACGATCGGTTGAAGACAATAAAATGAGCCATCCTTTTTACTTTTATCAAATGCAAAACTATAGAGGTCCTCCAACAAATCCCAGATCTGCCGTTTCCCCCACCGATAACCTCTTTGATAACTGGGTATAAAGTAATTTTTATCTAAAAGGTCATAAACGCTTTTTAACATTATTTCACTCATGATATGCTCTTCCTTCCAGTTACATATGATACTTTTTCATACCGTTTTTCAAAGACTTGCAAATTCGATCTCTTACGTGTTTCGGTGTGGTGACTTCCACAAAATCGATATACTGCATCGCCCAATGCACCATCGCGTTGGGGCTGGCAGTGACGGTCGCCTCCACTTTTCCTTCGTCCGAGCATTTAGCAAACCGAACGTCATTGCCAAACCAGTCTACGATCTGATCCACTATTCCGGCATCAGCCACAAAGTCGATTCGTTCTGGCTCATCTGAATACATGTACGGCATTGCCGATGAAAGCTTTTTGTAGTCAATTCCGTTTTTGTATCCGGGTATCGTCTGCAATTCAGTGGCCTTTTCTTCCGTCAGTTTCATGTTTGTTATTCGATCAAGCCGATGGAATACCATATTGCCCCAATACTCACTGTATGCCATGAGATAATACCGCTGATTGTGAAGAATCAGCTGATATGGGCTTACAACCTGATAAGACGATTTATGGAGTTTCTTATCAATTCCAATCTTATTATAATCGTATGCAATGCGGAACTTCTGCTCAATAGCAGTATCAACCAATTCAATGTTATAGAACAATGCTTGGTTGTCTGTTGCTCCTCTGTCAAGATTCCGGACAACTTAAAGTGAAAAAACGTGAAACTGAACAAAATTGACATTGCATTTATTCCACAGTCTGTTTACAATGAGCCTATGAAAAATGTGGTAGGCTGTCTGACACGGCAAAAACGCTGGTTTGTAATCTTACGATACACGACGCTGCGCGTAACTGCGTTCAAATTCTTCCGGAGAGAAATAGTCGCAGGCACTGTGTATTCTTGTGGTGTTGTAGAATGTGTCTATGTATTCAAATATGAGCCTGCGGGCATGATCCATATTGCGGATTATAAATCTGTTGAGCCATTCGCGCTTTATCAGCGAATGAAATGATTCTATGCAGGCGTTGTCCCACGGATAGTGCTTCTTTGAATAGCTGCGTTCAAAGCCCTCGCAAGCCTTGCACCAGTCCATTGATGTGAACTGGCCGCCTCTGTCGGTATGAATGACTTTTGGCCTACAACCGCGCCTTTTGATCGCTTTTTCAAGTGCGCTCTGTTTTTTCGTTTTATATAGATTTGTTCACGAAAATTTAATGTCTATATCTCCGCTTGAAGTGGACGCGGTGAACACATTATTTCCCTTTGACGGATGGGGAACCGAGATGTTTCCACTGTGTGAATTAGTAAAAAATGTAACAGTATCTTCGCTTTCATTAACAGTACCCGTTATGTCTCCGCTTGTGGAATTAAGAGTATATTCTTCTGCGGTTAGCTTTGAAAAATCAATGTCGCCGCTTAATGATCCGGCAGTAAGTGATTTCGCGGAGAGCTTGATAAACACTGTGTCTCCGCTTGTACAATCGGAAACAAATTTGTTTTTACATACGGTGTTGGTAAAGCTTATATCACCGCTTGTGGATTTCACATTTAAGTCGTTTCCGACCGATAATTCTGTCGCTTCAATATCGCCGCTTGTGCATTTAAGTGAAACTTTATTAGATGTCGTAACTTTTTCTGTTGATAGGTCGCCACTGGTAGATTGTAAAATGACATCCTTTGCGGTACAATTTTCTACAAGGACATCTCCGCTGGTAGATGTAAGACTAAGCTTTCTGCTTGCAGAGGTGTTTTCGGCTTTTATGTTTCCGCTTGAGGTGTCAAAAATAACCGAGTCGAAATTTAATCCGTCAACATTTGCATCTCCGCTTGAGGTTGTGACTTTAATATCCTTCCAGTCTTTTTCGGGTATTATGACGGTTAGTTCATTTTTTTCAAAGTTAAGGTTGAAAATTCTGTTGTACCATTTTCTCGTATCTCTTTCGTATATCCTCAGACAGTTGTCATTATTTCCTATTTCATACATAAAGTTTTCGTTTTCATAACAGGTTATCTTTATAGCTTCTTGATCGTTGTCTTTTGATTTTATTATTCTGACATCGCTGTCCGAGGTTTCAATCGAAATATCTTCAGCGCCGTTTCGGGAAATAGAGTAATCTGTTCTCTTGAGGTCCTTTTGAGTATTAAACCTAGTTATATCAAAGCCGCTTGTTAAAAATGCTGTAAAACAAATTATAAGTCCTGAAAAGGTTAAAACAACAGCGGCGATAAGCCATTTTTTTGTCGAGCTTTTCATTGTGCGAACTTCTCCTTCCCCGAAGTTATGTAAGCTATTTTGCGTATAAAGAATTTTGTTGCTTTAATAATGAGCCTGATAAAAAGTACAGAACCGAATACAGCTAAAATTCCAAGCCCGACAAGTGTAAGGCCTGAGCCTAAGGTGAATATGCCCGCCAATAAGTTTTGAAACATTATTACGGGCGATGCCACAACAGCGAAGATCCCGCCTAGAATAAACGAAATAACTATGGAAACAAGCGCGACAGCTATTCCGAATGCGGCAGAGTATATGGAGATAATTACAGAAATTATTGTAAGTAAAATGGACAGCCAGATCGGAGAGCCAATTATAAGGAGAATTATTGTTACCGTATTCAGATTAAATCGCTTTTTTATAGATTGCTTTTTATTTACATCTGGGTATTGCGACATTATATTTTCCGATATCTCCTCAATACCTCCTAAGGCGCCTATCGCCTCATCCTCACTTGCGCCTTCTTCGATTCTGTCATCTATCATTTCAATATAGTAGTTTATCGACTTGTTTTTTTCATTTTCAGGCAGTTTGTCAAGGCGTTCAGAAAGAGCTTTTAAGAATTCCTGTTTGTTCATTTTTTATCCCCCGTTTCATAAGTAATGTATTTGTAAACATTCATCACATCATCCCAGCCGGATAAAAAATCACTTATCTTGTCTCTTCCCGACTTGGTTATTTTATAGTATTTACGAAGCCTTCCGTTGTGTTCGACCGAATATACGCTTAAGTAGTTTCCTGCCTCAAGACGCCTTAAAATAGGATAAAGCGTTGATTCGGATATTTTTATATAGGGACTTATGTCCTTTATAATTCTATATCCGTATGAGTCCTCTTTATAAAGCGCTGTCAGAACGCAAACCTCCAACAGCCCGTGTCTTATCTGAGCATCCATTTTAACACCTCTTCTTGCATAATACTATATCACGCATAGTATTATTTGTCAAGAGGTATTTTTAATTTTTGCTATTTTTCCTTAAATGTATGTGTTAAAATGATGTGAACCAAAAAAGAAGAGAAGTAACTTCAAAATATGGTATAATGAAAATGCTAAAAACCATTAACCAAGAAAGAAGTACTTCTCATGAATATTGTAACACAAGAAGCAAAGAAAAAGCAAGCAATAGTTAAATACGCAGAAAAGAATGGAAAAAGTAAAGCAAGTAGGAAATATGGAGTAAGCCTATCAAGCGTCAAACGGTGGTGCAAAAAATATGACGGAACATGGCAATCGCTTTTAGATAAATCACATCGACCGCATAGTCATCCAAATAGACACACTTCCAAAGAAGAACGGCAGATAAAGAACTCATTTCAAAAGGAGTTTGAGAGATATGGATGGTACGGAGTGTACAGTGACTTGCTTGGTAAAGGTTATACCCGAAGCTTTTCCGGAATGGTATATGCAGCGAAAAGAATGGGACTTAGTAAGAAAAAGAAGCCGCAGAAGAGAAGTCGAGTACACAGACGTTATCCGGAACTGCTTGAGCCTGGAGAAAAGGTACAGATAGATGTAAAAGAAGTTCCATACAACTGCTTGAGAGGAAATGTATTAAGGGACGGAAAGCATATATGAACAGCCTGAAACGGCGGCTGATACGCAACGGTCTTCCCTCAGACGAGCTTTATGAAACAGGTGAGAAGTTTAAGGAGGAAAAGGAACTAAGTGAAGCGAGCAAAGAGACCGTCGATTACAAGCTGCTGTATCAAGGGCTTACAGAGTTTTTGGAAATAAAAGAACTGATGCCTGAAATTGTGAATAAAATCATCAAGCGAATTGAGGTTCACAGTCCGGAGAAAAAGCATTCCCACAACTGCGTTAAAATCGACATAACCTTCACCGCTATCGGGTTCTTTCGCAAAGAGGAAGAGCAGGAGCTTTTACATCTCGCAAAGAAGGCGCAGGAAAACCCGCAAATCTTGCGGCAGCTTTCCGCATAAAACAAGCGGCGCAGCACCTATCTTTGGGACTGCGCCACCATCTACATTCTTTACTGCCTTATAAACACCCGGCTAAAGGTGGTGCAACTAAGGGATTTTATTTCCGGGAAGAAAATCGGCATAGTTTGGAGAAATCCGGCTATGCCGATTCTTCGTTTTTCTTGGGCTGCGGCGGCATAAATTCTCCGATGCAGTTCCATACGATGCGCATCCTCTGTACCTTCTTGCCGCATACCCGTTCAGCCTGATAGACCTCGATGCGCTCCACAAACTCACGGATGATTTCCGGCGTCAGTTCTCGGATATCGGTGTACCTGCGTACCAGAGCGAGGAAACGGTCTACATTTACGCTGCTTTCCTGCTGGGCGGCAATCTGCTCTCTAAGCTGTGCCACACGGCTTTCGAGCGTTTTCTGCTCGGCTTCGTAGCTTTCGGTCATCTTTGCAAACCTCTCATCGGAAACCTTGCCCTCGATGTTGTCCTCGTAGAGCCGCCGGATAATATCATCCAGCTTGTGTATACGAGACTGTGACTGCTCCAGTTCGCGCTTGCCGTCCCGTAGGCTTCGCTCTACATCGGCTCTGGATTTCCGGGTAACCATCTCCACAAATTCATCCTCGTGGACACGCACATACTCTGTGATCTCCCTGATTCCCGTAAGCAGATATTTTTCAATCACACTGTTGCGTATCTGATGGGATGGGCAAATCTCCTTTCCCTTTTTACGGTAGGTGGCGCAGACCATGTACTCGCTCTGCGGGAGGCTCCTGCCTCTGACCTGATACATCTTCGCGCCGCAATCAGCACAGAATACCATGCCGGACAGTGCGGGCATCTCTCCCATCGGCGTTACCCTGCGTCTGCCATCCCGGATGCGCTGTACGATGTCAAATGTCTCCCGGTCGATGATGGCTTCGTGTGTATTCTCAAAAATCTGCCAGTTCTTCGGGTCATTCTTGAGCTGTTTTTTCTGCTTGTAGGACTTGCGATAGGTTTTGAAATTGACCGTATGCCCTAAATACTCCTGCCGTGAAAGCAAATGTGAAATCGTGCTGCCGCGCCATTTGTAACGGTTATCTTCATCCTCCCGGTTATCGGGTATGCTGATGCCGTTTGCCTTGGCGTGCGCGGTGGGATTCATGATGTGTCGCTTGGAGATTTCATTCGCAATTTGCGATACCCCATAGCCCTGTACGCACAGCCGGAAAATATCCCGGACTACCTTCGCGGCTTCTTCGTCCACAATCCAGCGGGTCCTATCCTCCGGGTCTTTGATGTACCCATACGGTGGATTGGTGCAGAGCGGTTTTCCCGCCAGTCCCTTGGCCTTAAATACAGCGCGTATCTTGCGGCTGGTGTCCTTGGCGTAGAACTCGTTGAAAATATTGATGATTGGGGTCATGTCGTTCTCTGCCTGATTATCGCTGTCCACGCCGTTGTTGATGGCAATGAAGCGGACTTCGGCATTGGGGAAAACCATTTCTGTATACATACCGACCTTCAGGTAATCACGACCGAGGCGGCTCATGTCTTTTACAATGATCGTGCCGACTTTGCCGCTGTCCACCAGTTCCATGAGCCTGTTCCAATCCGGCCTGTCGAATGTGGTCCCACTGTAACCGTCATCCACGAAAAATGCGGTGTTCGTGAAACCTCCGTCATCAGCGTACTTTTGCAGGATGGACTTTTGATTCCGTATGCTGTTGCTGTCACCCTGCATCTCATCGTCACGGGAGAGCCTGCAATATAGTGCTGTTATCTTATCTTCCTTCACGGCGGAAGACTGTCTCTTTGTATTCATGTGTACCTCCTTTCCGACAGCCTTCAAGCGGTACTTCATATTCCCGTAAAACTGCCGTGAAGTCAAGTCATTTTGCGGATTAAGATGCTTGTTTTTGAGAAGTTATCGGATCGTTCATAATCAGCCGTTTTATCTTCTCGTAGGCTGTTTCTTTGGCACTGTCGCTCGTGGCGTACTCCACGATGTAGATGGTGTTGTCCTGCCATCCGGCGGATACCCGGATGGGCTTCACGGCTTTTTCCATGTGAACTCCTTTCCGACCGGGTAGGGGCGGTCTGATCTCTACGGCTTTTGCAGCGGGTAACGGCGCGTGGGTCTCGCGCATAAAAAAGCGATTTCAAACGGGGTATTAACCCCCTAACCGGGTATAATCGGCTGAAATGTTCATAAAGGCAGTACTTTTTCGTTTGAAACCGCATATATTTTTGCAGAAAACAGGCGCGGCAGACGCATATCCGCCGCACCTGTCCGCAGATGTATTACTCGCCAATTTTAATTGCTTTGATCGCCTCCCTGCGGATGAGCTTGCCGTCCAAGAACTCAAACGCCAGATAGCCCGTCTGGTCAAGCGTGACGAACTTCTCTCTCAGTGTACGCACACTGACCGGGCTGCGGAGGACGATCCAGTAATAACTGAAATCCCCGAACAGGATGGGAGCCTTGCCGCTCTCCGCACCTGGCATATACTCGGAAATCTCTACACGCTTGCCGAGGATGGTGTCGCTGCTGTGGTTCCACAGGTAATTCCCGTTCCCGTCCTTCATTGCGCGAAGTGCAAGTGCAGTCTCATCATTCATGAGCCACACGCCGTTCCTGCGGTACTCCGGCTTGACGGAGAAGTACAGTTTCACCACATCATCGTAGGTCAGAGCGGAGGTGGTGACGCTTGTTTCCGCACCCTTCTCCGTGTCAAAGAGGCCCGTAGGCTTGTCCACCCCATCCCCGGTGAGAAATCCGCTGTCCTCCATGCGAGCGAAGCACTTCGCCATGCGCCCGGTCAGATAATCCTCAAAGTCGAACGTGGTGTCATGGATGAAGTCATTGTCCAGCTTCACGAACGCCGCCAGCTTGTGGCTGTCCACTGCGTATTTTGTAAAGTCCTCCATGCCGTCAGCCAGAGAAATTTCACCGCCCTCCGGCACCCATGCGGCACTGTCATCACAGTCTCTGGCAAAGATGCGGCTGGAGCCGCCGTAGGCTTTCACTACGGTTGCGATATTGCGGAACAGGCCCTCTTTGCGGATTGCCTTATCGTAGCTGCCCTCACTGGCTGTGGGCAGAGTATAACTTCCGGTCGAGCGGTTCCTGCCAGCCTCAAAGACCGCCTCGCTGTGGATCCTCCCTCGCAGGGCGTTCCAGAAATGGTTCTTGTAATCAACGGTGCTTATGATGTTTTCCATAATCGTAATTCCTCCTTATTGTCTATCACATACCGGGCACTCGTACAGTCCCAGCGTGTGGAAATCCTTGCATCTGCCGACCTGCTTCAGCACATGGCTGCCGCAGCAGGGACATTTGATATCGTAGGCGAGCGCCATCTCGATATTATGCGGCTGGCTGGCATGGAGACGGTAATATCTGTGGGTGCAGTTATGCTCGTCCGTGATATGTTCCGTAGTAAGGTACAAATCATAGTGGTCTGCAATATAATCCTCGGAATAGAAAGTATTCCTCTGCGGCTCCAGTGAGCGCCAGTTGCACTTATTCGCTTTCAGTGGATAGTTCATGTTATTGCTCCTTTCCGCTGCATTCGCTGCAGCAATACAATGACAGCCTGTGATGGTCTGTCGGTCTTGATATGGTTTTCATGGTCCTGCCGCACAGTGGACAGCGGACACGGTATTTCGCCGCAACATCCTCCGTGTGCGGATATTTGGCGCAGAGCCTGTAATAGTGCGGCACAGCCTCTTCCAAATAAAGGTCGTGCCGTTCGCTGACCGTCTGCCTGTCCTCTGTGTAGAACAGGGGTACTCGCTCGGTTCCCTCATCGTCGTTGCTGACGAGAGGATGGTAACGGATGCTTTCCATGGGCCTCACCTCCCGCCCACAGGCGAGAAGCGTCTATTGCAGTACGCCATCGCCTCCTCATAGGTGGCGAACACGACAGTTGAAAAATCGTGTTCCACTTTCCAGACAGGGAAATCCAAGTTGGTGCTTTGGGAAATGACCACGGGCGCACCCTTGGCGTTTTTCATGAGCGCCTTGCACTCATACTTCCCGCGTGAGAAGTTACTCCTATCCGCATTCGTAAATGTGGGCTGTGTTCCGTAGAACAGTTTGTGCTTCATAGCATGATCCTCGCTTTCTTAAATGGTGTTTTTGAGATCGTACAGCTTGTCCCGGCTGTCATAGCCGTGGGCAATCAGCCACTGGGAATACGCATACAGGTTTTCCACAGCGGCGTGAATCTCATCGGCGCTCCTCCCAATGTCCCGGACAGTCTTCACAATGATGCTGGCGGGACCGTCATCTCCGTACCAGAGATAGAGCGTGGCGGGGCCTTTGCGGTTTGACCGACTGCATCCGCTAACCTCGACATTAAAGCCGTTGCCGAAATCCCGGTACAGACATTTCTCCCAGTCGATAACGCGGATGGTGTAATTCCTGCCGATGGACTTTTTCAATTCCGGCAGGGATGGGTAATGGACCATGATGTTCACCTCCCTCCTTTGAGATTTTGGGGTAGCAGCGGGTAGCAGTACGGGTAGCAGCGTTTTTCGGTACTGCTACCCCAAAAAGTCCAGTGTTTTCAAGGCTTTGCGGCTTGTAGGTAGCAGTGGGTAGCAGAAGTTTTAACTTCATATCCACAGAAAACTATCTTTATCCCCATTTCCGCTTTTTGTACTCCACTTTCTTTTTTCGGCTGAGAAGTGTGGAGTACTGCTACCTCTGCTACCCAGAGCCGTGAAACCCTTGATATTACTGCGTTTTCTTGGGTAGCAGTTGCAATTTTCACTGCTACCCGTACTGCTACCCCTGCTACCCGGATGACAAAAATTCGATGCCGTCATAGCCGTATTCCCTCGCATATTGCTCCTTGGCTTCGGTTGTCAGTGAATATTCCTTATAGTAGGTGTTGCCTTTCTGGCGCGTGGTCATATTCTGGAACGTGGTACCAAGATAATCGGCAAGCTCTTCCCGGAACTCTTTGGCGTTTTTGGCATAGCCGCTATTGTTCTCCCGGCACCATGCCTGATAGACGCGGTAGATGCGACCCGTGGTGCAGTAGCGGTTGATTTTGCCGTCCTGCCATGGACACATACATTCCTCAAAGAAGCTGATGACGGTGCTGTTTTCCGACATATACGTCTCCCTTGCCGCCGTGACGCTTTCCGGCTCTGAGAAGCGGTAGCCATTTCGGATGACCGTCTGCAATGCCTGCACCGCCTTATACACAATGCCGTCACGCTCGGCGTACATCTTGTCCAGCAGTTGCTTGTCCTGTTTTTCTTTTGGGATAATATTTGGGCAGCGGACTACCATAATGCGGTCATAAACCCACTGGCCGTTATCCCCGCCGAACTTCGGCAGACGGTTCATGCAGAACCAGAGCAGGCCGCTGTAGGTAAACTCAAACGCCTGCTGGCCTTTGAACTCGGCATAGAGGCTGTCCCCGCCTGTGATCTTCTTGAAGGTCTTCAGTTCATCTACGGTCAGGAAGCTCATATCCGAGGAGCCTGCCAGCCGTGTGCCGTAGATGGCTCCCGTGCCGAACCGCGCCTCAATTTCCTTAAGGTCGATGCCGATGAAGTTTCCCTTGCCGAGTAACCGCTCCACAAGGCTTTTTAGCTGGGATTTCCCGGTATCTCCATCGCCTACGAGGAATAGGGACTTTTTCAGTCGCCATCCCTTGACATTGGAGATGCATACGCCGATGAATTCCAGCAACAGCCGTTCGATAGCCTTATCGCCGTTTGTGAGCGTATGCATATACGCATCGAATACGGGAGTTGGCTCTTGGCTTCCTTTCCATTTGCAGGGAATCTGTATCGTGGAATATACGGTCGGCGTGTGTGGTATCAGGTCAATGTCATTTTCCGTTATGTGGAGCAGACCGTTTCTGAAATTGATCAGGCTCTCATCGGCATCCAGTTCATCCTGTCCGACATAATTCAGATCGGTCGTGATGTGCTGTAACGCCTCCGATACCTTGCTCATCTTCACCAGTTCCTCATCGTAATCGGCGATATACCGTTTGATAACACCCATCAGCATATCGTTGGAATACAGGCGATAACAGCCGCCGTCATACACATATTTCAAAAGTCCCTGTTTGCCGTTATCCCGAACAAGGATGTAATCCAGATGCTCACGGACGTGCTTTGCCAGCAATGCGGTCACGATGTACGGCTCCCCAGTCTGGAGATTGAAACGGACGAAATCAGGATGTTCCATTTTGGATTTATGGAATGTGCCATGGCAGGCTTCAATGCCCGCCGCTATGGTGGATTCCCGGTAATCGTCCCGGTTCCATTTATCCCGCATGAGGGCGGAGGATCGGTATACCCTGTCGATCAACTCCGGATCAGGTCCTGTGCGGAACGCTGTCATGGCGCATAAAGCACAGTCAGCCTCGGATTGGGAATCGTAATCACTCCAATCGCCATCACAATACAATTTACGGAACTTTTCGTTGTTTTTCTGCTTCAGCAGACTGGCTACGGTATCGAACACTTCCTTATCGCCGCCATCGCGTTTTTCGCTGAATTTCCGCTTTTCCTTTTTCCGCATATTCTTGTCAAGCGTGACGAGGAGCGCGTCCGTACATTCCTTCAACGGCACGTCCCGTATCACATTGCCCGTATATACGGCAAAACGGTTTGTGATGCCGCCGCAGTACAGTTCCGTCTGGTTGTGCGGATTTTTCATATAGAAAGCCTTGTCAAGCCGCCGCCTTCCTTTTCCGTCCATGTAGGTCGGTATCCTGCTGATATCGCATTTTCCGTAGATATGCACGCCGCCTCCGCTGACGGAGTATTCCGTATAGGAACCGAACCTCTCAAGGAGCAGTTGCACATATGGGTCGGATAGGTCTCTGTGGTCAATATCGAGAAAGAAGTATCCCTCCGGGATTTTGAATCCAACGCCGTCATACCCATGCTCCTTTACGGATTCCACGGCATCGCTGTGCGTTACCCATGTGTGCGCATACGGCGCATTGGTGCCTGTCGGTGTGCCGTATGCGGATATGGGAACCTTCGTCCGTTTGCCGTTGCGGGTCTCATAGCACCAGCAGAACCATATTTTTTGCGCTTTCAGTTCGTCCATGTGCATCTCCGGCGTCACCTCCTTCCAACAATATTGTTGCCGCCGTCATTTCTGCCTGTTTGAAGTGATAACCAGCCACTCCCGAAAAGCATCGATCGGGATGAGGATTCTCGTTCCGATACGGATGGACGGGAATCCCGGTGTTTTGACAAGTTCATACGCTTTGGGCAGGGAAATGCCCATCTGCGAGGACAATTCCTGCACGCTCATAGTGGTCTTTTCCATGAATGCCTTACCTCCGTTTCTGTAGATTTTACTGTTTACATCCGTCCGCTACGTTTCCTGCGGCAGCCCCTTGTTTGAGGTCTCCGCGTTTTCTCCGCCGGGTGGGACAGGCTCTCTTTCGGTCATCGCGCTGTACTCCGGCAGGTACCCCTTACGGATCGGACTTTTCGGTTGTCAAGGTGCATTTCAAAAGCGGTTATACAATTTGCTCTTGACTTTAACCATATTGTACAGTATAATGTAATCATAAGCAAAAAACTGGCGGTTACGCTTATGGTTACGATTTTCTGATAGGGGGTACAGCAATGCCATACACTTGGGACGATAAATACATCGAGTCGAAAGCGGATAAAGGTACAGACATCCTCGGCTTCGGTGAGATCGGCGGCGTTGGGCAGCTGGTGTACCACACATTTCGGTTTAAAGCCTACGACTTTGACATTGATAAGGACGGGCGCTATTATGCCAAAGGCATCTGCAAACCGGGATGCGAGCCGGAATTTGCCCCCGATGGTGAACTGACCGGGAAGGACATTCTCACGGGCTTGTGTAATCTGGCGAAAAAAATAGACGATTTCTCCGAAGAGAAACCGTTTACGGAACTGATTATGGAGTGGTGCGGCACATACGCACACCCGTATTCTGTTGATTTTATCTATGCGGGATTGAAAGATAAGCAGTTTGACATCCAGACGGACGGATTTTTGATTGAAAAGGACAGTATATTCTATATTGATGATTTCATGAAAGACTTGGAGCGGTTGTATAATGCCGCACGGTTTTATATCGCTCTGGAGGGCGTGTGCGTGGCTGATGAGGACGCCGCATACGATATGTACGCCGAGGGCAGGCATTTTGAAGCCCTGCCCGTGTTTGAGCGTTTCAAGCATGACAAGCCACCCGTGCCGGATTCCGTCCTTGCTCCCGCGCAGGGGGATCTGCTGAAAGAAATGCGGCTTGCCAGCGAGTACGAAAAAGCGCACCCGGAAATATATGATGCGGAGCCGGACGGCCTGTTTGCCGTTGAGCCTTACGACTACTACGAGGAACTGCGCGACCGTCTGGTGGAATGCATCCCGGATTTCAGGATGCGGCTCAAGCTGAATCCCAGAACAAACCGTTTGGTATTCTCCGCTGACGTCAACTCCGTGTTCGATATTGCATGGTATACGCTGGCACGGCTTTTATCTGAGGACCCGGCCCCGGAGGACAAGGGTAAAAAAGAAAAGCCGGAGGAAGGGATCATGATTTGCTGCCGCCACTGCGGAGATTTTCTGGTACGGCGCAGCAACAGGCAGGAATACTGCGATAAGCCGGAGTGCCAGAAAGCCCGGAACGCGAAAAACCAGCGGGATTTCCGAAGACGAAAACGGGAAGAAAAAGCACAAAAGGAACATAAAAAAGAGGGCTGAAACCAAAGGATTTGGCGTTTTGATAGCGTAACTATACTGCAAATACGGCATTTTTTGCCCGTGCGGGGTATCCCCCCTCTTTAATTCCGCGAAAATTTGCGTTTGAGGGGGCGCCGGTCTTTGGAAAGAAAAGCTGTGGAGATATTACCGCCCCCTGCGGTGGAGACAGCCTACCTATATAAAAGGAGAATCACATCATGCCAACATTGGAATGGATTGGAAAGAGCAAGGTCGTGAATCATCATCTGGATGTGCCTTATCATGTTCTCGACCGTAAATATAGCTTTGATGAAAGCGGACAGCATGAGGAGGATGATGGCAGCGAGAACATGATCATCCATGGGGATAATCTCTTGGCACTGAAAAGCCTCCTACCGCAGTACGAAGGCAGAATTAAGTGCATTTACATAGATCCCCCGTACAATACGGGAAAAGAAGGATGGATATATAGTGATAGCGTAAACGATCCCCAAATCAGGAAATGGCTTGGCGCTGTTGTAGGCGCTGAAGGAGAAGACCTGTCCCGGCACGACAAATGGCTGTGTATGATGTATCCAAGGCTGAAACTTTTACAAAGGCTGTTGGCAGATGATGGAGCGATTTTTATAAGTATAGGCGATAATGAGTTTGCTTCATTAAAGTTAATCTGTGATGAAATTTTTGGGATTCAAAATCTTATTTCCATTTTTGTGTGGAAGAGCAGGGCAAAACCTTCAAATACAGGAGTAGCCAAAGTAAATCCTCAGAACGATGCGGAGTATGTATTATGCTACGGAAAAAGTTCTGCCCCATTATTTCAACTTGTGACCTCAGGAAAGGGTCGTAGTTATCCTCATCACGATAAAGATGGCGATTACAGGTTGCAAACTATTCTCAAATCAAATCGTGGTGAGAGCAAGCGGGAAACCATGACTTTTGAGTTAGACGGCTATATACCACCGGCTACAAAAAGATGGCAGGCTGGAGAGGAAACCATCAAAGAATTGTATGCTCGGAACAGGATAACATTTGAAACTGGGGAACCAATGCTAAAATATTATTCACATGAAGAAAATGAAGAAACATCTCCGTTTTATTGCTATGTAAGTCGTGATGATAGTAGCACCGCTGAAAATGGGAAAAAATTACTCAATGACATTCTTGGAAATCAACACGGTTTTGACACTGTTAAGCCGATTGAAATCATCACCTACCTACTAACGCACACTGCAGAAAGAGACAGTATCATCCTCGATTCCTTCGCCGGCTCCGGCACTACTGCCCATGCCATCCTTAATATGAACAAGGCGAGCGGCGGCAATCGGAAGTTTATCCTGATTGAGATGATGGACTATGCCGATACCATTACCGCAGAACGTGTGAAGCGCGTGATTTCCGGCTACGGCGAGGGCAAGAATGCTGTGGAAGGTACAGGCGGCAGTTTCAGCTATTACGAACTCGGAGAACCTCTGCTGAAAGATGGCCTGCTCAATGAAACGGTCGGAGTGGATAAAATCCGTGAATATGTGTTTTTCACGGAGACAAAGCAGAAAATAGC
>CANRLH010000010.1 GCA_947631455.1 uncultured Clostridia bacterium
TATAGCTTCTAAAACAGCCTGCCATCCTGCGGGCTACTGGGTGAGGGATGGAAATCCCCTCACTCATTTTTTGCAGGTCGTAAATCAATTGAGCTGCGTTCTTCATTCACGCCGAGAAAAGTCAAGGGAACAGCCGCTATTGAAGTGAATCAGTATGATAATCAGCAGTATAAGACTATTCGTTTCTCACTTACTGATGAGGAAATCAGCGGCTTATTCTTCACATTCTGCGAAGATCTTATTGAACAGACAAGTACATTAAAAGATGCAGGCGGCGGATATAATGCAATTGTAGTTCGTTTTCATCAATGGAAAAAGATGTTCATCACTTCCAAAAAGGTGTTTCTGAATGAGAATCAGATTATGGGACTGATCGGTGAACTGCTTTTCCTGAAAGAACAGCTTATTGGCAGAATCGGAGCTTATGAGGCACTCAGAAGCTGGAGTGGTCAGGAGCTTACACATAAGGATTTTTCATATAATGATACATGGACTGAGGTAAAAGCAGTCAGAAGGAATGCAGAAGCCGTAAGAATATCATCTCTTGAACAGCTTGACAGCGAGGTGGACGGAGAGCTTACGGTTTATGCACTTGAAAAGATGAGTTCCGAGTATAATGGAATCACCTTGAATAAATTAGTAGTCGAAATAAGAAATATGCTTGCCGACAGTGATGACAGAGACTTGTTTATGTCTAAGGTTGCGTTACAGGGGTACGAATATCATAATTATTACGATGATTTTGTATATGAGAAGATATATCGTAAAAATTACAGCGTAACTAAGGATTTCCCCAGGCTGACACCCAAAGATGTACCTAAATCAGTAGTAAAGGCAATATATGACATACAGCTCAATGAAATCGCTGAGTTTGAAGTGGAAAGCTGATCTTTACCTATTACAACAGAAAAGAAGTGAGGGTATATGGATTATCAGGAATATAAAAAGGAGTTTCTGGAAACTCTGAGAGTAAATTCTGCTCATGATGATACGGATACTGAAGATGAGTTTCTAAATCACACACTTGACTTGCTTGTTGATTTTGATGAGATAGAATCTCCTGAATTGACTGGTATGGGTGATAAAAAGGGCAAGGGCGGAAGGCTTATGCGAGCCGACGGCTATTGTTTTGATGAAACAGAACATAGCCTTATCCTGTTTATAAGCGATTTTCAGGATCTCTCTGAACCGGATAAGCTGACTCGTTCCCGTGTAGATGAGCTTTACTGGAAGTTGTACTATTTCCTTGATGAAATTTGCAACGGAAATATTGAAAAATATTTTGATGATTCTGATGACGTGCTTAAAATAGCTGCATATATAAGAAGCCGTCTTAATGCTGATAGCAATGATCCTCAACTAATATTAAAAGTAAAATTCTATGTTCTTACCAATAAAGAGTTGGATACTAAGCTCCTCTCTACTAACCTTCTTGAAACTACGATAAAGAACACAAAGGGCAAAAAGAAGAAAGCAAAAACCACGAAGAAAATCAAGAAGGAAGATTTCAACGGAAAACCGCTTGAAATAGCACTTTGGTATCCTGAGCGTTTCTTTGAAATGGAGAACACCAATAATAATGAGCCTATTGTTATTGATATTGCTGAAAACTATGGCTATAAGGGCATTCCATGCATCAAAGGCGAGATTGGTGATAATCTTGATTATGAAGCCTATATTGCAATTATCCCCGGGAAGCTTCTTGCAGACATTTACATCGAACATGGCAGCAGAGTGCTTGAAGGAAATGTCAGAGCGTTTCTCGGTACCAGCGGCTCAAAGAGCGTCAACAGCGGTATAAAGCGCACCATTAACAACGATCCCACTAAGTTTTTTACTTATAATAACGGTATTGCTACTACCGCATCTGATGTTGAAACAGAACTGATAGACGGCGCTCTCTATATCACAAGGATTGTGGATTTGCAAATAATCAACGGCGGTCAGACTACCGCTTCTCTTGCAGAAGCAATCCTGAAAAAGACCAATACTGAACTTGAGGGTATCTATGTCCCTATGAAGCTGACGGTTATTGATGACAGAGAGTCGGAGGACGAAGAAGGTATACGTTTTTACGACTCTATGGTGCAGGCTATCGCAAAATATGCAAATAGTCAGAATAAGGTTACTGCCGCTGACCTGTTCTCAAACGATCCGTTCCATATTCTTATGGAGAAGATGTCCAAAAAATATCTTGCTCCTCCCGGACAGTTTGCTGTACCGACCGGATGGTATTATGAGCGTTCCAGAAAAAAGTATCAGCAAGAGCAGGTCAAACTGTCAAAAGATGGTCAGAAGCGATTTGTTTCCAAATTCCCGAAATCACAGATTATCACCAAAGAGCAACTTGCGATGTACCTGACAGCAGTATTTGATTTGCGCCCTGATATTGTGTCAAGAGGTAAGAACTGGACGATGAAAGCGTTCGGCGGTCAGATAAGTGAAACATATAAAAAAGATAAAGAAGCGTTCAACGAGTTTTATTTCAAGAAATGCATCTGCGCTGCTATTATCTATCGGACTGTTGACAATTATCTTGAAGCAAATAAGGATTCAGCAAGAAATCCAACAGGATTCTGGTATAAGACGGGAGGTTACAAACTAAATATTGTTCCTTACTCCATTGCTAAGATCATATCATGCATTCCTCATGGATTCAGCCTGAATTGGGAGAAAATATGGGAAAAGCAGGGCTTGTCTCCTGCGTTTATGCATGAGATTGAGGTTGTCACAAAGATGACAAATGATTATATTTGTGATAGCAATGGCGTGATCGTAACAGAATACTGCAAAAAAGAAGCAACATGGACAAGATACAGAGATAATGTCCGATATGTGCTCTCTCCGGAATTCTTCGATGAGCTGATCAGCATTTTAGATGTGAAAGAGAAAGCGGTCAGTGCTAAAAAGGAGAAGAAGGAAGAAAACAATCTTCAGGATATAATGAAGATTGTTAATCGTGGTGCGGAATACTGGCGAAAACTGATCCTGATAGCTCAGCAGAATAGCATAGCTGTATCATATCAGGAGCTGAGTGCAATAAAATCTTTAATTGATATGGCTGAAACAGGCAATATCCCCAGCACTCCTTCAGGTAAAATCCCGTCAAGAGTTGCAAAAGCAATTGAAACATCACTTAAATTAGAAGAAAAATTAAAAACAGAAGGGCTGTTAAGCTAACATGAATCAGACTTATAATCTGGTTGAATTTTTCAGTGGAATCGGTAGTCAGGCACGAGCACTTGAAAATCTCAACATTAATATAAATACGCTCGGAACCTGCGAATGGGATATCCATGCTTTTATTGCGTATGATGCTATACATAATTCACCTGATCTTGATGAGTATATATCAGTCATGGATAAACCTGAACTGCTGGATATTCTGAAAGATTATACTTTAAGCAACAATGGTAAGGAAGCTATGGAGTACAGTATGCTGAAGACGTATTCTGTAGAAACATTAAGATATATTTATTCCGGAATCATAAAAAGCAATAATTATGTGGATATAAGTTCGCTGAACGGTGAGAGTATGCCGGATAGCATAGATATACTGACATACTCTTTTCCGTGTCAGGACTTATCGAATGTCGGAGCATTTCACGGCTATAATAAGGGAATTGACAAAGATTCCGGAAGCAGATCAAGCCTGTTATGGCAGGTTGGCAGAGTTTTGACAGAGATGAAGGAAAGCAGGAAAAGCCTTCCTCGTTTTCTGCTTATGGAGAATGTACCTACTCTATTATCTAAGCGACATTTTGAGAATTTCAGCACATGGATAGCTGAGCTTGAGTCGTTAGGATATTACAGCAAATACTATCAGCTAAACGCTCTGGACTTCGGATTGCCTCAAAACAGACCAAGATTATTGATGCTGAGCGTATATTACGGAGAGGACACGCAATTACTCGAAAAGTTAAAGGAATTCTTTGAGGACAGGGACGAAAATGCTGTAATAGCAAGCTATAAAGAGTCAGGCTTTTATAAGAAAACAAAGGTAAGAAGTCTGCTTAGAAACGATTACAGCAAAAAGAAATATTTCGATGAAGCTGTAGAATGTACTCCTAATGATACACCTTCACGCCGCAAGATATGGGACGAAAACCCGCAGATCATCTTGCCTGACGGTTCATATAACCGTGATGTAAAATACGTCAGAACGATCACAACAAAACAAGACAGAAATCCGAATTCGGGAAATTTATATTTCGACTCAAAAATAGAAGGCAGAAGCAAGTTCAGATACCTTACGCCAAGAGAGTGCTTACTTTTCATGGGGTTTAAGGATAAAGATTTCAGGCATATTAAGAGAAGAAATGTAGAGATGCACAAGGGCGATTACCTGTTTCCCCGTGATAAAATAATCAGAATGGCTGGCAACAGCATACCAGTAAAGTTACTTGAAGGTCTGTTCTGGCTGATGATCCAAACTGATGAATATATGGACGATTATAAAAATGGACGTACATGATAAAAAAACCAGAAGTTATAATATGTCCCAGATAAAATCCAAAAATACTAAGCCTGAAGAAATGGTACGCAAGTATTTGTTCTCTCACGGTTTCCGTTACAGAAAGAATGATAAGAGATTACCTGGAACACCGGATATTGTACTTCCAAAATACAGGGTAGTAATTTTTGTTAATGGTTGCTTCTGGCACGGTCATAATCAATGCCGATATTTCGTAATTCCCAAGTCAAATACAGAGTTTTGGGTTGATAAGATAAATAAAAACATCGAACGTGATGCCTTAAACACTGAAAAGTTAATATCGCTCGGATGGAATGTAATTACGATATGGGAATGTGAACTTAAAAAGGATAAGAGAGAGGATACCTTATCTGCACTACAGCATAGATTAGAGTGTTCCATAAACCCATAGCCTACTGGCACACTCACTTTCCGTTCCGCATAAGTTGATATTATGATTATGGCGCGCGCCGAAATCAGTGGATACCCTAATGGAACTGAATAACAGACAAGCCCTGAGATTTGCAATACAAGCATTTCTCAGGGCTGTTCTTTTCAGACGGTATCTTTTCCGCTCCGCAGGCTCGGACGGCTGTGAGGGGCATTTCTGATCGCCAGAGGGCATAGCAAGAGCGAGCTGCCGAAACAACTCGCCCTGCTGATTATTCGTCCTCATCGCTGCACTCGTCAAGTCCGTGAAGTAGCTGAATGTATACGCACTCTGCTCGGTCACGCTCCTCGCCCTCGACGGTCATCATCATTTCAAGGAAATATGCCTTTGCCTCCTCATAGTCGGACCAGACCTCACGTTTGCCGTTGCATACGGTAGTGACCTTGCGTGTTCTCGGCATTGCCAATTCAGGTGTCTTTAACATAACTGTATACCTCCTGTGATTTAGTTTAGATACATTATATCCCATGAAAAGGCAGGAGTCCAGCCCTGCGGAGTAATTGTAATAATAATTGTGCAGGGCGCAGCAATATTATAAAAATCCCAGGTGCAATATGCTATATCAGGCAGGAACAGGCTCGGTAATGCCGTGTTCCGCTTCATACTCACGCACACGGCGATAGAAGGTATTAGCCGACAACCCCATTCTACGCATAAAGTCTCTGCCCGTGATGTTCTTCGACTTCCATTCCCCATAGAGCTGCCCGAACTTAGTCCAGTCAATCTCAATGGGCTTTCTGCCTGTGTACTTGCCCTGCGCCTTAGCGATTTCGATGCCTTCACGCTGTCGCTGTTTGAGTTGCTCACGCTCTAACTGTGACAGAGCTGCGAACACGGTCAACATAAATTTGCCTGATGGTGTGTCGGTGTCGATGTTCTCCTTGTGGCTGACCAGCGTCACGCCCTTTTCGGTGAGGGTTTCGATGATGCTCAGCAAATCTTTCGTGGAACGTCCCAGACGGCTGATACTCTCAATACAGAGGGTATCACCCTCACGCACATAGTCAAGCATTGCTCTGAGCTGAGGACGGTCTGCGTTTGCTCCTGACACCTTCTCGGAGAAGATGCGGTCAACCTGATAGCTGTCCATGATCTCCTGCTGTCTTGCTGTCTCCTGATGTTCTGTGGATACTCTGATATATCCGATTTTACTCATAAAAACTTCCTTTCTTTATTCAAGCTGTCCTTTCTTTCTCTTGGCAGCCTGTTCGTTCTGTAAATAGCGTTTTACAGTCCTCTGACTGTCACGCTTCTGCTGTGCAAGCCTTGAAAGCCTGTCCGCTTCTTTCTTATATGTGGTACGCTCCGCACTTAGCTCGGCATATTCTTTTCGGGTATTTTCAAGCTCCGTTTTCAGCTTGCTGAGTTTCGGTATATGACCGTCGGGAAACAGCTCGATCAGCTTCTTGTAAGCCTTATTATACTCGTCAAGCTCGTGGCAAAAATCGCTCTTGTACTTGGTTTTTTCCTTGCCCTCCAGAGAAGTGTATTTCTTGTGATACTCCACAAATTCATGATACTTCTCGATAGCCGGAATTTGCTCCTCCAATTCATGAATACGACGGCTCATGGTCATTTGCGGAGTTGACATAACGGTGAACTTCGCAAGAGCCTTATGAGCTGCACTCTCCAATTCTTCGAGGGTGGAGTTGCTTGCGTTCATCTCGTTGAGTGCCTTGCTTACCACCTTCATATTCTCACGGTCTGCCCAGTTCTGCAAGCCCTGAGACTGCTGAAATCTCTCTGCGGTGGTGCGAATGATCTTTGCTTTCGGGCTGTGCGACATCTGATACTTGTAGCTTATGATGCGCTGTGCTATCTGTTTGCTCTCATAGAAGTAGCCCAGCGTTTTCGCACGGGTAAACTTCGCCCTCGGATTACGCTCTTTCTGCTCCGCAAGCATGAATTTCAGGTCTATCTTGTGGTCGGGATTGTAGTCTACAAGTATGCCGAAATCCGTACACTTTTGCAGGAAATCCTCAAAGTCCTCGCTGACCTTGATAACCTCGTCAATGGCTCGTTTAAGCTGTTCTTTCCAAGAAAGATTTTGCTTATCAAGCTCCCACTCCCAATGGCTCTTTCCCTTTGAAAGATGCGGATTTTCGATGATAGAAAGTCCGTGCTTTCTGCATAGCTCGTCCGAAATGGTGCGGAGTTTGCTCCACGCTCGGTCGGGTATCTTGCCCTGATTATGCTCGGTCTCAAAGGTCTTTCCAGTGTAGAAATTTATGTTGTTTACTATCACATGATTATGGATATGTTCATGGTCTACATGGACGGCAAGCACATACTGATATTCGTCGTTGAAAAGAGCCTTGCAAAGCTCCTGCCCGATAAGCAAAGCCCGTTCGGGAGTGACCTCACCGGGAGCGAACGATTGTATTATGTGCTGGCACTCGCTTCGGCTTCGTCCTGTGCCGACTGTCCGCCTGATGTTCCTAAACTGTTCTGATGCTCCACATGGAGTAGATACGCACAAGTTGCTAACAACATATTTGCCGTCTGCGGTTTTGTCTGGGTTGCAGATATAAGCAATTGCACCGTATGTTCCCGTGTGGATCGTATGGATACGAGTAACTGCCAAACTTCCTCTAACCTCGCTTTCATATCAGCAATATCTTCATCGTAAAGTTTGCCGCCTTTGTTGACACGGTGGGCTACCTGATTGAACGAATTGGAGATAGACGATATGTACCGTGCTATCTGCTTTATGTCCTCGGTATCTTCCTCCACGTTCATCACGGTGAGTGCAGAATATCTGCAAAAATCGCCCCTGCTTCTGAAACTCGTTTCAGCATAGCGTTTGTTGATTGCTTCAAGCTCTGCGTCATTCACTCGGAATGTGATAAGGTGCTTGCGTACATCGCTCGGCTCGGTGTCCTGCGGTGGAGATTCGCCCTCGGTGGTTTCGGGCGGTTCGGTGAAATCAACCTCGCCCAATTCTGTGACTTCCAACATTGGAACAGGCTCGGCAGCGGTGTCCTCGGCGGTATCTGTTTCGGGATTATCGGACAGCGTATCCGCCTGCATTTCGTCCGCATAGGTGTGGGCAAGTTCCTCCGCAAGCTCCTCGACTTGCTTATGCTTGAACAGCTTTGCAAGGAAACCCTTTTCGGGCTTTTTGAATATTGACATTGTGTCTCCTTTCTGTATCTCGGTCGGCTGTGCCGACCTCTCAGGGGTCTTAGGGGAAATTTCCCCTGACAAGCCGTATGTGGTTTACGATTTTCCATAATCGTAATACGACATACCGTGCTTGTGAAAATTGATCGGGCGTTTCACGCCCTCACTTGTTTTTCGCCGTTCTACGGCACTTTTTCACGCTCCTGCGTGTTTGGAGCTATGCGACTTTCTCTCTGTTCCGCACGGCTCTGAGAGTATTTTACTGGGCTTCGGCGCAGTTATGATGCTGGGTGGGCGGCAGTCTGGTGAAACCTTCCGTTCGGCTCTCCCTGAGCCGATTTTGAATGTCGATATGCTTATCGTTACATTCAAATTTTGCTCTGCCTGACCGCCCATGAAAATACCCTTCTACTTTACTACCGACGTTTTTGAGAGAATGCTCATGATTCTCTGAAAAGTTTACAGTTTGTTCATGACGATTCTCCCTCTTGCATAGTTGGGGCACGAGATTTCTGTTGATGATGACGTGGATTTCAGAGGGTGGATTTTTTGAAAATGGGATTGCATTTTCGGGGGCAGTATGCTATAATGAATATGTAGGAGTAAGCATTCGGCTTGATTATATGTAATGATTCACGAGGTGTTTCCATGAATAAACTCTCTAAAGAAAGGATACTATTAAGTGTTCTGTTATTGTTTATCGGGTTGTTGATTTCTGTTCCGGTTGTAAATAAATATATTCATTTGCATAATTATTTGGAACTATTGGTTTATCTTATCACACCGTTAGGTATCATAGCGACTGCATTGTTTTTAGCTTTTAACTGTTCAATCAAAACGTTTCTTAAAATTGTTTCAATCGCAACATTAACATCATCGCTTGGTTTAATACTTATTTCGTACTTTGTTTACACTTCTGCATCGGAACTGCAATCAAGCCCCGACACAGCACTTCCAGGATTAAATGCTCTTGGGGCTATATTCATGTATCTTGCTGTTATGATAAATATTGGAATAGCAATTCTATCGCTGATTGCAGGAGGGTTGGGGATAGGAATTGCAAATGGGCGACACTGGTGTACTGGTACAGCAGTATATTCTTTCATTTTGATTCTTTTAGCTTTAATAACAGTCCCAGATACAATTGGTCATGTATTTCAATTACTTATTTCTACTTCTACAGTTATCTACTACAAATCAACTCAATCTTTACAATCATCTACCGAAGACATAATAAGCTCCAAAAATGATGAAACAGATGATAAGATTGAAATCAATTGATATTATCCTTATAATTAAATATCTTCCGAAGCTGTGAAGCGTTCTCCGCTCCGCAGCTTTTTCTATGCCTGCCCGTTTCAAAATTCCCCATAACATTTTCACGATAAGAAAAGTTTTATGGCGCACCCAAGTTCATGCGCACTGCGAATAGACTTTCACCCCGAAAGTGCGCTATAATTTTAGTGTGGGGCTTAAGTATAGGCTCGACTAAAATTTCAGAATGGTGGTGATGATATGGCTACGACTTCTATCGCTGACAAGCTGGCGAAGCTCGAAAAGAAGATCGCAAAGCGTGAGAAAACTATCGCTGAGGAACAGGCACAGCTCGACAAGGAAACGGAGGAGTACAACAAGCTCTACCTGACAGCTCTTGCAAGCAAGTATAAGCTGAGCGGCAAAGACCTGTTCTCCGCTATCGAGCGTGAGCATGACCAGCTTGAAAAGCTCCGTGAGGGTGAGCAGTCCGATGATGATACGGACAGCAATTCTACGGTCGGTGATACTGCGGTCAAGCACAGCAGTTTTCCCCGTAATAACATGAGCGAGGGGGCATTGAATGAGTGATTACATCTATCATATCGGTAACGATTATGATTGTATCAATAAAGAATATGTTATCCTGTCCACGGATAAGGGACAGCAGATAACGGTTGCCCTCACTGCAAGCAGAGTGCCTTTCAAGGGGCGCTACGATGAGGAGAGTATCATCTTCGATTATGATGGTGATTACAAGGAGTCTGTTGATGAGATCATTGAAAATCTTACCTCTGATAAGTGTGCGGATATTCGCCGTGAGATCGAGGAACATCGCAGGAATAAAGACTATCTGTTCTTTATCCCTGTGGTGGCAAAGCTCCTGCGTATGACAGAGGGTACGCTCCGCCGCAGACCTGTGGATATTCAGCTTGCCGTCTGCAAGCGGTATGCGGATAACTGGGGCTGTGATACTTACACGATGCAGTACGAGCTGAGAGATGCTATGATGCTGACAACAAAACCTGAATCCTAACATAAAATGATAGCTGTGATATGGGACGGCTCTGCCGTTCCGCACGGCTGTCATCATAAGACCACAAACAAAAAAGAGGGGCAGATAGAGAAAGCGATCCCCTCGCTCTATAAGCGTAGAGAAAGACAAGCTAAAGGAGTAACAAGCTATGAATAATAACAACACTGCCGCAGACAGAGAGAAGGCAGTAAACGGCAAGACAATGCAGGCAATGAACGAGCAGTATAAAAACTGCAAAACCGAAAGACGTGAGTACCAGGTCGGTAAAGAGAGATGTGTTATCGTCCGGCACTTCTGCGGTGATAAAGACCTCAGTGAAGTGCTGTATCGCAACGCTTTTGAAAGAGCGTTTTCCGAAGTTATGGCGATGAACCGTACACCTCAGACAACCTGAAAAAATTTTCCATAAGTACTTGCTTTTTTCGGCATTGCGCGCTATACTATTTACTGTAATGTTGATCAAAGCTGCTTTGGAGGAAAGGAGTAGTAATGATACCAAAGCAGACTGAATACAAGGTGGGAATGTATCTCCGCCTTTCAAACGAGGACGAGAGAGCCGGAGAGTCTCTCTCAATAGAGAATCAGCGTAAGATTCTCAGCAACTACATCAGCGAACAGGGCTGGACACTCTATGATGAGTACGTCGATGACGGAATTTCAGGCACTACATTTGACCGTCCAGGTGTGCAGAGAATGCTCGATGATGCCAAGAACGGCAGGATCAATCTGATACTCTGCAAGGATCTGAGCCGTTTCGGGCGTAATTATATCCAGGTAGGTCAATACACGGACTACATATTCCCGATGTACAATATCCGTTTTATCGCACTGACCGATAATGTTGATACAGCTAATTCGGAAAGCACGGGAATGGATATGATGCCGATCATGAATGTCTTTAACGAATGGCACGCCGCCAATACTTCCAAGAAGCTAAGAGCTGTTATTAACTCAAATGCAAAAGCCGGAAAGTATCGCACAACATACTGTGCCTACGGATATTTCAAAGGCGATGATGAGAAGAACACTCCTGTTATTGATCCGCAGGCTGCACCTGTTGTCCGCCATATCTTTGAGATGAGGGCAGAAGGCAAAAAGCCTAAACAGATTGCTGATGCACTTAATGCAGAACAGATACCAACACCTATGGACTATCTGTATCAGCGTGAAAACAAGGTAAATCCCCACGCTTCAGTACATCTCTGGAGTTCTTCGATAATACTTCGTATTCTCGGCAATCCGATCTATATCGGTACGCTTGCACTGATGAAAACAACTACTGTGAGCTATAAGAATCACAAGAGGATACGCAAGGATTCATCTGAATGGCTTATGCGTGAAAACAATCATGAGCCTATCATTACTATGGAGCTGTGGGAAAAAGTTCGTGAGATCGAGGCTTCGGTGAGCCGTGGCAAGCGAGACAAGATCGGTGAGTTAGCTCCGCTTTCGGGACTTCTGTACTGTGATAGCTGTGGGAGCAAGATGCGTCAGGTCGGTTCAGCCAACCGCAAGTATATGGCTTATATGTGCGGTTATCATAATCGCTTCGGCAAGGGCTGTTGCACGACACATTATATCCGCCGCCCGTTGATCGAGCAGTATATCCTTATGGATATTCAGGATATGATCGAGAAAGCCACTGACGAGGAAAAGGCAAAGGAAGAATTTCTGAAACGCAAGCACGGTGTGCTTGATGCTCAGAACAGTTCCGATAAAAAGCGTATGCAGAAAGCTACAAGTCGTATTGCAGAGCTTGACAACCTGATCCAGACCGTCTATGAAGATAAGGTTATCGGTAAGATCCCCGAAGAAGTATGTATCAGCCTGCTTGAAAAGTATCAGGCTGAAAAGAAGTCTTTGCAGGCTGAGTGTGCTGAATACAAGAAACGCTCCGAAATGCAGCAGCAGGACGAAAAGGACGTTGACGAATTTATTGCCCGTCTGAAAAGCTATGCAGGAGCGACTGAGCTTACA
The DNA here is from genome assembly GCA_947631455.1 of uncultured Clostridia bacterium. Lineage (GTDB taxonomy): Bacteria > Bacillota > Clostridia > Oscillospirales > Ruminococcaceae > UMGS1601. The sequence goes on from CANRLH010000010.1 coordinate 12,316, forward strand.
CGCCAGATGTGCCTTGACCTTATCGAATATGTGACCGTAGATGATCTCAACAAGGACGATAAGAGCCGTCCGAGGGAGATTCACATCTATTACAAGCTCATCGACAAAGAGCTTGACAACAAACATAATGCCCTGATGTGATTATCAGGGCAATTATTTGAAAACACTTTTATATCCATTTTGTCGTTCTATAACTTCGGGTGGTGTGTAGAACGCCGTCAGGGTGCTTTCCCTTGCAGCCGTGTATTCCTCCGGCGTCAGCACGGTTTTCAGCTCCAAATACTCTGTACCCCAAGCGGAGTTGTTTTCATCAAACGCTTCGGGGATACCGCCCCATCCGACATACTTTGACAAAATAATCTGTTCGTCCGGTGTTGCAAAGCGGTTTTCCTCCTGACATTTTTTTAGAAGCTGAATAGCCATAATGTTTCTGCGGAAGCGTTCTTTTTTACCGACCGTTTCCACGGGATTTACTTTCAGGTCAAAGGTGTGTCGCTCCGACATCGGTATATCGGGGTGCAGGTCAAAACCTCTGACCTTATCTTTTTTCGTCTGCTCCCATTTGGGGACGACCGGCGCTTCCACCTGTTCGGGAATATCCCTGCCTGACCTTTCTGTAAGAGCGAACATTGTTTCATCGCTCCTGCCGATAAAGTCAGGCGTCGGCTCGGCATATTCAATGAGCATTTCGGCATATTCGGGCGTACCCAAGTCGATTAGTTCTGTATAGGCGTGTCCATCAAGGAAATCAAAGAATTCCTCTGCCGTTTCTGTTTTTCCCTTTGCTTCGGCAATCAGGTCATAAGGCAAATGCAGGATTACAAACTGACCGCCTGCCACAGCGTCGGGGTTGTAATATATCGCTTCATATTCCTCCGCTTCGGGGCGGTGGAAGAAGTAGTCAATCTCTCCGATAGGAGTAGTGTTGGGGTCGGTTTCTTCTCTCTCAGGGTTCAGATACTCACCAAGACCGGCTTCCTCGATGGCTTTTACATAGTCGTCTGACAGGATTTCGTCCGGCGTGACGGTCGCAAGAACACTGTTTGCCCTGTCGTCCTCAAATGTGTAAGACGGACTTATGGAACGGCTTGTAACATAGAACTTTTTGATGTTGCCGTCATAGTTCCTGACTGCCTGCTGAAAAACCTGCAAATCTTCGACGGTAAAAATGCCCTGTGTTACCCAGTACATTTCATTTCTGTTTACCAAATCGGCTTCCTTAAAGCGCATATGGTGGGGAATAAGTTTCTCAAATTCGGTGCTGCTGAACCGAACTTCCGCCTGTTCCTGCGATTCCTGCTCGGCTAACTGCCGTCGCTCATAGTAATCGGGGTCGTCGTATTCGTTTATATCAAACGAAGCCGGCTCGTCATCTGACCTTTCTTCCTCGGCGGGTGTGTCCAAAACCTTTAAGTGGTCGTTCATCGGGTTTTCCCGCACCTTACGGTCAAATTCCTCCCTTGTAAGCTCTTTATTAAAAAGTGGCATTTGCGTGTCGTAGAGCATAACACGGCTCTCGTCAAAGGAAAGGATTTCATACTCGGAAGCACCGATATACACGCTGTCTCCAAGATGATATTCGTATCTTGCTTCCTGTTCCGTTTCAGGTTGTGGGGGAGCAGCAGACAGGATTTCACGATTGCGGCGCTGTTCGGCAGCTTCCGCCCGTCGTTCTTCCTGCTTTTGAAGCCAGTCGGGATAGACTTCCTTTTCCTTTGGGTTCAGGTATCTGTCCATTCGGATCAGTTCACCGATGCGCTTCTCTACCTGTTTCCAAGACAGGTCAATATGAGGCTTATCGTTCCCGATACCTCTTGAAATGCGGATACCCTTGCCGTCGTGCTGTTCGTCAATACCGGAACCGACAATAACAGGGTAGGCACCACCCCAGCCATACTCATTCTTTAAGAAGTCGGCGTTTTCTTTTGCGGAAAGGCTTTTTTCAAACTGCTCATAGATACGCATTTTTCCTTCCGAAACGCCGCTTCCACGAGTCAGAACTTCGTCTATAATCTCCTGAGAAAAAGTAAAGGCAGAGGTTTTTCGTTCCTCTGCCTGACTGTCAAGTATTAAAGTGAACTGTCCGTCCATAGACGGTAAAGGCTTCATTTCATCGGTCAGTTCCCCAAGCAGTCGCATTGCCTGAAAGTGCTGAGCGATAACGCCCCAGTCGTAGAAGCTCTGTGCGGTTCGGCTGTCGTATTCGCCTTCCCACAGATGAAGCACATTCTGATAGGTCTTGTAGCCTACGAGCCTGCCGTCGCCCAATGTGAGATGGGTATAATCGTTGTTGAAAATACTCTTGATATACTCGGTACGCTCCCCGTTATCGGTATGCCCTTCATAGAAAGCGTCGATTTCCTCTTTTGACGCTTTCAGGTGTGGGGTCGTGCGGAGCATTTCGTTTATCGTCTCATCGTTGCCGAAAAACGGCAGGCTCCTGTCCTCGTTATTACGGTCATAATACTCTAAGCGAATATTACTTCCGCTTTCACCACTTCCTGCGCCGAGTTCCTCAGATTGTTCATCAGGCGAACCCACTTCATCATATCGGTCGCTTTCAGTTCCTCGGTCAGTCCCTCTTTCTGCGCCATCTGCCTGATGAGCGTTTCCTCCATCTCGGTCGCTCTCTGTTGAACCTCCGCTAAGTGCTGCGTCAGCGTTCCTTTGGTCAGCAGATTGTAGTACAGGATTTTGTGATGGTCTCTCAGATAAGACCGCCTCATCTGCGCCCATCTGCCAAGGTTCACGTTCGGCCGCTCCGGCATTTTCAGGTTCGGAAGATTGTAATCTCCCACCATCGAATAAGTGATTTCTGCCATTGTCGTTGCTCCTTTCGTTGTTTTCGTTTCTATTGTAATCGGAACGGCTCTCGGCGGCAATTATGCGATTTTGCTTTTCGAGGGCGTTGATGGTACGGGCAATCTCCGTCAGTCCCATTTCCGCAATATCGCTCGTCGCAAATCCGACTGCGTTAATCATTTCGGGTGTATTGAAATACCCGATGTTCATAAAGCTTTCCGCAGAATAGCGGGAAGTATCCAGTCCGATGCGGACGGTTATCATATACGCCACGCTCTGCTTCACAAGCTGCGTGTAGATGTCTCTTGCTGCGTCCGGTAAAAGAGATTGAGCGACTGAACCTTCCTGCAAACTCTGCAAATCGGCAAGGTAATCTGCAATATTGTCGTCAACAGCGTTGCCGGCGCACCCTTCGATGATACTCTCAAGGGTACTGTTGTCGTCTGCTTCTCCGAAGGTATTTTCAAGTGTCTCTGCGATGTCGCTCTCATATTCCGGCTTCATCTGCCAGAGGGGAACCGGTCTTGCGTAACGGCTTCCGTGGGTATCCGATATGTCAAAATAATGAGTAAGTCTCTGTCTCTGACGGTTCTCGTCCTCGAATACGGCGATACCTTTCGCCCCACGGTTGACCCATCTGCCAAAGCTGCCGTTCCAACGCTCAATCGGCAAAACTGCCGTTGCGTCCGGTCGCTGGGCATAGAGAAGAAGCTGCTCGTCAAAACGCAGCCTGAAATTATAGCTTGCCGTTCTGAGAAGTCTCTGCCAGTTCAGCGGATTTTCCGATACAGACGCACAGGTTCGGTCGTATAACTCGGAAATCAAATCGTATTTTCTTGCCATCGGTCATCGCCTCCTTATCTCAAGTGTTTTGTTTCGTTTGGGCGGAGCTGTTGTTTTTTCAGCCGGTTCCACCGTATGCCCGTTCCTTTCGCAATGCTCGGCAAACTCGCAGATGTGATAGACATAGCTGCCGACCTCTAAATGGTAGTCGTCGATATATCGACAGGTACGCAGCGAGGTGGTTCCGTTGCTCAGGCGCATTAGAATATTATCGCCGTCCGCAATGCGGAATTTCTCGTTGTAATTGCTGTCAATAAAGCGGATACCACGGCGAGCCTTTTCCATATGGTTGTCAAGCCATTCCTTTACATAGCAATAGCAGTAAAGGTTGTAATCGCCCTTGTTCGGGTTCATACGCAAAAGATAGGCGTACTTATCGGTATCCACTCGAACGCCGTAAAAATACGGCTCTTTTGTCATTTTACTCTGCGGCGTGTCGTTACAATATCTGCTCATAGCTGCTCTGCCGCTTAAAATATCGCCTTCTTCACGCAGGCAGTTGACAACCTTATCAAACTCCTGCTTAAAATCCGGCGTTTTCAAGTTGTTGTTCCAACCCTCCCAAGAGGAATAAAATTCGTTGCCATCTCTGCCAAAGTCAGCACGGAGATAGCCGATAAGACCGGTTTGCCCGCTGATTTGATTACTTTGGCGAAAGGTATATTTATCTTCTTCCTCTGTCATCGGTCGTTTTAGATAATCGTTCATTTCATATCACCTCGAAAGCTCCGCTGCGGTTCGCTGTTTCGGAATGGGAAACCCATAGACTTTTGCGATTTCATCGCCAAGCCTTTTTGTGACCCTTGTGATGTCAGCACGGGTCGCCTTGCCACAGTAGATTTTGTATTGCAGATTTTCTTTCTGCGTGTCCGAAATGCCGTCCTTGAACGCACGGTAAAGATAATGGTTTGTTCCGTCGTGATGAACGGCGTCGGCTCTCAGGTCGCCGTACTTATCCACATACCACTCGGTATAGTCGGTATCCGAAAACAGACAATCTTTGATGTTGCCGGAGTCAATCATCTTATAGCCGCTTCTGCGACCGTTCCAAAGCCCCAAATCACCGATAACGATAATCGGCTGAGAAAGCCGCACATCGAGATTTAACCTTTCATCGGTAAGGTACTCATCGTTTGTTTCGACCATATACTCATACAGTCCGTTTTCATCATTGGGGTCGGCGTCAATCTCGTTTGCTTCAAGAAACTCTTTGTAAGCCTCTCGCCAGTCGTCCACATCAAGGCTCAGATTGCTCCAAATGATGTGTCGTTCACTCGGCTGTCGGTTCATCTGCTCCACCTCCCAAGTACGAAAACAGCTTGTTGGCTTTCGTCTGCTTCTGAAGCTCAATAATCAGGTTCATTTCGGGAATGGTAATGCCCGAAATCTTCAAAATCCGCTCCATATCAAGCTGCTGTAATTTCTTCTCGGTATTGGTACCGGAGTCAAACAGTTTTGAGAGAAGCTTTGTTTTCTGTTGTAAAGTAAAGGTGTCCTTCATTGTTTCGCCCTCCTTATCTCACTTCAATGACGATTTTCAACTCGTCCGGCACATCGCAGCAACAGCCCGTGCATTGTCTCGACAGTTCGGGAAACAGGGATTGTACTCTCTGCCTTGCTCTGCGGATAGTCTCAAAACACGGCAAGCCGTAGCCTTTGTAGTTGTAGACAATATCTTCAAGCGACAGCTCGCCCACCCGCATATAGCTGTATCGGTTGTAATAGCAAAGGATAAGCTTCATATCGTCGAACCTCGTTTCGGGGCATTCTCTGAGAATTGATAGCACTTTGCTGTCAACCGTCTTTAACTTGTTCATCTTCTGACCTCCAAAATAGAAATAGGGGCGGGTTTTTTACGCCCGCCCCACAATGGGTTTTCTTACTTCTTACGGTGTTTGACCTGTAAAAAGATAAAGCCGCCTATGATAAAGGCGACCAAAACGATAGCTATGATTGTCTTAGGTTCCATTATTCAGCGTCCTCCTTTTTCTTCTTTTTCAAAGCGACAAAGGTAGTTGCCGCAATTCCGAGAGCCGACAGACCCGCAAGGGTGAACCACAGACCAAGATGGCTGTTATCGCCGGTCTTAGGAGTATCTCTCAGCTCGTTGTGCATTGTAACTACGGTCGTCGAACCCACCTTAACGGTTGCGTCCTTATTGGCAGGCAACACATAGTTTGCGGAAGCCTTGTCGGAAACCTCGGAAATCGTGTACTCACCGATACGCAGGTTCTCAATCAGGATTTCACCCTTTGCGTCGGTCACGAAAGTCTTATCGTAACCGTTCTCTCCCGTGACACGGAAAGAGAAGCCTTCCACTTTGCCATCGGAAGAAGTCTTAACGATTTTCAGACTGCCACGCATAGCGTCGTTGATAAAGCCAACGCCGGCTTCATTCTCTACCTGATAGGTCTTGCCGTTTTCCTCGATAAAGACAGAGTAAACGCCCTCATCCAGTACGAAGCCTTCGGGAGCTTTTGCTTCTTTGACAAGGTACTTGCCGTAAAGCAGTTCCTTCATCTCGTAAATACCTTTGTCGGTTTCCTCAAGCTCACCCAAAAGCTCATCGCCCTCGTCCAGTTTGCCATCGCCGTTCAGGTCTTTGTAAACCTCAAAGACTGCGCCGGAAAGCTTGTTGTCGGGGAAGTCCTTGTCTACCTTTGTAAGAGAGATATTGCCCCGTACAAACTCATCGGTCACGGTAATCTCGATAACCTGTTCGTCCTCGTTGACCGTCACCTGATAAGGCGTACCGTCAAGAACATATCCTGTCGGCGCTTCGATTTCCTTTACGACCCAAACGCCATAAGGAACATTCTCAAAAGAGAAGCTGCCGTCATCAGCGGATAAGGTCGTTTCAATGGCGTTGCCCTTTGTAAATTCGGTCTCGTCAGCCTTAAAGATACCGATAAGAGCGCCGCCGAGAGCTTCGCCGTTTTCATCGACTTTCTTGCCGGAAACGGAACCATAAACCAGGTCGTTCTCGATGTCCTTTCCGTCGTTTGCGGTAATCTCCACAAGCTCGACGGTCTGACCGGCGTAAGCGAACTCAAACGGGTACTTGGCGTCGTTCAGAAGGTAGTGGCTGTCGGTAGCGATTTCCTTGACATAGTATTTGCCAAGTGGCAGGTCGCTTGAAACAACAGCTTTGCCGTTTTCACCCACCATCAGGATTTCAATCAGACCGTCGGCAGGGATCGTCGTTCCGCTTGCGGAAACGAGTTCCTCTGCTGCGTACAGACCAAAGCTGATATTAACGACCTCGCCGTTCGCTCCGATACCGTATTTCTCGTTCTGCTCCATAACCTTAGAAAGATTTACGGAGACCTTCTGCCTTTCGTTATAGAAGTCTGTCGCCGTTTCGGTTACGGCAACTTCCTGTCCGGCATAGGTCAGCTCCACTTCGTGGGTCTCGGAATTGAGAAGCATACCGTGAGGAGCCTGAACCTCGACAACACTGTATTTGCCGAGATAGAGTTCACGGCTCTTTGCGATACCGTCCTCGCTGGTCGTAATGGTATCGACCAGTTCTCCGGCAGCATAACGGAGCGTTCCGTCGGGCGTGACAACATCGGAAACCGCACGGATTTCAAAAACTGCACCCGCAAGACCGCTTGCCTGATAAACAGGCTGATAAAGCGTCTCGCTGTCCTCATCGCCGGAAACATTCACGCCCCAAAAGACCTCGCCGGTCTTTTCCACGATGATGACGCCTTTCTGCGCCATATTCTCTTTGTTCACTTTAATCACAGCAACCCCGCTTTCCTCGGTGGAATTATCCTGCGCCACATCAAAATAAACCGGAGTCCTGTCAATCACATAGCCGTAAGGAGCCTGAACCTCAACGAGAGAGTATCCCTCGCCGTAGGGCAGCATTTCGGGTGTGACAAGTTCTCCGTCCGCATTGGTATAGAAAACATCGATCGTAGTCGGTGTCGGATAGGTAAAGGTCATTGAAATTTTGTTGCCGGCAGGATCGTAAATCTCAAATCCCGCACCGGCGTAGGGGATATTCTTACCGCTTTCAGCGTCTACCTTGACCACCTTGATATAGCTCTCAAAGTTTGCGTTGTTCATCAGATAACGGTAGGTTGCCTCGTCCTGAGAGATGAAAACATCAAAGTCTTTCATCAGCTCTCTGCCTTCCCAACCGGAAGTCTGATGGACTGTATATACGCCATACGGCATATCCTTCGTCTGTCCGAAACCGTTTTCATCGCACACGATGGTATCTCTCTCATCGGCGTCGGCGGCTTCAAAGCTGCCCGCAGATTTGAGATAGATTTCAAAGGTCGCTCCTTCTTCGGGAGTCTCGATTTGTGTCTCGCCGTCGTCCGTGTGCTTAATGAGGGCGATATTGCCTTTGATGACTTCCTCGGTCACATCGTTGGAAGTCAGATTATGCTCTACGGTGTAGAGCCTGGGGTCTGCGCCGACAGCGTGAACCGTATCGTCAAGCAGATAACCTTCGGACGGTTTGATTTCACGAATTGTCCAGTCGGTATCACAGATATACTCTTTGGTGGTGAACTGACCGTTCTCGTCGGTCACATACTTGTCAATCAGGGTGTCGCCTTTATAAATGCCGTAAACGGCTCCCGCAAGAGTAGCGTCGCCCTGTGCCGTTCCTTCCTCGTAGTCGCTCTTGGTAACGGTCACGGCGAACTTTTTGAGGATGTTATCCACGCTTCGGTTAGTGACTTCTTTCCATTTCACAGGTGCGGTCTGCGTCGGGGGAACGACATAGCGAATGGCGGTATCGACTTCTTCAAGAGTGTAGGGTGTCGAACCGCTGATAAGGACGTCGCTGAAAGTCGCAACGCCGCTTTTGTCGGTTACTGCGTATTCATCAACGGGGATACCGCTGAGAGACGTACCGAAAAGGTGGAACTTCACGCCTTCAACAAAGTTATCTTCGGAAGATTTGATTACCTTCAAGTCGCCTCGTTTCAGGACATTGCTGAATGTGACATTGGAAGTTCCGCCGCTGACGATGGTGACTCTCTGCACATTCTGCGGAACATACTTATCAATCGTCTGCTCGGTAACAGTGTAAACGCCCGGCATAAGCTCAATGTCAACCGTTCCGTCGTCCTTTGTGGTTACGGTCTTATTCACGCCGTTGCCGGAAATCGTGAAGCTGATACCGCCCACAACGCCGTCCTCGGAATGCTTGATGATATGCCCGATACCGGTCGTCTCGGTCTTGATGTTGAAATAGAAATACACGGGGTCTTCTGCGCCCGAACACATCGTCTGCTTTCCGACATTACCCCAAACGAGGAATTTTCCCATAGGCTGTGCAATTTTCTTTTGTGCCGTAATGCCGACCGCATTTTCAATCATCGTGTTGGAAGTAAAAGTGTACTTATTTCCGCTTCTCGAAACTGAAATGCGGCTGTCGGTAAAGTTGATGTCGGCAAGCGTGTTGTTGGTATCTGTCAAAGTCAGACTGTAATTCTTCTTTACGGGGTCGTATTTCAGCGTGTAAGTCTGAGCAGACTGCTTCTGATTGGAAGCAAAGCTCGGCACGGTTGCGTGACGCTGCATTTGCTCCAAAATCCAGTTGTAGCATTTCTCGGCGGGTCTGCCTTTAATGTCGTTATAGTAGGTGTCTTTATCAATTCCGAAAGAATTGGTGGTTCGGCTCGTGGGAGAAACTCTAAGCAACTGCTGATACTCCCAGTAAATCGTCTGCGTTGCAATCGAAAAATCATCTTCGTTGCACCCACTGACCGGAACTGCTCTATCCGGCGCCCAGCCATAGATACTGGCAAGCATAATGCCATACTGGGCTGTGGCGGGAAGGTTTTGAAAATATGCGCTGTTTTTGCCATTAACGCTTTCGTAGTTTTCATAAGCGCCGTAATCAACGCCTGACTCAATGCACATCACCTGCCGCTCGCCGCTGTCGTCTCTAAGCCAAAGGGTAGCTCTTGCGCCGCCCCCGTTATGGCTTCTCACAGTCTGATTGCCGGCAGTATCATAATGAATTGCCTGATAGCTTTCCGGCGAATGGTAGGTGTTACCGTCAGAACCTGTGTATTTATGACCGTAGAAGGCTTCACAGGTTTTCCCCGGTTCTGCCGTAAATGCAAAAGCAGACATCGGCAACGCACCGAGGGAGAGGACTGCACACAGGAACCCTGCGATAATCCTCTTGAATTTTGAATTGTTTTTCATCGGTTAAATACCGTCCTTTCATATTTTTGGGCAAAAAAATACCCTCTGTCGGTTAAAACAGAGGGTTGTGTGTTTCACAATCAGTAGAGGAAGTAGAAGCGGTAACTGCCGCCGCCGAGATTTTCCGCATAGATTGTGAAGTATTGAATTGGACTGCCGCCGTATGCCGTGATAAGGTCGGGCATTGAGCGGACATAATCTTTCAGGCTACGCTCTAAACTCGTTCCCTGAAAGTCTTTGGAAGCCGTCACCGGATTTCCCCAAGAGGCGCTGTCCGGCGTCAGGGAACTGTCTATTGTAAGACCCATTCCCGTTCCAATGCCTAAGAGTTCCTGCCTTATGGCTTCCACATCAAACTCATAGTCGTAAATTGACTTTGGCTTAGCAGGCTCCGGCGGAGCAGTCGGTTCAGGCTCCGGTTCTTTCGGGGGCTGACTGACCGTTTCTTCCTGCACGGGTTTTGTCTCGGCAGGTGGCTGTGTCGGTTTCTGTTCCGTCTGCGTGGTCTCAGCTTTCGGCGCTTGGATTTGAGGCGCTTCGCTTTTGGGCGCTTCCTCTTTCGGCTGTTCCGTTGGTTGAGGGGTTTCCTCGATTTCCGACCTCGAAGCTTTTGAACTTTTTTCTTCCTCGGTCTGCACGGGAACTTCTGTCTCTTTTGCCGCTTTGGAATGCTCTTGTTCACTTACGGTTTCATTACCTGCCGGAAAAGAAACAGTCTGTGATTGTGTGGCACTCTCTTTTTCATCGGCGGGCATTACCCCGCAGCCTGCAAGCAGTACAACCAACACGGCAAGCGTAAAAACCAATGCTTTCTTCATCATTCAAATCAGCCTCCTTTGTGCCTTTATCGTACTCAAAAGCACTGAAAACATCAAAGGTGCGATTGGTCTGACTTTTCAGCATAACAAACGCAGAAACATTGCTCCAAATGTGCGACCCTCTTACATAGATTGCTCTTTATTCGAGATAGCTTATTTTTAAGAGATAGATGATATTTTCTCGGTGAGTAACAGCTTGTAAAAGGGGTTAGAGTGTGAGAAAGGGGGAACGGAAAAGCAGCTATCTTTCGTCTCGCTCGGCTCGTCTGCGAAGGAAGTTGTTGTAATGCTCCAATGCTTTGCAGACATATTCCTCGGTCTGACTGACAGAGATATTCTTGGGGATAAGCTGCCTTACACGGTCGCCCCTCAAAACGATTTTTTCTCTTTGGTTCGGCTTTTCCTCGCTCATAATGGCTTGGATAGCCTCGGTCGTGAGTTTTCCTTCATCAAAGAACTTTCGCATACGGATAGTCTGGTCGTGAGAAGGTGTGCAGTCGTTCAGGTCGATTTCATCAACAACATCACGCTGACAATCTTCGTCAAGATACGACAATTCAACGGCGGGTCGCATTTTTATACGCCCCTCGTCAACAAATTCGAGCAGTTCGGGAACAAGGTTTGTTAAGCGGACATAACGGTGAATTTGCCTCTCGCTGTCACCACTGTTTTCCGCAATTTCTGTCACACTCAACTTCGTGCCCACTGGGCGAGAAGTTAAATCTGTTCTTTGCCCTTGCCTGTTCATCGCCTCCAACCTCATTTTGTACGCAAACGCTTTTTCTGACGGAAGTATCTGCGACCTTTGATAATTGCTTTCTACCATTAAGATAATGGCTTCATCACGGTCGAGGTCTACGACTTCACATCGGAGCGTCTCAAATCCGGCAAGCTCACAGGCTCGCTTTCTTCGATGTCCCGATATGATTTCGTATCTGCCGTCCTCTTTCTGTCTGACGGTGGCAGGGGTGATAACCCCACGCTCATTGACGCTCTCAACAAGCTGCGCCATATCCTCGTCGTCTCGCACCTTAAAGGGGTGGTCGGGGAAGTCGTCGATTTCCGTCAGAGGTATATCCCTGATTTTAGAAAGCTTTTCATCGTCTCGCTGTTCCTGCGTTGTGAACAAATCATCGAGCTTCGTGAGAGTGAAGTCGGTCTTTCTTCCTGCCATCGGCAATCACCTCCTTTGTAAATTCGGCGTAGGCTTTCGCAACCGTGCTGTTTGGCTCATAAGCGTAAATGCTCTTGCCCTTTGAAGAAGTCTCGGCGGCTTTCACGGCTATCGGTATTGAAGTCCGATACAGTTTAATCGTGCCGCCGAAGTTCTCTCTCAGAGCTTCCACCGTGCTTTTGGCAAGGTTCGTTCTGTTGTCTACAAGGGTCAGCAGCATACCGTCTACCACGAGGTTCGGATTGATATATCTCTTTACTCTTGAAACGGTTTGAAGAAGCTACGTCATACCTTTTGCAGGAAGATACTGCGCCTGTACGGGAATGATTATGCTGTCCGCCGCCGACAGAGCATTGAGAGAAACCATACCGAGCGAAGGCATACAGTCGATTAGGATAAAGTCGTATCGGCTTTTCATTTCGTTCAGATATGTCCTCATCGTGGTCTCACGGCTCAGAGCGTTCATCAGGTTGTATTCCATTGCCGAAAGCTCCAAGTTCGCAGGGAGCAGGTCAACGCCTTCATCGTGGTGCAGAATACCGCCATACGGGTCATTCATCGTCTCATTGATAATATCCGTAAGTTTCGTTGCAAGCGTGATACCCAAATTATCGGTATCCTTCCACCCAAGACAGGTCGTTAAGTCGCCCTGCGGATCTGCGTCTATGAGCAGAACCTTCTTGCCATTCATAGCAAGACCTACGCCCAAGTTGACCGCAGTGGTCGTTTTGCCTACGCCGCCTTTCTGATTGCATATGGCAATCGTCTTGCAGTTTGACACTTGTGCGTCCTCCTTTCTCTGCAATTCATAGCCGTCCTCAAATACGGCTATGTACTTGACCGGCTCATTTCCTAACCGGTCGGGCAATATTTGTTCTCAACACCCCTCGCCAAGCTATCTGCTTTTGGGAAGTCACTAAGTAACGGACTGCTTATCCGCCTCATAGGAGTTTCACCTCTGCCGGGTTCTCCGCCAGCCCCGTAGGGAAGTACCATTGTCGTTCCGACTGTCATCGCCGTGCCGGTGGCAATCCGGCACTCATAACGGGAGTTCTCGCTAAGCCTCTCTCAAAGAGGGGGGTCTCGGCGTACCCATTAAGGTGGCTATCATCGGAATTGAAGTTCTTAGTGAATGACTTATTCAATTTTCAAGGGTCAATCTAGAGGTTCTGAACCGTGGCTCAAATTGTCCTCTCACTTATTTGGACAAAGGGGTGCGTTTTGGACACCCAAAATCGACCCTTTTTAAAAATTTCTCAAAAAATTTTTTCAGGCACAAAAAAAGCCGCCTGCTTCGGCGGTGAAGCAGACGGCAATGTGAGTCTTTCTTATTCGATATTCAGTTTGATTTTCTCCACTCTGTAAATGTACTGCGTATTATCTGTGTATATCTTTCCGTATCGGAAGCGATAAAGATATGCTGCTTTCTGAAAGCTGCCTTTATTCTCTCGGCATAATCTATGTATGTTTCCTGCCTCTTGAACGGAATTTTTATCAGGGTGATATTTCGCTGTCGGCAAAGATGTTCTTTCAGTATCTCAATCTGTTCCGTAGAGTTCGACCATTCAACGGCAAGCTTCTCATCGGGGATATATGTTTCAAGCGGTATTCCCAAAAGCTTATCCGAGCCGAGCTGAACTCTCATTCCTTTTTTACTTGCATAGTAATTGACAGCCAATGCAGGGAATACGCTTTCATATTCTTTTCACAGACCGCACAGCCTGTTTTGAGAATTGTTCTGTCGCTTATCTTAGCTCGCCATGAATGACCGAGAGAACATTTCCACCATACCACCCTCATTGAGTTTCTCGATACCTGAGTTGGCAGGATATTATTCTTCTCATAATCCCATTCACTCAACAGTTCCTTATCCGTTGTAGCCAAGTCGTTATACCCCGCAAGCACGGCTCTGTCGGCGCAAACAGGGCAGACGGTTCCTTTCACACGGGCGTTGATGACCAACTTCCACTCATACCCGCAGGTCTTGCACCTCCACCAGACATTTAATCTTGATTTGTGATTTACTGTTTCCGGCGTCAGCGGAAAGTTTTTCTCAGACCATTCTTCGGCTATCTGTGGGTGAGTAGTCGCCAAATCATTAAATCCTTTCAACAGGGTATATCCACTGCAATATGGGCATTTGCTTCCGCCTGAGCGTGTTGAAATCAGGGTGTACCATTCGTGTCCGCAATCCTTACACTTCCACCAAGCCTTACTGTTTGCAAAAGCAGTAACCATAGTAGGCAGGAGCGGATCATTTCTATCCGACCATTCTGCGGCTATCTGCGGGAACTGTGAAGCGAGGTCGTTAAATCCGGCGAGAACCTTATTATGAGAACAGTACGGACAGCCTGTTTTATTGATTGTTCTGCTTTTGACAGTAGCCGTCCACTCGTGACCGTGTTCGCACTTCCATATCACTTTTTTATGAGAACCGGCAGTAACCTCCGTTGGCTTAATCGTGTTTTTCTCAGACCACTCTAATAACAATTTCGGCTTTACCGTAGCCAAATCGTTAATACCCTCAACAACCCTTGCTCCCGAACAAATGGGGCAGCCTTCACCTTTGGAACGAGCCTTCACACTCGCCTGCCACTCGTGTCCGCAAGCACCTTTCCACCACACTCTTTTATTTGAACCGAAGGTTATCTTATCCGGCGTCAGCGGTAAATTCTTCTCTGACCATTCAGGAATAAGCTCCGGATGAACGCTTGCTAAACTGCCCGTCATAGTACAACCACCCCTTCCTTTGTGATTATCCCAATTATATTGAGAAAATCGGGATTGGTGTAGTTTGCGAATAATAAGAAAGACCTTGGGAGAAAATATCTCTCAAGGTCAATAAGTGATTCCTCAGTTAGAATTTTATCTTTCCTGTCGGGCAATAAGAGTGGTTACACTATAATAAATCATCACTAAACCCGCACTTAAAATTGCCCCGCCAATAATATCAGTAATCCAATGAACACCGGATATCAACCTGCCAATTACCATAAAAGCAGTAAATGCAATTAAAGCAAAGGCAAATGCTCTTTTCATTTTTGTATTTCTAATTCTACTGTTTAGCTGCATAACAGCTGTCGGCATAACACACATAACAAGCAAGGTTGTCGATGATGGATACGAAGCTTCAAGAAAACCGTTAATCAATACCGGGCGGTAATTGACAACATAAAATTCAAAAAACAAATATGCCGCCATTACAACAATATAGAATGCTCCCAACACCAAAATACTGGAATCGACCTTGAATAAGCTTTTTCTTTTAATAAGCTGTATAAGTCCAAGCAACGCAAATCCCAAAATAAAGCAAAGCGGTATCAGTCCTAACCAGTCCGTAACGGTATATATTGCCATATGCACACCTGTCAGGCTGTGGATAAAGCCGTTCAAGGTTGCAAATCCAACAGAAGAGTTTTGTGGCCCGATGGGCTGAACATCAATAAGGCTTATTGCCACTGTCCACAAAATAAATAACACTACCATTGCTATTCCTGAAAGCAATACTTTTTGACTTTTTTCTTTTTTCATTTTTATCAATCCTTTGCCATAATTATTTGGCTTTCGCCTGTTTACAATATAGGCGGAATGAATAAAAATGAAAAGAATTTCACCGTCACATTGGCGACACGCTTCGTATCATCGCCATTTTATCAGCATCAGAGACTTTATCGCCAAGAAAACAAAAGTGAAAAAGGCTGCATAAGGTTGAAGTGTTATCATAAATTCTATTGTAGCAACTGTGCTTAACACAATGGATATTTGATGTTTGTGTTTCAACCAAAACACTGCTTCATAATTTTGTAGAGCGAGAAGCAAAACACCTGTAAGTACAATTCCAAATACAATAATTAAATACGGTATTTTGATATACTGCGGGGTACCTGTCAGCGAAAGTAAAGATACCTCTTTTATAATCTCATCACCCTTTTGTCCAAAGAAAGGCAGAAACAGAAACATAATCAAACTGCAATCGAGTAAACCAAACACTAAGTCGCTTGTATGTTTTTCCTTTTGCTTATTATCCTCGTCAGCAATTTTAAGTATTTCTTCACCGGACAATAACTCATCTATTGACACTGAAAAAAACTTTGAAATTGCTTTTAATGACTCGATATTGGGAACTCCTCTGCCGGATTCCCACTTAGAAATTGCAGTGCGAGACACAAATAACGCTTCCGCAAGTTCTTCCTGCGTGAGTCCTTTTTCTTTCCTCAACTCTTGTAATTTTTCACTTAATTCCATAATAAACATTCCTTTTGCACTCAGATACGAATGTATCCTTTATTAGAAATGGGCAATCCCACTATGGGACTGCCCATTCATTCCGTAAATTATGCGATTTTTTAGTCTCTGCACCGTTTTTAGCACCGATTGGTGTAAATTTGGTGTAAAGAGGTAAATTTATTCAGTTTGGAAAGTCCCGAAACCCGCATAAACACTGGCTTTTTCTTACTTGTCGTTCGGTAAGGACTTCATTGTGGGGAACAGCAAAACATCTCTTATCGAGCCGGAATTTGTCAAAAGCATACAAAGTCTGTCGATTCCGTAGCCGATTCCTCCTGTCGGGGGCATACCGATTTCCAGAGCCCTTAAAAAGTCCTCGTCGATGCGGTTTGCCTCCTCGTCGCCCTGAGAAAGAAGCTTTTCCTGCTCGATAAAGCGTTCTCTCTGATCAATAGGGTCGTTGAGCTCCGAATAGGCATTACACATTTCCCAACCGTTTATGAAAAGCTCAAACCTCTCCACATACTCTGGATTATCCGGCTTTTTCTTTGTGAGAGGAGATATTTCTATCGGGTGATCCATAATAAATGTCGGCTGAATAAGATGTTCCTCAACAAACTCCTCAAAAAAGAGATTAA
This sequence comes from uncultured Clostridia bacterium, assembly GCA_947631455.1. Taxonomy (GTDB): domain Bacteria; phylum Bacillota; class Clostridia; order Oscillospirales; family Ruminococcaceae; genus UMGS1601. The sequence goes on from CANRLH010000010.1 coordinate 29,001, forward strand.
GGATGTCGCCCTTTTTGTGCCTGTCCTCATATTCTATGCTGTGTTCCTTAGCGACAGCCTTGGCTTCATCGTCATTTCTTATGTCATTAAAGTCCACGCCAGAGTATTTTTTGACGGCCTCCACCATAGTCATTCTTTCAAACGGTTTTCCGAGATCTATCTCGTGTTCGCCGTAAACTATGTTTGTTGTGCCAAGAACCTCGTTGGCGATATGCTTGAACATATCCTCGGTAAGCTCCATCATTCCGTGGTAATCGGTGTACGCCTGATAAAGCTCCATAAGGGTAAATTCCGGGTTGTGGCGGGTATCAACGCCCTCATTTCTGAAAACTCTGCCTATTTCATAAACTCTGTCCATACCGCCGACAATAAGCCTCTTGAGGTAAAGCTCAAGAGAAATTCTCAGCTTAACGTCCTCGTCGAGCGCGTTGTAGTGAGTTTCAAAAGGCCTTGCGGCAGCGCCGCCCGCATTTGAAACCAGCATAGGCGTTTCGACCTCAATAAAGTCCTTGTTATCAAGATACCGGCGGATCGAGGAAATTATCCTTGAGCGGTTTATGAATGTCTCTTTTACTTCCGGATTACATATAAGGTCGGTATATCTCTGGCGGTATCTCTGATCCCTGTCCTTGAGGCCGTGCCATTTTTCCGGAAGCGGCAAAAGTGACTTTGAAAGCAAGGTTATCTCTTGTGCGTGAATGGAGATCTCGCCCCTCCTTGTTCTGAAAACAAAGCCTTTTATTCCGACAATATCGCCGATATCCCATTTTTTAAATTCGTAAAACTCATCCTCGCCGATGTCGTTCATACGAACATAAACCTGCATACGGTCGGCAACGTCTCTAATATCTATAAAGTTAGCCTTGCCCATATCCCTGCGGCTCATGATCCTTCCGGCAACGATGACGGTTTTCTCCTTTAGCTTGTCAAGCTCGGCCTTAAGCTTTTCCTCGTCCTCGCCGGCAAGCTCCTTAGCCATTGCCTCATCCTGCTCATAAATGCGCTTAAGCTCCTTGGTATTGGAGGTCACGTCAAACTTGGTTATTAAAAAGGGATCTTTGCCGTTCTTTCTGAGTTCGCTCAGCTTATCAAGACGTATTTTTTTCAGACTGTTTATTTCCTCTGCGGATATTTCCTCTTGCGCTGAAATATCCGAAAGCATTTCCTCGCTCATATAAATTTAAACTCTCCTTTAATCAGAAATCTCAACTACCTCGAATTTTAAAATTCCGATAGGCGCCTGCACCTCAAAAACATCGCCTATTTTCTTTTTAAGAGCGGCCTTGCCGATAGGCGACTCGTCAGAGATTTTTCCGTTATCGGGATCGGACTCAGTTGCACCGACAATCTCAAGCGATTCCATCTCGTTCGTATCAAGGTCTAAAAGCTTTATCTTTGAACCTATTGAAATCTCATCAGCGTTAGCAGATTCCACGATAACGGCATTTGATATCTGGTTTTCCAGCTCGTTTATTCTGGCTTCAAGAAGTGCCTGAGCGTTTTTTGCCTCATCATACTCTGCGTTTTCGGAAAGGTCTCCGTAACTCCTTGCCTCTTTAAGCTGTTGAGCAACCTCGCTACGTTTTACCGTAACAAGATAGTTTAGTTCTTCCTCAAGCTTTTTATATCCTTCTTTAGAAACATTTACCTTTTTGACAGCCATTTTCCATATCTCCTTACACTGAAAATTAGTTATAACTTATCAAATAATTATTATATAGTAATTTTGCCAATCTGTCAACCAAAAATACCCCCACAACCGAAAAGACGGCATGCTTCTTTATGAAGCCTGCCGCCTTTCCGTATGCGTAACACTAATCTGGAAGATGTCTTAAATAAATTAGATTTTTTGCGCGGTCGCGTTGATAACTCCTACATCCGCAGTTGTAACCTCGCCGTCGCCTGTTACTTCAGCTACATCAAAGTCATATCCCTCAAGTGCTGATACTTCTCTTGCGTGTGAGTTTGCCATTCCTACGTCTGCCGTGGTTATCTCTCCGTCGCCGTTTACATCGCCGTAAAGGTGGATCTCTGCCTCAAGCGTTACGCTGCCGCCTGCTACCGCTGCGGTATAGCTCCTTGCTGCATAGCCATCTGCTGCGAATGTTACGATATATTCTCCGTCCTCAAGATCTGATATCGAATACTCCCCGTTTGCTGCCGTTGCTTCTGCAACTGTCTCGCCGTCTGCTGTTGCTACGGTTACTGTTACCTCAGCATCTGTTCCCGGTGTTTTGATCGTTCCCTCAATAGCTCCTAAAACCGGAACCTCGATCGGAACAAGTGCCTTAACTGCTTCGTCAAGTGCTGCCGCCGGATCTTCCATCTGTGACGGCAACGGCTTTCCTTCTGTTTCATCAAGAAGTGCCTGTGCATTGTCAATAGCTGTCTGAAGTGCAGCTACACTCTCTTCTGTGTACTCGCCACTCTCAACAAGCGCCTTTGCATCTTCAATAGCCTTCTTGTAATTGTCAAGCTTCGGTGTGTCGGTTCCGCCGCTGAATGTCTTGAGCACATTTCCGTTTGCATCAAGGTATTCTAATTTCATTATTGCGTATACATAGTCTGCTGCTTCGTTCCATGCGTATGTATCTGCTGAAATTGTGTAACTGTCTCCTGTCTTGATCGCATTAGCAAAGTCAAGTGTTACTGAACAACCCTTTGCCCCTGTGGTATTATTGTTTCCTGTAAACTTTTTGAAGTTATTATCTGCGCCTACTAGCGCTGTTACTTCAATAGAAGCATATGAACTAAAGGTCGTATCTGCTGCACAGTCAAATGTTACTCTTACTTTAGTTGCTCCTGCCATACTCTCATCTGCTGTGCCTTTTTCAATAACGACCGATCTTCCGCCCGGCTTTACTACTGCTATTCCCGGGTTCTTTTCTCCTTCGCTATAGTCGATAACAAGCTGTTCCCTAGCCGCTTTCAGTTCCTCGGTTGCTGTTGCGACCGCTTCCTTGCCTGCGTTGTCAGGATCGTCTACAAGCGCCTGCGCTGTCGCAAGCTTTTCCGAAAATGTAGTCCATGTATCTACCGTATAGTCGCTCTCTATAAGGGGCTTGTATTCTTCTGCAAGTTTCTTAAGCTCTGTTACATCGCCTTTTTCTACGAGAAGCCGGTTAATATAGTCTCCAATCGCCCTTGTTGCATTATCTACATCAGCCTGATTAACCCCTTCTTTGAGGTCCCCGTTTTCATCTAGAATACCATTGATTTGAATATCACAGACTTCCTTCAGATCTTTAAGTGAATCCTTGGTATACGGTGAATCCTTTGCATTAATAATATCTTCATACTTTTTCTTTGCCGCTTCAAATGCTTCTGTCTTCGGCGGTAGCGCCTTAAGTTCACTCTTTGCCTTATTAACAGCGTCAAGGATCTCTGTCAGCTGCTTGCTGGTGAAACTGCCCTGGTTTTTAGCTCTAGCATCCAGATACACTTGATAAGCTTCCATATAATTAGCCCATGAATCATCAGTATATGTGTTGTTGTTTTCTTTCGGGAAGTCGTTGTTCGCATTCAAGAAATTTGCCCATTCCTCAACAGTAGCCTCATCAGCTTTTTTAACGAGACCTTTTATAGCGTTTTCAATAGCTTCTGTCGCTGCATCTACTGTTTCCTGTGTAGCAGTATAAGCATCAGGAGTATTTGCTGTCAGGGCCTTACCTGCATTTACGGCTTGTGTAAGAATATTAAGTGAACCTGTCGAATATACATCTGTTTGTGTAATATACCCGTTGGCTTTTTCTATTGCCTCCTGCAGCTTTGTAATATTTGCTACTCTGTTTACATGCACCTCTTTAGGCGCAGATGCAGCATCATTATAGCTTTCAGTTCTGGCAACAAAAGCCTTTATATAATATGTACCAGCAGGTATAGTATCACCAGAATACTTAGGCCCTTCATTCGCACAACCTTCATCGGTATACATTTTATATGTTATATTTGCATCTTCAACCGGTTGTCCGTCTACTTTTACAGTTGCTGATGGCTTAAATCCGCCTTCAGTTCCATAAGTAATATCTTCACAAATTACTTCTACCTCTGGGGTTGGTAAACTAGATCCTCCCTCAACAACAATTTTATCAGCAGTGATACCTGTGGTAAAAGTATCAATTATTGAATTTCTAACCTCATCACTAGATACATGCAGTATTGCATTTGCAGGAAAGCCATTAAATCCCGATCTTTTGGCACCAGCAGCCTTGGGTTTGACCTCGCTTGCCATAATATATACATCCTTTAATGTATTAGAACATTCTGAAAAGGCTGATGCGTTTACAGTAAATGTACCTTCACATGTATATTTTATTGTTTCTAAAGCATTTAAGCCTTTAAACACACCTGAATAAACACACGACCAATTACTAGCTGTTGAAACAGTTTTGATGGTGTCATTGCTAAAACCACTCGCAGGCGGATTAGGTACAACAACAGCATCACCGTGACTTCCATCATTATAGGTTGCCGGGAATTCAATTTCAGTAATTCCTTCATAATTTTCATTGGGATTAAGGCTAGCAGTATAGCAGCCACCGTTCATGGTATTCCACTGAAAATTAAAATACTTGTTATCTGTTGCTGCCGATGCCGTTATCGTCAACGCCCCTGTCAACGATGTGACTGCCATTGCCGCAGCTGAGAGCAATGACAAAAGTTTTTTAACTCTCATGATAATTACACATCCTCCTTGTCATTCGCCGATGCCGTGATCGTCAACGCCCCTGTCAACGATCTGACTGCCATTGTCGCGGCAAGAATGCCGCTTAAATATCTTTTGATTTTCATAATAATTACACATCCTCCTTCTGATAAACTTCGATCGATTTTTAGTTTATCTCTTTAATATCAACATTATATCACTAAAAATATAATTTGTCAACACTTTAATTATAACATTTTATATTTTTAAAGTGTATAATATTTTTATGTTGTTCAAATGTAAAACAGCGGATTGTATGATCTCTAAATATTTGAACAAGGACAAAATGTAAAAAAATGGCTGAATCTTGGAGATATATTGATATAAAGGTTAAAAAACAAAAAGGAGGGGACACCCTGTTTTAGAGGTGAAAAAAATGAATGTTGGCTTAAGATTAAAAGAAATCAGAGAAAGCAAAGGGCTCACGGTAAATAAGCTGGCAAATATGTCAGGAATATCGCAAAGTCATCTGCGGGAGATTGAGCTTGGAAATAAGAATCCGACAGTAGAAACCTTATCATATTTTTGTGATTCACTTGACATAACGCTGTCAGATTTTTTTAAGGAATCGCATGGCACAGATATTTCTCCGGCGCTGCTTAAATCTATAAGAGAGCTTACAGCAGATCAGCAGTTAAAGCTGGCGGAATTCTTAAACTGCGGAGCATAACATTTTCAAAATATAACAAAAAGGAAACCCTCTCCTCGGCATTACGAAGAGAGGGTTTAATTATACAAAATATTGGTAATAGACATGACGTTGATCTTTGCCAGTGGCTTATTTTTCCCCGTCGTGAGCCTCGAGAGCCTTTTTAAGCAGCTGAAGCCCAAAAATCACCGCACCGCCGATTATAAACGCCGCTAAGCAGCCAAAAGTGATCTTATCAAAGGTCATCATCTCCTGCGGGTCATTGAGCGTTGTAGGGCCCATAACGATAGCGTAAAGCGAACCCAACATAAGTCCAAGCACAAGGTAAATTGTCTGTGAGCGAAATCTTGACAGACATTTTTTTATAATTTTCACCACCGCAACAAAGCCGATAATGATACCGACCGCAAAGCAGATGAGCATCGGCGCAGCGTGAAGGTCAAGCTTGATAAGATCCTTGATGCCGGTTATGATAGGAACATACAGTCCGAAGATTAGCATAAGTGTAGATCCGGAAATGCCGGGAAGCACCATAGCGGAGATTGCTATTGCTCCGGCGATGAGAGAATATCCGCCCAGAGCAATACTAAAGGAGCTCGTGTCGATGCCGCCGTCTCCTGAAGTTGGATTGAAGTAGGTAATAAGTGCAACTACCGCAATTCCGATAATTACGAATGCCGCGTGCCACGCTCTGCCGTTTTTGAGGGTGTCCTTCTCCTCCTTGATGATAATGGGTATAGCGAAAATGATAAACCCGATAAACAGCGAGGAAATCACATATATATGTGATTCAAAAACGCTCGTTAAGACAAGCACTGCCGATACAAATCCGATTATCCAGCCCACAGCCAGCTTAACAAGAAACTTGACAGCCTTGATTTTCTCCTGACGACTTCCAGAGATCAGCGCGTCTATCGAGCCGATAAACTCATCGTAAAAGCCCATAATAAAGGCTATCGTTCCGCCGGAAACACCGGGAACGCTGTCGGCTAGCGCCATTAAAAAGCCGCCTATTGATGTCATAATACTTTTCATGGTTATCTCCTTATTGTTAAATTCATCGCATTTATTATGATACCATAAATACACTTATTTGGCAACCCAAAAAAACTGATCTTCTCTGTAAAAGCTTATTACGCTTTTTACCGGCATATGCCCCTATTTGCGCGCAAAAGAAAAACGGCAGACCGTTTTGCAGTCCGCCGTTTTCCCATATGTGTAACACTAATCTGGAAGATGTCTTAAATAAATTAGATTTTTTGCGCGGTCGCGTTGATAACTCCTACATCCGCAGTTGTAACCTCGCCGTCGCCTGTTACTTCAGCTACATCAAAGTCATATCCCTCAAGTGCTGATACTTCTCTTGCGTGTGAGTTTGCCATTCCTACGTCTGCCGTGGTTATCTCTCCGTCGCCGTTTACATCGCCGTAAAGGTGGATCTCTGCCTCAAGCGTTACGCTGCCGCCTGCTACCGCTGCGGTATAGCTCCTTGCTGCATAGCCATCTGCTGCGAATGTTACGATATATTCTCCGTCCTCAAGATCTGATATCGAATACTCCCCGTTTGCTGCCGTTGCTTCTGCAACTGTCTCGCCGTCTGCTGTTGCTACGGTTACTGTTACCTCAGCGTCAGCTCCCGGTGTTTTGATCGTTCCCTCAATAGCTCCTAAAACCGGAACCTCGATCGGAACAAGTGCCTTGATAGCGGCCTCAATTGCATCCTTTGCTGCTGTTATTTCTGCAACTGTTGCCTTATCTGTCAACGCCTTTGCTGCATCTACTGCCTTGGTAAGCTCTGCGTAGCTCTCTGCTGTGTAAGCAGCTGCATCAACAGCCCCTGCCTTTGCAATTGCTGCGTCTAATTGCTCCTTAGCTGCTGTAACATCAGTGATCGTCTTCAGGATCTTACCGTTTGCATCCAGAAATTCTATCTTGGTAATTGCGAATACATAATCCTTTGAGGTGTTATATCCGAAAGTATAACCTATTATGTTATATTTTTCTCCGGCCTCAATCGGACTGTTAAGGTTAAGAATTGCTGTACAGCCCTTTTCACCAAGGTTTTCCTCTGTTGCTGTTCCTCTTACCTCAGTATCGCTTTTTGTTGTGCCTACGTTAACTGTATAGTTTACATTAAAGTACCTATTGAATGATGTATCGTCTGCGCAGTCAAATGTCAATCTGATTTGTGTTGCGCCTACCATAGCGTCATCTGTAGTTCCACTGTAAAACGGTGTCTCTGTCCAGGTGTGGTAAATATAACCAAGCGGTCCGCCTGCCGGAATGATATCCTGATCTACTTTAAGACCTTCTACCGCTGCCTTAAGATTTGCGGTAGCTGTCTCGATCTGCTCAACAGTTGAACTCATAGTTATCTTCCTAGCCGCATCTAATGCATCCTTAAATGTCTTATAGGTGTCAGCAGTATAGATATCTGCGTCACGTGCCTCTGCGTCTGATATTGCCTGCTGCAGCTCGTTATACAATGCCTCTTTATCTACCTTTACAAGTCTTTCGATGCAGGTGGTAATGTTACCTGCAGCATTAATAATCGTAGCTTGATATTTTACGCTTTCTCTATCCGCCAGAATAGAAGTTGCTGTCTCATAAGCTTCTTTCAAAGCATTAAGCGTGCTGGAAGTATATGTTTCTGATGCCTGCGGATCTTCTACAATAGGCTTTGCTTTTTTAACTGCCTCTTCTAGTGCTGAAAAATCAAACTCTGTTTTCTCCACAAGTTTTTCGAAAGCAGCTTCAATATCTGCAATTGCTTTAACCGCTTCGGCTTCGGTGAGAGCGTCTTGTCCTTTATTATATATTTCTTCAAACGCATCACGTGCCTGCTTGAAAACTTCATATGACTCGGGTGTGTATTCGGTGTCAGTGGTATTGATAGCTTTATTATGAGCATTGTTCAGTTTCAGCCATGTTTCCTGTGTAACCATATCAGCTTTATTAACAAGACCGGTTATAGCGTTTTCAATAGCTTCTGTCGCTGCATCTACTGTTTCCTGTGTAGCAGTCCAAGCATCAACAGAATTTGCTGTCAGAGCCTTACCTGCATCTACTGCTTGTGTAAGATTTCTAAGTGAACCTGTTGAATATACATCTGTTTGTGTGGTATATGTTCCGGCTTTTTCTATTGCCTCCTGCAGTTTTTTGATATCCGCTACTCTGTTTACATGCACCTCTAATGGGTCTGACATAGCGCCCATATATGTATCCGTTGCATCAACAAAAGCTCTGAAATAGTATGTGCCAGCAGCTATATCGTTTGCAGTATAACCGCCTCTTCCACCATATTCTGTCACGCAATCTACATCCGTAAACATCTTAATTGTAACTTTTGCGTCTTCAACTGGTGAATCATTTACTTTTACAGTTGCTGATGGCTTGAATCCGCCCTCGGTTCCATATGTGATATCTTCACAAGTGAGCGTTACTACAGCTGTAGGTAAGCTGCTTTCCATTACCTCGATTTTGTCTGCGGTTACCGGATAAGAACCGCTTGCCGTACCGTCTATTATCTGCTGTTTTACCGTTTCACTCATTACATGGATTTTAGTGCCCTCGTTCTCAACAAAAGTTCGAAATGTACCAGCACCCGTCATACCACCATCAAAAGTAACTCTACTTGCATAGATATATATATCTTTTAATGTATTTGAACAATCCCTAAAAGTATAAGATCCAGCTTTTAATTCCCCTTTATTAGTATACTCAATTTTTTCTAATGCGTTTAAATATCTAAACGCTCTTGTACCACCAAAGAGTGAAGAATTAGTTTTTATTGACTTTATGGTATTATTACCTGAAGAATTTGCAGACAAATCGTCAATATTAACATTTGCTTTGCCATTAGCGCCGTCATCAAATGTATCGGGTAATATCAGCTCACCGTTACTAAGCTTTGAGAAATCCGCACCAGTTTTTAATGTTGCCATATATTCTCCGGGTGTAAAGATATACGGATTATAACTATAAGTGAAATACTCGTCCTCAGTTGCTGCCGATGCCGTGATCGTCAACGCCCCTGTCAACGATGTGACTGCCATTGCCGCAGCAAGAATGCCGCTTAAAAGTTTTTTAACTTTCATGTTCATAAACCTTCCTTTCAAAGTTACGCATTTTAAATTAAGTTACGCATTTAACCTAATTTTTTGATCTTCCTCTAGTTGTTACCCATTACATTAAGCTACGCATCTTACCTTAAGTTACACATCCTACTTAAGCTACACATCCAAATAAAAAATACATCCTCCCTTCTCGAAAATAAGAATTTCGACTTTTTTCGCATCATAGCTTTAAATGTAATACCATTATACCTCAAATGAGTGGTATTGTCAATACATCTGGGTAATATATTTTCAAATAAAAATGATTTATAATAGAAATATATGTGATTGGAGGTATAGACCATGGATGTTTTGGCAAAAATAAAACGTCTTATGCGTGAGCGCAGATGGACAGAATATAAGCTTGCGAAAGAAAGCAATTTGTCACAATCCACCATATCGAATTTATTTTTACGCAACACTCTACCTACCATACCAACACTTGAAGCGATATGCAATGCTTTTAACATGACCCTGTCGGAATTTTTCATGGATGAGCAGGAAAAGACAGAACAAACTCTTATAACCACAAAGCTAAACAGATTAAACAAAGACCAGAAAAAGCTTATAATATCGGTAATAGACAATATAGCAAAATAAAGCCTGCGTAAATCATGCAGGCTTTAATTATGCAAAAAGCCGGGAAGGTACACTGAACTGCACCTTCTCGGCTTATATAAATATATGACGATCATTTAAAACCCGAACATATCAAAAATGCTTGTGGTGGGCTGTGTCTGAGGTTCGGTCTGCTCCTGGGTGGCCTCGCCCAGAGTAGCCTTTACGTCGGTCCGCTGACCGTTTCTGTAAAGAGAAATTGTAACGGTATCTCCGGCGGTGTGCTCATTTTTAATATCGTTGAATTCATCTATTGACGTAATGAGCGTACCCTCAATTCCGACTATAATATCCCCGACCTTGATGCCTGCGGCCTCTGCGGCAGAACCGCTTTCGACCTGCTCGACTCTGAATCCCTGGGGTATTCCGTAATACTCCGAGTAAAAAGATGATATATTATTTCCTGAAATTCCCAAAAGCGGTCTGCCTTTAACGTACCCGTATTGAAGCAGGTCGTTGATTATAGGCATAGCGTCGTCGATCGGTATAGCGAAACCAAGGTTAGAAGCAACAGCGGAATTCACCTTAGCCGAAGTAATACCTATCACCTGACCGTAAGCATTTATCAGCGCGCCGCCGGAATTTCCGTTGTTTATGGCGGCGTCGGTCTGAATAAGGTTAAACTTTTTATCCTCAATAGTCAGCTCTCTGTTGAGTGCGGAAATAATGCCGGAAGTGACCGATCCCGCGAGGTTCATGCTGATAGGGTTGCCGATAGCGATAGCAGCCTCGCCGACCTGAAGCTCTGAAGATTTTCCGAACTCAGCGGCGGTAAGACCGGTCTTGTTGATTTTGACTACGGCGAGGTCGGTCTGAACATCTATTCCTACAAGCTCAGCCTTGATGCCGTTTTCGGGGTCATCGGTGAACACCACCGTTATATCGGTAGCGCTGCTGACAACATGAGCGTTAGTTATGACATAGCCGTCCTCGCTCATAATGACGCCGGTACCCATAACGCCCGCGCCGCCTGAAGTAATGCACGTAATACCCACGACTGAGTCTGAAACCTTCTCAACTATCTGCGGAATAGTCAAGGCGTCTTCAGGAGCGGATAGCTGATATATGGTAGGAAGATCCTTGTTTGGTTTTTTCACTGCATCGGCTTCGGTCGTATCCTGATCCTTCTTGCCTGTGTTTGTGTGCTGGCTGTTTGAGTTGAATGTTCCGACATTGCCCGTAGTGATCAGATTATAGCCAAGCACACCGGTAGCAATTATTGCCGCCGCGCACAAAACCGATATTACAGCCGTCAATACGGTTTTGCGTTTTTTGCGTTTTTTATCGGCATTCGGGTCATAAGACATTCTGTTGACTCCGTAAGAGGGATAGCTGTTATAATAAGTGTTCTGCGATCCCTGGGTGGACTGCTGCTCGTTTACAACATAAGCCGAGCTGTAGCCGTTTTCCCTGTTATTTTCCTGATGCTGGCCGCCTGAAAAGTCCTGCTGCCGGAAATCTCCGTTTTGCAGTCCGGCTTTTTCGCCATTACCGAGGTTGTTTTCATCAAAGTTTTGGATGTTATTTTCATCATTTATCATATAAAATACCTCCTCAAATTTTGCTATGTTTTGATTTACTAAATATAATTATACCTTCATTTGTGAAAACCGTATGATAAAAATGTAACAAAAAGGCAAATGTGCTGTGGAAAATGAGAGAAAAACTTACATTGTGAACTTTTTCTGCTCTTGAATTATTCTGCATTTCGTGATACTATAATAAATAGTGTGCGGGTGATATATGCGCTTATTTTCCGCACGGTAAATACGAAAAGGATGATGCTATATGATGAACATAACCTACGTACTTGACGGAAAGCTTTATCTTAACATCACGAACAAATGCCCGTGCGCCTGCACTTTCTGCATAAGAAAAAACGGCGACGGCGCTTACGGCTCTGACTCTTTGTGGCTTGAGCACCAGCCCTCAGAGAAAGAGGTTATAGATGCTCTGTCAAGGGAAAATCTTAACAAGTATGATGAAATAATTTTCTGCGGCTTCGGAGAGCCAACCTCAGAGCTTGAGCTTTTAAAGTCGGCAGCCAAGTTTATCCGCTCAAGGACCAATGCCAGAATAAGGATAAACACAAACGGACTGTCCGACCTTATAAACGGAAGGGAAACCGCAAGCGAGCTCAAGGGGCTTTTTGACACGGTATCCATTTCGCTTAACGGATCTGACGCAAAGGAATACTGCCGTGTAACGCAGCCGAAGTTCGGCGAAGAAGCATTTTACAGTATGCTTGATTTTGCAAAAAAAGCAAAGGAGATTTTCCCTGAGGTTATACTCACAGTTGTAGACGTCATAAGCGAAGAAGAGATCGAAAAATGCCGAAAGCTCTGTGAAAAAATCGGAATACCCCTGAGGGTGAGGGAATACGCTGATTAGCAGTTTTTTCTTGCAATGAGCACATAAATATGCTACAATATTTAGTATGATAGCATAAGGCATAAAAATACCTTTGGGGAGGACACAAAATGCTCAAAAACATTATTCCCGCAGCATATGAGGGCATATATTACGGACTTTTTATGCTTTCGGGATTTTTGATACCGTTTTTCACACTCAGAATATTTAAAAACGTACTGCCCCGTGACAAGGGCAGAGAATTTGCCTTAAACGGAAAGCTGTCAGAGGGTAAGCCGCGCGGAGCAGGGCTTTTAATGATCACGTCACTTGTCGTTGTCGTGGCGCTTTTCGTGCCGATGACGCTTGAGCTTATAATATACCTCGGGTTTATTTATATTGAGATGATGAGCGGATATCTTGACGACAGCGCCACCGCCTCGTGGGGGAGGCTGAAAAAGGGGCTTATTGACCTCATTGTCTCGGTGGGAATTTCCACAGCATACTGTCTGTATAATTCAGGCAAGCTTAACCTGATGCTGTTCGGCGTTTCATTTGAATTGCCGATAGCGGTTTATATAGTTCTTGCAACCGCGCTTGTGTGGGGAGCGATAAATGTCACTAACTGCTCAGACGGCGTAGACGGCCTTTGCGGAAGCCTTAGTATCATCTCGCTTGCAACGGTATTTGTTCTGATGCTCAATATGGACACAAACGATGAGTTTAAGCTTATAATACTGTCGGCGATATTGATGCTTGCAGCGTACCTGTGGTACAACACATCGCCCAGCCTTATGCTTATGGGAGACGCGGGCTCACGGGCAATAGGCGTGCTTATAGCGATAAGCGCAATGAAGCTTGGTGACCCGATACTGTTTATTTTCTTTGCGTTTATGCTTATAATCGACGGAGGTCTGAGCCTTCTTAAAATATCCTGCATAAAGTTTTTAAAGATGGAGGGCTTTATGAAGAGCATCAGAACGCCGATACACGATCACATGAGAAAGAACAGAGGATACAGCGACACACAGGTCGTGGTACGCTTTTCGATCATACAGGGAATCATTTCCCTTGCGCTGATAGGTTTTTCGCTTGGCGTTACACATTGACAAAAGGGGAGGATAAGCGATGCTTGGCTTTTACAATTACTCCGTAATACTAACGTATCTGGGGCTGGCCTCGTCGGTTTTCGGGATCACGCAGGTGATAGAGGTATATAAAGGGCAGGGAAACTATTCGATAGCATTTTTATGTCTGTTGTTATCGGGACTGTGCGATCTGTTTGACGGCAGGGTAGCAAGAATGAAAAAGAACCGCACCGACAGGGAAAAGATATTCGGAATACAGATAGACTCTCTGTGCGATCTTGTTTGCTTCGGAGTTTTCCCGGGGATACTGGGATACTCATTCGGCTTTAATTACGGTCTGGGGCTGATATCGGCAATAGTAATAGTTCTTGCCGCGGTAATACGGCTCGGATACTTTAACACGGTCGAGCAGGAACGTCAGCAGGCTACCACCGAAAAGCGGCACGAATACAGAGGTCTGCCGGTGACCACAGTAGCAATAATCCTGCCCATAATCTATATAGCAAAGGGGCTTGTCGGAAAGGATCTGTTTCCGTTTATATTTCAGGTCTGCCTGATTATAATAGGTCTGTTATTTTTAATAAAGAAGTTTCGCGTAAGAAAGCCTCAGCTTTTAGGTGTTATTCTGCTTATACTGATAGGCTTTCTTATAGTAATAGGCTTTATGAAAGGACAGCTAAACTGATATGTATATAGATAGAAAAGGGGTAATCCACAAAAACAGCTCATCACAGGACAAGCTATTGAATGTGGTATATTCAAGCGTGTTATTAAGGCTTCTTATAAAGCCTCTTACACTGCCGATAGTATCTAAAGCGGCAGGAATCGCGCTTGACTCAAGCCTTTCCAGACTTCTTATAAAGCCGTTTATAAGGGCGAACAAAATAGATATGCGCGACTACGAAAAAAAGCGTTACAAATCTTTTAACGACTTTTTTACTCGTCGTGTGCTTTTAAACAAACGCCCGATACAAAAAGCAAGGGTCATATCTCCAAGTGATGGCAGAGTAAGCGTATATGAGATAAACGAAAACTCGGTATTCCGCGTAAAAGGCTCTGACTACAGCCTGTTTTCTCTCACGAGGAGCAGGTCCTTGGAAAAACGCTTTTGCGGCGGCACTGCGGTAATAATTCGCCTTTGTCCTGAGGACTATCACCGATACTGCTATAGCATGTCCGGAAAAAAATCCTGTAATATAAAGATCCCGGGCTTTTTTCATACGGTAAACCCGGCAGCGTTTGAAAGCGTCAGGGTATTTTCGGAAAACACCCGCGAATACTGTCTTATTAAAAACCGATACACCTGTGTATTGCAGATGGAGGTCGGCGCCCTTATGGTGGGAAGGATATCAAACAACGATATTTTTGTTTCGCGCGTTTTACAGGGAGCAGAAAAGGGATATTTCGAGTTTGGCGGCTCTACAATAATATTGCTGCTTGAAAAGGGAGTGCCGGTGCGCAGCAGCTTTATTGAGAACACGCAGCTCGGACTTGAAACGCTCATCAGACAGGGTGAAGCAATAACTGAAGACTAACGGGAGAGGTTTCATTGCAAGCAATAACTGATTTTGAAGAATTTGACAGACAATACACCTACTACGGAAACGATCTCGGCGCAGTAATCGACGGCGATGTGACCCGTTTCAAGGTGTGGAGTCCGTATTCCTACTGTGTTTTTATAAATATTTATGCGGACGGCGAGGGACAAAACCTCGTCGAAACACTTCCCATGCAAAAAATTGAAAACGGCGTGTGGTATATACAGTTAAACAGAAATTTTGACGGATATTTTTACACCTACACCTTTGAGTATGATATGAAGCGTTTTGAAACGATCGACGTTTATGCCAAAGCCTGTGGGATCAACGGCATAAGGGGTGCGATAGTCGATTTTTCTGACACAAACCCAAAGGGCTGGGAAACACACAGGCGTCCCGTGTGTAAAAGCGCTGTGGACGCGGTCATATACGAGACTCACGTCAGAGATTTTTCAATAGATGCTTCAAGCGGAGTAGACGAACAATATCGTGGAAAATTTCTTGCATTTTGCCAAAATGGAACAAAGTGCGATAACACATATACCTGTCTTTCTCACTTGAAGGAGCTTGGAGTTACCCACGTACAGCTCCTGCCGATTTTTGATTTCTGCACCGTAGACGAAGCCCACCCGGAGCGAAAGGAGTACAACTGGGGATATGACCCCAAGAACTTCAACTGCTTAGAGGGCTCTTACTCGACAGACCCGTATGACCCCAAGTGCAGGATAAGAGAGTTTAAACGCCTTGTTATGTCACTTCACGAGGCAGGCATTGGCGTTATAATGGACGTCGTATACAACCACACCTACCACACGCTTGAGTCACCGTTTCAGATAGCCCAGCCGGGCTATTATCACCGCACAAAAATGGGACATTTCACAAACGGCTCCGGCTGCGGAAACGAAACCGCGAGCGATCATAAAATGATGCAGAAATACATTGTCGATTCAGTTGTCTTCTGGGCAAAAGAATATAAGCTCGACGGCTTTCGCTTTGACCTTATGGGTCTTATAGACATTGAAACGGTAAATCTCATACGCGATAAGCTAAACGAGATCGACCCGCGTATTCTTATGTACGGTGAGGGCTGGACAGGCGGTGAATCCGCACTCAATTCGACTCGTCTGGCGTATAAATTCAACAGTTATGACTTCGGAAGAGTAGGTCTGTTCAACGACAACCTGCGGGACGCCATAAAGGGCAGCGCCTTTGATTCAGCCAACAAGGGTTACGTCAGCGGGAATTACTATGAAACAAACGCCGTAAAGCGAGGACTTGTCGGTTCGGTACCGCACCCCCAGATAAGCGGTAATAACGAGGGCTGCTGGGCATTTGAACCAACTCAGGCAATAAACTATGTCGAGGCGCACGACAATCTCACTCTGTGGGATAAGCTCACCGTCAGCGCGCAGGATTCTGCCGAGGTTGAACGTCTTGATATGGATAAGCTTTCCGCGGCGATAACACTGCTCTCTCAGGGAGTTCCGTTTATACAGCTCGGCCAGGATTTTCTTCGTACAAAGCCGAGATTTTTCAAAAACGGCGAAGCCCCGGCAAACCTTTCCGAGGCATTTGAGTGGGACAGCTACAACAAGCCGGACTTCACAAACAGCATAAAATGGAATAGGAAATCCGAGTATAGGCAAGTCTTTCGCTATTATCAGGCGCTTATAAAGCTTCGGCGTGAGCATTCTCTTTTCAGGCTCTCAACAAAATCTGAAATAGCCGGAAAGATCACATTCCCCGATTCGGGTGACCTCAATATTATCATTGAGCGCTTAAGCGACGCGACAGAAACGCTTTTCCTGGTGATAAATCCCTATGCCGAAGAGAGGACGGTACACATCGGCGGAAGGCTTTGCGTGCTCTTTAACAAAAACGGCAAACCCCAGAGCGATGAACTTGTTGATGCCGTCCCGATCCCCCCGATATGCGCCATGGTACTAAAACAGCTTTAACGAACCCTGTTTGCTCCCTTTTAAGGGAGCTTTTTTTACACATCATCCAAACCTCTCTTTAAAAAGGACGTATCCGCACGAATAACTACAAAAAATCCTCACCACAAAAAAAGAGCAGCCATATTGGCTACTCTTTTTTCATTTAATACTTACATTTAACGTTTAGTTGAATCTTACTTTCTTCTCCTCTTGATAGCAACTGCTCCAGCAAGACCTGCTGCCATGAAGATGGAAAGTCCAACTGCTGTTGCAGCACCTGTGTTAGGTGTCTTGTCAGACGGTGTGTTTGTATTTGTTCCACCGTTGTTATTGTTGTTGTTACCAGCCGGCTTACCTGTCGGAGTTGTTGTAGATCCGCCGTTTGTCGGTGCCTTTGTTGTATCATCTGATGTCGGCTCTGTTGACGGCTCTGTCGGATTCGGATCCTCACCTACTGTTACAACGCCTGCTGCTACCGCTACATTTGCGATCTTTGCAAAGCCTTCCTCAGTAAACTCAAGGTATGTTAAATCCATTGCAAGCTCTGTTCCGTCAGCTAAGCCCTCATCAACCTTGCACTTGAATGTTGCAAGATCAAAGCTGTCTACTGATTTCGGTGCTGAAGCATATCCGTTGATGATAAGAGTCTGCTCTGTCCATGCTACATTGTCGTATCCGAGTTTCGCCTGAACTCCATCAACAATCGCGCCGGAATTCTCAACATATGTCATTCCCTCTGGAATTACAAGTCTCATCTGAACCGTGTAAAGCGGAACCTTCTTGGTGTCAACGTGTATAGTATATGTTACCTCATCGCCAGGCATAGCATATGCCTTGTCAGGTATAACTGATACTGTTACGTCAGCAGGCTCGGTTGTCGGCTGTTCAGTAGGCTCATCTGTCGGAGGCTCATCTGTCGGAGGCTCATCTGTTGGCTGCTGGTCGCTGCCAAGGCCCTCGATAGTGAATGTTACCTTTATGCTGTCCGAAGCTTCAAGATTATCCATAAATTCTTCAACAGCAGGGTCATAATATGCTAATCCTTCAGAACCTTCTGGAAGGTCAGGCTTAATATTTCCATATGTGTTCCAGATCTCAATTCTGAAATTACCATTACCCTCAATATCTCCAAAGAGAAGCTTGTCATTGTCAAGTGTTATCGAGTCTTCATATTCAGTTCCCTCATCAACAGTAACTGTAACATCCTTGATGTTTATACCCTTGTCAAGAACCAACTGCTTCTTCTCTGCAAGGGTGATCTCTTTGTTAACAGAGTCTACACCCAATGTTGTAGCAAAACCATTCATATCTACGCACATAACATTTACTTTGGTAGCGTTGTCACCCATACCCTCTATGTGGCTGCGCTCATGATTGACCTCTGCGGTATAAGTTCCGTCACCTGTAATGGTAGTATTAACACCTGTATCACCGCCCCAGTTGGTCCACTCATATCCACCTGACTGGAATGTCAACTGTGCTTCAGCGCTTATGCCCGGAGTAGGCTCACCTGTCGGAGTCTCAGTTGGCTCCGGATCAGTTGGCTCCGGCTCGGTTGGTGCATCACCAAGGCCTGTACCCTTTAATGTAAATACGACCTCAATAGATGTGATTGTTGTGCTTGAATCAAGCTTAATGCTGTAATTTGTCCACCAGGGATTCCAGAAAGCAGCGTCCAGATTGTTTGCTCCCTCTCCTTGTCCCCAAGCAGCAGCGTTGATCCACTCAGCTGGAACATCATAATCAGTTCCGTTTACCTTGATTGAATCATAAGTAAACGTTGTATTTGCTGAAATTACTGTGCCCTTAACATTTTCAGCTGATACGTACATTGAATTGCCGCTTGCAACATAATTAAGTCCTTCAGCTTTAATAGTATACTGACCGTCCTCAGTAACCTCTGCCGTACCAACTTCTGTACCTTGAACCAAGAGCTTTACTGTCATTGATTCGTCAGCAGCTGAAGATGTAAACGCAGATACTGCAATTGTAGTAACAGCTACAGCAGCAGCAAGAGCGCCCGCTAAAAGTTTTTTTAGCTTCATGTTTAAATTCCTCCTTAAAAATTGATTAAATGTAAGTATATCTCTCGATATAGCTTTATAATAGCACAACCCGATTGAAATTTCAAGTGCTTTTAAAAATTTTTTTAAAAAAAAGTTTTTTTCGTTATTTTGGTCAAAAAAATGGACTGCAAGTTATGCACATTACACATACAAACGCATAAAGCTGATGATTTATGTAAAAAAATCCATACTGCAAAATGCGGATGTATCAAAAAAGTTGTCCCAAATGATTGACAAAGCGGTGTTTATATATTATAATAGTATAGCTTTCTTATAAAGCGAAGAATATGCTGATATGGCTCAGTTGGTAGAGCAGCGCATTCGTAATGCGCAGGTCGTCGGTTCGAGTCCGACTATCAGCTCCACGCCGTCCAATTTCTGGGCGGTTTTATTATTTAGGCGCAAATTTAAGCTGTGGTCGCCCAGTTGAGCTTATCGCCAAAGCAAAACGCCCGGGGCTATTGGCACAGAGCCGCCGGGCGAAGATGTTATTACAGATAAAATTTTATTGATAAATTCATGTAATGTTTTGATTAGGCTGTCGGTTCTGTTGGTTCTTCACTTGAAACATTATATCCCGGATATGCACACCACTTATCACTGGACTTATACGCAAGCCATTTAATTTTACCAGCATCAATTGTAACTTTAAAATTATCATCAGTTAGTCCGCTAATCTCGGAAAGCTTTGAAACATCAGCAAAAGAAATATTATATGTCGTTACTTCATCAGGTGCGTCGGTAGGCTTAGTAGTGTCTTCTTTAGTAACTGTAATTGTCGCATTTTTATACTTTCCATATGCATCAGATACCAGAGTCTGTGTAGCCTGAACAACCGATCTAGTCTCAGTAACGATAGAATTCTCTCTTGCCTTATCAATATAGCCGACAAGCGACGGGATAAGGATAGCAGCCATGATAGCGAGAATTACAAGAACAACGATAACCTCAACGAGGGTAAATCCTTTTTGATTCTTCATTTTCCTAAGCTTTTTCATTAGAAAAAACCTCCTTAATATATAATTTTGTGGATTTTTTTATGTATACGTGTGCCAATAATTATATCCATGGTAATATTATATCAAAGCAGAAATAAAAATGCAACAGCTTTTAGCTTGTTTTTGAAAAAACGCGGCGAATTTGTAAATATAGACAAATTAGACGTTATTGTATTAGTCAAAAATACCAAACATCTCGCATTACGCTCCCTTTAAAGGGAGCGTTTTTCACACCTTATGCCAAGCCCCTTTTGAAATGTGGGAAGCGTGCCGGGCCCGCACAGTGGGATTGTTACAGTGGGATTGTTATAAACATCGCCGCAAACCACAGGGCGAATGTCAAGCGAATGTCAACTGCCGCCTACCTCTTTGTGATCAATTGACTGCCGCCCATATATGGAGACAAAGCCTTGGGGATTCTTACGGTTCCGTCGGCGTTTAAGTTATTTTCAAGAAAAGCGATAAGCATTCTCGGCGGAGCAACGACGGTGTTGTTCAAAGTATGCGGAAAATACTTGCTGCCGTCCGCGCCCTTTACTCTGATCGATAAGCGTCTGGCCTGGGCGTCGCCGAGGTTTGAGCAGGAGCCGACCTCAAAATACTTTTTCTGTCTAGGGCTCCATGCCTCAACGTCAATGCTTTTGACCTTCAGGTCAGCGAGGTCGCCGGAGCAGCATTCAAGCGTTCTTACGGGAATATCCAGAGTGCGGAAGAAGTCCACGGTATTTTGCCACAGCTTATCAAACCACGTCATGCTATCCTCCGGCTCACACACAACGATCATTTCCTGCTTTTCAAACTGATGAATGCGGTAAACGCCTCGTTCCTCGATACCGTGTGCGCCCACTTCCTTTCTGAAACACGGAGAATAGCTTGTCAGCGTCTGAGGAAGGCTTTCCTTGTCCAGTATGGTATCGATAAACTTACCGATCATCGAGTGTTCGCTCGTACCAATAAGATACAGGTCCTCGCCCTCGATCTTATACATCATGCCCTCCATTTCGGCAAAGCTCATAACGCCGTTAACCACATTACTTCTGATCATAAACGGAGGGATGTAATAGGTAAACCCGCGGTTTATCATAAAGTCTCTTGCATAAGAAAGAATGGCAGAGTGCAGTCTTGCGATGTCGCCGCAAAGATAATAAAAGCCGTTTCCGCTTGTTTTCCTGGCAGCGTCTATGTCGATCCCGTTTAAATTTTCCATAATATCCACATGATACGGGACCTCAAAGTCGGGAACAAACGGCTCGCCGAATCTTTTAAGCTCGACGTTTTGGCTGTCGTCCTTACCGATCGGCACGCTGTCGTCGATAAAGTTCGGTATAACAAGCATGATTTCCCTTATTCTGGCCTCAAACTCTGCCTCTTCCTTTTGAAGCTTTTCAAGCTGCGCACCGATCTCCTTGACCTGAGCCTTTATACTTTCTGCTTCATCCTTTTGGCCCTTTGCCATAAGCCCGCCGATCTGTTTTGACATCACGTTTCTCTTGTTTCTCAGGTCGTCGCCTTTCATCTTAGCGGCGCGGAATTTCTCATCAAGCTCGCAAACCTCGTCAACAAGCGGAAGCTTTTCGTCCTGAAACTTTTTTTTGATATTGTCCTTTACTCTTTGGGGATTTGTTCTCAACAGCTTAATATCGATCATTTTAAAACTCCTTTCAATTCCTCATCCACATCCATACCAAACCGCCTGTAAAGCGATCTCAGCATTTCTTTGCGCTCTCCCTCAAACTCGACGTAAAAATCTGAGCACAAATGCGCAAACCGTTTTAAGTTCTCCCTATCGGGAAGCTTAATTATTATCTGATACTCGCCGCGGCTTTTGGGGATTATCGAAATTCCCTTGCGTCCGAAGGTCTGTGCAAGAGACGCCTCTATCTCCTTAGCGTAGGTATCGTCATATTTAAGCTTACCGGAGACTTTTTTCTCTCCGGCAAGTGATGCCGCAAGCCGCTCGACCTGCCTTACCGAAAGGCCTTCGCTCACGGCTTTTTGGGCTATCTCGCCTCTTATCTTCTCGTCCTCGACTGAAAGCAGAGCTCTCGCGTGTCCGGCTGAAAGCTCAGAGCCTTTCACAAGCTCAAGCGTTTTGCTGTCGAGCTTTAACAGTCTTAGTGCGTTTGCAACGGCAGACCGTGATTTTCCCACCGATTCAGAGACCTGCTCCTGAGTCATATCAAAGCACTCCATAAGGCGCTCATACCCCTTGGCCTCCTCAATGGGATTAAGGTCTTCGCGCTGAAGGTTTTCTATCAGCGCTATCTGAGCCGCCTCGGCGTCGCCGAGCTCCTTTATAAATGCGGGAATCTCCAAAAGCCCTGCCGCTCTTGCGGCGCGCCACCTTCGCTCGCCGGCGACTATCTGATATCCGCCGGTCGGGATCGGCCTTATCAGGATCGGCTGCAACACGCCGTGCTTTGATATTGAGTCAGCCAGCACGGAAATAGCCTCCTCATCAAAGCTTTTTCTCGGCTGATTTTTATTAGGCTCTATCTCTGATAACCTGATGTTTATCGCCGAGCCCTGTGCTCCCGCGCCTTGTTCCTCGGCTTCTTCCGCTTCAAAAAACAAAGCGTCCATACCCTTTCCTAGTCTTTTTTTCGCCATAAATCCTCCTGTTGTTACATTATTTTACTACCTTAAGAACTCAAACAGCCTGCCGAACGACAAAGCCTGCGCTTTAATGTCAACGGGCAGCGAGTCGATTACAAAATTATACGTCTGCGCAAAGCACAATATCAGGCAGATAACAAGAGAGACCGTCATAAGAGTGTTTAAATGTCTCTTGGTGTTTTCTTTGCATCTTCTGTATATGACAAACGCGATAATCAGCGCGCCCATAAGCATCTGCCAGTTAAAGTCCAGACCGTATCTCGGGGCGTATCCCGATTCCCATACGGAACACATTATAATAAACGGTGCAATCACACACACGGCGGTGAGCATTGCTGTATAAAGCCGCCTGTTTTTCCTGTCACAAAGCGAATATGCTTTTGCGCCCTTTGCATAAGCAAACATCGGCAAGGCCTTCCACAAAATTCCCAGTGCCGAAGCTACCGCTATAAAATAATATCCCTGCGGATTAAACTGTTCGACAGAATAAAAGCTTAAAAACGGAAATGTTGATGATGACCTCGGGATAGCAAAAAGATAGTTAAACAGACCGATAAGCACAAAGTGAGTGTGATATTCCGCCCTTATGAAATCGTTTACCGTCAGCGAATACTGTATTCCGAAATCAAATACTGAACCAAATCTCACATAATTATATAGCATCTGAACAGAGCCTATCAATATAAAGGGCAGCAGTGCGCATAAAAGATACGGAAGATACGTTTTTGCCACAGATTTATCAGCGCTCTTATTTTCTTTAAGCTTTAAAACTCCCGCCACTATAAATATCAGCGCCGCTAAGCAGTAAACTGCAAGGGTCGGCCGGCACAAAACCGCAAGGCTTAAAAATACAGAAGAAAGCGCCGCATTCAGCTTGCTAACCTCGCCGCCGCCTATCACGTTTGACTTTAGCATAAAATACGCACCTGCGGCAACGCACGCAAAGCCCGATGTCTGTGCGATCTCATAAAATTTTGATATGTGAAAATCAAACCACACGCCGCTTATAAACTGCATCATAAACAGCCCCATAAGAACGATCGACGAACGTATATCCTTGAAAAATTTACGCATAAACAAAAGGTATAGCTTTGTTAGGAAAAATATTCCTATGCATCCGAAAAGCCACACCGCCCAGAATGACGGAAAATAATACCCGGTCAGAAGATGATACGGCAAAAAAAGCAACACAACAGGTGCGATTCCGTAATAGGAATAGATTTTACCGTTATACAAAAGATGATCCCACGGGTGGGCTCCTATCTGTTCCTCGTCCCTCTGTGAACGGTCATACGGATTTTCAAGTGCCATAAGTTTATCGCTCGGCTCGATGTTAAGATATGTGTGACCGTCCTCAAAGGCGTCCACCAGCTCTTTTGTCATCTGATTTCCCGTAGTAAGGGTGAAGTCTTTCATTATGCTGTGATCGTATTCCTTGTACCTTCCGGCGTTTGTGAGCGCCAGCGCGACGGCAATAAGTACCGCCGTAAACGCATAAGCCACTCTGCTGACAGTTTTTTCGCTTTCAGAAAAACTCTTTTTAAGCTTTGCCGAAACGGTCAGGATATAGACCGCAACCGACAGAAAAATTATAAGGAAAAACCTTACCGGCGAAAAGCTAAAATCAATCGGTCTGTTAATTTCTATGCTTTTTACCGTTATTTTTTCTCCGTCAGAGGCAGAAAACAAAAGCTTAAGTTTGTGAACATCACCGGAAAAATTGCAGGGTACCGTGCGGCTTCTCTCGTCGTTTCTTATCGGCGAGATGTTGGCTTCTCCCGTTCTGTACCGTGCGGAGTAGGTGTCATCCGTAAAATCAATGTTTATGTTTACGCTTGCATTCCTGTCGGAATAAGCGTTTACCGTCAAGGTTCCGATGGGAACATCAAGCGACACAAATTCCAAAGACGCGTTTCCGTTCGACATATTCTGCCAGGTTTTAGTATTAAAGTTAACGACATTTGCGCTGCTTATATCCAGCGTCTGCCTCTCGTAATTTCCGAAGAGCAAGTGAAATGAGTTAAAGTTAAAAACGAATATCTCAAGGATTGCAGCTATAACAATAAGCTTTTTTAAAAACCTCACCGTCCGCCCGCTGAGGCCGAACGAAAACTGCCCAAGCAGCATTATAGAGACTGTCACAGCCGCCGCAAACAGCAAAGCTCCAGAAAACGGGGACAGGTCGACCGCTCCCAAAGCATCGGCGACCGCCAGTATCAACAATACCACTGTCACCGCAAACAGTACGGTTGTCGAACCGAGAACCGTTTTAATCCGCTTATAGACTTTATTCACGCCGCGGTGCGTTTTTTCTCCATTATCCAAGTTCATATTATTTCACCCTCTCGCTGTATATTAAGCAAGCTGCTCATTTGCACAATTATCACGCTTTGGCGGCAGACTTTTTATCCCTCTTCAAAAACTCGGCCGCCAGTTCCTCATAAGCCTTAGCGCCCTTACACTTCGGATTATAATACATCGCGGGCTCGCCGAAGCTCGGCGCCTCTGAAAGCGCGATATTTCGGGGTATATGGGTCTTATAGACCATTGCGCCGAAGTGCTTTTTGACCTCATTTGCGACCTGCTCGGTAAGATTATATCTTTTTACAAACATCGTAAAAAGAATGCCGTTTATCTCAATTTTTGGATTATAGCTTTTCTTCACGCGCTTTATAGCTTCGCTGAGTTCCACCAGCCCCTCAAGCGACAAAAATTCGCACTGAATGGGAATAAGAACGCTGTCGCAGGCAGAAAGTGCGTTTATCGTTATGAGGTCGAGGGTAGGGGGGCAGTCGATTATAATAAAGTCGTAGTCGTCCTTTACGGAAAGCAGCTGCATTTTTAGGCGCTGGGCACGGTGCTTGGTCTCCATAAGCTCAACGGCAGCGCCCGCTAAGGTCTGTGTTGCCGGAACAACGCAAACGCCTCGAAACTTCGTTGCAACTATCGCCTCAACCATTCTGCAATTACCCAGGATCGCCTCGTAAACGGTGTTTCGGATACTTCTTTTTTCGATGCCGAAGCTGGTCGTGGTGTTGCCTTGCGGATCAAAATCCACCACAAGGATCTTCTTTCCCTTAACTCCTAAAGCTGCGGCGAGATTTACGCAGGTCGTCGATTTCCCAACGCCGCCCTTTTGATTTGACACGGCTATAACTTTACCCATTTATATGTTCCTTTCGGTGAAATGCAGAATTTTTACAATCGATCTTCTGAATGCAAATTTTGGTCTAAAGCTATTATACCATATAAAACTGATTTTTCAAGAGTTTTGTAAAAAGAAATGTTTCACGTGAAACATTGAGAAAATTCTCATCAGATTGTTTCACGTGAAACATTGGTGAATATGAAAATGTCGCGTGAAACATTTGGGGGAAATATTGTTTCACGTGAAACATTTTGACTAATTGATAGGTATGGTGATAAGATATTCTATAACATCGCCCTTTTGCTTTTTAACGGCATTTGCCTTTACGCCGGCGAGCTTCATCACCTCTACCGCTTTGTTTACGGTGTTCAGAAACAGCCGGACGTCCTTTAAAACCGGCGCTCTTTTTACATAAGACTGTCGAATTTTGTCCTTATTTAAAATTGACTTCACAAGCTTGTCCGTGCTTTCGACATTTAGCTTGAAGCGGTTTATCCTATCCAGCACGAAAATCCTGTCCTGTTTCTTTTCAAGCTGGACAAGCGCACGCGCATGCCGTTCTGAAAGTCCCATCGCGCTGATCAGCTTGCGCTCATCCTCGGGCAGCCTAAGAAGCCTCAGCTTGTTTGCGACAGTCGATTGTGCCATTCCCAGTCGAAGAGCCGCGTCGCCCTGCGTCATTCCGTAAATCTGAACAAGGTTGTTTATCGCCTCCGCCTCTTCAAAAAAGCTCAGATCAGAACGGTGAATGTTCTCGATAAGCGCCATAAGAGCAGAGTTGCGCTCATTCGTGTCAAACAATATGCAGGGCACCGACTGGAATCCAACCATTCTTGCCGCGCGAAGCCTGCGTTCTCCCGAAATAAGCTCATAGCCCTCTCCTCGACGGCGAACCGACAGCGGCTGTATTATTCCGTCTCTGGATATACTCTTTGCAAGTCGGGTAAGTTCGTCGAGATCAAAATTTTTCCGCGGCTGTCCGGGGTTTGGCCTGATGTTTTTTATCGGTATTTCCAAAATCCTCCCGAAGTCAGTTTGACTTTTCTTTGTCTTTATTCCTACCATTTTTGTCTGTCCTTTCTTTTGCACACAAAAAAGTGCGCTTTTCTCTCTAAATCAAGAATAGCACACCGGGAAAAATATTTCCACATAAAATTTTCTGCCTTTTATGCCAGATTAGCGCACATTGCGACAGCTCACAGTGGTTTTTTGGTCATCTGACCTTTGTTTCGGGGGTATTTTGGCGGAGTTTGCGATATTTTTTTGATAACTATCAGCGTTCTTTCGTCCCCGGACGGCAAAGAGTAACAGTAAATCTCCTCAAGTCTTCCTCCCAGCGTTTTTATAGCCGTGTATGCCTCCTTTGCTTCCTGCGCGCCCCGGCTTCCCTTGAGACTCAAGAAATATCCGCCCTCCTTCACAAACGGCAGACAATATTCGCACAACATCGGCAGTCCCGCAACAGCGCGAGCAGTGGCAACATCATATTTCTCACGGTAGTTAGGATCTCTGCCCAATTCCTCGGCTCTGCCATGGATACATTTCGCGCTAAGCCTAAGAACGTCAGAAATCCGTGCAAGAAAATTAACCCGCTTCAAAAGAGAATCAAGCAGGGTGACGTCAATATCCTTGCGAATAATTTTAAGCGGACAGGACGGGAAGCCCGCTCCCGTTCCGACATCAATAACACTTGCGCCGCTTTTTACCTTAAAATGATAAAACGGTAAAATGCTGTCTAAAAAATGCTTCTCAGCTATGTCCACAGGAGATGTAAGCGCTGTGAGATTTACCTTTTCATTATACGAAATGAGCTCATAGGCATAACGGTCGAACATCAAAAACTGCTCATCTGATATTGCTATTCCTGCGCTTTCAAGCAGGGAAATAAAATCTTGTTTTATAAGCATTTTAACATCCTTTCAAATCATGTCAACGGCCTGCCAACCTGTTGAAAGCAACCGTCAGCGTAAACAGAACCATGCAAGGCAACACTTTATTGTCAGCTGCGGCTCTGAGTTTTCGATAAATTATGCTCTTGAAAAATTTATAATGCGTGTTATAATATTACTGGGAATCGTTATTTGTAAATTGTACCATACATGGCACAACATTTCAAGTTTTTGTAAAACCGAAAGGAGAATCATATGGATTTTTTAGAGTTTTTAAAAGCAAGATGTTCCGTCCGCGGATACACCGACCACACTGTCGAGGACGACAAGCTTGACGCAATCTTAGAGGCGGGAAGATTTGCACCAACGGCCGCTAACCTTCAGCCGCAATCAGTAATTGTCGTAAAAAGCAAGGAGGGACTTGAAAAAATCTCACAAGCGGCAAACATTTATGGAGCGCCGCTGGCTATCATTGTCTGCGCCGACAAAACAAAGGCGTGGAAGCGACCTTACGACGGCAAGATCACCACGGACATCGACGCATCAATCGTCACCGACCACATGATGCTCGAGGCTACAAGCCTGGGACTTGGCAGCGTTTGGATATGTCACTTTAAGCCGGATATTCTCAGAAGCAATTTTGGTATTTCCGAAAACCTTGAGCCTGTAAACATACTGGCGGTGGGATATATGGATGATTCGGTACCGCTGAGGGAAAAATCAAGAAAAGCTCGGGAAGAAACTACGGTAATAGTTTAAAATCTCTGTTGCTTGTAAAAGTGTTCAGACGCATTGCGCCGAAGCGCTGCAAAAAAGCGTTGACATTCAATAAAACAGCAAAAGCGGGCAAAACTGTCCGCTTTTTTCTATTCCAAACTGCTAAGCCATATCAAAAGTACCGATATGTCCGCCGGGTTTACTCCGGAAATGCGGCTGGCCTGTCCTAAGTTTACCGGCCGTATCCTGTTTAGCTTTTCCGCCGCCTCAAGCCGAAGCCCCCGTATTGCAGAGTAGTCGGTGTCCTTCGGCAGCGGCTTACTTTCAAGCTTTCTCATGCTTTCTATCTGCTCAAGCTGTATCTTTATATATCCCTCGTACTTGACGGAAAGCTCTACCTGCTCCCTTACGTCGTCCGGCAGGTCGGGTCTGTTATCGTCAAACGGCGCAAGTCCATCGTATGTAAGCTGCGGCCGGCGGATAAGCTGGCTCAGCTTTGCTCCGCTTGATAACGGTTCCGTTCCCTGCGAGATAAGATATTCGTTTATCCGCTCAGGAGAGATGTTGACTGAGCTTATTCGCTTTATCTCCCGCTCTATCAGCCTTCGCTTTTCCTCAAGCGCATCATAACGTTCCCTGCTGATAAGACCTATCTCAAATCCCAGCGGCGTCAGGCGAAGATCGGCGTTGTCCTGCCTCAGAACAAGACGGTATTCGCTTCTGGACGTGAGCATCCGATAAGGATCGGTACAGCCCTTTGTAACAAGATCGTCGATCAACGTTCCTATATATGAACTCGCTCGGTCAAGCGTTATCAGCGGCTTTCCCATGGTAAGCCTTGCCGCGTTTATTCCAGCAATAAGCCCCTGAGCCGCTGCCTCCTCATACCCTGATGTTCCGTTAAACTGCCCTGCTCCGAACAGCCCCTTTACATCCTTGAACTCAAGCGTTGCGTAAAGCTCTGTCGGATCACAACAATCATACTCTATCGCATATGCGTTTCGCATTATCTCAACGCGCTCAAGCCCCTTTATAGTTCGCAAAAACTTAAGCTGCACATCCTCCGGCAGCGACGAGGACATTCCCTGAAGGTAAAATTCGTCTGTGTCAAGCCCCATAGGCTCGATAAAAAGCTGGTGACGGCTCCTGTCAGAAAAGCGCACTATCTTGTCCTCGATAGACGGACAGTATCGAGGGCCTACGCCCTCTATCTGACCGCCGTACATTGCCGAACGCTTTATATTTTCAAGTATTACACCGTGTGTCCGCTCATTTGTATATCCGATATAGCAGGGCAGGGTGTTTTTCAGCTCTCCCTTTGTCGCAAACGAAAACGGGGTTATCTTTTCATCGCCATCCTGCCGCTCAAGCCGCTCAAAGTCAATGGATCGGCGGTGCACCCTCGCAGGGGTCCCCGTCTTGAACCGGCGAAGTGTAACTCCCAGTTCCTTAAGACTGTCCGACAGATAATTTGCCGGCAGAGTGTGATCCGGTCCGCTCTCGTATGACGATTCTCCGACAAATATCTTTCCCTTTAAATATGTTCCCGAGCACACGATAACTGCCTTTGCTCCGTATTCGCTCCCCGTGCGTGTCCGCACTCCGCGAACAGTTTTGCCCGTGTGTAAAAGCTCCGTGACCTCTCCCTGCTTAAGATCAAGATTTTTCTGTCCCTCGACCGTTTTTTTCATATAGCTGTGATACTTTACCCTGTCTGACTGAACCCTCAAAGAATGTACCGCCGGACCTTTTCCTCTGTTTAACATCCGGCTTTGCAGAAAGGTCGCATCCGCCGCCTTGCCCATCTCTCCGCCAAGCGCATCGATCTCCCGCACAAGATGACCCTTTGCCGTTCCGCCTATCGACGGATTGCACGGCATGTTCGCGACCGCGTCAAGCGTGAGCGTGAAAAGCGCCGTTTTTGCTCCTAAACGAGCTGCCGCAAGAGCTGCTTCACATCCCGCGTGACCCGCTCCTATTACTATTACATCGTAGTTTTCAAGCATTTTTGTTCCTCCGAAAATGGCGTGATCATCAACCGGCATTCGCCGATTTTTCCTGACGCTTTTTCATTCTTCTCCAGTTGTAAAAACCGTATATATCGTTTGCCAGAAACATTATAAAGCATACGATCATCGGCACGCAGGATATGTCTTCATACGCCGCAAACACCCACAAAACTATAAGCACAAGGTCGTTTGCCGCATACGCAAGCGCGTAAAAGGGGCTTCGCATAAACGTTAGCGACGACGCAAAAAAACTTGTCGCTATCGAGAATGTACTGACCAAAAGGTTTGCGTTTCCAAGCGCTTTCAGCAAAAAGTAAAATATTACAGTAACCACTGCGGTAAGCCCGCACAAAATCAAAAGGCATTTTACCGACAGTCGGTTCACCAGCACCTCCGCCGTCTTTTCATACGGATTTTTTATCCATGAAAAAATGGCTAGCAAAGCTATCGGCGCCGTCATGCAAAGATATGTTATCATCTCTCCGTAATAGCGAAACCAAAAGGATATTATTCCGTAAAAAACCGCAAACACAACCGTCAGTACCTGTCCCAGCACGTTTCCCTTCGCTACGAATATAAGCGCCGTTACGCCTATCAAAGACGCTATCAGCGTAAGGTAATCTTCTGACCAAAGCAAAAACGATACGGCAACCGCCATAACAGAAAATAACCACAGGAATATCTCAAACTTTGTAAGCGCCCTGAATGAACCGCGAAGCTTCATTTCGCCCCTCCAAAAAAAATAAGCACTCTGCCTGCACATCTTCTAATGCCTAACGATGTGCGAGAATGCTTTTGCATTTCTTCTGCCCGGCGGCAGCGTGTAACATTATATTACCACAGCCGTAACAAAAAATCAAGTGTTTTTATACATTGCAAAATACCCTGGGGTTCGATCTACTTACCGTTCCTTGCGGGACAACGCTTTTTGATAAATGTACCCCCCCCCCCCCCCC
>CANRLH010000011.1 GCA_947631455.1 uncultured Clostridia bacterium
GCAAGAGAGTTGACTTCCCTGCTCCTGATTTGCCTATTACCGCAACCATTTCACCGTCTTTGATTTCTGCCGAAACTTCGTGAAGTGCTTCGAACTCGTTCGCTTTTTTAGGGTTGTAAATCTTCACAATTTCATTAAGCTTTACCATATCAAATTCTCCTATTCATTTGATTTTATTATCTCTCCGTCGCTTATTTCAATAACCCTGTCACATTTCTCTGCGACCTTTGGGTCGTGCGTGACAACCACAATCGTTAAACCACTATCCCTATTTATCTTTTTAAAAAGCTCTATAATATCGTTGCTTGACTTTTTATCCAACGAAGCCGTTGGCTCGTCCGCAAGCAAAACCTTTGGATTTGACACAAGAGCTTTTGCTATTGCAACCCGCTGCTTTTGTCCGCCAGAAAGCTCCGTAATCTTTCTTTTTATGTGATTGTCATTAAGCCCTACAAGTTTTATGGCATCAAGTGTTTTTTTATTGACATCTTTATACGGAACATCCTTATTAAACATAAGGGGAATACGCACATTTTTATACACAGTATCGTCAGGTATAAGCGACATATCCTGCAAAATTATACTTATTTCCTTGTTTCTCAAAGCGTTACGCTGATTTTCTGTTAAGTCCTTAAGTTCCGCACCATTATATGTACAGCTACCACTTTCATATGAATCCAAACAGCTAATTATATGAAGTATAGTCGATTTTCCTGAGCCCGACACACCTATCAGACCTACAAGCTCACCTTCAGCTATATTCATATTTATGCCCTTTAACGCCAGAAACTCATTAGGCTTTCCGCTGTTATATGTTTTATAAATATCAATTAATTTAATAATATCTTTCATTACTGCCCATCCTAACACTGTTTATGATTTTGTTTTTACTTAGCGAGTATACGGTCTGTAAAAATACTATCATCATCAATATAATATTAAATGCACACGACAAAATAAAGCAAATAGTCGGTACTCCACCAATGTTTATGTAGACAAGTACTGTAAACACGATTATCGAAAGTATCAAGCCAATTATAAACGGAATAAATTGTGTTGCAAACTCAATTCCTATACATTTCTTTATGCTGCACCCGCTTAAGTTATATAACGCATACGTATGCCTTGCCTTTTTTTGTCTCATAATAGAAAGGCTACATACTGCGGCAAACGCATAGCATATAAGCATAAGTACAAATGCTATAACAGCTGATCCCTGACCTATCACATCTTTCGATATTGCCTCATCAAGATAAGTAGAGGTATCGCAGAATCTTTTGTTTTTTGATAAATCAACTCCATTTTTTACAAGGGACTTTTCAATAAACGCTGAATTTAAATAACCATACGCGCCTATTTTTTCAAAATCTGGAATGTATAAAATTAACGGCCTGTATTTTTCCAAGCCATATCTCTCAGAATATCGTTTATACATATTGCTGATACTATATCCTCCACTATATTCGGTACAGAGTGAATGATCATAAACTCCTACTACCCTGGCATTAAAACTCAGATCCTTTTTTCCGCTTGAAGGATAATTATAATAGCAAAATTTTCCGTAATCGCCAAGTTTGATGCTTTTATCCTCTGCGTATTGATCGGGAATAATAATTTGTATTTCATCTGATGAAGTATCAAACCAGCTTCCGTCTACTATAGGTATATACGCTTTTTCAGCAAGCCCCTTATTAAATGCAGAAAATTGTACAGGATCTTTTCCCTCAAAATTTCCGAAATGATATAATGAAATCATCCAGTTATTTCTGTCGGATATCGTATCGAGATATTTATAAAGTGTCTCCCCCACATCGCTGCTTTTATCAATTATCTCACCGTTTGTCTGATAGCAGTCTTGTAAATCAGTATGCATAAACGCAAAATACCTGTCAAACGAAATGTAAAAATAATTAAAGGATAATGCAAGAAATGTAATGCATAAGACAGCCTGTAATACAGAAAAAGAAACAAAAAGCTTGTTTTTGCGTATATTGTTAAAAATCAAGGCTAATGTCTTTTTCATCTTAAATTCCTCACAAACCTTATTTTTTTACACAGCCTTGAAATATGACGGAAAATGATCAGGGAAATAACAAGCATAAGTATAAAGGACTCAATCATTGCATACTCGTTTTTTAATACTCCCAATTCATTATCCAGGAAATCATAGAGAGGAATTGATATAATCACCCCTAAAATCATGGCAACCAACACAAAAAACTCATTTTGCAAAAACCATATCATTCTTATCTTTTTTCTGCTGCCGCCGGATAAATAATATATTGCGGCGGTATCCTTTTCATTTTCAGACACAGCGTTTAAAAGAATTTTAAGTATTAAATAGCATAAAACAAGCGCCACTAAACAAATAAGCAAGCTTTGAAATCTTTCATCATTAAACCTTGTTGTCTTTTCACCGGTAAACGGATCGGTAAACTTATAAATCAACATAGGAGAATTGATACTAAGCACAAAAAAGAACGAGAGATAAGAAATAAGGTATGTAAATATCTCAATAACAGCAAGAAAAGGATTGTTACATAAGGTCTTTGCCACTCCCGAGAATAATAATACAGCTGACTTTTTCACAACTAAATCACCAACTTAATTCTCTTAATAATAATCTGTCAATAACTGATCAAAGTATCCGTAACGTTCGTTATTACATATAAATCTGGCTCTTGCCCAGTTTGCGTTATTGCTGTCAACCTCCAACGTAAAAGTTGCCTTTTTTGTTGGTGTAACAACATGCTTTTCCTCAACTTTTTCTTTTACCTTTCCATTATCATCAGTATAGTTTATTCTAACCCTTAAAACCATTCTGACAGGAACATCACAGGTTAAGGTCAAATGTGCATCGTCTTTAAATAAGTGATTGTCACAATTAAGTATAGCTTTTGCCTTATATTGGGTTTGCTTACCGCTTTTGTACATAAACCCCGAATTTGTACTTGTGTCAGCTATTGTTTTTGTTCATTCTCTAAAATATGTAATTTAACTACCACATTGTAATAACCCTACAATATATAACGCGGAAATTATTACCCCTCCATTTATAATTATAGCATATTTACTGATCAGTAAAAGTTCTTTTACATAAATTTACAAAATTTGTATTTTTGCACAAAAAACCAGTTAGTGGTTTGTGCAGTGTGATGTAAAAAAAGCTTTTATTCATTTGATTTTATTATCTCTCTGGACTGGGCCTTTCCGATGATGATTATAGTTATTACAAAAAAAGCCCTCGTCTGAGGACTTTTAAACAAGATAATTTGATGCTTAAGAGTCAATTGCTGAAAACGCCATTATTTATAATCCACTCTATCCGTAAAACCCGTTCTGTTATTCTATAAAACACACTGTTGCACTGACTGTTTTATATTTCACTTGTGAAGAGTAGACTGTGCAGTGTTCACACGCACGATCTGCGAATTGTTCTTTCCGCCGTAAATTATCAACGCCACGCCGTATGCCACGGTAAGAACTCCGGCTATGACATAGCTGATCAGCCACGGCAAATTGAACCCGATAGCCGCGTTCAAAATAAAGCTTGATATTACGAACATATAAAACATACCCGGTATAAGAGACAAGAAAAACGGCTGTTTATTCCGCATCATATAAACCGTAATCATTGCAAACGCAAACACGGCAATAGTTTGATTTGCCCATGCGAAGTAACGCCAAAGTATGCTGAATCCTCCCGCATTCACTTTCGCAAACACTAAAACCGCGGCAACTATCGTAAATATCACAAGCGAAATTCCGAGTCTGTTTGTTTTCTTCGACTGGTCAATTTTCAGCGCATCTGCAACTATAAGCCTGAGCGAGCGAAGAGCTGTATCACCGGAAGTAATCGGAAGTACGATAATCCCTATTACGGCTATAATTCCCCCAACGCTGCCGAGTAAATCTTTAGCGATGACACCGACAACATCTGTTGGACTTGTCTCGGCTGTAGCTAACCCGAGCTTCATAACGCCCATCGCCGCAGCAGCCCATATCATTGCAATAAAGCCCTCGGCAATCATCATATTGTAAAATGTCATTCTACCCTCTTTTTCGCTCCTCATTGTACGGGAGATCAGAGTGGATTGCGTTGAATGAAACCCGGATACTATTCCGCAAGCGACAGTAACAAAGAATACCGGTATGAAATGAAGTCCCTGTGGATGAACACCTGCAATACCCGTTGTCCATATATTGTCTAGCGAATAACCTTTTACAAACAAACCGATAAACACACCAACTGCCGATAAGACAAGCAGCATACCGAATATCGGATATATCTTTCCGATAATTTTATCAATAGGAAACAGCGTGGCAATCACATAATACAAAAAAATCACACCGTATACTATCCATACCACAGGATTTGTTACACCGCTATCTGCATTTAAAATCTGAGTTATGAACAAGTCTCCGGGAGTATAGATAAACACTGTACCGACAAGCAGCATCAATAAACATACGAAAACATTATAAATCGGATATATATATTTACCCAGATATTTTCGTATAAGCGTAGGCATTTGTGCACCATCGTCGCGTACAGAAATCATACCGCACATATAATCGTGAAACGCACCTCCGATTATACAACCGATAGGTATTGTCAAAAATGCAATCGGTCCGAAAAGAATACCCTGTATCGGACCTAAAATAGGTCCGGTTCCGGCAATGTTCAAAAGCTGAATAAGTGAATTTTTCCACTTTTTCATAGGTACGAAATCCATACCATCATTTAAACGCACCGCAGGTGTTTCGCGGTCATCGGGTTTGAAAATCTTTTCACATACCTTACCGTACAAAGCGCCTCCGATCAGGAGAATTAAAAGACCAATAACAAATGTAATCATATATGTCACTCCTCAAACAGTATTCCTATAGGTTGTCACAATCTATTACTCAATATTATAGCACAAGTTTTACAAATTAACAAGAGCCTGACGTCGGGCTTGTGCGACATCAGGCACTTCCAATCATTTCTAAATCAGTTGATTCCAAGCCCGTTTGCCCACGCAAGCACATCGTCTGAGGAGGCACCTGCGGAAAAGCGGTGCCCGTCAAGCCATGTGGCTTTGCTGGCAACTGTCTTCAATGCCGAATCGCTGCTGCCAAATCCGCTGCTGGCGGAGGTGCAGAACGCGACCAGGGTCTTGCCGGAGAAATCATAACCTTCGATAAACGTACTCATAATTCTCGGAGCTTCTCCCCACCAGATGGGATAACCGATGAACACAACATCGTACTGCTCCATATTCTCCACCGAGCCGGATATCGCCGGACGGGCGTCAGGGTCGTTCATTTCCACAGAGGAACGGCTCCCCGAATTGCCGTAGTCCAGATCTTCGTCCGTATAGGGCTGTTCCGGCGTGATCTCGTAAATATCAGCGCCAAGCCCGTCTGCTAATTTCTGCGCTACTCCCTCGGTGTTATTCGTGGCGGAGAAATAGGCCACAAGGATTTTGCTGCCCTCCGGCTCATTATCCGGCGCAGATGGGGCCTCGGTCTGCGAGGCTTCCGTGCCGCTCTGGGGCTGCTCACTGCTACCTGCACAGGCGGCAAGGGACAGCGCCATCATGGCCGCAAGTAAAATCGTTACGATCTTTTTCATTTTTATTTCAAACCTCCGTATTGCTTATCATCCACTGGCTCCAACCATTCGTTGGAACCATTTTCTCCCGGCACCTCAATAGCAAGGTGGCTGAACCAACTATCCGGCGCGGCGCCGTGCCAGTGCTTGACGCCTGTGGGAATGTTGATGCAGTCTCCTGGGTTCATTTCAATCGCTTCTTTACCCCACTCCTGATAATAACCACGACCGCCGACGCAGATGAGAATTTGTCCGCCGCCCTTGTCGGCATGGTGGATATGCCAATTATTCCGGCATCCAGGCTCAAAGGTCACGTTGAAAATGCCGACCTGCTCTTTTGATACGGGAGCAAGATAGCTCTGCCCGATGAAATACTCCTTAAAGCCGTCATTGGGCGCGCCGATGGGGAAAAGAATCGTGTTTTGATATTTGTCTTTCTCCGTCAGCTCCGGCACCGCTTCGTTCCATACTTCTTTTGCCAGACGGAACACCGCCCACGCCTTAGGCCAGCCAACATAAAAGCCAACATGAGTCACGATGGCGGCGATCTCCGCCTTTGTTACGCCATGAGCCTTGGCGTTTTCCAGGTGATAAGTCAGCGACGAATCGGTGATGCCCGACGACATCAGCGCTACCACGGTGATGATGCACCGGGTCTTTAAGTCAATATCGGGATTGTTCCAGTTCTCGCCAAAGAGAATGTCATCGTTGAAATGTGCAAAATCCGGCGCGAAGTCGCCCAGCTGATTTCTGCCCGCTGTCTGTGTGATTTTTTCCATGATATGATCCTCCTGTATTTGAATTTTAGACTACATTTCCGGCCTTCTGCTTTCCGTTCTGTGCCATGACGCCGACCAGCGTGTGGGGAACATAAAGTTCCTCCAGATAGTCGATCTCGTCCTGTGTCCTTGGAGTGAACTTCGTGGCAATTATATAATCGTCCCGCTTGTCATATACTTTATTATAGCACAAAATCTGATTTTTGCAATCAGCAGTATTATTTACATTATACTTTACCTATAAATACAGCAGTTTAACATACTTATTCACTAATCAAGCAAATTGTCGATAGATGTGACGAAACTAACAAAACAAGCATATTATACTATAAAACAAAGGAGATAAAAATGAATAAACAAAACTGTAATGAAAATCAAAACCAATGTAATAGTAACTCCCCTTGTCCATCTGAAAGAATAGGTCCACGCGGATACAGAGGATTCAGAGGTCCTGCAGGTGCTGTCGGACCAAGAGGTCCTAGAGGATTTACAGGACCCGCAGGAGAAGTCGGTCCCGCCGGTCCACAAGGACCTGCAGGCGAAACCGGTCCTGCCGGACCTCAAGGACCTGTAGGTGAAGTCGGTCCCGCCGGGCAACAGGGACTGCAAGGCGAAGTCGGTCCTGCCGGGCCACAGGGACTGCAAGGCGAAGTCGGTCCTGCCGGACCACAGGGACTGCAAGGCGAAGTCGGTCCCGCCGGACCACAGGGACTGCAAGGCGAAGTCGGTCCTGCCGGACCACAGGGTCTGCAAGGTGAAGTCGGTTCCGCTGGACCACAGGGACCTGCAGGTGAAGCCGGTCCCGCTGGACCACAGGGCGTACCGGGCGGTGTACTGAGCTTTGCGGACTTTTATGCACTAATGCCGCCTGATAACTCAGCAACCGTTGCCCCCGGAACAGACGTAAGCTTCCCAGAGGATGGATCTAACAGTGGTACTGATATTGTGAGATCAGGTCCAAGCACTTTTACTCTTGCACCTATCGGAACTTATCAAGTACTGTTTCAGGTCAGCGTTACTGAACCCGGACAGCTAATGCTCACATTAAATGGAACAGAGCTTGATTATACTGTTGTAGGCCGCGCAACGGGAACATCTCAGATAATAGGTATGGCTATCGTTGCGACTACATCAGAAAATTCTACTCTTACCGTTAGAAATCCAACCGGGAACTTGACAGCACTTACAATAACACCTCTTGCGTCAGGAACCCAACCAGTTTCTGCCCATCTTATAATCACTCAGATCCGGTAAAAAAGATAATTAAAGTAGGGGCGGCTTAGTGCCGTCCCTTTTTTAACAGCGC
The DNA here is from genome assembly GCA_947631455.1 of uncultured Clostridia bacterium. Lineage (GTDB taxonomy): Bacteria > Bacillota > Clostridia > Oscillospirales > Ruminococcaceae > UMGS1601. The sequence goes on from CANRLH010000011.1 coordinate 7,682, forward strand.
CATATTTAACCATTAGATAAAAAGTACTGTTTTACTTTATTTAATCTTAAAAAAGAAACTATGAAGCTCTGCAAATGATCTCTTCCGTACATTTTCATCCGTACATTCACTAATATAAAACCTGTTGTTTTGAAAGCCGGAATACTGAAACAATAAATCCTGACAAGCTAAAGTTTCAAACGACCTGTTTTTCTCATAAGCGTCAGTGTACACCTTACCCTCGTATACATTTCTCATATACGGGACAGTGGTAAACATTCTGAAATCTACCCTTTCGTCCAATGCCGCAAGCAGCATTGGAAATGTTCCGTTACAGCCTGACTCTATTACCATTATTTTTTCGGTCTTTATTGTATTCAAAAGATTTTTAAGCACAGCTGTAACTGTGTCATATTCTCTTAAATCATTGATAATGTTATGGCTGCAAAAACTTTTAAAGCTTAAAAAATCGTTACAGCCGTTTTCAAGTGCATCAAAAAATACAGCCCTCACTATATCGTCCATATCCTTGACCGGTGATATATTGTTTAAAAATTTTCGTCCAATAAGCCATGGAAATATATTTGATCTTCCTTTCCTCTTATAAAAGAAATACGGCAATAAAGTGTCTCGTAAAAGAAAAACATAAGCTGTATTATTGTCATATCCTATCCACTTGCAATAATCTTTAATTTCGTCAAAAAAAGAATCTTTTATACTCTCCCGGCTTATCTCCCCGCGATTTTCAATTACTGACAAATACCTGTTTAGCTCATACACAGTGTCACCATAGTTAGTTTCAAAGTTCGGCCTTGATAAAACAGCAAACGGCTTTTCATTATGTGATGAAATAATATTTTTGAGTCTGGTGACTCCTTTAAAATCTTCTTCAATCTTTTGATTCAAATAGGTATATCCTTCATCCAGAAGGTCATCCAGTATTTTTAACAGCTGCTTTGCCTCATATATTTCTTTGTCTGACAAACCACAATTTTCATAATGCTCTATTTTATTCTTGTAGTAATTCAAGCTAAACGAAATAAAGCTCATAGTATATCTCCTTGATTATTTATGATTCGTTCGGTCGGTATGCACGAGAGGATCGAACGAATGTGTTTGCCCTATCGGTACGCGGAAACATATCCACCGCTATTTTGCCGTTTAGCCGTATAGGAAACCATATCAATATATAATCAAAATATATTTTTCAACTCCGTAAGACTTTCAACAGTATAATCCGGTTCATATTCTTTTGATATAGGATGCTGGTAAACAGAAAATCCCTGTTTGATCCAAACCGTTTTCATTCCTAATTTTTTTGCCGGAAAAATATCATTATCCAATCTATCTCCTATCATAGCCGCTTCCTGCGCTTCGCATATTGCCATTTCCAACGCCTTGTGAAAAATTTCCCTGTCAGGTTTAGAACAACCAAGTTCCGCTGATGCGGCAACAACGTCTATGTACTGTAAAAGTCCCCATGTTTCAAGACGTTTGGCAGTTCCCGGAGATTGATTCGCAATAATCCCAATTTTATATCCATTTGCTACAAGATACTGTAAAACTTCAATCGTATCAGGATAGGGAATTTCATCTTCCTTATGCCACGGCGTTTTTCTTAACCCGAAATATGTAATCGCTTCCAAATCTCCCCTCAAATTCTGTTCAGCAAAAAATATCCGTTTTTCCTGAAACTGTTCGAATGAAATATTCGTACCAGCAATAGCATCTTTTATTCGATGATTATATGCTTTAGTTTCATCAAAAAGCGTTGTTCCTACATCAAAAAATATCCATCTTATCCCATTGTTCATTATAAAATCACCTTTTCTCTTGACATCAATACTACGAACTCCATTTCGCCGACTGGAACAACAAAAAGCCCTGCTGATTTGCATACTGCTTCTACTTTTTCATATGCAGCTGGCGCATCACCAGAAAAACCCGCCTTTCCTATTTTCTTGATTTGATTACATGCATCATTTTCACCACTACTTTTTGCATTCATACTATCATAAATAATCTTCATGCCTGCTCCGTTTCTGTTTCCGATCCCCGCCGCCGATGATGGCAGTGTGGGAGCCATGGTTGTCTTATTATCTGTGTTTTTCCAGCCGATACAGGCCTTCTTCATCTGGGGCTGAGACATTGTTTTTATAGTCGTATCCCATTCTTCTGTAAAACTCTAATCCGGTAATAGAGGCTGGTATCTCGATCCTCTTAGCCCTCAGCGCATACTCATCTTTTTCCAGCGTTTCAATAATAAGTTTCCCTATCCCACGTCCTTGATGTTCGGGAAGGACAAAGATTGTAAACAGGCTGCTCTCATCTGTCTTATCCCAATACGGCCCGATAGCGCCGCATCCCACGATTGCAGAGTTTTCTTCTACTACGTAAAAGTGTGTCCAACTCGCCCGTTTTAGTACATCCTCCGGCTGCATGCGCCGGGTAAGTTCCTCCATCATCTCCACCGGATAATCCTTTGTGTTTGAAATCCTAATTGTATTTATAATCAGATCGGATACCTCTTTTGCGTCTGTTTCAGCAAATCTTCTGACAAGCATCTTTATCCTTCCTATAATTCACAAATCATAATGTATTCTTCATCATTCTCATCCACTGTATGAAAACCAACCTTCTCATACATGCGCACAGCATAATTTGCTTTCTGTACCGCCAGCGATGCTTTATTGAATCCCTGCGTCTTAAGAAGTGAGAGCATCTCTTTCATAAGTTTTCTGCCGATGCCCTGATCTCGATAATCCTTGTAAAGCGAAATAGCGAAGGACGGCGTAGCATCATCTACATGACCATAATCGTACATGATCCTCGTCCAGACCGCACCGACAACTTTATTATCAATTACTGCGACAAGGCAGTTGTCTCCTTGTCGTGTTCCAAAATCGTCCGTATACACCCGTAGTTCAGGCTTCTCGACTATATCTTTTGGTGGTGGTGTTACACCTTCCGGTATAAATATAGCCTCGTAAAGGAACTCCTTTAAAAGTTCGATTTCATCGTTTCTGAGCGCTCTTATCTCTACTTGCATGCATTCTCCAATCTGCCCGACATCTAAATCACAGCTTCAACCCTACCGCAAAAACATCTAAACCACTAACTCAACCCCTTGACATCTAAATGGCGCACTCAACCCTCCACACATTTCCCTTGATATGTTCTGTCGGAGCGGTTTTTTCTGTCATTCTCGCTCTCCGCCGTTGACGGTCAGATGCCAGAAAAGCCCGTAAACACGGCACTTTTTCGGCGGTCAGTCCTTAGCCTGTGACATCAAAACCACCGTCTCCACATTCGCCGTTCTCGGGAACATATCTACAGCCTGTCCCCTGACGGCTTTGTATCCGTTATCGCATAAATACCTTACATCTCTCGCCGCAGTTGACGGATTGCACGAGACCATTATTATTTTTTTAGGTGACATTGTAAGCATTGCATCAAGCGAACACTTGTCACAGCCCTTTCTGGCAGGATCGGCAATAATTATATCTGGAGTCTCTCCTCGCTCAATCAATTTGTTTGCAATTTCTCCTGCGTCACCGCAAATAAATTCAGCGTTTTTGATTTGGTTTAATTCTGCGTTAATCCTTGCGTTTTTAACAGCTTCCGGAATAATCTCAACACCTATCAGCTTTTTAACTTTTCCTGACACAGAAAGTCCTATCGTTCCTATTCCGCCGTATAAATCAAGAAGCGTCTCTCCGCCTTGCAAATCTGCATACTCCTTTATAATACCGTAAAGCTTCTCAGCCTGCGCGGTATTTATCTGGTAAAAGGAATGCGGAGAAATAAAAAAGCTGTTTTTGCACATAACGTCCTTTATGTACCCCTTGCCGGAGAATACGATATTTTCCTTTCCCAAAACAACGCTCGTCCTGTCAGGATTTATGTTTAATACGCAGGTGCTCGGCGAAAACTTTTTTGATAGCTCATCAAACAGATCTTTGTATCTTTTATCATATCGTGATGAAACCAGACAGACCATAATTTCATTCGTTCGGTAACCTCTTCGTAGGTATATATGCCGCAACAGTCCTTTGCCGGTTTTCTCGTCATATGCCGAAATCTTAAGCTTATCCGCGCATTGAGTTACAAAGCTTGCTATCTGCGTAAAAATATCTGGCAAAAGCGCACATTTTTTCAACGGGACAACCCTGTGCGAGCGCTTTGAGTAAAAGCCGGCAACCATTCTCCCGTCCGAATGAGCGACCTTAAACTGCACTTTGTTCCGATATGCATTCAAATCGCCGCCTTGAATATTTATTTCGGGCAATTTGAGCTTTCCTATTCTTTCAAAAGCATCTTTTACAAAAGTGCGCTTAGACTCAAGCTCCGCTTCATAGCTTATATGTCTTAGCTCACAGCCGCCGCACCGACCGTACACCTCGCAGTCGCAGTTGATCCTATCAGCCGACGGCTCTAAAATCGACTGTATCTCACCCAGAGCATAGCTTTTTAATACTTTTGTAATTTTAACTGACACAAGATCACCAATTGCTGTATATGGAACAAAAACAGCCATGCCGTCTGCTCTGCCGATACCGCTGCCTTCATTAGTAATAGACTCTATTTTAAGCGTAATTATATCGTTTGTATTAAGCATTCAAATAAAACCCTTCAATTTCGTCCTTCTTCTTAAGCATCAAATCAAAATTACGGTTATAATCGACAGCATACTTATAGTTGAAAACCCTCTCAATGCGCCTGTCTTTTTTATCAACAAGCTTTGTGGAAGCTCCTGCGCCAAGCGCGATAACCGTCTGAGATTCCTCCATGATAAAAATATTGTATAATGACTGCGTGCCGCCCTTTTCCCAGCCGATGTTCTCAAGGTTTCCAACCATATTTTTCTGCCTGTAAAGATAATACGGAGAATATCCGTTCTCTGATAGTGTCTTTGTAGCGTATTCGACCATTTCTCCTGCCGGATTTCTGAGCACATCTAGCTGTGAGTTTAAATTTATGTTAGACGCCCTCTTTACAGACAGCGTATGAACCGTTATGTTTTCCGGCGCAAGCTTTAAAATACCGTCCACCGTACCTCTGAAGCTTTCAGGAGTGTCAGTAGGAAGCCCTGCTATCAGATCGGTGTTTATAACGTCAAAGCCCTCCTGCCTTGCAAGATAAAAGCTTGAATAAAAATCCTTCGCAGTATGCTTTCGGCCAATTGCTTTTAACACGCTGTCGTTCAGCGTCTGCGGATTTATAGAAATTCTGTTTGCACCGCACTCTTTAATTGCAATAAGCTTGTCTTTTGTTATGGTATCCGCTCTTCCAGCTTCAACAGTAAATTCCCTTATATGCGATGTATCAAAGCACTCGGATATTTTCGTCATTACAGACCTGAGCTTAACTGCCGAAAGCACTGTGGGCGTACCGCCACCAATGTAAACAGTGTCAAGCAATAATCCCAGACGCTTAACAATCTTTGCGGTATAATCTATTTCCGACAAAAGGTTATTTACATAGTCATCAACCTGATTTAGCGCCTTATCGACCGATTGCGATACAAAGGAGCAATATGAGCATCTTGTCGGACAAAATGGTATAGAAATATAAAGGCTGAATGAATTGTCTTTAACTGAGCTTAATATCGACCTTTGTCCGTTCGCGGTTTTTATTGCGATATCAGCTTTATGTTCAGAAACAAGAAAATCACTCATAAGTCTTGATTTGATTTCGCTCTCTGTATACCCAAAATCAAGCATTTCGTTTACTCTCTTTACCGGGCGAACGCCGGTTATAACTCCCCATTCTGGAGTTAGCACCGTAATTCTCCTTAAAACTGTAAATAATAGCTTTGACAAGATAAATTCTCCGCCGTCAGCGGGAATATTTTTTACATCCAGCTCTTGAGTTTCGGTTTCACTTTTTTCTTTGATAAAACAACTGACGCAGAAAACCACGCCGTCAGTATCTTCCCTCTTTTCTGCTATTATCCTGTCGCCGGTAATATGGGAATAATCCTCGCCGTCATAGACAAACGAAAAACGTGTGGCAGGTATAAACAGTTTCAAAACGCTTTCAAGCTCATATTTATAGCTGTGTCCGCTCAAGATTAGTGTCAAAACAAACCAGTTCCTTTCAGATATGGGTTAAACTTTTTCTCATATGAAAGCTCGGTGGGAGCTCCGTGTCCGGTGTATATCTTGTATTCACCATCAAGGCTTGAAAGCTTTTTAAGAGATTCTGAAAGCATTGATGAATTACCGTCCGGCATATCACACCGACCTACCGAAAGCTCAAAAAGAGTATCTCCGGAAAAAATTATGTTGTCTGTAATGTAACACACTCCTCCACTTGTATGCCCCGGAGTGTGCATGACCTTAAAGGAAATCTCGTCGAGAGTGATAATATCGCCGTCTGTAACGGTTTTCTCATTATAAAAAGGTATGAAGTCCGTAATGCCAAAAAACTGTGCCACACTTAAATATGAGCTTTTAAGTTTAGGCGCATCAAGCTTATGAATATACACATCAGCACCCGTTTTTTCGTAAATTTCCGCCGCAGCCATAATGTGATCAAAGTGCCCGTGAGTGAGTAAAACCTTTTTTAAATTTTCCCCATTTTTCTCAAGTGTTGATAAAATAATATCCGCACGGCACGGTGCGTCTATAAGAGCAGCATTTTTACTCTCGCTTACAACTACATAGCAGTTTGCCGCAAACTCAGAAAGTTGCGGCATTTTATACGCTCTCATTTCTCCTCCTACTGCTTGTTAGAACGGTCAACAGACATAACACTGTCTATTTTTCTTATCTTCTGCATAAGTCCCTCAAGCTGTTCCTTGCCGGCTATTGAAACGGTCACAATGACGTTTGCGTTTCCGTTTTTAAGCTCTCTTCCCGTTGCCTCGTGCATCTGAATTCTAAGCGTTGATATAGTGTTTACTATGTCAGCCATAAGACCGATCCTGTCGTGAGCTACTATATCGAGCGTCGCACTGAAATAGGTAGTCGACCTCTCTTCTGCCCACAAAACATCAACCCATCTTCCGGAAAGCTCAGGGTCGTCCTTCTGCAAACGATACTTCTGGCAATCCCGCTTATGCACAGAAATACCGTGGCCCTTTGTTATAAAGCCGATAACGTCGTCTCCCGGAAGCGGAGTGCAGCACTTTGCAAACTTTACCGCACAATCGTTGATGCCGTCGACAATTATACCGCTTGAAGTGCCCGAAGAGGTTTTTAGTTGTTTATCTATCTGGATCTGAGTATCTTTTCTGTCTTCAGCATACTTTTTGTTATAGTTTTGTTTAAGCCTCGGAATTATTTTTGATAATGTTACTCCGCCATAGCCTATCGCTGCAAAGAAGTCGTCCAATGTCTCACAGTTGTGACGCTTTATGTCCTGCTCTAAAAGCTCCTTAAGTTCCTCATCATCCAGGTGTATCATATTTCGTCTGAGCTCACGTCTGAGCTCATTTCTGCCCTCAAAGATATTTTCTTCTCTTCGTTCCTTTTTGTACCACGAACGTATTTTTGATCTTGCCTCATTTGTTTTGCAAATCTTAAGCCACGATCTGCTCGGTCCGTGGTTTTCGTCCTTTGAGGTGATTATTTCAACTATCTCACCGGTCTTGATCTGATGATCAATTGACACCATCTTATTATCCACCTTAGCTCCGGTCATTCTGTGACCGACCTGAGTGTGGATAGCATATGCAAAATCTATTACCGTCGCGCCCAGCGGCAAAGAGATCATATCTCCTTTTGGTGTATATGCGAAAATGTCCTCCGGTGCAAGATCGGTCTTTATTGTTCTTACTATCTCCTCAACATCGTCCGATTCCTTTTGCGCTTCTATTATTTTTCTTATCCAGTTTAGTCGCTCGTCGTTTTTGGTCTTGCCTGAGATTCCCTCCTTGTACTTCCAGTGAGCCGCTATTCCAAATTCAGCCGTCTTGTGCATTTCCCATGTCCTTATCTGGACTTCAAAAACTATACCCTCTTTTCCTATCACCGTAGTGTGAAGCGACTGGTACATATTTGATTTTGGTGTGGAAATATAGTCTTTAAATCTGTTTGGGATTGGCTTGAACATATCGTGGATTATTCCCAGAACTCCGTAGCATTCGGTTACCGTATTTACTATAACCCTGACAGCATATCTATCATATATCTGATCAAGATCCTTTCCGTCACGGTAAACCTTTTTATAAATACCGTAGTTTGATTTTACACGTCCGTCAATATACGGAACGGGATCAAAGTCCTTTGAAAGACGGTCAGCTATCTTTTTCTTTATGCTTTCTATGATCTCCTCACGCTGATCTTTTCTAAGTTTCATCTGCTTTTCGATTTCTTCATATGCGTAAGGATCCAAAAACTGAAACGCAAGGTCCTCAAGTTCTTCTTTTATCGGCCTTATTCCAAGCCTGTGAGCAAGCGGCGCATAGATGTTCATTGTTTCAAGAGCAGTGGCTCTTCTTTTAACATCAGTCCTGTAATGAAGAGTTCGCATATTGTGAAGCCTGTCACACAGCTTTATCAGAATTACCCTTATATCCTGACTGGTTGCAAGAATTATCTTTCTGATATTTTCAGCCTGCTGCTCTTCCTTTGTAGCCATGGGAATTTTACCGAGCTTTGTCACTCCGTCTACCAGCATGGCAACATCAGCACCGAAATCTTTTGAGAGCTCATCAAGGGTATACTCGGTATCTTCCACCGTGTCGTGCAGAAGAGCAGCGCATATTGTATCGGTATCCATACCCAGACTCAGCGCTATATACGCAACCGCCAGAGGATGAGTGATGTACGGTTCTCCGGAATCACGCTTTTGATTCTTGTGAAGTCTTGCAGCAGTCTCATATGCAAAAACGATTTTGTCAAGGTCGTAATTCTTATCTTCCTTTGTTATTTTTTCAATAAAAGCGTCGATTGTGTAAATTGGCTGCATAACCTACATCATCTCCTTACCGTGTTATTAAGTGTTATTGATCACATGCTTTTTTAAGAGACTGCAATATGTATGAATCCTCAAGATTAACTCTTGAGGTTGGTTTTTTGATTTCCGCCGTTCTTTGGGCGACATTTATTTTTGCAAGTGACATTTCTTCAAATATATCAAGAGAAACTCTCATTTTAGCGTAATTTATATTGTTATTTATAAGTCGTGTAAAAAGCCTGTCAAAGCTTGTCTTTTTCAACACACCCAGAGTCTTATAGACAACCACACAATCTTCTCTTGACGGCGTTATTGCCTTAATATAGTTTTCACCAAGTGTTTCTGATCGCATAAAAGCCTCATAAGCTCTTGAAGCGTTAAGGTATTTTTTTTGGTCTATACCACTTAACCGGTAATCTATCACCTTAATGCTTAAAGATTCTTTTCCGCCGTATTCGTTAACATTAACAGTCGCAAGAATATCAATCCTGTCACCTGCCGAAAACTCAAGCTCAACGATTGGCTTGAAAAATATGATTGCCTGTTCAGTAATACCGTTATATGAAAAAGAAAATTTAACGTGCCTGCCCTTCCCTATTGAATTTACACTCTGTACCTGAGCTCCGGGGATTAAAAATACCGGCTCTTTATTTCCTTCGCCAAACGGCTCTAAAACTCCCAGTGTTTTTATGTTATCACAGTTTAGCTCATCGGGCATTATTATTTTGTCTGCTGTAAGATACATCGGCGGCATATCCGGGAAGGTACTATCCGCATAGTTAATAAGCATATCCTTAAAAGCTTCTATACTATCTTCCTTAAGAAAAAAACCACCTGCCTTTTCATGTCCGCCAAATCTTATAAGCGTATCCTTGCAGGCTGAAAGAGCATCAAACACGTTAAAGCCGTCAATACTTCTTACTGATCCTGTCGCGTTTTTATTCTCATCTACCGATATCAAAAACACCGGCTTTTCGTATAGATCCATAAGCTTCGCGGCAACTATACCTATTACTCCGTGATGCCAGCCCTTTCCCGCAAGCACCAGCACCCGTTCATGCAAAACGCTGGGATATTCCTCAATAAACAAAAGTATTTCCTGAAGGATCTTTGCCTCGGCCTCTCTCCGTTTTGAGTTGAGAGTCATAAGCTCGTCAGCATAATCCTCAGCCGATTCGTCATCACTCACAAGCGCGTTAAGCGCCGTAATCGGCGAGCCGAATCTTCCTGCCGAATTTATTCTGGGCGCAAGAGTAAAGGCAATGGTTTCTGCGCTTATCTTGTCCGGCGTAATTGAGCACTTTTCCATAAGAGCACAAAGCCCGTAGTTCTCAGTGTTTTTTAAGTTTTCTATTCCCCTTCTGACAATTATTCTGTTTTCCCCTGTAAGACTTACTATGTCAGCAACAGTTCCTATCGCAGCAAGAGCTGAGTATTCATCCAAAGCGGCGGTATAATCACCCTCGCACGCAGCGATAAGCTTAAGCGCGACCCCAACCCCGGCAAGCTCCTTAAACTTAGACGGACAGTCGGCTCTGTGTGGATCTACCACCGCAGCGGCCTTTGGCAATATCTCAGGCGGTTGGTGATGATCGGTTATAACAAGCGTCATTCCCAGTGAAGCAATATATTCCGCCTCATCTGTGGCAGAAATTCCGTTATCCACAGTAATTATAAGCGATACGCCCTCGTGAAATATTCTGTCGATCGCCAGTTTATTAAGACCATAGCCCTCGCTTCTTTCCGGTATATAGCAGATAACGTCAGCTCCGGTCATTTCAAGATACGAATAGAGTATAGCTGTAGACGTTACTCCGTCACAGTCATAGTCGCCGTAAATGCATATCTTATCACCTTGGGCGATAGCGTCGTTAACCGCATCAGCCGCCTTATCCATATCTATAAGCGCAAACGGATCCTCAAGCTCATCCGAGTTAAAAAAATCATTAAGCTCATTGAGATTTGACAGCCCACGTGACACCAGAATCTGTGCGGCTGTTTTTGAAAGATTCGTTTTAATGAGTATTTTCCCGACAGCAGTTTCGTCAGGTTTGTTCACTATCCACTGTTTCATTTAAAATAACGATTCCTTTCAGAAACGATAAATATTACAGATATAAAAATTATAGCATACAAGTGTTCTGTTTTCAATAGTTTTAAACTAAAAATCACGGTAAAATTACAAAATCAGAGGGACGTCTGACAGCTTGTTAATTTACTTTATCTGTGGTAAGAGCACTTATAAAAATTGTAAAAGCACTGTGTTTGGGTGTATTTTCTATTTACATTCGTAATAAAATGTGTTATTATTACTTTACAGTTTAATCTTCGGGGGTGTGCATATGGTATACTTATGGGCAATCGCTTTCGTGGTGTTTTTACTGCTTGAGGTTTCGACCTCAATGGCTTTGGTATCTATCTGGTTTTCCGCTTCTGCGCTGATAACCCTGATAGTAAGCCTTTTTATTGAATCGCAGCTTGCGCAGTGCATCATTTTCGTTTGTGTGTCAGCAGTGCTTTTAGTACTTACAAGACCGTTTGTAAATAAGATGAGGAAAAAACACGTTGAAACAAACGCAAAGCTCGATATCGGCAAGCGCGCAACAGTCACGAAAGAGATCGATAATGACAAGTCCTCAGGACGTGTACGCCTTGACGGGGTTGATTGGATCGCAATTTCCTCTGACGGAAGCAAATTTCCTGTAGGCGCCACGGTTATAGTGGACGACATTGACGGCACGAAGCTTTATGTTTCAAAGCCTAAGAATTAAGAAAGGAATGATCTTATGGAAATCTTTTTTGAACAAAACTCAACGGTGCTTATATTACTCGCCGTAATCGTTGTGATACTGCTGCTTTTGATATCGCGAATCAAAATCGTACCGCAGGCACAGGTTTATGTAATTGAACGTCTTGGAGCGTATCACGCTTCATGGTCAACGGGATTGCATATCCTGATACCGTTTATTGACAGGATCTCAAAAAAAGTTTCAATCAAGGAACAGGTTGTTGACTTTAAGCCGCAGCCCGTTATAACTAAGGATAACGTCACGATGCAGATAGACACGGTCGTGTTCTTTCAGGTGACAGATGCGAAGCAGTATACTTACGGAGTTGAGCGTCCTATATCGGCGATTGAAAATCTTTCTGCAACTACTCTGAGAAACATTATAGGTGAACTTGAGCTTGACGCTACACTCACCTCACGCGATACGATCAACACTAAGATCACAGAGATCCTTGATGAGGCGACCGACCGCTGGGGCATAAAGGTAAACAGGGTTGAGCTTAAAAATATTCTTCCTCCGCGTGAAATTCAGGACGCTATGGAAAAACAGATGAAAGCTGAACGTGAAAGAAGAGAAAAGATATTGCAGGCAGAGGGTGAAAAGAAATCTCAGGTGCTTGTGGCAGAGGGCGAAAAGGAGTCTAAGATACTCCGCGCACAGGCTGACAAGGAGGCTGAGATACTCAAGGCAGACGCGGTCAAGCAAAAGAAGATCCTGGAGGCTCAGGGTGAGGCTCAGGCAATAGAAACCGTTCAACAGGCACTTGCGGATTCTATCAAAAAGCTTAACGAGGCTAATCCAAACCAGCAGGTCATAGCGCTTAAGAGCCTTGAAGCATTTCAGAAGGCCGCTGACGGAAAAGCTACAAAGATTATTGTTCCAAGCGAGATACAGGGGCTCGCAGGTCTTGCGGCAAGTCTTAAGGGGCTTGTTGAGAAGGATCCGTCAGAAGATAAGTAAACAGCGATTTTTACACACATGGCATTTAGCTGAAATACAGTTAGTGCCATGTGTTTTTTTGCAAAAATTTCATAAAAGTCCTTGACAAGTCAAAAATGTGTGGTATAATATAATTAGCACTCAACTAACGAGAGTGCTAACGCTCAGAACTAGTGACTGATAAAATGAGAGGAGAATGGAAAATGAACATGAACAAATTCACTCAGAAATCACTTGAGGTACTGCAAAGAGCACAGGAGCTTGCGGTTGAAAACTCAAATATGCGTGTTGAGGCGGAGCATCTTCTGCTGTCACTGCTCACCACGGACGGCAGTCTTATCCCCTCTCTGATCGAGAAAATGGGACTAGACAGGAATAAGTTTACATCAGAGGCCGAAAGTCTTGTTGAAAATCTCCCTAAGGTATCAGGATCAGGATATCAGTCGTCGCAGATAGGAATATCCGGCGAGCTTGAAACGGTGCTTATAAACGCCGAAAAAATTGCTCAGAAAATGAACGATCAGTATATCTCAGTAGAGCATCTTATGCTCTCTCTTATCGGCAACTCGTCCGGAAACACAGCCAAGCTTTTAAAAGATAGCGGCATTGATAATAGTAAGTTTTTGTCTTCACTTATGGAAATAAGAGGAAACACTAATGTGACTACGGACAATCCGGAAAGCACATACGATGTGCTCAAAAAATACGGTCAGGATCTGGTTGAACTTGCAAGGCAAAACAAGCTGGATCCCGTAATCGGACGAGACTCAGAAATAAGAAACGTCATCCGCATACTGTCGAGAAAATCAAAAAACAACCCCGTTTTGATCGGTGAACCCGGTGTCGGCAAAACCGCTATTGCAGAAGGTCTGGCGCTTAGAATCGTCCGCGGAGACGTTCCTAAAAATCTTCAGGACAGAAGAATTTTCTCTCTTGATATGGGATCCTTGGTTGCAGGAGCAAAATACAGAGGAGAATTTGAGGAGCGCTTGAAATCTGTTTTACAGGAGATCAAAAAAAGCGACGGCAAGATCATCCTATTTATCGACGAGCTTCATCTTATTGTCGGAGCCGGTAAAACCGATGGCGCAATGGATGCCGGAAACATTTTAAAGCCAATGCTTGCAAGGGGTGAGCTTCACTGCATAGGGGCTACAACTCTTAACGAGTATCGGGAGTACATCGAAAAGGACGCAGCGCTGGAGCGGCGTTTTCAGCCGGTTATGGTATCTGAGCCGACGGTTGAGGATACCATATCCATTCTTCGAGGACTTGAGGAACGTTACGAGGTATTTCACGGCGTAAAAATCTCAGACTCGGCGCTTATCTCAGCAGCAGTGCTTTCAAACAGATACATTTCCGACAGATTTTTGCCGGACAAGGCAATAGACCTTGTAGACGAAGCCTGTGCTATGATAAAGACAGAAATGAACTCAATGCCGACTGAGCTTGACGAGATCGAGCGCAAGATAATGCAGCACGAGATCGAGGAAGCGGCATTAAAACATGAGGACGACAAGGTTTCAAAGGAACATCTTTCCGACATACAAAAAGAGCTTGCGGAATACAGGGATGAATTTAACACGCTTAAGGCAAAGTGGGAAAACGAAAAAGCGGCTATAAAAAAAGTGCAGGATCTTCGCGCAGAGATAGAGCAGGTAAACGCCGACATAGAATCCGCAAAGCGTGCGTACGACCTTGCAAAAGCGGCTGAACTTCAGTACGGAAGACTGCCAAGCCTTAAAAAGGAGCTTGAAGAGCAGGAGAAGATCGCTGCAAGCGCAAAAGGCGGAGATACACTGTTACGTGACAGAGTAACTGAGGAAGAGATAGCAAAGATAGTTGCCAGATGGACAGGCATACCGGTATCAAAGCTTATGGAAAGCGAACGTGAAAAGCTTCTTCATATGGAGGACATACTTCATAAACGTGTTATCGGGCAGTCGGAGGCTGTCAAAAAAGTAAGCGAAGCCATACTTCGCTCAAGAGCAGGAATAGCAGACCCAAACAGACCAATCGGATCATTTTTGTTCTTAGGCCCTACCGGTGTGGGAAAAACCGAGCTTGCAAAGACCTTGGCTCAGTCACTTTTTGACGATGAAAACAACATTGTAAGAATAGATATGTCGGAGTATATGGAAAAATACTCGGTATCGCGTCTTATAGGAGCGCCTCCGGGATATGTCGGATATGACGAAGGAGGCCAGCTGACCGAGGCTATAAGAAGAAAGCCTTACGCGGTTGTTCTTTTCGACGAGGTTGAAAAGGCACACCCTGATGTGTTTAACATTCTGCTTCAGGTCCTTGATGACGGACGCATAACAGATTCTCAGGGACGTACCGTAGACTTTAAGAACACGATAATCATACTTACCTCAAACCTTGGCTCACCGGTTATTCTCGATGGAATAGACGCTGACGGTGAAATAAGCGAGGACGCAAAAAAACAGGTTGACCAGATGCTCAAGCAAAGCTTCCGCCCAGAGTTTTTAAATCGACTTGACGAGATAGTTTATTACAAGCCGCTTACTAAAGCTGAGATCGGTTCGGTAGTGGAGCTGATGCTAAATAATCTTTCAAAGCGCCTGGCAGACAGACATATAAAAATAGATGTTACTCCAGAGGCTAAAAGCTTTATCGTTGAAAACGGATACGACCCGGTTTATGGCGCAAGACCGCTGAAAAGGTTTATCCAGCGTGAGCTTGAAACGCTCATTGCAAGAGCGATCATCGCAGATAAGATAACCCCTGATTCTACGGTAAAAATAACCGCTGATAAAGATGCTCTTAAGATAATATGACAATGCAACGACCGAGAAAAATCTCGGTCGTTATTTTTCGCTCCAAAATCCTTCAAGCAATTTTACTTAGTAATACTTAATACAATTGACACGTTAATAATTCTCATATATAATAATACTTAGAAAAACTATTATATCGGCGGTGAAAAAGGTGAACATATATGTAAAAAAAGCACTCGATACTTTAGCGGAAGTAAATAAGGTAATCTTGGGAAAGCAAAATGAGATCAAAGAGATAATGGCGGCATTTTTATCAAACGGACACATCCTCTTAGAGGATATTCCTGGTGTTGGCAAAACAACGCTGGCTCTCGCCTTTTCAAAAGCAATGAACTTAAGCTATCGTAGGGTTCAGTTTACCCCGGATGTTATGCCATCTGACCTGACGGGATTCTCAATTTACCGCAGAGAAGAAGACAGATTCGTGTATCTTAAAGGAAGCGTATTTTGCAATCTTCTTTTAGCGGACGAGCTTAACCGCACCTCTCCGAAAACTCAGTCCGCCCTACTAGAGGTAATGGAGGAGCGCAAGGTCACAGTCGAGGGTGTTACCAGAGCGGTTCCCTCTCCTTTTCTGGTTATCGCGACGCAAAATCCATTTGGCAATGCAGGCACACAGATGCTTCCGGAAGCTCAGTTGGACAGGTTCACAGCTTCTTTGTCGATAGGTTATCCGGACTATGAAAATGAGCTTATGCTTGCAAAATCTGTAAGCAATGAGAACAGACTTGACAGAGTACAAACAATTCTTAACGCTGAAATACTAGAACATATGCAAAATGATGTTCACAACATATATATATCAGACCCGGTTTATATGTATATCCTCAACCTAATTTCTGCGACCAGAAATCATCCGTACATTGAGCGTGGTGCAAGTCCAAGAGCAACTATTGCTCTTGTAAAAATGTCAAAAGCCAATGCGTGGCTTGACGGTAAGACCTTTGTCACCCCAAGCGACGTTTATGCGCAGTTCCCGCTTGTTGTTGCACACAGGCTTGTTTTAAACTCTCAGGCCAGAATGCAGAAGGTTTCAAAATCGAATGTGATTTCCCAGATACTTTCGACGGTTGCAAAGCCTTCTATGGGTGAGTAACAATGCGGGTTTTTATATTTTTGTCGATAGCTGCCGTGACCTTTTACTTTGCCGGAATGTATAAAAAGCTCGCTCTTTTGGTAATATTTGCGGCAGAAATACTTTTGCTTGCAGTAATGTTTATAACTTCCATTGTATTAAGCAGAAAAATTAGTATAAGCTTTAAATGCGGCTCAATAAGCGCCATTCGTGGCTTGGAGCAAAGTATTTTTATAAATGTTGTCAACAAAGGTGTCGCACCGTTAAGTAAGATAAAAATAAAAATCAAGGTGCGCTATGACGGTGAAAAATCCGTGTCAAAAAAGCTTTTTTTCGGAGCTTTGCCAAAAAGCGAAACGGACATTTCCTTTATTATTACCGCTCCTTATTGCGGCATTGCAAGCGCAAGCTTTTCACGTATTTACGCATATGATTTTTTGTCACTATTTCGCTTTTCAAAAAAGTCAAAACAAAGTCTTGAAATCATAACACTTCCTGATACAGAGCCAGAAAATGTCGCAAATTTGTCGATCCTTTCTAATGATAGTATAGAAAACTATGAGCTTCCCTACGATACATCGGGTTCGTCGTCAGAAATACGACATTTAAGAGAATATCGCAGCGGAGATCAGATAAGGCACATTCACTGGAATCACACTGCCAGAATGCAGCAGGTTTATGTAAAAGAATTTGAGCAGGAATCCGGCGGCAGCATAAACTTTTATCTTAATCTTTCAACTCACAGCAGGATAACACCGGAAAGAAAAAACGCCTTTTACGAAGTTTTTTATTCAACAGTCCTTGGCCTACTAAAACGCTTAAGATATGTAAACCTTATGTGCCGGGACTTCATAAACAACAAGGACCTGTCTGTTACTATAGGCAGTACCGATGAACTTAACGAGGCTATGTCTGAGCTTTACAAGCTTTCAATTAAAAAGCTTAAGAAAAAAGAAAGTGATATATATGTTTTCAGCACAGGTAGTATGCTTTTGGATTTTGATCTTAACTGGTACTATGAACGCAAGTTGATATTTAAGTTTACTTTGGATAGTTATGCAAATGACATTTCCTCTCAATCGTTTTATCTGCCGTCGCACACTGCGGCAATGAAGTAATCTTAAGCTTTATAAAACACAATTCCGTTAGCTAAGAGCTAAGTATGATCTAAGGAGATGAGCGCCGTGAGAAAAGCAGCTATAAAGATCGCCGCGCCAAAAAAAGAAAAAAGGACAGTTAAACGCCCTATAGCTGTTTTGATATTTCTTATTTTCGGCGTATCAGGGCTAATGCTTTACCTCGATTCTATCGGCGGCGTTACGTTTTCGATACTGCTATACCCGTTTTCCATCATACTTTGCGCAGCTTTGTGGTATATATATTTTTATATGCCGAAGCTTCTCACTCCGCTTCTGATCATAACTGCGGCAGCGCTCGCAGTAACGGGGCTTCTTGGATACAAAATTATTTATATTCAGGCAATGGAGCTCGGAAATGCTCTGCTGGGTGACAGTTCAAAAGTACGAATAACCTTGCTTTGCACAATAATTGCTCTGATTATAGTTTTCGTTCTGTTTTTATTTGAAATAGCGTTTAGCAATCACATAATACTGTATCTGTTGACAAGCTTCTTCATCATATGCGCACCCGTTTTCGGATATGAAATAAACACTATGTCATATATACTTCTGTTTTTATTTCAGATAGCATTTATCGCAGTCTCAGCCACGGGTGCCAGTTCAAAAAAAACGCTTAACTCACCCGATTGCGCATACAAAATTTGCTCAAAAGCGGTTATTACTTCAGTTGCGGCTGTTGCAGTAATACTTGCAATGGTATTTTATCTTGTAAAAGGATTTGCAAATACGCTTTATGAATCGGTATATACAGCAGAGGGATTTTTAAGAAACGCTGTAAACTCTCTTTCTAACTATACCATATCCCCTTATGAAGACGGGAGCATAAGCAAGGGCAACCTCTATACAAGCGGAAATACTACACTTAATGTGTCGGTAGAAAAAATTCCTAAAGATACTATATATCTTAAAAGCTTTATCGGAGGAGAATATACAAACTCAACTTGGAGCAAGGCTGATGACAATAAAATCATTGAGGAAATAATAAATAAGCACGATTGGGTGGATACCTATGGCTATGAAGAGTATGTGATGGCAGACTGTATCAAACAAATACCTTGGTTTTACAACGATCATTTTGTCAGCAATCACATCACAGTCAAAAGGCAGTTTAATGAGGACTTAAACGAATATGTTCCATACTTGAGTACCGTTTCATATGCTACTTTAGTTCTAGATAGCAATGATGTTTCAGGTTATGATTTTTTCTCTATCTCAGATATTGATCCAGAATATTTCAAGTCTGAATTGGCATCATCATACACTTTTACAGTTACTGATGGAGCAGATGAAGTATATACAACAATAGACCTTGACTCAAGCCTGTACACCGAGTTTATTGATGACTACAAACGATATTCAAACGACAGATTTATCAAATACGACCGCAATAACACTCCACGGCTTGCTGAGTACTGCGAGGAGCACCCGCTTAATGACCTTGACGAAATAACTGCGTTTATCGCGTACACTCTTCAATCAAATACAAAATATAACAAAACCCCGGGAATGGCTGAGATCAGCAGCGATGTTGTCGAGGACTTTCTTTTTGAAAGGCGTCAGGGCTACTGCGTACATTACGCATCCACCGCCGCTCTTATGTACCGAATATACGGCGTTCCCGCACGATACGTAAGCGGATATTCGGTGTCCCCCGATCAATTTGTGGATCTGGGTTCGGCATTGTCAAGCAGCATTGATGAAGATGGCAATCCAGTATCAATTGATATAAATACTCCCTTCTTCGCAGAGCTCACCGATGAGGACGCACACGCTTGGGTCGAGATATTCCTTGACGGCTATGGCTGGGTCCCGGTCGAGTTCACTCCTGACAGTAACGGCAACATTATGCCCTACTATCCCTCTTTTACAGATACTACTTTTAATGACATCTTAAACGAAAAAGGCTGGAATATCAATGTGCCCAGTATCCAGATAGAATCTTCTCCGAGCAACTCAAGTACTTCCTCTTCGTTCTTCTCGTTCGGGCAAAGCTCAAAGGCAGCAGCTATACTTATTCTGGCGGTAATTCTCATGTCAGCAATCTGCTTTATACTGATTAGGCGAATCATCGTTTTAAGGAGATTAAAAAAATGTCCGCCGAAAAAAATGTTTACAAGACTTATCAATATGCTCAATTTTAATAAGTTTTATAACTTTTCAGGCGATGAGGAAAATCTGGCTGACAAACTCTCGCTGAGATTTTCTTCACACGTTGAGCCAGACAATTCTGTTGACTCAAGCGCCCTAAAAAAGAGCAGTCCATACCCTTGGTTTGTAAGCAAAGAGGACATAAAGCTTATGTTGGAAATTTACAGCGAAGCGGCTTTTGGCCCATATAAGCTAAGCAAGGACAAAAATAGGTTCTTGATTCTTATGTACCGCAGGCTTTCTCTCAATATTTACGCAGGCGAAAAAAGCCGCATTAAACGTCTGATTTTTAAATATATCAAGGCTTATGTATAGTGTGGATATATCGAAATATTTGTTTTTATAATTATTGTCGAAATATTGACACTAGCCTTGTTTTTTGTTATTATAATCACATAAGAACATATAATATTTTTATTGACGGTGTCTTTTAAAAGGTGTATAACTATGAAAAAGCTCTTTGTAATTCGAACAATTATAAAAGATCTGTTTACAGCGCAACTGCCCTACACGGCAGTTGTGCTTGTTTCGCTTATCATATCCTTCTTTACACTCTTTTTTGTAACGACTAAAGTAGCTAGCGAACATCTGGAATCAACATTATCAGAAAAACATTATTCTAATGATTTATATTTAGATGTCGCCGATAGTGCGTCAAATATAGGTGAGTATGGAAATAATATGGGCGATTATATGCTTAATGATGAATTTTGCAATAAATATTTAAAAATAAATTTGCCAAAAATAACATATATCAGTATTGATGCATCTTTAATGTATTCAAAGCTTAACGGCAAAAAACTACCCGGTACGGATTTTGTTGAGGTTCAGGTCCAACCGCTGTTTTCAAAGTCTGAACAGGACAGATATAAGGCATTTGAAACTTCATTAAAGTATGAATATGAGGTAATTGACGGCAGAGATATTACAGAAACAGAACTTTCTGAGCATAAAAATGTAGCGTTAGCGCCCGAGGGCTGGGCGGTCGCAGTCGGCGATACTCTGGACTGCTTCGGGCATGAGCTTAAAATAGTCGGGCTTGTAAGACCAAAAGCCGGATTTGTTTATGAAGAGTTTTATCGTCCATATAGAGAACACTTTTTAGTCCCTTATGATTTTCTGCTTGAATGTATGAACGACCCCCTTGATCTTGATATTAAGAATGGTGAACATTTAATCTACAATCCTGGTTATGACGGCAAACCAAAAAACAACAAATACGTGCCGGAAGAACTACCTCCTGACACTATTTATGCTACTTTAAGTAATACTTGTTTCAAGGATAAAATCTATCCTGCAATCATTATATTAAATGTACAACACATAATATTTTCCGAAAAAATAACTGAAAAACAAAAAAATGATTTTGCAAAACTTATCGGAGTATCTCCTGACGAGTTAAGAAGCTCATATGAGCAATTTTATAAAGACAGAGTAAAGGAATTTAATAATCAGGCATTGCTTGAGTGCATTATATCGGGCGCTTTCTGCGCACTTAACGCAGTGATGATAGTTTTGTTTATCTGCCGGAAGAATGTAAGTACATATCGGCTATTCAGAGTATACGGAAGCAGCAGGAAAAACATATTTTTGTTTAATCTTGTGAGCATGCTGGCAGTAATTTTACTTGCGCTTGTTGTATCAGTCCTGATGGCAATGCCTGTTATGAATGTATTTCACAGGATAAACCAAAAGTACGAATTCAGATCAAGCTGTTTACTGATAACAAGTGCTGTATATTTAACGGTATCGGTTTTAGCATGCATACCTGCGGCGATATCTGCCATAAGAAAATCGCCTGTTGTTAATTAAGGGGGAATAAGCATGATAAGTCTAAAAAACATTGTAAAAATCTACAATCAGAAATCCTCTCAGCCAACAAAGGCTTTAGACGGTGTTGATCTTGAGATAAAAAGCGGTGAAATGTTGGCAATAATGGGAGTTTCAGGATCCGGAAAATCGACCCTTTTAAACATTATCGGCTGTCTTGACAAAGCGACTGACGGAGAATACATTCTGGATGGAAAAAACATAAACGAATACAAGCCCAAGGAGATATATGCATTAAGAAACAAAAAGTTTGGTTTTATTCTGCAAAATTATGGGCTTGTTGAAGATAAAAGCGTCTTAACAAATGTCATGTATCCGCTTGCCTTTTCAAAAGAGGTCGGATATTTCAAGATGAAAGGACTTGCAAAATCCGCGATAAAAAGCGCGGGGATCGAGGAGCTTACGCGAAAGAAGATAAGTAAAATATCCGGCGGACAAAAGCAGCGTGCAGCCATCGCACGAGCGATAGTAAATTCACCAGAGATAATACTGGCCGATGAGCCGACAGCGGCACTCGACCACAAAACCGCTGACGAAATAATGTTTTTACTTAAGGAGTTTAATAAAGGCGGCACTACTGTAATTATTGTTACTCACGATAAACGTATTGCGGATATGTGCGAACGGACAGTATACATATCGGATGGCCGTATATCGGAGGACATAAAATGAAATTTTTGTGGCAATTAAAAGAGGACATAAAATCAAACCTGCTTGCAGTAGTCTTGATTGTGATTGAACTTGTATTTGCAATTGTGTGCTTTTCTGTATGCTTTGACCTTTCGGGAAGTTTTATCACATCTGTGGGATTTTTTGCAAAAAACTACAATGATAATTCTGTAGCGGTACACCTATCGGAAATAGATGATAGCGTCATAAAGGAAATAAAAAACAATAAAAGTGTAAAAAGCGTTATAGCGGCAAGCTTTTACGCTGGTACATATAACGGCCAGACCACATATGTAGGTAGCTTTACAAAAAACGCCTTTACAGACCTGGACTTTTCTTACAACGGCGAAATGATCGACCCAGACAAAAACTATGGTGATGCTATCCCCTGCCTGGTTTCAAATATACTTTCAAAAGCATTTGAAATCGGGAAAACATACAATTTAAACGGAACTGACTTTTATGTCTTGGGAAGTCTTAATGATGACAACATCTATTATATGCTTGGAGATATGACAAGCGATGCCTTTTTCATGTGCTACGATAAAAATAATATTCTTCCTGCATCTGGTCTTAACAAAGCAAGCACAAATAATGCGTTCATAACCGCTAAGGATGGGATAAGCGATATAATACTATCTTCAAGCCTTGATGAGATTTCTAATATTGAATCCAAACAATTATTTGACTGGCGTGCAAAGCTATCAGACGATTTTGATACTATGTCTGGAAATCTTATTATTGGTTTTCTGGTGCTTTTGTTGTCGACAGTAGGATTTTTGGCAAACAACATTTTAAGTTTTAATCAAAATGAAAGATCATACACTCATCAGCTTATAGTTGGGCAGAAAAAGAGTCGCATTACCCTGCTTTTCGCAACAAGGCTTATCATATGCACGATAATTTCATCGGCAGTAGTTCTGTTATTAAACAACAAGATATCGGCACTTCTTGAGAGCGAGGCAATGTCTTGTGACGATCTTATTTTTTCCGTTGTCACCTGTTTTATTCTGTGTCTCATCTGCATATTTGCCATAGGAATTAAGATCAACAGAACTGACATAGTTGAGCGATAAAAACAAAATACTCTCCCTTAACTTGACACGCCACCGGAAATTTGTTATTCTAAAATTGCGGGCTGCTTTTTGAAACAGTCCGCAATTTATGACGGAGGTATAGTTATGCCTGATCAGTTTTCAAGAACAGAGTTAATGTTTGGCAAAGAAGCAATGGATAAGCTTGCCGCTTCACGCGTAGCTGTTTTCGGAATCGGCGGCGTCGGCGGATATACAGTAGAGGCACTTGTTCGCTCCGGCATTGGATCTGTCGATCTTATAGACAATGACAAAGTTTGCCTGACAAATATTAACCGTCAGATTTTTGCAACCCACAAAACCGTTGGAAAATTTAAGGTCGATGTTGCTGAAAGCCGCATTGCCGAGATCAATCCAAAAGTAAACGTGCGCACGTATAAAACCTTTTACACACCAACAACGGCAGATCTGTTTGATTTTAACAAATACGATTACATCGTCGACGCAATAGATACAGTCACCGGAAAGCTTGCTTTGGCAGAAAACGCCGATAAGGCAGGAGTTCCGATAATAAGCTCAATGGGGGCCGGAAACAAAGTCGATCCTACAGCCTTTGAAGTAGCGGACATATATGAAACCTCTGTGTGCCCCCTTGCAAAAGTTATGCGTTACGAACTTAAACGCAGAGGGATAAAAAAGCTTAAAGTGGTGTACTCAAAAGAGCAACCATTAAAGCCCGTGCTTGACACGAACAATGAGATATATAACGATGAACTCACCGAGCGACGACATATACCTGCAAGCAACGCATTCGTACCGTCAGTTGCAGGCCTGATAATAGCCGGAGAAGTTATAAAGGATTTAATAAATTACGACAAAACTTCATAAGTGCAGCGGCTTTTGTAAAATAAACACGGTATGGTCTTTGGCTATTTTGATGATTTGTTCACTTAGAATGCACAAAAATTTGACTGAGGAGCACATATGATTAGCTGATAAGCAAAATTCTAAGAAGATGCAAGGCAATTTGATGGTATAAGAAAATACGGTATGAAATGCAACAATGAATTTCATACCGTCTTTTTTTAACAATGATCAGATCATAATGGACGAGAGTTTTAAAATCTATTTGTAAGAACAAAGGATAATCTCCTGTCACTCTGAATGAATTGAAAAATGCTCTGAAGGCTATAAACAGTTTAAAAAGCTGTTGAAAAAGTAATAAAAATATTATATAATAGAGGTGCTATAGTAAGTGATGTGAATAGCAATGGCGGTCAATTACAAAATGTTGTGAAATTACTGATTTACAAAGATATGAAAATATTGTTTGGCGAAAATTTAAATATCAGTAAATATACTGTGAGATGCAGCTTTGGATGAATGTCATAACGAATGTAATTGCGAAGATATGCTCCGCCATTGATTGTACGCAGAGTGATATTGTGAAAATCGTACTTATGAAGAAAACATCAATTAAGAAACTTCTATAAAGTGTATTCTGGAGGAATTTATATGAAACGTCTGAAGCCTATTGTATCCGTTATTTTATCGCTTGTTCTGCTCGTCGGAAATGTCCCGACGGTCGTTTTTGCAACCGATAGCGGCAGACTGCACCTAACGGAAGTGGATCCTACTTTCGACCCGCGTCTGCCGGAGTTATTCGTGTCGGATAACGAATCGGACGAGCCGGAATTTGCTCCGGAGGATATTGTGCGTGTATCTATTGTTTTGAATGAAGACTCCGCCATTGACAAAGGCTATCCCGTCCAGACAATCGTGAGCAATAAGGCCGCCGTCAACTATCGCGATAAATTATATCAGAAACAAGAGGCTCTTACCAGTCGGATTGAACAAACAGCCTTGGACGGCGAAAAACTTAACATAGTCACAAATCTGACGTTGGTGGCGAATCTAATCTCCGCCGATGTAGAATACCGGCAGATCGAAGAAATCGAAAAGGTCTCTGGCGTTAAAGAGGTCGTTATCGAACGGATCTACGAGCCGTTTGAGGCTGAGGAAGTCGCCTCTGACGAGTCCGCAGCCGCGCTGGCCAGGGATTTGACCGAGTATACGGGTGCCGGATCTCGGATAGCCATTGTGGATTCCGGTGTAAACGACAAGCATCAGGCGTTCAATGCCGACGCCCTCGACTATGCGTTGGGTCAGTTCGCAACGGACGCCGACGGTAACGGAAGCATCAGCGACGATGAATTGAACGCATATAAAACAGAGCTGAATTTCATGCTGAAGGCTGATGTGGAGAAGGCAGTACAAAGCAATCAGCTTCATGTTGCCGAGAAGTATCTTAACGCTGACCAACTATACCAGAACGGCAAAATTCCCTTTGCTTACAACTACGCAGACAACAGTCTGTCTGTTCAAAATGACGGAAGCAACATCCACGGCTCCCATGTTGCAGGAATTGCCGCCGCCAACACCTATCTTTCCAAAGACGGAGCTTTCGTCAAAGCCGATGAAGCAGGAGCTATGACTGGCACGGCGCCGGACGCCCAGATTCTGAATATGAAGGTTTTCGGCCATAACCTCTGCACCGATTCCGTTATTGCGGCGGCCATTGAGGACGCCGTTGTTCTCAAAGCTAATGTGTTGAATCTTTCACTCGGCACGGCTGAACTCGGCTTTTCCTGTGCTGATAATGTCTATGGGGACATTCTGGACAAGCTGACAAATCAAGGGATCCTTGTGATGGGTGCTGTCGGCAACAATGGCTCCTGGATCGCAGAAAACAGTGCCTACAACAGCGGCCGCATTGACAAGCTGTACGCAGATGACGTCAATCTGTCCACCACCACACCGCCATCCTCCTATGCGGATTTCATGGGTGTAGCGTGGGCCGACGGCAATGGTTCTAACGGCATATCCGCCACCGTCAACGACAGCAGCTCCTACGGAATTCCAAGCAGCCTGATGCTCCAGCCGGAAATCACTGCGGCGGGAACTGCGATTAACTCTGTTGACGGCAGTACGACAAACGGTTATAAACCCCTGTCCGGAACATCCATGGCAGCGCCGGACGTGACGGGCGCTGCGGCTGTTCTTTCTCAATATTTGCAGACAAAACAAACGCAGTTTGAAAACGATTCCTTTTTAAACCGTGCTCTGATCCAGAACAACAAACTGAACAAGGGTATGATCGCCAGCGGGCTGCTGATGTCCGCCTCCGATCCGATGCGTGACAGCGAGGGCCGGTACTATTCGCTGCTCCGCCAGGGAGCCGGACTTCTCAATGTGAAGCAGGCGGTTTCGGCCAAGTCCTTTATAGAAATTGCCGGACAGCCGCGAGGCCGAGTTAAAGCCGAGGTCGGTGACAGTCCAGACGGCAGCAATGCCTTTACATATACATTCACGCTTCACAATGTGAGCGACGTGACGAGAAGCTACCGCTTTAAAACAGACCTGTTTACCGAGGATATTGTCACGGAGTCGGGTATCAATTATCTTGCCGACGCGACCCGTGAGCTTCCGGGAACGGTTACATATAAGATCGGCGAGAATGAACTGGATTTTTATTCGGCAATCGACGCCGATGTGGACGGCAACGGCACGACCGACGCTAATGATGCACAGGCACTGTTAGATTATCTGTCCGGTCAACGTAACGACACTGGATTGTACCTGATGAGGGGTGATGCAGATCACGATGGAAAGCCAACGACCTATGATGCACACCTGATTCTGAAGAATCTGGAAACCTCTGCAATTTCTGTTGCGGCGAATGATAGCATTACCGTAGAAGTAAAAATCAAGGTCACGGAAAACGTGAAAGAAAATTACCCTAACGGTACCTATCTGGAAGGCTTTACTTCCGTCGTTCCCATCGATATGGGTGAGGAAGAAGTCGACATTACGCATACCATTCCGATTTTGGGCTTCTGCGGCAACTGGTCCGATCCCTCCATGTTCGACCGCAACAGCTATATTGAAAGCGTCAACGACACAAACGATACCGTTCCCTATACCATGAAACCCTCCGATGTTTACGATATCAATTATCTGATTTATCAGGACAAGGAAGGAAAAACGCTTAGGCTGACGACGAATCCGTACGAAAATGACAAAAATGTACCGATGGAGAAACTTGCTCAGAGCCTTAACAACATCATCTACAGTGTAAATCTGTCGCTGATTCGTCCGGCAGGCGCCATTTGCTTTGCCGTGATGACTATGGATCAAAACGGTAATCGAACCGTGCAATACATGGATAATGTTTATGTCCATTACGCGTGTGCCTTCCCTGCCCCAACAAGCGGCAGTGGGTGGAATTTCACACCGAGTACGATTTCGGTTCATACCAGCCTTGCCAAAATTCTGAAAAACACAAATGTCCAGGAAGGCGATGTGATTGAGCTCGGCGTTGTCGCTGTGCCGGAGTATTATGAGAAAGAAGCCGGAACAGCCATTACTAAGGATCGCATGAATTCTTTGATCGAAGAAGGCAAGCTTGGCAAAGGTGCGTATCTTACCACCAAGGTCACACTTGACAGTAAAGCGCCCGAGGTGGACGGCGATCCGGTCGTAACCGGCAACACCGTGAATTTTACCGTCACGGACAATCAGCATGTGGCCTATGTTGGTCTGTACAGTGCAAACGGACAACACAAATACGGCGGTTACGCTCCTGAATCAGGCGTTGATGACAGAAAAATTACTTATTCCTTGAATTGCAAGGAACTGCAAAATGGGGCGGAATGTGCGCTTATCGTCGGCGATTATGCCGGAAACACGAGAATGTACCGCTTTACATGGGGCAATAAACCGGACCTTACTGACAGAGCCATAGCATATGTTCGCACATATAACGGATCAGGTCAGGAGATCAACCGGGGCAGTTGGCTCTCGATTAACCCGAAAACATTCTCCTGCTCCAATTGGGGAACTGTCTATAATATGTTCCCTTTCGCATATACGGAGCCTTCCGAGCTTCTCGCCGGCGCCGATGCCGCGGATAATTGGCTGTGGCAGGCGTTTGAGGATGGACTACTTTATGCGGCGCCGCTTGATGATCTGAATAAGCGGACGCTAGTCTGCGATCTCGGCGCTGCCGGAATGCAGACAGTGCGGGATCTTGCGTTCAGCACAACTGATAAAAAGCTATATGCCACGGACGGCACGGATACGCTGTGGCAAATTGAACCCATGCTTGGCGATGTCAAAGCGGTGCAGAAGATAAAAATGCCGGATGGCAACCCCGCATCTCTTTACGGTCTTGCAGTGGGCGATAACGGCACGGTCTATTCGACATCTTATGACGAAACCAACGGCAAGAACTCTCTGCTTGCATGGTCCCTGACCGAAACGAATACCGGAGCGGCGGTCGAGATTAGCACCCGGTCGTGCAGCATTGATACAATCAAAGGACGTTATATCAGTTTAACGTGGAAGGATAAGAATCGGGATTCTCTGTATGCAGCCTGCGCCGAAAACCTGGAAAATCCAAGCAATAACAATTATATGTACTTTGTTTCCGGGATCGACGTCAACAGCGGTCACTGCAATGTCGATAAATCCAATCAGGGCGACATAACTGCGTCACGTCTTAACAGCGCTGTTCGCGGACTTGTGCATATGCCGGCAATGCCGACCCTTGGTATCGTCAATCAGGCAGAGGCTGTGCCGACTGAGCTTACTATCTGCGGCGCATCGCAAACCATGATGGCCGGCGACACGCTCCAACTTTTTGCCGCCGTATCGCCCTGGAACGCCGAGTTTAACGGTTCAATGGTGACATGGCGATCGGATAAAGCCGACATTGTTTCCGTTGATGCAAGCGGACTTTTAACTGCGGTTGCCCCCGGCGAAGCAAAAATCACTGCAAGCTATCCGACAGAGGGCGGACAGACTCTCACGGCAGAGTGGGATGTGACGGTAGAACCCGCACCGTCCATACAGGTTACCGCCTTGTTCCGGGAAGGCAACGGTTCCTGTTACTGGGAAACATTTAATACAGCCACGCCAAACGATCGCAAACGGGTGTCCCGCCCTCAGGCAAGATATATCACAGGCACCTTGAATCAGGAGAGAGACTGCCTTTATTTGATCCAAGGGCTCTGGGGATACCGGGTAAACCCCGCGACCTTCAAGACGGAGCCTTTGGAAAGCTCGCTCAGCTCAGATTATAATCACGGTGACGCCGCACCGGGCAGGCTTCGCGGAAACTATAACAATTTCGGTTATCTGACGATAATAAAAGGCAGAGTCTATCTGCTCGGCGGAGATCTTAACGGTTATTCCGGATTCGAGACCGTGGCAAAAAGCCTGAGCATAGCCGATGCCAATCTGTCGGGGTCGATGGCGGGAATTTGCTACAAGGAATATGTTTCGGACTACAGCAATCCGGTGAGCGAAAAAACAGATAAAGGCGCTGACGTTTATTACGCTTTGACTGAGAGCGGCGAGCTGCATGAGATCTATATCTATGAGGCTCCGGTTGAATATAAGCCCGGTCAAACCTATGACCTGACGCAGGTGAAAACAACTAATTTGGGTAAGATTGAAGGCGTTGATCTTCCCGGGGTGAGTGCCATGAAGGACGACGCCACTGCCTCTATGATATATGACGAGGCTTCCCAAAAGCTTGTGCTTGTGAGCAAAATCAAAACCGGAACAGCCAAGGTTCAGGTGATCGACCCAGAAAGCCGGACGATTTTGATGACCCGTGAATTTGACGGCGACGTGCGGCAGGTCGGCATTTTGTATCAATATGATTATAGCGACTATCCTGATCTCACACCCACTGCGGAGAGCACCTCCGAAAGCGTCAGCACCCACGCCGTTGGGAACGCCTCGGACAATGCGGTTACGGTAAACGAAAAGGAGAAAACCGTTACAGTCGATCTAACGGTTGACAACACGACAAACGGACTTACCAGTCTGACCTATGACCCGAATGTGTTGACCTGCTCCACACTTACCGCATCAATGCCGTATCATTCTTTCAGCAATGATGCCGAATCGGGAACGGTTAAGTTTGCCTTTGCCGATGCAGACGCTATCCAAAGCGCGATAGCACACGTCACGTTTACCTATGAACTTAAGGAAACGGAACAAACTGCAACGCTGATCTTCAATGAAGAAGAAAAGGGCGATCCGAAAGACAATCCCGCATTAGATACGTGGACCAAAGAGATCACCCTGCCCGCCAAGGCCGCCGAACGGTCACTGCAATCCATTGAAATCAGCCATAAACCTACGAAAACAAGTTATCTTGAAGGAGACGCCGCTCTCGACACAACCGGACTGGAAGTGACGGCACACTACAGCGACGGAACCTATGAAAAACTTGAATCGGATGCGTATACGGTTTCCGGCTATAAATCAACGCCGGGTACGCATACGATTACTGTGACTTATCAGGATAAAATCGCAACCTTTGAAATCGAAGTCAAGGCAAAGTCCCTTATGTCGATTTCAGTGAGCAAGACGCCCGACAAGCTGGAGTATCTGGAGGGAAAAGATTCTCTGGACGTCAGTGGCGGCAGGCTGACTCTCCGATACAACAATAATACCTCGGAAGAAATCGATCTGAAGATTGAAATGATAACCAGTACCTTTGACAATACCAAAGTAGGATCGCAGGCGGTGGAAGTCAGCTATTTTGGGAAAACGACTTCTTTCAATGTCAAAGTCATCAGCAAAACTCTGGTTTCCGTTTCTGTCAGCAAGAACCCAAACAAGATGGAATATATCGAAGGAACTACCTTTGATGACGCCGGAATGGAATTGACGCTGCAATATGACAATGGTACTACACAAAAGGTTACGACAGGCTGGAAAATCGATGCATACGATTTTAGTATACCCGGTCAAAAAGACGTCGCGATCTCCTATGGTGGAGAAACAACGACCCTGACCGTGACAGTGACGGAAAAAGCTCTAATCGGCATCAAAGTCACCACACCTCCTAAAAAGCAAATCTATCTGGAAGACTCGGATGAACTGGATATCAGTGGTGGAAGACTTACACTCTATTACAACAATGGAACCAACCATGAGGTCGAGCTTTCGGCCGATATGGTGACCGGAGGATTTGACAGTGCAAAACCGGGCATACAGACGGTGACCGTAACCTACAGCGGGTTTACCGCAGCATTTGAGGTAACAGTTCAGTCCAAGGACATTGAACGCATTGTCATCTCACGTAATCCCGACAAGATGGAATATGTTGAGGAAACGAAGTTTGAGCCGAAAGGAATGGAGATTACCGTTTACTACAATAACGGGAAGTCTGAAATTTTGACAGAAGGCTGGGAAACAGCATACATCTTTGACACAGTCGGAACGAGCAATGTAACCTTCTCCTACCAGGGACATGATGCGGTCCTGACAGTAGATGTCGTTGCAAAAACCTTAACGCAGATCGAAGTTACGAAAATGCCAAACAACACAGAATACACAGAAAAATCCGAGTTTGACAGCACCGGAATGGAAGTCACGCTCTATTATGACAATGGCACCACACAGACAATTACCGAGGGCTGGACGGTGGAGTATGATTTCAGCGTTTCCGGAAAGCGTAAAGTTAAGGTTCGCTACGGCGACATTGAGACTGCCCTATCCGTGACAGTTAAGTCCGCACTGCAGCAACCTACTAATCTGGGAAGCAATCCGAACAACAAGGACAAAAAGAGTCCTGAAACAGGTGACAACCATTTGTATATTTGGTTGCTTTTGATGCTTGCGTCCGGCGGTATGCTGGCATTGTTCACCATTCGTAGTAAATCTCATTTTTCCGATTAATTACTAACAGAAAAAAGCGGCAGTAGGATTAGCATAAATCAAAATCTACACCGCAGAAAACGAAAAAACAGCGGAGATGGTTATCAAAATAATCATCTCCGCTGTTTTGTTATAAAAGCTTTTGGAATCCGCGCAAACTGCACGATAAACCGGGTGGATTATCTGCCGCCGTTATTCAACTAAAGCGATCAAACCGTTACCCGCTTTAAATGGTATTACCACATCGACGTGTACGAGATCACAGGCACGGGCAAAAGCCTCACCCAGCGGATTACAATCTGCTACCGCTTTGTCGGCTATATTGAAATTCCCGAAGTACCGAAGCGCAGGCACGAAAATTATGTTGCTGACACAAGGCAGGGCGTATCCGTCGAATACGTTGCCGGAGGTATACCGGCGTAACACAAAAGAGCAGGCTCATCCGAACCTGCTCGATACATAGAAAAGCGCGTGAAAACAAAAGAAAATCGAGTATCCATAACTCAAGTCCGTTATGAACACTCGATATGGTCGGGGCGACAGGACTTGAACCTGCGGCATCTTGGTCCCAAACCAAGCACTCTACCAAACTGAGTTACGCCCCGATAATATTTATCTCCTAAATTTAAATGGATTTTTTCTAAGTAGCTTATTTATTATAAAGTATAAAACCATGTTTGTCAAGCATTTATTCGAATTTTTCTAATGACTCCCCAAAATCACAAATAAGCATTCAAAAAGCTTTGGTTAAACGACTTTACTTCTTTTAAAAATTATGATATACTATAATTGTAAAGAAAAATATCGGAGGTGCACTGTTGAACTGGACTGAAGCTTGTATTTATACCACTACGGAGGGAGTAGATATTGTCTGCGGCTGTCTTATCGGTCTTAACATAACCGGATTTGCAATCAAAGACTCACAGGTTTTTGAGGAGTTTCTTGAAAACAAAATTTCAAACTGGGATTACATAGACGACGATTTGCTCGGGCTTAAGGATTGTGAAACCTCTGTTACGGTATATATTCCCGAAAATGAGCAGGGAAAAGAGATTTTGCTGCTTGTAAAAGAGGAGCTTAAGGCGCTAAAGCAAAGAGACAGCGAGGGAAAACTCGGCAGACTTGAAATTTCACTTTCAAATATCTGCGAGGACGATTGGGCTAACAACTGGAAGCAGTACTTTAAACCTATCAAAATCGGTGATAAGCTTCTTATAAAGCCCTCGTGGGAAAAAAATCCCGTCGGATGCAAAGACAGAAAGATTATTGAAATAGACCCGGCTTCCAGCTTCGGCACAGGTCAACACAACACCACTCAACTTTGTCTTGAAAATATTGAAAAGTATATACGACCAAAGGACAGACTGCTTGACCTTGGCTGCGGCAGCGGAATTTTATCAATTGCCGGATTTTTACTTGGCGCAGATGAAATAACAGCGGTCGACATTGACGAAAACTCTGTAAAAATAGCGTCGGAAAATCTTTTGAAAAACGGTGTGAAGCCAGATAAATTCAGGGCTTTGTGTGGAAATGTTATTGACGATGAGAATATCAGAGATTTTATCGGTGGAGATTACGATATTGTATGTGCTAATATTGTGTCAGATATACTTATTGCTATGAGCGGTATTTTTTCAAGTTTTCTTAAAGACGATGGGATACTGATAGTTTCCGGAATTATTCAAGAGCGCAAGAATGAAGTGATAGGGGTAATCAAAGACTGCGGCTTCAAGCTTTCAGATATAAAAGAAAGAGAAGGTTGGGTATCAGCAGTATTTAAAAAATAACATTTTAGTGGTAATAAGGATAAGGAGGATCGATATGCAGTTACTTATATTTTTCACCAAAAAGGAAGAGCTTATAGACGAACTTATGAAACGCCTTGCTATCGCAGGCGTAAAGGGCGGTACTGTTCTTGAAAGTACCGGTATGGCTAAAAGTCTTGCTAATGTTGACGGAATGCCTATGTTTGACATTTTTAAGGAAATAGTTAAAACGCAAAACGAAAGCTCTAAGACTATTTTGTTAGGGGTTGAAGAAAATAAAGTCCAAGATGTCAGAAATATTGTAAGCGAGGTGTTCGGAGATCTCAGCCAACCAAACACAGGCGTGCTAATGGGAATACCTCTGAGCTTTGCTGACGGAGTTGACAAAAGCGGTAAATAGCCTTACATAAAGGGGATCATCGTATGAAGCATAATAAACGCGGTTTTACGCTTGTTGAGGTTATAGCAGTACTTGTCATAATAGTTATGGCAACTGTTATTGCCGTTCCTAATATTATCGGGTATGTTACAAAGCATAAGGAAAAAAACTGCACTCTGGCGCTTGAAAGCCTTCTTTCAAAAATACAGACCACATGCGCAGTAGAGCGGTATAACAGCTCTGTGGGAGTATCCGCAGACATAATAAGCGCCGTTTCAACCTTCGATGACAGTGTAAAAGATACTCCCGCAACAAGCTTTGGATTAAAGCTTAACAACTTCTGCAATGATGAAAATACGGTTTACCTTTCATGGGAGATAAGTGAAGTTAAAGACGATGAATTACAAACGGGATTTGATGTTGAGGTCACCGCAAAATGTCAGGACGGAAATGTAGGCAAAAATCACTTTGTATGCGGCTACAAAAATAGCCCTGCGGACTCTGAAAGAATGTCTCTTGCGAATATGATACAAAATGATATTTTGAATGCGGAAATCATTAAAACAGCTTACACTAACGGAGTTGACAATATAATAGAGAAGATATCGTCTATTACCAACATAATAAATCCCGATAAATTTAATGCGGTTAAAGACTGCATCAACTCGTTGGGAGTTTCAGACGCCTATACAAAAAAGAATTTAGCATTAAGTATGTGCCTGACAGTTGTTATTAACGAAAAGGAAATATGTAAGAACAAGTTCTATAAGACACACAACGACGCGGGATACATGCCGATAGTAGCGTATACAGGAGGTCTTGACGACAATATTTACGGCGCTGACGGCAGCAATACGGTTGAAATGGGCAAAGGCGGCTTTATGATCCTTGGGCTGAGAAGTGCAAGGCTTGACAGTTATTTCAGCGTTGATAAGATAAATGCGAATTTTAAAAACGATTCAGACATAGCTTTTATGGCAAACTGCGTGTGGAATGAGGATTACAGCAAGGCATATTTTATGAACGCCGGTGATGCAAAACCTGTATCCGATATAGTAAACATTTACGATAATATACTGTCAGGTGTAAGTACGGATTGGGTAAGTGAGTAAAAAGACCGGCAGTAGCTGTAAGTATTTTTGACAGCAAATTTTTAGGAAGATAATATTTATAATAAGAAAAGAAAGTCTTGGTGCGGCCGCTGTGTTTCAGATATGTGAAGAGAATACGGAGTCTGCAAGGTATTTTATATAAAAGAGATATCTTGCACAGCTTAATCCTGAGCGGTTGCCTATATTTTACGTTACATTTGAGCCGGGGTAAAGCATTGGCACGGTGCTGCGGCACAAAGCTGGTTTTAGCACCTTTCAATTAAAGTTCCCGCTGAAAACGGCATAACTGAGCGGTGTGAGCCGTTTCTAAAAATTAGTATATAAAGATTAGATAAAACATAAAAAACTCCTTATCACCTGAAAAATGATGATAAGGAGTTTTTGTGTTTACAGTATAAAGCATATCAGACCATTGCAGCCTTCATTTACTATCCTTTCTACTGCCTCTCCAAGCTTTTCCCTTGCGTCTGCCCCAAGCCTTATTATCTTTGCATTAAGGCCTTCATTCACAAGCTCATAAAGAGACTTTCCGAATATGTTGGAATCCCATATCTTTTCAGGACTTTCTTCAAGGTCGCCCAGCAGATAAGATATAAGTTCATTTGACTGTTCTTCGCTTCCGACTATCGGGCTTATCTCTGTTGAGATCTGCGCCTTTATCATATGTATTGTAGGAGCGCTTGCTTTAAGTCTTACGCCGTATTTTCCGCTTTGCTTTACTATTTCCGGTTCGTCAAGTCTTAATTCGGATATAGTTGGCATTACAATTCCATAACCGGTAGCTTCTACCTGGTTCAAAGCACTTTCAAATTTCTCATATGAGCTTTTTGCCTTGGTGAGTTCAAGAATCATGCTCATAAGGTCTGATTCATCAGAAACATTAAGATTAGTCTTTTCGGCTATTATCTTATAAAACAGACTTTCATCAAGACTGACACAAATAACCGCGGAGCCTGAACCGAAGTCTAGAGTTTGTATATTTGCGGATATTACATACTCGTTTTGACTGATACATCCTATCATTTTTTCTATGTCCCGAATCATGTAAATCTCGTTTGCAGAATCTTTTATGCAGCTTAAGATATTGTCCTTTAGCCAGTGACCCTTGTTAAGCTTTGCTATCCAGCGCGGCATATTAAAGCTTATTTCCTTTATCGGGAAGGAATAAAGTATCTGTGAAAGAATGGCTTTAATATCATCCTCGCTAAGCTCCAAGCAGTTTACCGGCATAACGCAGCAATCATACTTTTCCTTAAGGCTTCGGCAAAGCTCTTCGCACTCCTTTGTCTCCGGAGACACAGAATTCATCAGCACTACAAACGGCTTATTAAGAGCTTTGAGCTCGTTAATCACCTGCTCCTCGCATACCTCGTATTCGTCTCTGGGAAGGTCGGTTATGCTGCCGTCAGTGGTAATTACAAGACCTATTGTTGAATGCTCGTTTATAACCTTCTGTGTGCCAACCTCAGCCGCCATATTAAAGGGGATCTCTTCTTCAAACCACGGGGTTTTCACCATTCTTGGCGCTTCGTTTTCAAAGTACCCTACTGCCGACGGGATAACATATCCCACACAGTCTATCATCTTTACACTTAGTCTTGAGTTGTCGTCTAAGCATATGTCTACTGCTTCTTCGGGAATAAACTTAGGCTCTGTTGTCATTATGGTCTTTCCGCCGGAGGACTGAGGCAGCTCATCGATCGCACGTTCTTTCGCAAATTCGCTTTTTATGTTCGGAATCACAACGGTTTCCATAAACCGATGTATAAACGTGGATTTACCTGTTCGCACAGGGCCTACCACTCCTATGTAGATATTGCCGCCCGAACGCTTTGCAATATCAGAATATATTGAACTCATACAATAAACCTCCTTAATCCGTTATAGGAATAAGTATCATTCCGATGGGAAGCGTGTCTCCGCTGCCGATATCATTCTCGCAAGCAATTGACGACGGAGTTGTATTAAATCTCTTAGCGACCTCCCACAGGGATTCGTTTTCTTCGCAGTTGTAAAGCTTTAGCGCACAGTTAGTGTTACATGACTTTTTATTGTTTTCGTTAAGCTTTATATTTTTTAGAGCATTGTTATTAAGGCGTCTCTTGATGTTAGCCCTTACCTCCGCTGATACTGTAATCTCTGCACAGTCGGATGATTTTATCATATAGTCAACAGAGCATATTTTTGCGCACAAGTCAATGGAAGATATATCATCAGACTTACAGTCTATCTGCTTTTCAAATGCAAGAGTGTCTGAAAGAAGAATGGGACAGCCATCGGAATCTCTTGCCAGAAGAGAAATATCTATGCTTCCAAAAACCATCAGCTTATCGTTTTCGGTTCTATACTGTACGTTGTAGCACTCGGCTGACGCGTCAATCACTTCGCTGATTTTTGCATCGTCGCTTCTTAGTGTTCCAGTGCAGTCAAATCTGACAGTTTTTTCCTCAGGGCAAAGCTCAATGCACATCTGAGACATTTCATTTTCACATTCATATGCGGTTGAATATGCATCCAAAACAAGGTATTCATTCTCATACTTTAATGCATATACACATACGGTGAAAGAAATTTCACAGGTATATTCACGCTGAGAATTGTTTTTAGGAATTATCTCGATATACGGAGACTCTATTTCCGTAAAAACCGTACAGCTTTCATCTGCGCCGTCTATATCAAGAATATTTGAAAAAGGAAGCGAAAACTTCAAGCTGTCGCAGGTTTCATCAGAGGTGTTATAAAGAACATATGCTTTCGCTTCTCCCTTTACCACCATTTTGTCCGGAATCACTTTACATTCCGTCATTTCTATATCACAGCATGATTTGATCATGGAATCCATATCCGGCTTTTGCTCGCTAAGCTCAATTTCCTCTGAGATCGTTATTCTCTTTGAAAAACTGATTCGCTTTGTCAAAACCGATACCTCTTCACGCCTAAGCTGTATTTTCCCTCCGGAAGCGCCGATGAGAAGCTCACTTGTTTCTTCTCCTATGATCTTTACCTTTGTAGATACACAGCCACGTATGTCAAGCCGCCGTTGATTCTGAACTCGGCAGTTTATGTAGTCGGTTCTGGGGCACAGGTGAATCTCGGGATTTTGAACATCACCGTTTAAATCGATCGTTTTTGTGAATACCTGCTTCTGCTCAACGCAGTTTACCTTTTTATTTTCCGACGAGCAGTATAAAATTTTGATATTAACCGTAAGCTCATAGGAAAATCGGCTTCCGTTTATGCTCCGCGAGGTAATGGCAGGCGTGAAGCTGCATTTTAATATTCTGAAAATATCAGGATAATAGTCGGGCAGAATAAGATCCCACTCTGCCGACTGCTCACAAGTCGTATCAAGTAAAACCTTAGTACTTGTGATCTTTTCATGATTTACGAAAAAGTCCATAAGTGTCCTCCCTTTTAATGCATTTTCTAAGAAAGTATATGTCAGCAACAAAGC
The DNA here is from genome assembly GCA_947631455.1 of uncultured Clostridia bacterium. Classification (GTDB taxonomy): domain Bacteria; phylum Bacillota; class Clostridia; order Oscillospirales; family Ruminococcaceae; genus UMGS1601. The sequence goes on from CANRLH010000011.1 coordinate 46,439, forward strand.
CTGTATTCCGAAAAAACAACAATTTTTCTGACAACATAGCGACAGTTTATGCGTGTTATGCAGAAAAACAATATGTTATCGTAAGTCAGAAGGAAGTAATATCATAATTACGGTAATGTGCTGCACAAATACGATAATCATCTTAACAGAAATCCCTTATTTGTATAACATCAGTATTATCTTACAATACCGACACCGAGCAGAACATCAATCCTGTTCTTTCTACCATTCGTGCTGATAAGAGAAAGAAAAAGGTCACCGCAGAGTTACTACTCCACAGTGACTAAGGCTTTCAATACACTTCACGCGGGTATTTTAAGCTAACTAAAGAATACAATTTTACTACGTCAATGTCAAAACGCGTAAATCCTTATCACGATGCTTTAGCGAAAAATTTTCTTCCATACTACAAACCGAGTGTATTTACAGAGCTAAAATCAGGATTTTTGCCGAGGCTCGCCTACTAATAAGTCAATATATACACTTCTGCAACAACGAAAGAATTCGACAAAAAACAAACTGACTCCGCATGAAAAACGAAATCAGTTTGTATATGCTATTAGTTATTTATCACAAGCTTATCAGACCATATACCCCAAGGCATATAGGAATAGTAAATGTCAATGGCCTGCGTCCGCCTGCCGTCTTTCTTGACCGCTTCGTGAACGACGATCTTGTCTGAACGCTCCTAGCCGTATTGGATAAAATATTCGTTTGCGGCTTCAAGATGAGACAGATGATTTGCAAAGGTCGCGCGCATCGTCCGACGACCGAAGGATCAATCTGTCGGTGACGATATTTGCGCTTCCTGCTCCCAGCTGATGCAATTCAGGCAGCCTCCTTCTTCTGCGATTTCGTTTAGCTTGACCGGCACGACCGGCTTTGAAAAGAGCGCGTTTGCTCTTGCGATAGCCCTTTTATCTTCGGATACGCCGAAAATCGGCAGAAACACTGCCTTTTCCGTTTCCAAAAAGTTTAGATAACAGCCGACGGCACTGTCTTCCGGAGAGGAAAAGTAGGGAAAGTCGAGCGTGTCGATCCCGTTTGCTTTCAGCGTCCGTGCGATTCGTTGCTCCAGCCCGTTTTGATAGGGCGTGCCGTTGCCGAGCGTTGTGCGCTCATCCAAAAACCGCACCATTCCGTCGGCGTGACCTGTACGATCGGATGCAAGCGACGGGATGATAATCACTCGGGCGTCCAGAAGCCGTTCCAGTTCCCCAACGAGCGCGGTTTGGGAAAAGGACGGATTCTCCGAAAAGATGCGGTCGCTGATCACGGCGGTTTCCCGAGAGGGGGAAAACACGATATTTCCGCCGTCTAAATTGATATCGGAATAAACCAGCCTTTCCTGTGGGAAACTTGGGGCAAGGTCGCGCCGAAAGTCCGTGCGAAACTCCGGCATATCCGCAAGATAACTCGGCTCATAACGAAAAGATATATATTTGCCCGATTTGGTGTGTACCGGCATAAAATCCCGCAGCCAGATATCTTTTGTGCCGTCGAGCAGACGGTATTCGACGCCCTGCGTGTCCAGCGCATCGAACAGCCGCCTTGCCGCCGGAGCGTAGGCTGCGGTGGAGGTCAGGAGAGTGGAAAAGTAGAGCATGTTAGTTTTCCTCACCTTTGATATATTCCAGCGCACTATTCATGTATTTATCTTCAATTTTACTGGAATATAAGTTCTCGTTTTTGATGATTTCACGTGCTTTTTCAATATTACATTGCGCTTTTTCCAGTCCATATTTTGCAACCGTCCATTGCCTGCCATATTCTAATGATTTAACCGTTGCATCTGCTATCGTTTTTTCTTTTTGGACTTTGAATGAATCTAAAGAAACAATAGCAAGTGGTGCCTTGGCAAATTTACCCTTAAGCGTATTTTTTCGAGGTACGCAAACGGTACAATGGTCTTTTTTTCTTGGACAATATTTTAGAACATCTCCTCTGTCTTCAGCATTTGGCTTTGGACTCAATATAGAGAAGATTTCGATTTGTTGATTCGTTTCTGTCCCGATTTTAGCTACTTTAATTAGGAAAGATAAGTAGTATTCATCGAGAGGCAAGCAAATATCAACACCGCCCCGCCCGATTTTATGAAAATACAGTTTTCCAAATCGATTTGCACCCTTTTGTTTGGAATTTTGGTGGCAGTTGCAATCAACAAATTCTCCACTTGTATCCTTGCAATAGTATGCTTCCACAAGCAACGGTTCAATCACAACATCATCAATTACTATTTTGTAATCATTGATTAGTTTCTTTCCAATTTCTTGCAGCACTTGAATCCTCTTGCAGGTTGCAGCTTTGTCCTTTCCTTCAATATTGTCAAGTTCTTCTACCAGCTTTTCCAGTTCTGGGTAATTGGTTTTGTTCATTTTTCATTTCTCCTTTGTTTTTTGAAAATATAGATTTTCCCGCACACAAAACGCGGTTGTAGCGTCCGGCAGTTCAGTCCCAAATCCGCAAAATCACCACCGGCCCACCATCGCGAATCGTCTGCCCATTGGCGGTGATGCTGTATGGCTCGTAAGGCTCAACCGAAAGCAGCTCTACGCCCTCTCGCTTTTTAAGCTCTTCCACCAACTCTTTTGTCGATACGTTCTTCAGTTCCATTGTAATCACTCCTTTTCTTGTTTTATATTTTTTCTCCGTCGGCAGGTTCTGTTTTTTCGTCCTGCCGGCAGATAACATACAGCGCGTTCATATTGCACATTTTCAATAACGCGCCGTTTTGATTGAAGCGCCTGCAGATTTTCACCGCCGTTTGCAAAGCGTCCTCGGTTGAGTCAGCCGAAATGTTTACGCACAGAGAATTGTCGTCAAAAACGGAGCTTCCGTTATGATACCGCATTCCGTGGAAAAAACGTCCTATAACCCACTGCCTGCTAAAATGATTCACGCAATATGACAAGCCCTCCGCAGACAGTCTTTTATTTTCCCGCCGTGTTGGAAATGCAATCAGCACGCCGCCCTCCGGCATACCGGACGCCAAAATTACCCGCTTCGCATCGTAATAAAAAATGTCATTCATGTAACGGTTGCCGTTATATGCGCCGTTTAGATTTAACTGTTTTACGGAATAGTTTTGAGCATCCATATCCGTCTGCCCTGATTTAATCGATTCAATTGCGTTTTGTGTGCCTTCCCAGCCGAGCCGCCAGTTGCGATACTTGATTTGCCGCTCGGCGTGAATCCGATACCAAGCCGCGGCCTCTTTATAGCTTTTTTGCATCTCTAAATGTCTGGCAATCGCACCCGGGGCAGTATCTGAACCGTTTTGTGACGCCATTTCGTACCAATGCAGCCCCACAGAGACGTTTTTTTCAACATCCCGGCCGAAATAGTATTGATCCGCTACATACTCCATCGCCTTTGTACTTCCGTTTTCGGCTGCCTTTTGTGCCCAGTACATAGCTTCTTCTTTATCCTCCGGGACGTCTCTTGTCCCGAGGTCATACAGCTCCATCAGATACTCCTGCGATTCCATGTCGCCCGCTTCGGCCGAGTCTGTGACACAATCAACGCTTTCGTCCGAGGTCTTGTCGAACAGAATTTCGTCCAGCGCCTCGTCAAAATCTCTGCCTTCTGTCAACTCAGCGAGCCTTTTGGCTCCACGTTCACTTACGGGATCGGGGTTTTTGCACAAATCATTATGATAAATGTTTTTGACGGCATTTCCATACCACCAAATGGCGCTCTGATAACTTTTTGAAACTCTAAAGCCATTTTCATAGCACAGCCCCAGCATAAACTGTGCATTTGTTTGCGAAGTGGTGTACTCTCCGTGGGCAAGATCCCGAAACTGCACAACCGCCTTTTTCGTGTTTTCGAGCGTCCCGGTTTTCAAAAGCAGAACCGCAAGTTTGTACTGTGCCGCCGTGTTGCCGGAACGGTCGCCGTTCAGGATATTGAGCAGACGCTCAAATTCAGGGGAAAGGGTGATGTTTTCATCCATTTTTTCGTCCTCCATTAGAAAAGTAATCGGTTCAAAGAATATTATAGCACACTTTTTGTTTTGACCGCGCGCGTGCATTTTTGCCCCTCGTCCCGATCCAAGGACTATGATATCACATCTTTTAATAAAACCCTTTTTATTATTTATAATCTGTTTTATTTGCTTTCGTCCTTAAAAAACGTGTATTCAAAGGAATAAGTGTCATATGAGAAGGAATTTTATTCGTCTGTTAACATCATATCAAATAACTCGGTTTTTATATTATTCATAGACCGTATCCATTTCATACTATACTCCACCTTGGGCATTTCGGTCACACCCTCACGCTCTGCCATCTGTTTTACCAGCCGAGAAAACAGTTCCTCTGCCTGCCGGTCAATGTCGGCAAGGTAGCTGTTCAGCTTGCAGGCGGTAAGCAGATTGTATGCGCCTTGCAAAGTGTAACGGATGTCTGCCTTTTTATCGGTAATTTGTCTGTTCATCGTGTAATCCTCCAAAATAAGTCTTCACTTCAAAACCTATTTCGCTGCCATAAAACACGATTGTTTTGTTTTTCGTTCCTATCTGGTATAACACATCATTGACAAACCTATAATAAATGTACTAAGTTAACTGAAATTTGTATGTGTTAAAATGATGTGAACCAAAAAAGAAGAGAAGTAACTTCAAAATATGGTATAATGAAAATGCTAAAAAC
>CANRLH010000012.1 GCA_947631455.1 uncultured Clostridia bacterium
GGTTTGCAAGATAAACTATATCTCGGCAACTTGAGCGCTAAACGTGATTGGGGACATGCAAAAGATTATGTTGAAGGTATGTGGAGAATTTTACAACAGGATAAGCCCGACGATTATGTCCTTGCAACGGGAACGACAACATCTATAAGAGATTTTTGTAAAATGGCGTTTGAAGAAGTCGGCTATGATATAGAGTTTGTCGGCGAAGGTATAAATGAAAAAGGTATAGATAAAAAAACGGGCAGAGTTGTTATTGAGGTTGACCCACGCTATTTTAGACCCGCAGAAGTTGATGTACTTTTGGGCGATAGCACCAAAGCAAGGCGTGAACTTGGCTGGAAACAAAAATATGATTTAAAAATGTTTGTAAAAGAAATGGTTGAATCAGATCTTGAACTGGCTAAAAAAGAAAAAACATTAAAAGAAAACGGTTATAAAGTTTTAACTCCGCACGAACCATAATTTGCCGGGTGTAAGAGCTTTTGACAAGATTAAAAATAAATGGAGAAAAAAATGCAGAATAAAGTTACTATTGTTATTCCGACTTTTAACAGAGCTTGCTATGTGGGCAAAACAATTGAGAGTGCGCTTAATCAGACCGTGCCTTGCGATATAGTTGTTTGTGACCATGGAAGCAGTGACAATACCCCTGAAGTTATAAAAAAATATGAAGATAAAATAAAATATATAAGAAGGGAAAGAAATTTTGGACCTCACTTTGGCTGGCTGGAAGGAGTTTTGCATGCAGAAACCGAGTTTGTTCATATACATTTTGATGATGACTTAATGGACCCTGCATTTATTGAAAAAACTTTAAATTTGATGTCTGATGAAGTGGGAATGGTTTTTTCAGACGCAGTTTTATTTAATGTTCAAAATCATGACATATTAAATCCAAATATATTTAAATTTAAAGACCGTTTTAAAACAGGGCTTTATGATGTTTCTGTTTTGGAATATCTTCTTCTTGACAAAAGATTAATGTTTTCTCCCGCAATGTGTTTGTATAGAAAAAAAGAAGTCATTGACGCCATATTAACGGGAGATTTGCCTGTTGATTTCGGCGGAAAATATCATGGTGTGGGTTCTGATTTATTGATGAATTTTTTGCCGATATTAAGATATAAAAAATTCGGAATTGTTACAGATTCGCTGACTTGGTTTGGTTGGCATGACGGCTCTATCACTATAGATGCAAGTAAAGACCCCGAAAAACAGAAAAAGTTGGAAAACGCTTATAACGCATACAGAAAATATTACAAATTAATCAAGTTATACGTTAAAGATAAAAATATTCAACGGGAAGTCGGTTATTTATCTGTAAGAAAAATGCCGCTTTATAAAAAAATTGAAAGGAATTTTAAACTGTTTTTAAAAGCGATAGGCTTAAGAAAAAAAGAAGTTAAATAAAAACACCATATCTGAGAAAAATTATAGAATTTAATTTTATGCTTGAAAACTTGAAAATTCAAAATAACATTATTGAAAATTCTTATAAATCGGGAGTGGAAAAACTCATGTTCTTGCTTTCTCCAAATTTAAATCCAACGGAATTTACCCCCCCCCCCCCCACGAGGTTATACGCTTTATATCTTCTATGAAATCGTGCCGACGGCCTCTGGAAATGGGGACTCTTGTGCCGTCTCTTAAAACCGCGAAATCACTCTCAACAGACTTTATGCACCTTGCATTAACAAGATAGCTGGCGTGAGGATTTAAAAAATAATCCGGCAGCATTGACCGTATCTTTTGTATCTGTCCGTAAACGCAGACTTCTCCGTTTTCCGTTGTGAATAAAATCCTGCGCTTTTGACTTCGAACCATTATTATCTCAGATGACCGGCATAAAATTTTCCTTCTCCCTGATGATAGCGTTATTATGTTCCTTTTATTATTTCTTGACTCCCACAGTCTCTTTACTATAGACTCCATAACCTCTTTTTCCACCGGCTTTACAATTACGGCAAACGGCCTGAGCTGCACACTTCGCAAAAACAACCGCTCTAACGCCTTTCCGGGGCAGGGAGATACCGAAAAGATTATCTCTATATCCTTAAATCTTCCCGATATTGCCGCCGCCAAGGATATTCCGTCGATCATATCGCTGTCAGCCGGTATTATTACGGCATCTATCTCCTTGTTATCCAGATACAACCGATCTAAAAACTGTTCTTCATCTATAAAGCTTATATTCTGCACGCTGTCTGATATTTCACTAAATGTATAACTTAATCTATCAAGAAAAACCGGGTCTTTATCCAGCATCAGCACACTTAACCGCGACATTATTTACATCTCCCTTACATGTTTTACCATTTTATTCTAGCATAAAAAAAATAATAATTATACGATAAAAAATAATAAAAGTGTAAATATAATCGCAGATTTTGTCAAAAAAACGTATAAAAATACAGACTTACCGATTTTTGTATATCGGTTATCAGGATTTTATGCCTGTATACAAAAATTAAAGCATTAAAATTTTAAAATAATAACATCCGGTATAAACACTTAATATAAAGCGAAAGAAAGGGGCAGGGGATAGCTGTATATATGCTTTCTAAGTTACTGTGCTTCAGCGCTTTCGGATAACGCTTCGGTAGTCGGCAAAACGATTTCTCCGGAATCTGTAAAATCACAGTTATCAAGCCACAGTCCGTCAAGCTCCTGAGAAAGATTATAAACAAGAGTTACCACGATACCCTTTTGCTCATATTCAAGAGCCGACGTTACGATAGTATAGTCCTCCTGCTCTGTTACGGAAACAAAATGATACTCTTTATAGTCTCCAGTATCTGCGGCTACCTTTTCCCACGCAGATATAAGCCCGCTTTTGTCAAGCTGTGTGCGCATATTTTCCGAGAATAGGTTGTATGTTGACTCAAAATCGTCCTCAGCCATCTCAAGACAAAGCTTTTTTGAAAGCTCCTTTACATCATTGCTCTGCGATATTGAAGAACTCGCAGACGATTTGGTTTCAGACGAGTCTTTGCTGCTTTCATTCGCGCACGCACACAGTAAACATATCGTACTTATTACTAAAATAAATGTAAATAACCTCTTTTTCATTTTCTTCACCTCTCAAAATAATTAAACCACAGTCCGGAAATTTCTCCGCCGTTAAAAACGTATTTAACGGAAATACCCGTTTTTTCAAAAATAAGATAATCAGTAACAATATTTTCCTCGCAATCGGTTCTTAGTACGCTTTCATAGCTTCCGCATCCGCTTATTGTGTCGTTCCAGACCGTCTTAAGCACATCCGCAGGAAGATACTCCTTCATTTTCTCACAAAACCGCTCAAAAATATATTCCGTATTGCCGCCAAGAAGGCTTTCTGTACACTTTTCGGCCTCAGCAATCATCTCCGCACTATGATTGGAAAACACAGTTTTAACAGACACTTCAAAGATGTTTCCGCCATTTTCGGCAACGGTCATTACCTCCTCAATAAGCCGCAGTTGAGAACGCAAAGTGTCCATTCGCGCAAACAGCATATTCCGATTTTCCTTTAGCACCATTGCCGCTTTTTCGCCTTTGACTACGATACGTCCGACATCCTCAAGTGACAGTGAAAGGGAACGTAAAAGCAAAACCTTTCGCGCTTTATCTATGTTCTCTTCGTCGAACTGCCGCGGTGCGTTTTTGCCCGTGCGCACACTTTTTATAAACCCCAGCTGCTCATAATACCTCAGCGTTCTTGATGTTGTTCCTAAGATCCGGCACACCTCCGCCATTGGCTTTAAGCTTTCCGTACCATCACCCCCTTTTTAAGCTTATTATACCACTTGACGCAGCGTCAATGTCAACAGGTTTTTATATATTTTATCCTAATTAAAAAGCCGCAAAATTGCGGCCCCTGCTGCTTTATCTTTAAATTCTTACTTACCTACGCAAAAGCGTGAAAACACCTCGTTTATTACCGTATCGCTTGCCCTTTCTCCGGTAAGCTCTAAAAGCGGGGATAGCGCTCCGTCAACCGCCGCAGTTACCGCATCAAGCGTTTCACCTGCATCGAGCGCATATAGCGCGGTCTCAAGAAAGACGCGAGCACGGCTGGCACAGCTTTTCTGACGCTCAGATGCAAAAACCGTCTCCTGTGAGGAAAAAGTATCAACACAAAGCAGCTTTTCTATCGCCGACTTAAGCGCATCTTCGCCAGTTTTTTCCTTTGCGGAAACTTCCACCGTCAAAAAGCCGTCAAAGCTTTTATTGTCAAGCTTTTTCTCAAGGTCTGTCTTGTTGAACACCACAACCGTGTTTTTCGGCGAAAGAGCGGATAAAACCTCCTTATCGCTATCAGAAAGCTCCCTTGAGATGTCGAAAACAGCCAGAACGAGCCGTGCCGATGAAAGAGTTTTTTTCGACAGGGAAACACCTATCTTCTCGACCGTGTCGCTTGTTTCTCTGAGTCCTGCGGTGTCGCACAGTCGCAAAACTATATCCCCCACGCGGGCGGATTCCTCAACAACATCGCGGGTGGTTCCCTCTATATCCGTTACGATAGAGCGGTCAAAGCCCAGCAGCATATTCATTACCGACGACTTTCCTACATTCGGTGAGCCGACTATCGCCGTAAGTACGCCCTCGCGGAAAATCAGCCCGTCATCACAGCTTTTCATAAGCGCAGTAAGCTTGTCAATGCAGTCGCTCAGCGTATGCCTTATGCTCTGACCATCCACAGCAGGCATATCATCGTCCGGGTAATCGACCCACGCCGCCAGAGATCCCAAAAGCGATACCAGCCGGTTTTTTACATCTGTTATCCGCTTAAAAACCGCACCCTCACGCATATTGTTCGCACTTATCAGCGCACGTTCTCCTTCTGAGGAAATGATGTCCATTACCGCTTCCGCCTGTGTAAGCGTAAGCTTTCCGTTCAAAACCGCCCGCTTTGTAAACTCACCCGGCCGCGCAGGCTCTGCTCCCAAGCTGATAATAAGACTAAGTATCCTCTTTGTGACATACGCCCCGCCGTGGCAGGAGATCTCTACCGTGTCCTCGCCCGTGTAGCTTTTAGGCGCACGAAAAACCGTTAACAGCACGTCGTCAAGCGTCTTTTCGCCGTCTGTTATTTTTCCGTAAGCACAGGTATGGCCCTTCATTTCGCTGACCTTTTTTGCCGAAAACGCTCTGAAAATTTTGTCTGCCAGCGCGATAGACTTGTCTCCGCTCATTCTTATCAACGATATTGCACCCGATGACAATGGGGTGGATATTGCGCATATTGTGTTCATAATTCCTCCGAATACTTGTAAATCAAAAAAGCGGCATGGCGCCGCTTTTGGTTAAAGGTCTATCTTTGTGTAAAGCCCTGAACCGAGGCTGTCTTCAGGCTTTGGCTTTTTGTATTCCTTTTCAAACGAGCTTACTATATCGTAGCCCTTGCCGCTGTTTCTTGAATCCCTGCGGCCGCCGTTTCTTCTGTTGTAGCCGCCCTTTCTGGGTCTTCTTTCGTTTGAGGTGATGATCACCTTTCTGTACGGCTCTTCTCCCTTTGAATGTGAGGACACACCCTCTATGTCGGTTATCGCCGAATGGATTATTCTTCTCTCATACGGGTTCATCGGCTCAAGAGCAGACGCTCTGCCCGTCCTCTTTACCGTGTTTGCTATCTTTCTCGCAAGATTTTCAAGCTGTGCTTTTCTTCTCTCTCTGAAACCGTTGCAGTCGGTAGATATCCTGAAATACTCCCTGTCTATCCTGTTGCACACAAGAGACGCCAAATACTGCAATGAATCAAGAACCTCTCCGCGTTTGCCGATCGCATCCTCTACACCGTCTCCTGATATTTCAAGCGAGGCGCCGTTTTCTATTTCTGTGATCTCAACTGCAACATTCTCACAGCCCATTTTCTCAAATACGTTTTTAATGTAATTTGCCGCAAGATTTGCTTTGGATACTTCGTATTCCGCCTCAACCTCTGCGTCTTCCTTTACCTTTCCAAAAAGTGACTTTTTAGGTTCCTTTACAACGGTAAAGGTTATCTCCTCCTGTGCTGCGCCAAACTCCTTTGCTGCCATTTCCTTCGCAAGCTCTACGCTTTCTGCCGTAAATACCTTTTTCATTTTTTACTTTCCTTTCCGATTATTCGTTTAATCATCCAAATATTCGTCGCCGTATTTTTCTGCCATCCTCTTTCTGGCCTCTGCCAGAAGCTGACGCTCATATGCTTTCTTCTCTTCCTTGCTCATCTTTTTCTCTTCACCGTTTTTATCCAGAACGACCGCTCTTGAGCCGTTTGCATTGGAAGGAGACGCCCCTTGAGCCGCAAGCGCTCTTTCATACATGCTCGGACGTCGCTTTTTATTTTTCTTAGCGTCCGCCTCGATCATCTTTTCAACTCTGTCCGGGGTGTATACCTTGTTGAGAATTACCGTCTGTATAAGCGTGTATACCGCTGACAACGTCCAGTAAAGTCCAAGTCCCGCCGGAAAGCTGAATGATATCCAGAACGAGAAGAGCGGCATTATGAAGAGCATAAGCTTCATTCCTCCGCCCATCTGTGCGGCATCTTGATTGTTCTTTTTCTGATAGTACTGCGATACTAATGTCAGCGCCATCTGAGCCAGGAACGAAATTATCGGTATCAATACGTATATCGACGACCAGCTGGGCATTGCCGAAAGCGGAATTCCAAAGAAGGTGTAGTCAATCTCCTTGAACTTATCTCCCAGTCCTTCTTCTATAACGTCATACATCTGAGAATAGCTTTCGTCCTCTGCGCCCGCTACCTGCAAAAGTAAAAGCTGAGGTCTGTAATACAGCCTGTCGGATATTTCGTCCTTGTTTGTAAGATACTTTCCAAATTCTGCGTTATCCGGGAATTTCTCAGAAAAAACCTCATGCGCTTTTTCAATAAAATCCTCGTCTATATAATCGCTGTATGCCGAAAGCGATATGGTCGTATCGTTTACGCTTAGCGGTTCACTGTTAAGACCTGCTTTTTTTAGCTTTTTCAGGTGAGATTGCTTTTCTACTAGCGTGTCCTCAGTGAAAATAAGCTTTTTCTGCTCGTCAGTAAGCTCATTATAGCTTTTTCCGTCCATAAGGTTCGCGAAAACTATTGTCTCAACCGTAAGCGCTTCAGCCTCGGTTATTTTTTCGTTTTTAACTGAGGAAAAACCTATCTCGCTCTTGCCGATATTTGCAATGTAGCTGAGCGGTTGGTATACAACTCCGATTACTCCGAACAGAATCACCATTGTAACTATCATCGGCAGACAGCTGCCCATCGGGTTTACGCCCTCTTCCGAGTATAGCTTCATCATCTCTTCCTGATACTTCTGCTTGTTGTTGGCATACTGCTTTTGCAGCTGCTTGAGCTTAGGGCTGAATTTCGCCATTCGCGCCGTATTCTTTTGCTGTTTTATCTGTGAAGGCACCGTTATAAGCTTTACTATGAGCGTGAAAACAATCAGAGCCAATCCGTAGTTGCTGAAACACAGCCAGTAGCAAAGCTTCATTAAATAACCCAGAACCGGAGTTATTATAGGTATATTCATCATAGGCTTTTATTTCTCCTTTTATTTTTTGCTTTTAATGTAAATCTTTCCGGCACGGGGTCAATTCCGCCTTCTGACCACGGATTGCACCTGAGTATTCTCCATATTGCCAGAATGCTTCCCCTCATAACCCCAAAACGCTTAAGAGACTGCACCGCATAGCTTGAGCAGGTGGGGTAATACTTGCATCTCGCAGGAAAAAGAGGGGAGATAACTTTCTTATAAATTAACACGGGCAGCATAAAAATATACTTCATTTTTTCGCGCCCTTTTCACTCTCGCTCTTTTTCATGTCAGATACCAACCGGCTTTTTAAAAACCGCTCTATGTCAGTCGATTTTTTATCCTTTATCCCTTCTCTTGCTACGATAACTATATCGTACCCCAACGGAAGCGCGCTTTCAGAAAGCCTGTACGCCGCGCGGATCAATCTTCTGGCACGGTTTCTTACAACCGCATTTCCCAGCTTTTTAGACGTTGTGATCCCAAGCTTGTTGTACGGTGTGCGATTAGCCGTGTAATACGCACAAACCTCCTTACACGCGCAAAAACGCCCTTTTTTATATGCCCGGGAAAAATCCCTGTTTGATTTCATCACAGTCGTAAAAAGCATTTCTTCCTCTTCGTTTTATTATTTGCGGGATCTTGAGATTTTTTTCTGTTAATGCCGGTACCCCATAAGCTTGTTTTGCGCTTTTTTAAAATAAAAGACCACTCTATTACTTTTCTAATTCAAGTAGTAGCAGTGGTCAGCGAATTAGTAGCTTAATTTTTTTCTGCCCTTAAGTCTTCTGCGGGCTAAAATCTTGCGTCCGTTTGATGTTGACATTCTTTTGCGAAAGCCGTGTACCTTTTGTCTCTGCCTCTTTTTCGGCTGATATGTTCTTTTCATTACGGTTTTCCTCCCTTCAAAGAGTTGTGACTTTATTTATCCTAACTCGTGTTTTTACCGTTTATTCAGGGCGATATGCCCCGCAGAAAATTATTATATAATATATCCGGACAGTTTGTCAAGGGATTTCTGTAAATTTTTCTTCTATATTTTTTTATCCACAACATATTGTATCGCTTTCATCGTTTAAACACAAAAATGCCGCTGAAAATATTCTTTTTGTTTTAAACACTTATTTATCCTTTGACTGTTTTAAATCAAATGGCTTTTAAAAATCATCTGTTTTGTATCTCTGCACAAGTAAAGATCACCTTTGCTACATACACCAAAATGTGAACGATAGTATCATTATATTGCGTTATGTCAATAATTTTTAATAGCTCTTATCCGTGTGTTTTTCTATACTATTATAATTATATACAATTTGACGAAAAAACACTCTTATATGGCAGTGTTTTTTTACATTTATAAGACACAAAAATTGCCGTCAATTTGTTGAAAAAAAAATGTTTTTATGCTATAATATTTGATGGAATGTTCTGATCGGTCGTTTGACATTTTCGGAGATGTTCTTTATTTATTTGATCATCTCAATGGCGTATTTTATCTTGCCGCAATTATGACGAGCAGCAGTTTTTCAGTAAGTCGCTCTGACCGGCCGATTTATGATCTATATTATTATTTTATTGTATTTAAAGGGGGAAAATTTATCATATGCAATCTTTTTTTGAGGTTTTTGAAAACGTCAAAAAGTACTGTCTTGCAAATGAAAGTGTAAGCGAGATAGGTTACAATAAATGGATAGCTCCTTTAACTCCCGTGAGTTTTGAAAATAAGACGGCATATCTCGCAGCGCAAAGTGATTTTTCAAGACAGACTATAATGGATTTTTATTACGATATCATTAAAAAAGGCTTTAAGGAAACTCTGGGATTTGAAGTGAACGTTGAAATTGTTTTGTCAAAAGACAACAACGGTGATAATTATGAGGATACGGCAACAACGCAGTTTAATCAGGTCGTCGAAAATGAGAAAAAGCTCGAGCGGGCAATGGAAAACGGTAAATATAAGCTCACCTTTGACAACTTCATCAAAGGTAAATCAAACGAGCTGGCTTATGCATTCTGTTATGCCGTTGCTGGCAAAGAAGACGACAATTCCATAAATAACGCGGAAATTTTTAATCCTTTGTTTATTTACGGCGATTCAGGACTTGGTAAAACTCACCTTTTGAAAGCAATAGAGCATAAAGTCAGAAATAATCATCCTGAGCTAAATATAATTTACGTCACAGGTGAGGAATTTACTAACGAGATTGTAAAGGCAATACTTGATAAAAATACCGCTCCTTTTCAGGAAAAATACAGAAGCTGCGACTTTCTGTTAATGGACGACGTTCAGTTCATTGCCGGAAAGGAAAGCACACAGGAGGAATTCTTTCACACCTTCAATGCTCTTTACAACAACGGAAAACAGATAGTTTTGACCAGTGATATTTCTCCGTCTAAAATGCAAAAGCTTGACGATAGAATCAAAAGTCGCTTTGTAAGGGGAGTTCAGGCAGATATTCAGCCGCCGGATTTTGAAACCAGACTTGCTATTGTCAAAAGAAAGGCTGAGCTTTTAAACATAAATATGTCAGACTCAGTTGCAAAACTTATCGCCGAAAAAATCAAAAACAATATAAGAAACCTTGAAGGCGTGGTAAACAAGATAAAAGCTCTTACTATGTTTACAAACGAGCCGGTCTCATATCCGATGGTTCAGAAAATAATAAGAGAAAACGCTGTGAACTCTCATCCTGCCGACATAACCGTCGACCGAATAATGAACGACGTCGCGGCTGCCTTTAATGTAACTCCGGAGGAAATACGTTCTCCCAACAGATGTGCGCCTATTTCTTTAGCAAGAAAGGTCTTTATATATGTCATAAGAGAAATGAAAGGCCTAAGCTATGCTCAGATTGGCGGAGAACTAAACAGAAATCACGCTACGATTACTCTTAACTATCAGGACGTAAAAAAAATGCTTCTTAAAAATTCCGACTTTAAGGAAACTGTGGAAGACATCATAAAAAATCTAAAAGAATCTTAGCTTTAAACACTTTAAACAATTTTTTAAACAGATTTTATTTTAGAAAATCCTTTTTAATCCTTTAAAATTTTCTTTTTTAAACATTTCAAACTGTCCATAAAAATGTCAGTAAACAGTAATTGTTTACAAATCGACAATATTTTTCGTTTTTGAGTTTTTTAAACATAGTTTTTATTTTTAAACACTCAGTGCTTGTTTGAAAGTGTTTTAATATGTTTGATCGTTTGTTTGGTGTGTTTTAAATTGTTTTAAAATGTTTATTACTTGTTTGGCGCGAATGTCTGTTAAATAAAGGAATAGGACATGTTTTAAAGAATTAAACTGTGTCTATTATAACTACTAATTTATTTTATATATTATTTATTTTGTATTTATATTTTTTTAAAGCGAGGAAATTTATATGACAGTTATATGTAATACAAAAGAACTTTATGAAGCAATAATAAATGTTTCTAAAGCCGTATTTGAAAAATCTACTCTTTTGGTACTGGAAGGTATAAAAGTTGAAGTTAAGGAGACTTCCATTGAGCTGACCGGATATGATCTTGAAATAGGAATCAAAACCGAAATTTCTGCAAAAAGTACCGGAACAGGTAAATTTGTAATAAATGCTCGTCTTATGTCTGAAATCGTAAAAAAACTTGACAGCGAAAAGGTAACTCTTGAAGTGATAGACGATCGTCAGATAAAGGTGTCAGGAGGAAATACTCAGTATACCGTTATGTTTATGAGTGCTGAGGATTTTCCGTCTCTTCCTCAAAAGGAAAGCGACGATGAGTGTATAAGCATTGCTCAGCCGACACTTAAAAGTATGATAATGCAGACTGTTTTTGCGGTTGCTCAGACTGACGCGAAGCCTGTTCTTAAAGGAGAGCTTTTTGAAATTGAAGACAATATCCTTAAGGTAGTTGCGATAGACGGATATCGTCTTGCAATCAGAACAGAGATGATAAAATACGGAAAAACCGCTAAGTTTGTGATTCCGGCAAAGGCTCTTAACGAGATATCAAAGATGCTTAAGGACGATGATGAACTTACTTGTGAAATATATTTGAGTAAAAAGCACGTTATATTTGAATTTTCAGGTTATATCTTCTATTCGAGACTTATTGAAGGTGAATTTCACAATTATAAGGGTTCTGTTCCAAAAACAGGAAGTACGGAAGTAGTGATTGACCGCAAGGAGCTTATTACAAGTCTTGAAAGAGCATTGGTATTGATAAATGAAAGAATAAAAAGTCCTGTAAGATGCATTTTTGATAAATCTGAGTTAAATATTTCCTGTACATCATCAATAGGAAAAATCAGTGATAAAATTGCTTGTGATATAACGGGACCTATGATGGAAATTGGCTTTAACTGTAAGTTTTTGATTGATCCATTGAAAGCTATAAATGACGAAAAGGTAAAACTTTTTATGAACGGTGGAAATCTTCCTATGAAAATAGTTCCTGTCGGTGAGGAAAGATTTACTTTTCTTGTTCTGCCGGTAAGACTTAAATCAGAATAACTAATGAAAAAAGACAAAGTTTCAATAAAAACCGAATTTATAAAGCTTGATGCTCTGCTTAAGTTTGCCGGAGTTTGTGAGACCGGCGGTGAGGCAAAAAATATAATACTTTCGGGTCTTGTAAAGGTAAACGGTGAGGTTTGTCTTATGAGAGGGAAAAAAATAAGAAACGGCGACATTATTACTATCGAAAAAGCAGATATAGAGTTTGAGGTCAAAGGATGATAATAAAAACTCTTGCTGTCGACGGCTTTAAAAACCTTAAAGATGTAAACCTTTCATTTGACAAAAGCCTTAACGTTTTGTGTGGCGAAAATGCTCAGGGTAAAACAAATCTTATCGAATCTATGTGGATATGTACAGGACTGAAAAGTTTCAGAGGTACTAAGGATAAGGATTTTATAGGGCTTGAAAAGGACGCCTTTCACATAGATCTATACTTTGAGGATAAGCAGAGAAGTCAGAATATAAGTTTTAATATGTCAAAAAACAACATAAAGGATAAATCGGTTTTTTTAAATGGAGTAAAGCTTAACGCTCCGTCAAAGCTTTTTTCTTCTCTTAACTGTGTTATCTTTACGCCGGAGGATCTTGAACTTTCTAAGGGTAGCCCCGAAAACAGACGACGCTTTTTGGACCTTTCCGTATGTCAAATAAAACGCTCTTATCTCGGCGTTGTAAACAAGTACGATGACATTATAAATCAGAGAAACAGACTTTTAAAAAATATTGCACTGGGTGTTTCTCAAAAAGATGAACTTGATGTATGGGACGAACAGCTTGCAAAGCTAGGCTCTTATATAAGTGTTTTGAGATATGCTTATACTAAAAAACTCAGCAAAACCGCTGCGGAGCTGTACAGAGATATAACCTTAGGTAAAGAGGAGCTTTCACTGAAGCTGTTTTCTACTGTTTTTGAAAAACTTGAGGGTCGGGACGATTACAGTGGCGAAATGTATGAGGAGTATCTTAACAGGCTGAAAGAAAATGCAGATGAGGATTTAAGGCTCGGATATACGCAGGCGGGTGTTCACAGAGACGATCTTGTGACCTATATAAACGGTCTGCCTTCAAGAGAGTATGGTTCTCAGGGGCAGAACAGATCGGTAGCGCTTGTTTTAAAACTGGCGCAAGCGTATATTCTTTCGGACGAGATAGGCGACAGCCCGGTTATGCTGCTTGACGATGTGCTTTCGGAGCTGGATCTTATAAGACAGAATTTTGTTATATCTAAAATAAAGAATATGCAGGTTTTTATCACCTGTTGTGAGAAAAACAAGGTAAGCAAACTTAATATGGGCAAGTTTTTTGAGGTTAAAAACGGCTTTGCACATGAGATAATCAGAGGATAGTTATGTTTTTGCACATTGGAAATAACAGGATAATAAGCACAAAAGATTTGATCGGCATTTTTGATATTGAAAAAACTAGCGTATCAAAGCTGACAAGAGATTATCTCAATAACGCCGGAAAGCAAAACAGAGTAATTTATGTTTCATATGATCTTCCAAAAAGCTTTGCGGTGTGTTTTGATGAAAATTTAAACGAAACGGTTTACGTTTCTCCCATATCAGCGGCAACGCTTTTAAAAAGACTTAAGGAAAACAGGATCAACTAATTATTAAGAAAGGACGGGCAATCCCTTGGAAGAAAATAAGGAGTTAAACGCAAGAGATATTTCCAGAATCAGTGAGTCAAACAATTACGACGAAAATCAGATACAGGTGCTGGAGGGACTTGAGGCGGTAAGAAAAAGACCTGGTATGTATATCGGTTCTACCGGAGAAAAAGGTCTTCATCACCTTGTTTATGAGATCGTGGACAACGCAATAGACGAGGCTCTTGCCGGATTTTGCAGCGAGATAAAGGTAAATATCCTGCCGGGGGACGTCATTGAGGTTTCCGATAACGGCAGAGGTATTCCTACGGGAATCCACCCCACAGAAGGAATTTCTGCGGCAACGGTGGTGTTTACAGTTTTGCATGCCGGTGGTAAATTCGGCGGCGGCGGATATAAGGTTGCCGGAGGTCTTCACGGTGTGGGCGCAAGCGTTGTAAACGCTTTGTCAGAATGGCTGGAGCTTACCGTTTATGACGGCGAAAATATTCATTTTCAGCGCTTTGACAGGGGTAATTATACCGAGGACTTAAAAATAATCGGTCAGACCGACAAAACAGGCTCTACGATAAAATTTAAGGCGGATCCGCTTATTTTTGAAACAACTACCGTTTATAACTACGATACGCTTCTGCGCAGACTGAGAGAGCAGGCATTTTTGAACGCCGGCGTGAAAATCGTGTTCTCTGACTTAAGAGACGACAGCAATATCCAGTCGGAAACCCTCCATTACGAGGGAGGCATAAGGCAGTTTGTAGAGCATATCCACAGGGTAAGGGGTCAGTCTGCGCTGTTTGATGACGTTATCTACTTTAACGGCTCTCAGGGAGACAGCTTTGCCGAAGTAGCCTTTCAGTACAACACTGACGACAAGGAAACGATAATGTCGTTTGCAAACAATATTCACACCGTCGACGGTGGCTCACACGAGGACGGCTTTAAAAACGCTATCAAAAAAGTTTTAAACAATTATGGCAAGAAGTTCGGACTTATTAAGGACGGTTCCGTATTCAGCGGAGAGGATGTAAGAGAAGGCCTTACCGCGATAATTTCCGTTAAGCTCACCGACTGTGAGTTTGAGGGGCAGACAAAGGGTCGTCTGGGAAACCCGGAGGTAAGACCTCTGGTGGATAAGATAGTGACCGAAAAGTTTATGAACTATCTTGAGGAGAATCCAACAGTTGCCAGAATGATCTTTGATAAGGCAGTGCTCGCTCAGAAGGCAAGAGAAGCCGCGAAAAGAGCAAGAGATCTGACAAAGAGAAAATCAGCGCTGGAATCGGCACAGCTTCCCGGAAAGCTTGCGGACTGCTCTGAATCGGGAATAGAAAATACTGAGATATATATTGTCGAGGGAGATTCTGCGGGAGGTTCAGCTAAAGAGGGAAGAGACAGACGATATCAGGCTATTCTTCCGCTTTGGGGAAAAATGCTCAACGTCGAGAAGGCAAGAATAGACAAGGTTTACGGAAATGAAAAGCTTATGCCGGTAGTCACCGCTTTAGGTACAAGCATAGGCGAGGATTTTGACATTACAAGGCTTAGATACGGCAAGATAATCATTATGGCCGACGCCGATGTCGACGGTTCTCACATCAGAACGCTGCTGCTGACATTCTTCTTCAGGTTTATGCCGCAGCTTATCAAAGAGGGTCATGTATATATAGCGCAGCCTCCGCTGTTTAAGGTTTACAGAGGTAAGCAGGTGAGATATGCGTTTTCAGACGAGGAAAGAGATATTTATATCAAAGAGCTTGAGGGCGAAAACAAGCTTAAGGTGGAAGTTCAGCGGTATAAAGGTCTTGGTGAGATGGATCCGGAGCAGCTGTGGGAAACGACCATGGATCCCGAAAGAAGAACGATGATAAAGATTTCTCTTGAGGACGCCGCAAAGGCAGACGAGACCTTTACTATCCTCATGGGAGACAATGTAGGCCCGCGCAGGGAGTTTATTGAGAAAAACGCTCAGTACGCAAAGGATCTGGATATTTAATGACGGAGCAAGGCTCTCATTTAATCTATGTTTGAGCAAATAAACGTAAAGGAAAAGACTTATGAAAGATGACATTAAAAAGATTTCCAAACAAGTAATGAACATCGAAAACGAAGCCAAGGAGCTTCTCGACCGCGAGGAGCACGCTCTGGCGATTGTTGAGTACGACGTTAAAAACACAGAGGAAAAGGAAGCCTTTACGGCGTTTCAGAAAAAGTTTGTGTATAGACAGAACATCATAAAAACCATTGTTTTTGCGCTGGTGGGGATAATTTTTCTTGTGAGAGTGATATATAAACCCGAAAACGCAGTGTTCTGGCTTGGACTTGTGATATGCCTTGCAGCGATCTTTATTTTCTGGTATAACCCGATTAAAATCAGAAAGACTCTTATGCAATCTCTAAAGCCGCTTGAGGACGACAGGTATATCTTTAAGCTTTATGACTACAAGTTCTCAATAGAAACGATACTGCCCGAGGACGAGCGGTTCGACGAGGAGGGCAACGAGATCGTGATAAAGCCCAGGGTTGTGCAGTTTTCTGACATAGGGCTTAAGATTCTTGAAAAGCGGGAAATGTTTTTGCTGTTTTTGAAAAAAGAGTCTATTTACGTTCTTCCCAAAAGGTGTATGGAGGACTATCAGATTAACATAGTTAGAAAAACTTTCGAGGAAAAGCTCGGCGAGGACTATGAAAAAGAAGGAAATAAGAAAAAGTGATAAATTTTGATTTTTATATGTTAGAAATGAGAGTGATCAAGTGACTACAAACGACAATCAGACCCCGGTTTTCGGTAAAGATCAGAAGATAATTATTAGAGATATAGAAAACGAGATGCAGACTTCGTTTATTCAGTACTCTATGGCGGTTATCGTTTCCCGTGCTCTTCCCGATGTGCGCGACGGACTGAAGCCCGTTCACAGAAGAATACTGTATACGATGTATGAAAACAACCTTACGCCGGATAAGCCTTACCGTAAGTGTGCCGATACGGTCGGTACGGTTCTGGGAAGATATCACCCCCATGGCGACGCTTCTGTTTATGACGCTCTGGTGCGTCTGGCGCAGAACTTTTCTTTGAGATATCCGCTTGTCGACGGTCACGGAAACTTCGGTTCCGTGGACGGCGACCCACCAGCTGCTTACCGTTATACAGAGGCCAAGATGGCTAAAATGGCGGTCTCTATGCTTACTGACATTGATAAGGACACTGTTCCCTTTATGCCTAACTACGATGACCGTTTGAAAGAGCCGGTTGTGCTTCCCTCAAGATTTCCTAATATGCTGGTAAACGGTGCCACCGGAATTGCCGTCGGTATGGCGACAAATATTCCTCCGCACAATCTGTGCGAGGTGGTGGACGCGCTCAAGACGCTTGTTCACAACCCCGACTGCACCCTTGACGAGATAATGGAATCCATAAAAGGTCCCGATTTCCCGACGGGCGGCGTTATTATGGGCAGAAGTGGCATAAGAGCAGCTTATGGTACAGGCAGAGGAAAGATAATTCTGCGTGGCAAGACATCCATCGAGGAAATAAAGGGCAGAGAGGCCATTGTTATTACCGAAATACCCTATATGGTAAACAAGGCAAGACTTGTTGAAAATATTGCTAACCTTGTAAAGGACAAGCGCATAGACGGTATTCACTATATCCGAGACGAGTCAGGCAGAGACGGTATGAGGATAGTTATTGAGCTTAAAAAAGACGCGATAGCTCAGGTGGTGCTCAACAAGCTGTTTTCATATACCCAGCTTCAGGATACCGTGGGCGTGATCATGCTTGCACTCGTAAACGGCGTTCCGAAGATACTGACCCTTAAGGAAATGCTTCAGCATTACCTTGACCACCAGGTATCTGTAATTGAAAAGAGAACCGAGTTTGACCTTAAAAAAGCAAAGGCGAGAGCTCATATCCTTCAGGGATACTGCTTGGCGATAGACAATATTGACGAGGTAATCTCTATACTTCGCTCAAGTAAGACGGTCCAAGAGGGCAAGGAAAGACTTATCGAGCGCTTTAAAAATGAGGATATGGCTATACTCCTTGGCGGCAACGCTTTGACCGAACACACAAAGGGGCTTACCGAGGTTCAGGCGGACGAGATAGTTAAAATGCAGCTCGGTCGTCTGACAGGTCTTGAAAGGCAGAAAATTGTCGACGAGTTTGAAAGGCTTAAGGCGGTTATAGCCGACCTTGAGGACATTCTGGCAAATCACGACAGAGTTTTAAATATCATTCTTGATGAGACCGAGGAGCTTAAGAAAAAGTTCGGTGACGAGCGTAGAACATCTATCGAAAACGTAAGTGGCGAGGTCGACATCGAGGACCTTATCCCTGTGGAGGAGAGCGTTGTTACCTATACAAACAACGGCTACATCAAGCGTATGCCCGTTTCTGTATACAAAACCCAGAACAGGGGCGGCAGGGGCGTTACCGGTATGAAGCAGAGAGAGGACGACGTTGTTTCCGAGATGTTTATATGCTCTTCTCACGATCACGTTTTGTTCATTTCAAACAAGGGCATTATGTATAAGCTTAAATGCTATGAAGTGCCGGAGGGCTCAAAGCAGTCAAGAGGCACAAACATCGTAAACCTTCTTCCGCTTTCTGAAGGCGAAAAAATAGCGCAGATGATTAAAGCCGAAAGCCTTGATGATGAGAACAAGTTTATCGTTATGGTGACTAAAAACGGCAAGATAAAGAGAACCCGCTTAAGTGATTACAAAAACGTGAGAAAAAGCGGGCTGAGAGCTATCGGCATAGACGAGGGCGACGAGATAAACGGGGTAAGACTTACTGACGGCAGCAATGAGCTTTTGGTTGCTACTCATATGGGAAGGATCATTCGCATAAACGAGAAGCAGGCAAGAGTTATGTCTAGAACTGCTCACGGCGTTAGAGCAATTAAGCTAAGAGGCGGCGACTATGTTGTTTCTATGGCAAAGGTTCGCGATGGCGCAACAGTTTTGACAGTCACCGAGAAAGGATTCGGAAGAAGAACCGCTCTTGAGGACTATCGGGTTCAGAACAGAGGCGGTATGGGCATCCTTAACTATAATCCCAAGAAGATGGACACAAGAGGTATGGTCTGTGGCATAAAGGTCGTGGACGAGGAGGACGATATCATTATGATCTCTTCTGACGGCGTTGTAATAAGGCTTCGTGCCGCAGATATCAGAGTTATGGGCAGATATGCCGCCGGAGTAAGACTTATGAGACTTTCCGACGAGGACGTTCAGGTAGTTACCTTTACCCGCGCAGAACATGACGACGAGGAGGAGATCACACAGGTAGAGCAGATCTCTGACGAGGAGGCAAAGGCTCAGGAGGAAGAGGCAATAGCCGTGGAAGCCGATGAGGTCGATGCAACAGATGACGCTGACGAGATCAGCGAAGAAGAGTAAAGAAAGCACATATTTTATAGCATAAACAAAAGCAGCAGACGCCAAATGCGCCTGCTGCTTTTGCACTTTGATAAGTATATAACCTTAGAAGTCAAGGGAGACTATGCAAGATTTAGCTTGTGCTTCATTATCAAATGTGTTACAAACAGCTCTATTAGCGATATTATAAATAGCACTGCCGAATATACCCACATCATCACCGTGTATTCACCGCTAAGCTTAAATGTCTCTGTGTTTTCAAATACTCTGTTCGTTTCATATATATCTGTTCCCGCAAGGACAAGTATTATTCCTATTGCCATTCCGAGTACGATAGTGAGGCAGAAGTATACCACAAGCGATATAAGCACCTTGTGGCGATTCACCAGATTTCCGATAGAAACCGAAACATACACCGAGGATATACTCATTATTACGGATATCAGTCCGAATATCATAAATGATATGATAAACCAAATATTATCCGAAATAAAATCAAAAAGCGCGCTAATATATGCTGAATTATTTATATCATCGTAATCAACAGTGAATAAGGATATTTTCGATGAGGTTACAAATATACAATAACATAAAGCCACAATAACGCCGCTTATTATAGTCCATACTATTCCTGTAATAAGCTTTGAAGCAAGAATAGATACGGGTTTTACAGGAAGTGTGTTTGTAAGATAGCCCTCATCGGTATATACATTTTTGTAAAAGCGATAAAGAGATACCGCCGGTCCCGATAAAATCAGGCAAATAATACCGATTACCAGAGCCGCACCAAAAATAAACGCTATAATCATAGAGAATATTTCTCCTGATTTTGTGCCGTCATAATTGATGTCGTGTAAAATATCCGCTAAAAACCTTACGGCAACAGTTATTGCTGTTACCAGTATAAATATAGGTATAAACAGCCGTGCCGTCGCTTTAAATTCATGCTTTATAAGTTTGCCTAACATTTAAACACCTCCCTGAAAAGTTCGTCAATGCTCTTTTGATACTGAGCCCTTATGTCATCGGCATTTCCCGCCATTACCAAAGAGCCGGTTTTGATCATTATTACATCGTCCAGTATGTTTTCTATATCCGATATAAGATGTGTCGAAATTATTATGCTGGCCTCAGGATTGTAGTTAGTTATTATCGTGTTCAAAATATAATCTCTCGCCGCAGGGTCAACTCCCGCTATCGGTTCGTCAAGAAGATAAAGCTTTGCTTCTCTGCTCATTACCAATATAAGCTGAACCTTTTCAAGATTTCCCTTTGAAAGAGACTTTATCTTTTTGTCAGGATCAATAGACAGACTTTTTATCATACCCTCCGCCTTTTCACGGTTAAAGTCTTTGTAAAAGTCGTCAAAGTAGTCAATTATCTGGCGCACCTTTAAATACTTAGGAATGTAATTTCGCTCGGGAAGATATGAAACTATCTCCTTTGTTTTTATTCCTATTTCACTTTCGTTTACCAAAAGCCTTCCGCTTGTTGGTCTTAAAAGACCTGCTATAAGCTTTATAAGCGTTGTTTTGCCGCTTCCGTTAGGACCTAAAAGACCAACGATTTTTCCCGGCTCTATTTCAAGATTTAAACCTGAAAGCGCCGTAAGGTTGCCATACTTTTTTACAAGCTGACGGCACTCAAAAATATTACTCATTATATATCACTCCCATCGATTTCATCGTCGTTTGGTGCTTTTATTTTGTCTGAATTATCTTCATTTTGCTCATATACAACCGCTAACTTTTCACAGAGCTTGCCGTCTATATACGTCAGTATAGCAAAGACATCTCCGTTTTCATCATATGCAACTATAAATTCCGCACCATCATAATATATAATGTTATTCTGGAATATTTCATAAGAACCATCTTCTTCTACATCCATCAACCTTTCGGCATCATACTTCTTTCCGCCAATGGTCAAGGTTCCTGCGTCAACCCTATTAAGTAAACTAATGTAGGATGAGGTCGAAGTCGAAATAAAGCCATCAGGATCATCTATAAATTCAAAATAGTTTGATGATGGATATTTTAAAAATAATTGACCGTCAACATAAATTTCTTCACCACAAGCACCAAATTCGGTTTTTTTATCTATTATCGGTTTGCCGTTTTTCACGAGATAGTCTCCGTCTATATTTTTATGGTCATTTCCTGAATAGATATATTCGTCAAAACCAATATGATCGGTACCGTCTATCAGGTAAGTGTAGTAATCTTCATAAAAGTAGTCCTCGCCATAATCCGGTATATAGCTGTATTCTCTTAAAGTGTAATCATGCTTTTTAAGCTTTTCGGTAAAGCTGTCAAGCTTTGATTTTGCGGCTTTATCAGGTTTGTAAGAAATATTCTGTTCATAAAAGAAATTTTTGTTTTTCTCAAATTCCTTGATATATACGCTGTCCTTATCAATGTGCGGTACAGATGCCCATCTGATCGAACGGGCTATATCACCAACTGCACAGCCGCTAAAGGATACAGCGGCTATTACGACGGCGGACAGTGCCGCTAAAATTTGTTTTGCCTTCATATTTTGTCCTCCTCTTTAGTTAATAATGTTTTCTTGTTTTAGCAAAAAACTAAGAATATTTTTACTAAAAATCCCTTGCCTTTAAAAGCTCTGCCGCTATATCGGGCGATACGCCCAGCCGCTTTAGCTTCGCAAGATAATCCTTTGTCACAGTTTTCAAAAGCTGTGACTGGCGATCGGAAATAAGCGCGGTATCGTCCGTGACAAATCTTCCCGCTGTGCGCTGAGCATACACAAGCCCTTGCCGCTCAAGCTCTGAAAGCGCCTTTTGCATAGTGTTAGGATTTACTACCGCATCAGCCGCAAGCTCCCGCACGCCGAGAAGTCTTGAACTCGGCGGATATTCACCGCTTACTATCCTTAGCTCTATCTCCTCCGCAAGCTGCAAATAAACGGGTCTGTCTGACGTTATTTTCCAAGACATAGTTGCACCTCCAATTTGTATTATTGTATTACTCTTTTAATACAGTTTAGCATATATGTTTTTACTTGTCAAGAGAAATCGAAAAAAATTGTAAAAAAATAAGAGCGCCTTTTAAAGCGCTCCATAATATACATAAATTATCAGTTGCCGTACTTTGCAGTTGAAATCTTGATTCCAACACCCATTGTTGAAGCTACCGTAAGGCTCTTTAGGTACTGTCCCTTAAGAGCGGCGGGTCTTGCTTTAACAACTGCATCCATAAGTGTTTCAAGATTCTCGCTGAGCTTTTGTGCTCCGAAAGAAACCTTTCCGATCGGGCAGTGAATGATGTTGGTCTTGTCAAGACGGTACTCGATCTTACCGGCTTTTGCGTCCGTTACTGCTTTTGCAACGTCCGGCGTTACCGTTCCTGCCTTGGGGTTCGGCATAAGTCCGCGGGGTCCTAGGATCTTTCCGAGACGTCCTACAAGTCCCATCATATCAGGGCTTGCAACTACCACGTCAAAGTCCATCCAGTTTTCCTTTGTGATCCTGTCAGCAAGATCCTGTCCTCCAACGTAATCTGCGCCGGCTGCCTTTGCGGCCTCATACTTATCCTCTTTGCAGAACACACAGACACGCACATTCTTACCGGTTCCGTTTGGAAGCACGACCGCTCCTCTTACCTGTTGGTCTGCATGACGGGAGTCAACTCCCAGACGAATGTGACATTCAACGGTTTCATCAAACTTTGCCTTTGACGTCTTGCATGCGAGGTCAAGAGCATCGGCAACCTCATATTGTTTTGATCTGTCGATAAGCTTTTCGCTTTCGACATAATTCTTGCCATGTTTCATTAAATTTTCCTCCTCATATAGTGGTGATACCGCCAAGCTTTAATGCGCTTATGCGGTTAACGGAATAATCCTCCCACATCTGATGCTGACTACTATCAGTCAACAACCTCGATACCCATTGAACGGGCAGTTCCTGCTATCATGCTCATTGCAGATTCTACCGAGCTTGCATTTAAGTCCGGCATCTTCTGCTCTGCTATCTTCTGAACCTGTTCTTTTGTTATCTTTGCAACCTTTGTCTTATTCGGTGTGCCCGAACCCGACTGGATTCCGCAAGCCTTTTTAATAAGAACTGCCGCCGGCGGAGTCTTTGTGATAAACGTGAATGATCTGTCGGCATATACCGTAATAACAACCGGAATGATAAGACCCGCATCGTTCTTGGTCCTCTCGTTGAAATCCTTTGTGAATGCCGGAATGTTTACACCGTGCTGACCGAGTGCCGGTCCTACCGGTGGTGCAGGAGTTGCTTTTCCTGCCGGAATTTGCAGCTTGATTAAGCCTACTACCTTTTGTGCCATTTTTCGCACCTCCATAATTTGTGGTAAGGCGAGTTAATGATAAGTATTTTAACTCTCCCACTTCAGAAGCAAGGTGTTTTTATTTAACCGCTTCTTTTTACGAATGTTTAATCCAATTTTGCTACCTGTAAAATCGGCAGTGTTACGGGTGTTTCCCGTCCGAACATTGATACCGCGACATCTACCGTCTTTGCCTCCAGGTCGATCTTTTTTATCGTTCCGGTAAAGCCCACAAACGATCCTCCGACTACTGAAACCTCTTCGCCGACTGTAAAATCTACCTCGATCGACGACGCAATGTCCACACCGAGTGCTTCAACCTCCGCCTCGGTGAGCGCAACCGGCTTTGATCCCGGACCCACGAAGCCCGTAACTCCTCTGGTGTTTCTTACTATATACCACGAGTCGTCTGTCATTACCATCTTTACAAGCACATAGCTTGGAAAAAGCTTTCTTTCCGCTTCCTTTATCTGGTTGTCTTTTCCGACCTCCTCATATTTTTCGGTAGGAACTCTGACCTCACAGATAAGATCCTGAAGCTTTCGGTTTTCAACAACCTTTTCGATGTTCTGAGCTACCTTGTTCTCATATCCCGAATAGGTGTGGACAACATACCACTTTGCCTGGTCTGACATCTGATATAACCTCCTTTGCTGTTAAAAACCGTTTTGTACCTTAGAGATCTATTCCCAGCAACAGCTTTACCAAAAACGATACGCCGTAATCTACTGCTGCCAAAAACAGCGCAACTATCACCATAAGAGTCAGAACTATGGTGGTGTTGTTTAATACCTGCTTTCTGCTCGGCCAAACAACCTTTTTGATCTCGCTCTTTAAATCCCTCAGATACTTTACAAATCTGTTCGGACCCTTCTTTGCTTTGTTCTTGACTTCTTTTGTCTGTACTTCTTTAGCCACAATCAAAACCCCCTTCGTCCTTACTTGGTTTCCTTGTGAAGAGTGTGTTTCTTACAGAACTTGCAATACTTGTTCATCTCAAGCCTGTCAGGGTCATTCTTCTTGTTCTTTTTTGTGTTGTAGTTTCTTTGCTTGCACTCTGTACAAGCCAGTGTTACCTTAACTCTCATTTTTCGGCACCTCCTGACGAAATTTGCGCCCGTAAGAACAAACGGCGCAGTATCCTATTGCCTCCCTCCACACGGCAACGCCGCATGCCGACAGCTCATCGGTCTGAGGTCTATGCACGCCCTTAAAAATGGGCGCAAAAAAATAAACCTCGCAAAGAGGTAAAAACATGATACCATAAGATGTCCGCTTTGTCAAGGGGTTTGGCAAAAAATTTTGCATTCTTTTTCTGCGTTGTAAATAGATGTGACCCAATTTTGATAAAAAATAAAATCAAAGATAGGTATAATGTTTTTGAACGTCTT
>CANRLH010000013.1 GCA_947631455.1 uncultured Clostridia bacterium
TTCCTTTACAATATACCGAAATATAGCTGTTTTGCTATCACTTAATTTCCGTTCTGCCATTTAGGGCGGCGGCAGTAAAGAGAAAACCGCAGAACTTAAAATGGTACGGCAAAGCAAGCAACAACTTAACACATTAGATATTGACTTATTCAGAACGTGTGTATCACGGATATGGGTAAGTCATGCTTGTGTCATAGAGATAGAATTCATAAATGGCGTGAAAATCAAAAACACAGCAGAAAGAGGTGAAATCAATGAATGCAGCGCCTAATGTAACATACATTCCTGCAAAACCGCAAACAGGGAAACCCGTGACAAGTATCATAAGATCAGTGTAGCGGCATACTGCCGTGTATTTACCGATCTGGAGGAACAACTCAACAGCTACCAAGTACAGATAGCATACTACACTGACCTTATAAACAAGAAAAAAGGAATGGACACGTGCAGAAATATTCGCTGACGAGGGCATAAACGGCACCCAAACCAAGAAGCGTACCGAGTTCAACCGAATGATCTGTATGTGCAGAAAGAAAAAGATTGATCTTGTAATCATAAAGTCGATAAGCCGTTTTGCACGAAACACTGCATATTGCCTTGAATATGTGCGTGAATTAAAAAGTTTGGGCATAGGCGTTATATTTGAGAAAGAGAATATAAACACACTCCACATGACAAGCGAGATTTCAATAGCCTTATACGGGTTCCTTTGCTCAAGCTTAATCAGAGTCTATAAGCAAGAATGTAACATGGGGAGTTGAAAAGTCATTCCGAGAGGGTAAAGTGACATTTCACTATAAGCATCTATTAGGTTATAGAAAAGGTACTGACGGAAAGCCGGAAACAGTACCAGAAGAACCAGAAGAAGCCGAAAAGGAATGAGAAGTATGTAGGCGATGCACTACTGCAAAAGACTTACACAGTTGATTGCCTTACTCACAAGAAAGCAAAGAACAACGGAGAAAGAGCAATGTATCTAGTAACCAATAATCATGAAGCTATGATAGACCGTAATACATTAAACCAAGTACAACAGGAGCTCGTAAGACGAAGTGCTAAAAGGAAGGTGTCGGAAAAGCTATTACTGAACAAGGGAAAATACTCAGGCAAATATGCTTTGTCTGAGATATTCATCTGCAGCAATTGCGGAACTCCGTTAGGAGAACGACATGAACGATAAAAGGGAATAAGCAAAAGTCTTAAAGCTTCCAGCGCTTGCGATGAGGACAAGTTCAATGGTGAGTTTGCAAAGCTGTATGATGAAGAACAGCAGCTTACCAATCAGTTATCAGATTTGAAAGCAAGAAGCCAGACATCAGCAGAAACACAAGAGAAGATCAATAGGATCACCAACATCATCGAGAATGAAAAGTTTGAGATGGAAACATTAGATAATGTAATAATACGCAAACTAATCGAATGCATAAAGGTAATTAGCAAGACGGAGCTGGTAATCATATTCAAGGGCGGATATGAGGTCAATGCAGAGGTAGAGTAGTATATCTAAAAATAAAGCGCATAAGAGCTTACCAAGAAAAAAGTAGAATTAAATTGATAATAACTCTTGGTATAACCTAGATAAGATGTGCTATGATATACTAAACAAAGTAAAGATTTCACACAGGTGATAAAAAATGTCTTTTTTGTGTAGATTTCACAGTGAAATTTTATCGGAAACAGTGAGTCTGTACTGTTTCCGATTTTTTGTTTTGTAAAGCCTCTGTTTATGTATTATAGAATTGTAAGCAGATATTAAATCATAAGCCTCAAGTGAAAGGCATAAAATGTGTTATCAATACTTTAACGGAGGCAGTTATGAAAAAAATAAAAATAACAGACCTACTTATCTTTATCGTAGGAACAGAGTTAGTTGGTGTATTATCAGGTATCCTTGCGGGAGGTTCCTTCTCTTTTTATAAGGAAATCGTTAGACCGCCTTTTTCTCCGCCGGGCTGGATATTTCCTATTGTATGGATAATTCTATATGCGCTTATGGGAATATCGGCATATTTGATCTATACCTCCAAGGCGACTGTAAGGCAAAAGAATTTTGCACTTGCTGTATACGCAATCCAGCTTGTTGTGAACTTTTTATGGAGCATTGTGTTTTTCAGACTTGAAATGGTCGGACTTTCTGTCATTATTATTCT
Organism: uncultured Clostridia bacterium; assembly: GCA_947631455.1. Taxonomy (GTDB): domain Bacteria; phylum Bacillota; class Clostridia; order Oscillospirales; family Ruminococcaceae; genus UMGS1601. Next base: position 2,151 of record CANRLH010000013.1, read on the forward strand.
TTTGTTACTGTTGCTTATATTTGTTACTGTTGCTTATAGTTGTTATGATATGCGTTTTTTACAGAATCCGTCCTGTTGCCGCTTATCTAAATATCCCTTATTTGCTTTGGACAGCATTTGCATCGTACTTAAATATCGGCGTGCTGATTTTAAACTGAGCAGTTTATGAAAGCGGTTCAAACATTTTAATCATTGCTTTTCTGAGTATTTCCGGCATTGCTTTATTCCTACGCCATTATGATAAGCTCTTAAAGTCTTTTTTGCTTTAATAGTTTTGCTGCGAAAATTTGTAAGTGTTACTAATAAGCACGGATATTTTTTACAAATATTGTGGTTCGGTGTTTACAAAACCATACATTTTGTGGTATACTATATAATAGTGTAAAATTGACAAGGAGAGACATTATGGCGGAAAATAAATCATATACAAACGAATCCATTGAGGTTCTGGAGGGCGCTGACAGAGTAAGACTTCGCCCCGGTGTAATTTTCGGCTCAGACGGGCTTGAGGGATGCAAGCATTCGGTTTTTGAAATTCTGTCAAACTCAATAGACGAGGCTAGAGACGGCAGAGGAGATAAGATAATTTTAACAAAATATAACGATAATTCTATTGAAATTGAAGACTTCGGCGCGGGCTGCCCGGTCGATTACAACAAGGTTCAGAAAAGATATAATTGGGAGCTCGTTTACTGTGAGCTTTATGCCGGCGGCAAGTATAAGCAGGACAGCGATAACTATGAGTTCTCTCTTGGGCTTAACGGACTTGGTGCCTGCGCGACTCAGTACGCTTCTGAGTATATGGACGTTGAGGTCTATCGCGACGGGTTTAAGTATAATCTTCACTTTGAAAAGGGCGAAAATATAGGCGGACTTAAAAAAGAGCCATATCCTAAAAAAAGGACCGGAACAAAAACAAAATGGCGTCCTGACCTTGATGTTTTTACAGATATAAACATTGAAGACGAATATTTTTTAGAGATGCTTAAGCGTCAGGCGGTGGTTAATCCAAACGTAAAGTTTGTTTTCAGATGTCAAAGTGAAAAGGGAGCCTTTGATGAAAGGGTATTCGTTTATGAAAACGGCATAGAGGACTATGTAAAAGAAGTTGCGGGACAAAATGCCATTACTGCCATTCAGGCGGTATATGCCGACAGAAAGGGCAAAGACAGAGCTGACAAGGATGAGTATAAGGTAAAGCTGGGAGTTGCGTTCACTTTTACAAAATCTCAAAGCTTTGCGGAGTATTATCACAACTCGAGCTTTCTTGAACACGGAGGTTCTCCCGCAAATGCCGTAAGACAAGCTTTTACGTCTCAGATAGATTCGTACTTAAAACAGAACGGCAAGTATACAAAAAATGAGAAAAGTATAAAATTTGACGATGTAAAGGATTCTCTGGTGCTGGTATCAAATTCGTTTTCAACTCAGACATCATATGAAAACCAGACCAAAAAAAGCATAACCAACAAGTTTATTTATGAGTGCATGACTGACTTTTTGAAGCGTTCTATTGAGGTGTACTTCATTGAAAATCCGGATGAAGCAATAAAAATCTGTGAACAGGTTCTTATAAATAAAAGAAGCCGTGAAAGAGCCGAACAGACAAGAGTTAGTGTTTCCAAAGCGCTTACCGCTAAGATAGACCTTGCAAATATGGTACAGAAATTTGTGGATTGCAGAACTAAGGATATTTCCCGGCGTGAGCTTTATATAGTGGAGGGAGATTCGGCTCTGGGTTCTGTAAAGCTTGCGCGGGACGCGGAGTTTCAGGCGGTGATCCCCGTAAGAGGTAAGATCTTAAATTGCTTAAAGGCGGATTATTCAAAAATATTCAAAAGTGAAATAATTACAGATCTTATAAAGGTCCTCGGCTGCGGTGTTGAGGTAAATGCCAAGCAAAATAAGGAGCTTTCTTCGTTTAACCTGGATAATCTCAGATGGAACAAGATAGTAATATGTACCGATGCTGATGAGGACGGTTTTCAGATAAGAACGCTGATTTTAGCGATGCTGTATCGGCTAACTCCTACCCTCATAGAAAAAGGATACGTTTATATTGCGGAATCTCCACTTTTTGAGATAACAACTAAGGAAAAGACTTACTTTGCTTATGACGAGCGCGAAAAAACCGAAATCCTTCAGATGATAGGTGATGTTAAGTACACTCTTCAACGCTCAAAAGGACTGGGAGAGAACGAGCCGGATATGATGTCGCTTACAACTATGAACCCGGAAACCAGACGTCTTATTCAGGTGCTTCCGCACGAGGAGCAGGAGCATATGGAGTTTATGTTTGAAATGCTGCTTGGCAATGACCTTCAGGGAAGAAAGGACTTTATATCAGTAAACGGCCACGATTATATCGAAATGGCGGATATATCTTAAGCAAGGGTGATAAGATAGGCGGGTAATGAGTGTTAGAAAACGAAAAATTCATTTGAGTTGTGTAAAAAGCCCACAGCGCCATTAAACCCTATCAGCTAAAAATAATCATCTTTATAATGCTTAAGTTTAAGAGGAGAGTAACAATAAAATGCCTAAAAAGAAAAAGACAGATGCAAAAATAAAAAGAAATCCTATGCAAAACGCTTTTATCGAAGGAGCGGGTCAGGTCGTTGAGGAGAGAATAACCGAAACCCTCGAGAAAAACTATATGCCGTATGCTATGAGCGTGATCGTGTCAAGAGCTTTCCCGGAGATCGACGGCTTTAAGCCCTCTCACAGAAAGCTTTTGTATACGATGTATAAAATGGGACTTTTAAGCGGCCCAAGAACAAAGTCCGCAAATGTTGTGGGGCAGACAATGCGTTTAAATCCTCACGGAGATCAGGCTATATACGAAACGATGGTGAGAATGTCAAGGGGCAACGAGGCGCTTTTGCACCCGTATGTTGATTCAAAGGGGAACTTCGGTAAAGCATATTCAAGAGATATGGCGTTTGCGGCTTCCCGTTATACCGAGGTAAAGCTGGAACCCATATGCGCAGAGCTTTTTTCTGACATTGATAAGGAAACGGTCGATTTTCAGCCAAACTATGACAACACAATGTTGGAGCCGATGCTTTTGCCGGCTACATTTCCGTCAATACTGGTAAACTCAAATGTCGGAATTGGCGTTTCAATGGCAAGCAATGTGTGCTCGTTTAATCTTGCTGAGCTTTGCGAATCTACTGTTGCATATATGAAAAATCCATCCTATAATCTGCTCGAAACGCTTAAGGGACCGGATTTTTCAACAGGCGCGTTAATGCTTTATGACGAGGAGGAACTCGAAAAGATATACAGAACCGGAAGAGGATCTGTAAAGGTTAAGGCAAAATACTCGTTTGACAAAAAGGATAACGTCATAGAGATAACGGAGATCCCACCGACCACTACAGTTGAGGCGATAATCGAAAAGATCATTTCGCTTATAAAGCTCGGAAAAATAAAAGAAATCCAATATATTAGAGATGAGACCGATTTAGACGGACTTAAAATAGCAATTGATCTGAAGCGCGGAATAGATCCGGACAAGCTGATGCAAAAGCTTTATCGCATAACACCGCTCAGAGATACCTTTTCCTGTAACTTCAATATTCTGGTGCACGGATATCCGAAGGTCATGGGTGTTTATGATATACTTGACGAATGGATAGATTTTCGCAAGGACTGTGTAAAGCGGCGTGTAGCGTATGATCTTAAAAAGAAAAGGGACAAGCTTCACCTTTTAAAGGGACTTGAAAAGATACTTCTTGACATTGACAAAGCTATTAAGATCGTAAGGGAGACCGAAGAGGAATCAGAGGTCGTACCTAATCTTATGATAGGCTTTTCTATCGACGAAATACAGGCGGAATACGTCGCAGAAATAAAGCTAAGACATTTAAACAGGGAGTATATACTGAAGCGCACCAAGGAGATAACAGATCTTATTGCGGATATTTCAGATATGGAGGCTATTCTTGAGAGCGAACGCAGGGTAAAAAACATTATAATCAAGGAACTTACCGATGTTTCAGCGAAATACGGTCAGCCAAGAAAAACTCAGCTTTATTTTTCCGCCGATGAGGAGGAAGCAGTCGAGGCTCAGGAGATAGAGGATTACAAATGCACCTTCTTTATGTCACGAAGCGGGTACTTCAAGAAAATTACTCCGCAGTCGCTCAGAATGGCTAATACTCAAAAGCTTAAGGACGGCGATGTTATCACTCAGGAGATAGAGTCCTCCAACAAAGCGGAGCTTTTGTTCTTTACCGACAACGCTACCGTTTATAAAGCGAAAGCGGACGACTTTTCGGATACTAAAGCTTCGGCAATGGGCGACTTTATCGCGGCAAAGCTTTCGTTTGAGCCGGGTGAAAACTGCAAGTATATGGTTCAGACAACCGATTACAGCGGATATATGATATTCGTTTTTGAAAACGGAAAGGTAGCTAAAGTTAGTCTTAAAGCTTATGAGACCAAGACAAATCGAAAAAAGCTCGCAAACGCATACGGCTCTAAGTCTCGGCTTGTTGAGGCGTTCCACATAAAAGAAGACACAATGCTCATGCTTAAATCTACCAACGAGCGTATGATAATCTTTAACACAGGTATGATACTTCCCAAGGCGACACGAGATACCATCGGCGTAAACGCTATGACGCTAAAAGGAAAAAACCTTTTGGACAAGGCGTTTATTATTGATGATGAAAAGGCATCGGAGCTTAGTAAATACAAGGTTAAAAACATACCTGCGGCAGGCTCGTTTGCTAAGGATTTAGAGGATCCTGATCAGTTGACTTTTTAATAAAGGGAGGCTTTTATTATGATTTGCCCGAAGTGTAAGACAAACAACTCCATAGAGGAAAAATTCTGCATAAACTGTGGAGCAGAGCTTTTGGTGCCAAATTCCGTGAGCCAGGAGGAAGCTTCATCACAGAACCTATGGTTAAAGTCAAAAAACAGAAAGGCGATGCTCATCGGAGTAAGCCTTATAGCAATCATATTTATAGTTCTTATTGCGGTGCTGATAATTGAGTTTTCTAAAAGCGAAAGCGAAGAAAAGGCTCAGCTTTTGTCAAGCGCAATAGGTCACAAGGTAAGCGATGTATTGAAGATTCAGGATATATCTCTTTCAGATAAATCTACCTATTCGGGAGTTGGCGATTACATTAAGTTTTCCTATCTTTCAGAGTCGTCGGATTCGGTTAAGGTGGACGGGGTAATAATGCCTAAGTGGCTTATAACAGTTATGGCTGAGGATGATAAAGTATCCTCTGTGGTACTTTATGACTTTACCGTTATGGAAGACAGCTATAAAGGAGAAGAGGTCAAGGAGGAGATAAAACTGTCTTCTTTTTCAAAGGGAGATAAATTTTCAAGAGTAAGTAACGCAATAGACTTAGATCCGTATACAGTGGAGTACAAGAAGGACGATACCGTTATTTATACGTATAAGTATTATTTTCTTGACTCAGCCGAAAACGAACAGGCCAGAAAGCTTACCGTTGAGGTAAGTGACGGAAAATACGTTTCATCTAAGTCGGAAACGGTTTACCCGGCAGGGTTTTAAACTGTGGACAAAATATGTATCATATGACGGCGCGAAGCATATGCATTTTATGTAAAGCGCCGCCATTTTTATAAAATGTAACTATTTGAGTTTATTTGAAATTATTTGTTACTTGACGGTGAATTGTCTTAAATGCTGTCTGTTTAATTGTTACAGAAATAAAACAAATTATTGCTAAAAGTCTACAATTATCCCAAAAATATTGACTTGTATAGCCTTAGTTGATAAAATACTTATGATAGTATAACTGTATATATTGGAGGAATTTATGGATTATTCAAATGATCTTTGTATGGGCTGCATGAATAAGCTTAACGAAGACGGAAACTGCGGATATTGCAGTTATTCTGCCGACGCACCCTATATAAAGATATATCTTCCGCCTAAAACTACCTTAGACGACAGATATCTTGTCGGAAAGGTACTGTCTTATAACGGAGAGGGAGCTTCTTATATAGGCTATGACATGATGAACGACGAAAAGGTAGTCATACATGAGTATATGCCTGAAAGCCTCTGTACGAGAAACGACGGTAATACCAAGGTGATCGTATCCTCGCAGAGTATCGATAAGTATAAGACTTATATGGCGGAATTTGCAGAGCTTAACAAGATCCTTTCTCGAATGAGAAACCTCTCAAACATTGTTCCCGCAACGGATATGTTTGCGGCAAACAACACTATGTACGCAGTCTCGCCGTATGTTGAGGGAATATCTCTTAAAAAGTTCTTAAAGTCCGGAAATAAGTTTACCTGGGCTCAGGTGAAAAGGCTTTTTCCGCCGATATTCACAACACTCGGGCTTATCCACAATGCCGGTATCATTCACGGCGGGATCTCTCCTGAGAATACTTTGGTAACAACAAAGGGCGAGATAAAGCTCGTGGGCTTTTGCATCACGGCGGCAAGAATTGCTGACGGTGATCTTACGGCAGATTTAAACCCCGGGTACGCTGCTCCTGAGCAGTATCGCGGTGCAAACTGGCTTGGAACATATACCGATGTTTACGGCATGTGTGCGGTGCTGTACAAAATACTTACAGGCGTAACTCCTCCGAGCGCGATCCAAAGACAAAATATTGACAGCATTTCGCCTTTGTGGCAGATAAATCCCGATGTTCCAAGACACGTGTCAGACGTAATCATGCAGGGGCTTTGCATTGATTATAAAGAGCGTATACAGACCATTACGGAGCTTGTTACAAGGCTGTTTGAGCAGCCGACGTTTGTTGAGCATCAAAAAGGCTCTACGCAGTTATTGGCAAAGCAAGGTACCGAGAAGGCTGCGGCAAGGCCTGATGTACAAGATTACGGTGACGAGAGTGACGAAGAAGGCGCGGAGGGTCAGAAAACTAATCTGACCAAGACGATAATAACAGCGGTCGTGCTTGCGGTGATAGTCGGAATAGGACTTTATCTTCTGGCAAGTATGTTCACGCCGCAGTCGTCAGGCAGAGAAAGTTCAAGGATAATCCAGACAGAGACGATCGCTCAAACCGCGCAGCCTGAAACTCAGCCTGCGACCAACGACGCTGCAACCGAGCCTGTAACTGAGCCGGTCACTGAGGTGGATTACGGTCAGGGCGCTGTAATGCCTGATCTCGTGGGACTTAATTACGAGGAGATAAAAGAATCAATCCAAAATGACTTTTACGTTGTGACTACCGATGTTACAAGCGACGAATATGCTGAGGGAGTGATCGTAAATCAGAGTATCCCTGCGGATGTTGAATACAATCCCACAGGTGGGCTTACGCTTGATCTTGAAATAAGCGTGGGAAGCGGTAAGGCATCTCTGCCAGACTATGAGGGGGTTGTATCAAGCGATTACTTTAAGATGCTCGATGAACGGAAGATCATTTATCACTTTGAATATGAGTACAGCGACTCGGTACAATACGGTTACATAACAAGAGTCGTTTCAGGCGAGAAAACTCTTGATTCGGGAGACAATGTAAATATATTCAATAATGAAGAAGTAACGGTTTATATTTCATCGGGATCGGGTCAATAAAAATTCACAGCTTTCTGTAAACTTTTTTATGGAAAGCTGTTTAATTCGTCTAAAATATGTAAAATAACGATTTTTTGTTGACTTTTTCATAAAATGTGATAATATGTAATATGGATGATTTATAGTATCAGGAGGATGAAAGTATGTCCAAGACAATAGGAATTTTGACTAGCGGAGGCGATGCTCCCGGTATGAACGCCGCTGTGAGGGCCGTTACCAGAGCGGCGCTTACAAAGGGCATGAAGGTGCTCGGAATCTTAAGAGGATATAACGGTCTGATAAACGGCGACATTATTGAGATGAATGCCAGAACCGTTTCAGGAATAATTCAAAGGGGCGGCACCATTCTTTATACCGCCAGATGCCTTGAGTTTAAAACACATGAGGGCGTTATGAAAGCTGTTAATAAATGCAAGGAGCTGGGACTTGACGGAATAGTCGTCATTGGCGGTGACGGTTCCTTCAGGGGAGCTGCGGATCTTTCTGCGCAGGGAGTGCCTTGCATTGGCCTTCCCGGAACGATAGACAACGACATTGCCTGCACCGAATACACTATTGGTTATGACACGGCTATGAATACAGCTATGGAAATGGTCGATAAGCTCAAGGATACAACTCAGTCACATGACAGATGTTCGGTCGTTGAGGTAATGGGAAGAAATGCCGGCTACATAGCGGTAAACGTTGCGGTTGCCGTTGGCGCTGAGGCGGCAATAGTTGTTGAAAAGGGGTTTGACATTGACGCGATTATCAAGAACATTCTCGATAATCGTTCAAGCGGAAAGTCACATTCAGTGCTTATCGTGGCAGAGGGTATCGGAAACGCCGGCCAGATCGCCAAGGATATAGAAGCAAAAACCGGAATCGAGTCCAGAGCAACGATACTAGGACATGTTCAGAGAGGCGGTTCGCCTACTGTTCGTGACAGAGTTGTCGCAACGCAGATGGGTTATCACGCAGTTGAGCTTTTGGAAAAGGGAATAGGCAACAGAGTGGTAGGCCTTAAGGACAACAAGGTTTACGACGTCGATATACAGGAGGCTCTTTCAATGCAGAAGCCTTTTGAAGACGAGCTGTATAAAATACTTAACGATACGGCATATTAAAAAGAATATATGGCATTACAGAGTAGAAAACCAAGCGTAAAGTGTTAACAGACGGGGAGTTGCTGCTTAAACGAAAAGCTTTTGGCTTGCGGTTTGGTTTTCGCATCCCGCTGAATGCATACTGAAGCTTTTCATTTTGCTCCAATATGCACAAGGCATATTATATCAGGAGGTTTGAAATGAAAAGCTTTTTAAATTTGTTTAAAGATTCAGCCGCGGAGCTGAAAAAAATCAGTTGCCTTACAATAACAGGTGTTTTCATTGCTGTTTCAATGATGATAGAATCGTTTACTATTGAGATACCGTATGCAAAGCTAAACTTTGCTTTTTTGGCTATTGCAGTAATAGGTTTGCTGTTTGGCCCTACGGTATCGTGTATCTCAGGCGGCTTGTGCGATATTGTTGGTTTTATGGTTCATCCGCAGGGTGGATTTTTACCGGTTTATATTCTTATCGCAATGCTTCAGGGACTTATTTACGGCATTTGTCTATATAGGAAAAGTCCTTGGATGATAAAAAGATCTGATAATAAGGTTTCTAATGTCGCAATATACATATGTGCTGTTATTGCCCGCATTCTGGATGTTGTGATAATAAATTTGCTTATTAACACAAAAGCAAATATGCATTACGGGTTTATACCTGAAACTGCGTTTTGGGAAGCCGTTTCAGCGCGGTTAGTTAAGAATGTAGTTGAATTGGCAGCAGATATTCCGATGCTGTTTATTCTGCTTCCGTTTGCGTTAATGCTTTATAGACGTGCGGTTTCGAAAAGTGCAGTATAAATTATTAAGTAAAATATTTTCTCGCTTGTTTTAGAAAAAATATATTATAGATATAAAAAGGGGCATAATTATGATTAACATAGGATTTATCGGAGCAGGAAATATGGGCTTTGCAATTATAAAAGGGATCGCCGAAAGCGGGCTTTGCAAAAGCGCGGGCGGTTCTTCGGACTCTGAAGGCATACAGCTTTTTGCATTTGACACCGACGCTCAAAAACTAAACAGACTTAATGAATATAATGTCTCAGCATGTTCTTCAGAGAAGGATTTGGCAGGTAAATGCAAATATGTTGTGCTTGCGGTAAAGCCTCAGCAGTTAGATGATGTCTTGGATCAAATAGCTGAGAGCATAACAGAAAACAGCGTTATAGTGTCAATATGTGCCGGAATAACGGATGAGTATATCTGCTCAAAAACTATGCCAAACGCAAAGGTTGTGCTTGTTATGCCGAACACTCCGCTGCTGCTGGGAGAGGGGGCAACGGCTCTTACAAGATCTGACAGCGTGAGCGACGAGGAGTTTTCGCTTGTATGTAAAATTTTCGGCTCAAGCGGAGAGTATGCCGTAATTTCTAAAGACAAGATGAAGGAAATAATCGCAATTAACGGATCGTCGCCGGCATTTATATATCTTTATGCAAAGGCTTTTTTAAGCTATGCCGAAAATGTCGGCATTGACCAAGCTGCCGCGAAAAAGCTTTTTGCACAGTCGCTTATCGGCAGCGCTAAGATGATTACAGACAGCGGGTATTCGATAGATGAACTTATAAAAATGGTCTCTTCAAAGGGCGGGACGACTATCGCAGGACTTGAAAAGCTTTACGAGGGCGGTCTTTTGGACACAGTGAAGAGCTGCTGCGAGGCCTGTACAAAACGAGCTTACGAGCTTTCAAAATAAGAATAAACCTTGTCCTTTTGCATATACTTTACAGAAGTGAAAATGCAGGAGGACTTATTTATGCAGGAAATATCAAGATGTATGCCAGAGACAAGAAAACGCTTTAAAACACTTTTCCCGATAATGCTTCTCATTTTGCTGGGCGTCATTATCGGCACAGCGGTATACATATTAAGCGACGATGCGCTTTCCGGCAGCCTGAGCCGATTGAATACAGACTTTCTCGATCTAAGGCAAAATTCGTCATATATGAGTGTTATGCTGTCGTCTCTATACAATTCAACATTTATGCTTGTAATACTTTTTCTGGGAGGCCTTTGTGCTCTTGCTTTCCCGGTGGTGCTGCTAGTTCCCGTTTATAAGGGCCTAGGGCTTGGATGCAGCGTGGCGCAGATGTACTATTCATTCGGGCAGAAGGGACTATTGTACGCTTTGATATTTATTATTCCGTCTGCTGTTATAAGCTGTTACGCCATTATGATAGGCACAAGAGAGGCATATAGAATGAGTGTTGAGTGCTTTGGTGCAGTGTTTAAAAAGAAAATCGTCACCGTATCTGAAAACGCGAAGCTTTATCTTGTGAAATTTCTTGTTTTAGAGGCGATATTGTCCGCTTCGGCAACTATTGACAGCCTTTGCAGTTTGGTTTATAATAAAATAATATAGTAAGGTGTGCCCTGAAAGCATAATGACAGGTTAAAGATGCATAAACGGGTAAGGCGCTTATTTAATATAGCTAAAACAAGGGATGTGTTATAATGGGATTCTTTGGCGGATATGAAAATGCAGGACCGGGTGTTCCGAAAAACCCCGAAAAGAAAACCGCAATAGCAAGATTTTTTGAAATATATTTCAGACGGTTCTGGAAATTGATGACGCTTAACCTTATGTATTTTATCTTTTACATTCCTTTCTTTGCGGCAATGACGGTAGCTTTTTCGGAAAGTATCGATAAGAATCTTAAAATAGTGGGAGTTTGTGCACTGGTACTTTTGATGACCCTGACCATAGGGCCTGCAACGGCGGGATTTATTAAGGTTTTAAGAAATTATTCTCAGGAACGTAATGCGTTTTTGTGGAGCGACTTTATCAAGGCGTTCAAAGGCAATTACAAACAAGCACTGATCATGGGCATTATAGACCTTATTTTCGCAGCGGGCTTTATTACCGCTGTTGTAAGCTATAACGAATGGGCTTCTCAGAATACGGCAATGTATATACCGTTTATAATCTGTTTAAGCTGTATGCTTATGTTTATTTTGATGCACTTTTATATATATCTTCTGATAGTTTCTACTACGCTGTCATTAAAAAATATAATTAAGAACTCGTTTTTGCTTGTAGGCGTAAGTCTTAAAAAGTGTATCTTCACGCTTTTTGTTGCGGCGGTTCTGGTGCTTATAATAGTATTCTTGTATCCGTATTCTTTTTTCGCATTGCCATTTTTCCCGATAAGCTTTTTAGGTTTTCTTATATGCTTTAACTGCTATCCTGTTATAAGGGAATACGTTATCGACCCATATTACGCACAGAGGGGAGAGGAAAACCCTGAGGACAGCTGCGTAAGACTTGATGAAAACGAGGCTGTGTTTGAGGATAAAGGCGGTCAGGAAGAACCTATCAAGGTCGATAAGAAAAAGAAGGTTATTAAATAATAAGTTATTGAAATAATAACGGGAGCGCTCAGTATTATGAGCCGCTCCCGATTTATTTTTATTTACTTTTCAATTTCTCCCTGTGATAATGCTTTTAAATATGCGTTTATAAAGCCGTCAAGATCACCGTCCATTACGCCGGTGACATTTCCCTGCTCATAGCCCGTTCTGTGATCCTTTACAAGAGTATACGGCATAAAAACATAGCTTCTTATCTGCGCGCCCCAGGCGATCTCTTTGTGAACACCCTTAATGTCCTCGATTTTTTCAAGGTGCTCACGCTCTTTTATTTCAATTAGCTTTGCTTTTAGCATTTTCATAGCGTAGTCTTTATTCTGATGTTGGCTGCGCTGAGTCTGACAGGCGCAGACAATTCCTGTCGGTTTGTGGGTTATTCTGACCGCAGAATCTGTTTTGTTTATGTGCTGTCCTCCCGCTCCGCTTGCACGATAGGTTGCCACCTCAATATCCTCCGGACGGATGTTCACCTCAATTGTGTCATCTATTTCCGGCATAACGTCAACCGCCGCAAAGGACGTGTGTCTGCTTCCCGAACTGTCAAAGGGCGAGATACGCACAAGCCTGTGTATTCCAGCCTCGCTCTTTAAATACCCGTAGCAGTTTTCTCCCTCGATCATTATAGTTGCACTCTTTATTCCGGCGTCGTTTCCGTCAAGAATATCAAGCGTAGTAACCTTATATCCGTGAGACTCAGCCCAGTGATTATACATTCGCAAAAGCATCTCTGTCCAGTCCTGTGCCTCGGTTCCGCCGGCTCCCGCATGAAACGATAAAATTGCGTTTTGCCTGTCGTACTCGCCGGTAAGCAGAGTTTCCAGCGTTATCTCGTCAAGCTCTTTTATCAAAGCGTCCAGCTCGTTTTTTGCCTCTTTCGCAGATTCATCGTCTTCCATCTCCTCGGCAAGGTCGATAAGCGCGTCAATGTCATCATATTTTTCAGTCAATGAGCGATATTTTTTAACCTTTCCCTCAAGTAAGCTTATTCTTTTTAAAACTCTTTGTGAATTTGCCTGGTCATTCCAGAAGTCTGCTTCGTTTGTCTTTGCCTGAAGCTCATTTATCTCCTGAACAGACTTATCTATCCCCAAAACCTCATTAAGCTCGTCGATTTTCGGCTTATAGCTTTTAAGCTCAGTTCTCAGCTCGTTTATTATGATCATTTCATCTACTCCTGTTTTTTTACTTAAAACATTATATAATCTTTTTTAGGTTTTGTAAAGCATTTTTAAAAACTAATGTGATTTTTTTGTGAAAAGACTTTATTTTTTTATTTGTGTATGATATACTAAAATCAAATATAGGTTTAAGGAGGCAGAAATGCTGGATTATAAGGGTGAAAAGTGCTTATGCTGCGGGATCGAGTTTAAAGACGGCGATGATATCGTGGTTTGTCCCGAATGCGGAACTCCTTATCACAGGGAGTGTTATCTCAAGGAGGGCGCTTGTATAAATACATCTCTCCACGAAGAGGGCAGATCGTGGTCGCCTAAGGGCGAGTCAGAGCAAGATGAGGTCAGATGTCAGCGCTGCGGCGGACTGAATAAAAGCGATTTCGAGTACTGCTCACACTGCGGATTTCCTCTAAAGCAGGAGGAGACAGAGCGTCCGTTTAACGAGCAGAGGAGCGGCGGTTATCAAAATTATGGCGGAGGCTATCAAAACTCCGGAGGCAGGTTTTACGGCCCGGGCGGCGGATTCGGCCCAACGCCGTTTGGTGCGGGTATGTTCGGTCAGAATATGGATCCTTTTGACTATTTTTGCCGTTCATACGGGGTGGATCCGTCTGAGCAGGTAGATGGCATAGGAATAAAAGAGTACTATAAATATGTTCGCGGAAATGCGATGTATTTTATAATGAAGTTTCTGCGCTTTTCAAAGGAAGGGATCAAACGCTCAATAAACTTTCCTGCGCTTTTGTTCCCTCATATTTATTTCTTTTTCAGAAAGATGTACGCTCAGGCGATAACATATCTTACCATATCTATTATATCGTCGATTTTTATGTCATGGCTTTTTGCGTCTTCAATAGATTTATCTACAATAACAAGCTATGATCAGATTTATACCGCTATCGCCGATAAGATGAGCGATCCGCTTATGTTTTACGGAGTTCTCGGAATTGCTGTCATTACATTGATAACAAGGATAATCAGCGGAGTTTTTGCCAATTACTGGTATTACAAAAAGGTCACAAAGGACGTAAACCAGATAATGAGTGAGCCGATGGAGAATATGACGCGTGATGAAATGCTTATGCAAAAAGGCGGAACAAGTATGATTTATGCTCTTTTGGCATATATTGCGGCGAACAGCGGAGTATCCATTTTAATGAGTTTAATTATGTAGGACTTGACAAATTTTAAAGTTTGTGGTATATTATTTGAGTTATCCTTGCTTGTATTTATTGCAGGCGAAATCCAGAAGGAGGTGTATTGCAATGGCAAAACTCAATGAGAACTATGAGGCGATTGTTGTTTTCAGCACAAAGCTGGCTGAGGATGAGATCAAGGGCCTTGTAGAGAAGTTCACCGGAATGATTGAAGCAAATGCGGAAAACGTTTCTGTTGACGAATGGGGCAAGAGAAAGCTTGCTTATGCTATTAACTACGAAACAGAAGGGTATTACGTGCTTTGGAACTTTACTTCAAAACCTGACTATCCGGCAGAGCTCGAGCGTGTTCTAGGTATTCAGGACGGCGTTTTGAGATTCTTGGTTACAGTTAAGTAGTATTTAAGAGAGGACAAATTGTTATGCTGAACAAAGTTATTATAATGGGAAGGATCACTCAGGATCTGGAACTGAGACAGACCCCGGGCGGCTCGAGCGTTCTTACTTTTAATGTTGCCGTTGACAGAGGCTATGTAAAGCAGGGCGAAGAAAGACAGACTGACTTTATCACCTGTGTTGCGTGGAATCAGAGAGCGGAGTTTATCAATAACTACTTCTCAAAGGGCAGAATGATCGCCATTGAGGGATCTTTAAGAACCAGAACATATGATGATAAAAACGGTTCTCGCCATTATGTGACAGAGGTTTATGTAGACAATACTTCTTTCACCGGAGAGCCGAAGCAGTCCGGTTCGCAGACAACTTATTCTGCACCGGTACAAAATGCGCCTGCTCCCCAGCAAAGCTATGCGCAGTCTGAGCCTAATACCGAAACTGTCGCTATAGGTGATATCAGCGATTTTGAAGAGATTTTAAGCGATGACGGCGTACCGTTTTAAAATTATTCCATTTGAATTTTAAGAAAGTGAGGAAAATGTCATGGAGAGAACCGGCAGACCTGCCAAGAGACCTCGTAAGAAGGTTTGTATGTTCTGTGTAGACAGAGCGGAAAAGATCGATTATAAAGACGTTGCAAAGCTGAGAAAATGCATGACTGAAAGAGGAAAGATACTTCCTCGCCGTGTAACGGGAACCTGTGCTGCTCATCAGAGAGAGCTTACATCGGCTATCAAGAGAGCAAGACATATCGCACTGCTTCCGTATACAGCTGAATAACAATTATTTTGGCACAGAGCAATGTTCTGTGCCTTTGCTTTTTTTGTGCTTTGCATAAAAACTCAGATTGAACAAATAAGGTATTTATTTTGACTTTAATAACCTGTTGCATTTTTTTTAAAATATGTTATACTATTAAGCAACACGGCAATATGTGTAATTGCTTTGAATATATCGGTAGGTGAAATGATGAACGAAAAAATCAACAACTCAAAAAACAGTAAATTGCTGTCGCTTCCATGCGTGGCTATGAGGGATATCGTAATTTTTCCCGGAATGCTTTTGCACTTTGACTGTTCAAGAGCTATATCGATAAATGCTCTGAAAAAGGCTCTTGACAGGAAGCAGAGGATATTTTTGACGGCGCAGAGGGATATCACGGTTGAAGAACCGCGAATAAATGATGTTTATAACACGGGAGTTATCGCAGAGATAAAGCAGATAGTGAGAACTCCTGACGGAAGGTCAAGAGTGGTAGCTGAGGGCGTGCAAAAGGCAAAGCTTGTTTCAATGTTTTTGGCTAGGGAGAGGTATCTTGAGGCAGAGGTCAAGATATTGCCAAATTACTCAAGAGAAAAGCTTGAGGAAGTTGAGCTTATCGCACTTATGCGAGAGCTTAAAAAGCTGTTTGCTCAATACGCCGATGCGGCGCCTAAAATGCCTAAGGAGATTTATACGTCTATCATGGGTTCTCAGTCTCCCAAAGCGATACTTGAGGGCATAATGTTTAATATCGCCATGCCAGTTGAGGATAAGCAGCGCCTTTTGGAGCTTAAAACGGTAGGCGATAAGCTAAAGGAGCTTGTGCTGATTCTGTCGAGCGAGCTTGAAGTTATTATGATAGAGAACCAGATACAGCGTCAGGTGAACGAGCAGATCGACCAGAATCAGCGGGAATATTTTCTTCGTGAGCAATTAAGAGCGATACACCGTGAGCTTGGCGAGGACGAAGACGCAGAGGATGAGATACATAATTATTACGAAAGGATCCAGAGCCTTGAGCTTTCGCCGGAAGTGATCGACAAGCTTGTCTCCGAGGTCAGAAGGCTTGAGAAAATGCAAATGTCTTCTCAGGAAGCGTCTGTTATCAGAGGGTATCTTGACACCTGCCTCGAGCTTCCGTGGAATACTATGACGGAGGATACCACTGATATTGAAAGGGCGAGATCTATTCTTGACAGAGACCATTACGGAATGAAACGCGTTAAGGAGCGAATACTTGAAAATCTCTCCGTTCGCGCACTTTCTCCTGATATAAAAGGACAGATCATTTGCCTTTACGGCCCTCCGGGTGTAGGAAAGACCAGCGTTGTAAAATCTGTTGCGGAGGCATTGGGAAGAAAATATGTGAGAGTTTCTCTGGGTGGAGTTAAGGACGAATCTGATATAAGAGGTCACAGAAAGACCTATGTTGGATCTATGCCGGGAAGAATAATAAATGCGATCAAACAGGCCGGAACCAAAAACCCGGTTATACTGCTTGATGAGATAGACAAGATGAGCAATGATTTCAGAGGCGATCCATCGTCTGCGATGCTTGAGGTTCTGGACGCTGAGCAGAATAAAGATTTCAGAGACCATTATATTGAATTGCCGTTTGATTTGTCTCAGGTCATGTTTATAACAACGGCTAATACTCTTGATACCGTTCAGGCGCCGTTGCTTGACAGAATGGAGGTTATTGAGCTTTCTTCTTATACCAGAGAAGAAAAGTTTAACATTGCCAAAAAGCATCTTGTAGTAAAACAGATAAAGCAGAACGGACTTAAGGCTTCTCAAGTTAGATTTGCAAATGACGTTTTGTATGAGCTTATCGACGGTTACACCAAGGAAGCGGGAGTAAGAAAGCTTGAAAGAAAAATTGCGTCATTGTGCAGAAAAGCGGCTAAGGAGATTGTCGAAGGAAATGCAAAGAGGGTAGTGTTTACCGCTTCAAATATTGAAAAGTATCTAGGCCCAAGAAAGTATCTTCCGGACCTTGTTTCAAATGAGTCACAGGTGGGAGTTGTAAACGGTCTTGCATGGACCTCGGTTGGCGGAGTTATGATGCCGCTTGAGGTTCTGTGCCTTGAAGGTAAGGGCGATATTCAGCTTACCGGCTCTTTGGGTGATGTTATGAAGGAAAGCGCAAGGATCGCTATAAGCTATTCAAGAAGTGTTTGTGACAAATACGGGATCGACAAGGACTTTTACAAGAACAGGGACATACATATTCATGCTCCTGAGGGCGCAGTTCCGAAGGACGGCCCGAGTGCCGGTGTGACTATGATCACTGCTATGATATCAGCACTGTCTGGTATTCCGGTGAGAAGCGATGTTGCTATGACCGGTGAGATAACACTTCGCGGAAAGGTACTCCCAATCGGAGGACTCAGGGAAAAGACTATGGCCGCGTACAGGGCAGGAATTAAAACGGTGATAGTGCCGTTTGACAATAAGCCAGATCTTGCCGAGGTCGACGACGCGGTAAAAGAATCGCTTAGATTTGTTTTTGCCAAGGAGATAAGCGAGGTTCTTGATGAGGCGCTTATAAGCAGAGACGAGCATGAAGAACCCTTGCCGATTTTCTCGGAAAATAAACACATAGAGAAGACGTTTGCCACGGTTTAAAATACGAGGTGACAGATGAATTTTAACAACGTAAGGTTTTTATCCTCATATGGCAGACTTTCTCAGATACCCGAGCCGGAGCGCATTGAAATAGCTTTCTCAGGGCACTCAAATGTGGGTAAGTCATCGCTGATAAACAAGATATTCAATCGGAAAAGTCTTGCAAAGGTAAGCTCAACGCCGGGAAAGACCGTTACTATAAACTTTTTTGAATTTGAAAACGTGTATATTGCGGATCTGCCGGGATATGGATATGCAAAAGTGTCTCACAGTGAAAAACTCAGGTGGGCGGAGCTCATTGAGGGATATTTAAGAGACACCAGCCGCCATCTGGGACTTGTGTTTCAGCTTATTGATATGCGCCACGCCCCCACTAAGGACGATATTTTAATGATAAACTTTCTTATTGAGAGTGAAACACCGTTTGTGATCGTTCTTACAAAGGCTGATAAGTTAAACAAAACCGATCGTCAAAAAAGGCTTTTGGCTTTTAAAACCGAAATACCTTGCTTTGAGGACATAACGGTTATTGAGTTTTCCGCCGCAACGGGCGAGGGTGTTGACGAGATTAAGTCTATTATAGAAGATGTTGCTCAGGATGAATTTTCTCCGGGTGACGCGTAAAAGTTATCAGAGGGCGGCAATCGCCCTCTTTTATTTTTGCTTAAGTTTTATCGGAAAATTTCTTAAAAGCTCTTTACTTTCACAATTTAGTGTGTTAAAATATACATAATGAATTTTTGCTGAGGTGATCTTATGAACAGCAAGCTTGTTGATAAAAGTATGGATGACT
This sequence comes from uncultured Clostridia bacterium, assembly GCA_947631455.1. GTDB lineage: Bacteria > Bacillota > Clostridia > Oscillospirales > Ruminococcaceae > UMGS1601. The sequence continues at coordinate 21,077 of CANRLH010000013.1, forward strand.
TGTTTGACGCTATTCTCTGCCTTGAAACCAGGGATGAGTGCTATAAGTTCTTTGACGATCTATGCACTATCCCGGAGCTTAAATCCTTAGCACAGCGGTTTCAGGTCGCAAAGCTGTTAAATGACAAAAGGGTATACAGCGACATAGTTAAGGAAACGGGTGCGTCTACCGCGACTATCAGCAGAGTAAACAGGTCGATAAATTACGGAAGCGACGGTTACAGCGTGGTTTTTAAACGCTTGTGTCAAAAGGATAAGAAATAATGTCCTACGAACGACTTTACAAATATTATGATCGTTTTGTCGGTGTGTGCTATGATGATCTGTCGTCGCTTATTTCGTCGGTGCTAGGTGCTTTTGATATCAGCGGAAGGGTTCTTGATATTGCCTGCGGAACCGGAGAGCTGACAAAGCGTTTGTGTGATTTGAAGTTTGATATGGTAGGACTTGATCTTTCGGACAAGATGCTCATGAAAGCAAGAGAAAAATGCTGTGCCGAGTTTGTAAAAGGCGATATGACCGACTTCTCGTTTGATGAAAAGTTTTCGGCGGCTGTATGTACTCTGGATGCGGTGAATCATCTTGACAGCGTTGATTCGGTAGAAAGTTTTATAAGGTGCACATCCGATGCGCTTAAAAGCGGAGGCGTTTTTATATTTGATATAAACTCGCCTTACAAGCACAAGGAGATACTGGCGGATAATACTTTTGTGTATGAGGACGATGATGCGTATCTTGTATGGAAAAACGAGTATGACGGGGATAAGGGCAGAGTAGAAATTTTCCTAGACATATTTGAAAGGTCGGGTGAGCTTTATGAAAGATCACACGAGAGCTTTTTTGAATATGATTACACACCGGAGCAGATTATTGATATGCTTAATGAATCTGGGCTGGAGGTTATCAGCATCTCAGGAGGCTTTGGTATGGAGGATATTGACGAACATACCGAAAGGTATTTTATTATAGCTAGAAAGGCAGAATGACTTTGGGAAGAATTGTAAGATCAATCAGTCGCGACGCATCAGTTGTATGCTCAGCAATAGACGGTACTGACATCGTTGCTGAAATAGAAAGAATAAATTCATCAAGCGCTGTTATCACGGCAGCACTGGGAAGACTCGCTATGGGCGCTTCTCTTATGGGCTTCGGGCTTAAGGGCAAGGACGACACGATAACTCTCAGAATAAACGGAAATGGGCCCGCAGGAAATATGATCGCCGTTGCGGACAGCTATGGCAATGTAAAGGCTTATGTTCAGAATCCTGTAGTAGAGATACCTCTTAATTCAAGAGGTAAGCTTGATGTCGGCAGCGCTGTGGGTAAGGACGGCGTTTTAAGCGTTGTTAAGGATCTGGGACTGAAAGAGCCGTACTGCGGTCAGGTCCCGATAGTAAGCGGTGAGATAGCAGAGGACATAACAAGCTATTTTGCAACAAGTGAGCAGATACCCACAGTGTGTGCACTTGGAGTGCTTGTGAGTCCAGACCTTACCGTCAAAAAGGCAGGAGGATTTCTGCTTCAGCTTTTGCCGTTTGCTCCTGACGAGGCAACCGACAGAATAGAACAAAACATAAACTCAATGAAATCGGTGACTGAGATGCTGTGCGACGGTTTAACTGCCGAGAAGATTTCGCTTATGGCACTTCAGGGGCTTGAACCGAATGTGCTGGACGATTTTGAGGTCAACTACAAGTGCGATTGCTCTAAGGAAAGGGTAGAAAGAGCGCTTATATCGCTTGGCAGGGAACAACTTTCTGAGCTTATGCAGGACGACAATACAAATGTTAAATGTCATTTCTGCACCAAGGAATATAATTTTTCCAGAGAGGACATAAAAAATCTGATAAAATCTCTTGACAAATAACAAACGATAGTGTATAATAGTTTTCGTCGCTTAAGGTGGCGAATGTGGGAGCATAGCTCAGCTGGGAGAGCATCTGCCTTACAAGCAGAGGGTCACAGGTTCGAGCCCTGTTGTTCCCA
>CANRLH010000014.1 GCA_947631455.1 uncultured Clostridia bacterium
TCAAAAGACCTCTCGAAAGTCTGCAAACCCGCATAAATACTGGGTTTTTACGACTTCTCAACTTATTCCCACTCGACCGTTCCCGGCGGCTTTGAAGTAATATCGTAAACTACTCTGTTTACATGCTCCACCTCGTTTGTGAGACGGTTTGAAACCCGCGCAAGCACATCATACGGAATACGCGCCCAGTCGGCAGTCATAAAATCGTCTGTTGTTACCGCTCTTATCGCGATAAGATGATCGTAAGTCCTGTGATCACCCATAACGCCTACCGTTCTCACATCAGGAAGCACTGCGAAAAATTGACTAAGGCGCTCCTCTTCTCCGCTCCTTTTCATTTCGTCACGGAAAACCGCGTCCGATTCCTGCAAAATTTTTATTTTTTCTTTGGTTATTTCTCCGAGAATTCTGACTCCCAGTCCGGGGCCGGGAAACGGCTGGCGCCACACAAGTTCGTGCGGAATGCCAAGCTTTTCGCCGACCTTTCTTACCTCGTCCTTAAAGAGATCGCCAAGCGGCTCAATAACGCCTTCAAAATTGATATCGTCAGGCATTTTGACCTGATTATGATGCGTCTTTATTGTTGCGGCATCTCCCTTACCACTCTCAATTCGGTCAGGGTATATCGTTCCCTGCGCAAAGAATCCGCCGTCGGCTTCTTCACGGATCTTGTTCCAGAAAACGTTGTAAAACTCAGTGCCTATGATCTTTCGCTTTTGTTCGGGATCGGTAACTCCCTTTAGTTTTGCCAGAAATTCATCGCCGCAGTTTACCCTGACAAACCGCATATCAAAAAGTGAAGTGAATGTTCTTTCTACAAAGTCGCCCTCATCTTTTCTCATAAGCCCCTGATCTACAAAAACGCAGGTCAGTTGATTTCCAACCGCGCGGCTCAAAAGCGCTGCTGCAACTGAAGAATCGACTCCCCCTGAAAGACCTAAAACCACCCGTTTTTCACCGACTTTTTTCCTGAGCTCAGAAACAGTCCTATCTATAAAATCGTCCATAACCCAGTCTCCGCTGCAACCGCAGACTTCATAAAGAAAGTTTTCAAGCATTTTTATTCCGTATTCGCTGTGTGTTACCTCCGGGTGAAACTGTACGGCGTATATTTTTTTCTGCTCGTTTTCCATCGCGGCACAGGGACAGTCATCAGACTCAGCAGTGACTGAAAAGCCATTTGGCACCTTGCTTATATAGTCCGTGTGACTCATCCAGACAACGCTTTTCTCAGGAACATCTTTAAAAAGCTTGCTTTCCTTGACAAGTCTTATGTTTATTTTTCCGTATTCGCTTTTTTCGCAGGCAGATACCTCTCCGCCGAGCATATATGATATAAGCTGGCTTCCATAGCATATTCCAAGCACAGGCACACCAATAGATAAAATTTCACTTGTGTAATGCGGAGAGCTTTCATCATAGACCGAATTAGGCCCTCCGGTAAAAATAATCCCCTTGTATCCCTGTGCCTTTATTTCCTCAAGCGGAGTACTATATGGCTTTATTTCAGCATAAACACTTAAGTCTCTTACTCTTCTCGCAATAAGCTGATTATACTGCCCGCCAAAGTCAAGTACCAAAACCTTTTCATTTGCCATATTGCTGCCTCCCCGTGTAAAATTTATCAGTCAAACAGTCCCGTAAAGTCAAATGTTGAAAAATAATCCTTTGGCGTTTCAGCACGTCTTATCATCTCAACACTGCCGTCCTCTTTGAGAAGCAGTTCTGCGCTTCTTAACTTTCCGTTATAGTTATATCCCATAGAAAAACCATGTGCTCCTGTATCATGGATACAAATGTAATCGCCGATATCGATCTTTGGAAGCATTCTGTCCTTAGCAAACTTGTCGTTGTTTTCGCAAAGTCCGCCTGTGATATCGTATTTGTGATCGCACGGCTGATTTTCTTTTCCCAAAACTGTGATATGATGATAAGCTCCGTACATAGCCGGTCGCATAAGATTAGCCGCGCAAGCATCAAGTCCGATGTAGTCCTTATAAATATGCTTTTCCCTTATAGCCTTTGCAATGAGATGTCCGTAAGGCGCAAGCATAAATCTGCCAAGCTCCGCATATATCGCAACATCGCCCATTCCCGCCGGAACCAAAACCTCCTCATAGACTTTTCTTACTCCCTCGCCTATTGTCTCAATATCGTTTGGCTTGTCCTGTGGCTTATACGCAGTTCCTATGCCCCCTGAAAGGTCAATAAACTTTATCTTAACACCGGTCTTCTGTGAAAGCTCGACCGCAAGCTCGAATAAGATCTTAGCAAGCATAGGATAATAATCGTTTGTGACTGTGTTTGAAGCCAAGAACGAGTGTATTCCGAAATACTTTGCTCCCTTTTCCTTTAACAGTTTGAATCCTTCAAGCATCTGATCCTTTGTAAGGCCGTACTTTGCGTCCCCGGGGTTGTCCATGATCTGGTTGTGAAGCTTGAATTGTCCGCCGGGATTGTACCTTAAGCATATAGTCTCCGGTATTCCCGTGAGCTTTTCAAGCACCTCAATATGCGTAAAATCGTCGAGATTTATCTGAGCACCAAGCTCATAAGCCTTTATGAAGTCCTGGTCCGGTGTGACATTTGATGAAAACATAATATCATCGCCAAAAAAGCCGCAAGCTTCAGACATCAAAAGCTCTGTATAAGATGAGCAATCTACACCGCAGCCCTCTTCCTTTAAAATTTGTAAAATCTTCGGTGTGGGAGTTGCCTTAACTGCAAAGTACTCTTTAAATCCTTTGTTCCACGAAAACGCCTTGTTTACTTTTCTTGCATTTTCTCTTATCCCCTTTTCGTCATAAATGTGAAAAGGTGTAGGATAACTCATTGCTATTTCTTCAATTTTTTCTTTTGTTACAAACGGTATTTTCACTTTTCTATATCCTTTCATACAACATACTCTTTACAAGTTTCCAAAGCGACTTGCCTTACTTGAAAAATACATAATTATTATAGCATTTATGTAATAATGTGTCAAGAAAACCAAGCTATATCGATTATTTATCAATAATTGAGCAAATATCAAATAAAGTCTCATTTAAAAAAGCAAGGAGATTTTTTGCTTTAATCCCCTTGCTAAGTGTTACTTAAAGTCTAATCCTATATTTCATCAAGCGCATCACTCAAACCATCAAGCCAGTCGCCCTCAAAAAGCTCGGTCATGCCCCTGTCAACTGCTGCTGAAAGCTTTTTGTCAATGGGTATCTTCGCCACATTTTTGATACCGTATCTGTCTGCGATCTCTTCAATATTACTGTCACCGAAAATCCTGTGTTCCTTTTTGCACTCGTCACATACAAAATATGACATATTTTCTACTATTCCGATAACCGGAATATCCATAAGATTTGCCATCTTCACAGCCTTTTGAACTATCATTGAAACAAGCTCCTGTGGGCTTGTGACTACGATTATTCCGTCAATAGGCATAGACTGAAACACAGTCAGCGGAACATCTCCGGTTCCCGGGGGCATATCAACAAACATATAGTCTACCTCGTCCCAGATAACGTCAGTCCAGAATTGTGTTACCGCTCCTGCTATAACGGGGCCCCGCCAGATAACGGGATCGGTATCGTTTTGAACAAGAAGATTAAGCGACATAAGCTTAATGCCGGTTTTAGTGACTTCGGGAAACAGTCCGCTTTCAGACGCCTGTGCCTTTGTGTTTATGCCAAACGATTTCGGTATTGACGGGCCGGTGATATCCGCGTCTAATATAGCGGTCTTATATCCCTTTCGGTTTGAAAGAACCGACAAAAGAGAAGTAACCAGGCTTTTGCCTACTCCTCCCTTTCCTGAAACGACCGCAATGATTTTTTTCACCTTTGTGCCCTCATGCGGCTCTTTTATCAAACTTTCCTGATCGGTGCTGCCGCAGCCGCTGCTGCAAGAAGAACAATCGTGTGTGCAACCCATATATCATCTCTCCTCATAAGCTTTTCTAAAATATAGTATACCACATTTTTATAAAAAAGCAACCGGAGTGATTATTTATCCTCCAAGCTCTATCATTTTATCAATGCATTTCCTAGCACTTGCTATAAGCTCATCGCTCATCACAATCTCTTCTCCGCCGGTGCCTCTGATTGCATTGTATACGTCCACTAAAGTCGTAGACTTCATATTTGAGCAGATAAGATCCTTAGACAGCGGATAAAAGCGCTTATCCGGACAACTAAACTGCAAATGCTGCGCTATGCTTATTTCGGTTCCAATGATAAACTCTTTGGCTTCTGAATTTTCTGCATAGTCCATTATAGCTGAAGTAGAGCCGACAAAATCAGCCTCTTTAACAATGCTCGGCTGGCACTCCGGATGCACCAATATAAGCGCTTCGGGGTGAGCGGCTTTTGCTTTCTTTACGTCTTCAATAGACACCCTTGCGTGTACCGGACAACCTCCCTGCAAAAGCTTGAATGTCTTATCAGGAAGCATTCTTGAAACATGATCCCCCAAATTGCAGTCCGGTATAAACAGTATCTTATCGTTTTGTATTTTGCTGATTATCTTAACCGCCGACGATGAGGTAACGCATACGTCGCACACTGTTTTAAGTTCTGCCGTGGTGTTGATATAAGCAACTACCGTATAGTCCGGATACTGCGATTTAACTGCTTCAATAAGCTCCTTATCCATCTGCTCAGCCATAGGACAGCCGGCAATCGGATTAGCTAAAACAACGCGCTTTTCTGGAGAAAGCATTTTTACAGTCTCAGCCATAAAACGAACGCCGCACATCAAAATGTTCTTTTGCTGCGTCTTCTGAGCCATAACGCTCAGTTGATATGAATCTCCGGTAAAATCAGCTATCTCGGTTATTTCTTTGGTCTGATAACTGTGCGCTAGTATACAGACATCATTTTGTTTTTTTAACGCCATAATTTGATTTTGAAGCTCTGCTATATTCACAATTTATCACCCTTTTATAAATGAATCCGTGTTGCATATATGATTTGCACGGCAAAAAAATATCTCAATTTTTTTCAAACGCCTGCGCAAGGTCTGCTATAATATCATCTATATGCTCCGTTCCTATCGACAGACGGATAGTATTCGGCTTTATTCCCTGCTCTGCAAGCTCTTGCTCATTGAGCTGAGAATGCGTTGTTGACGCCGGATGTATTACCAAAGATTTTACATCAGCGACATTTGCAAGAAGAGAGAATATCTTAAGTCTGTCGATAAACTCCTGAGCCTCTTTAGCGCCGCCCTTTATATCAAATGTAAATATTGAAGCGCCGCCATTCGGAAAATACTTATTGTAAAGCGCATTGTACGGACTGTCAGGCAAGGATGGATGGTTAACGCTTTCGACCTTTGGATGGTTTTTCAGAAATTCAACTACCTTAATTGTATTTTCAACGTGTCTTTCCACTCTGAGCGAAAGTGTCTCAAGCCCCTGCAAGAATAAAAATGCGTGCAGCGGAGCAAGCGTTGCGCCGGTATCCCTTAAAAGTATAGCTCTTATCTTAGTGACAAAAGCTGCCGGTCCGACTGCCTTTGTAAAGCTTATTCCGTGATAACTCGGATTTGGCTCTGTGATTGATTTAAACTTGCCGCTTGCCTCCCAGTCAAACTTTCCGCTGTCGACTATTACGCCGCCTATTGCCGTACCGTGTCCGCCTATAAACTTTGTTGCGGAATGTACCACAATATCCGCACCGTACTCAAACGGACGAACTAAAAACGGCGTTGCAAAGGTAGAATCCACAACCAGCGGGATCTTATGTCTGTGCGCGATATCTGCAACCTTTTCTATGTCTATAAGCGTCGCATTCGGATTGCCTATGGTCTCTATGAACAGTGCTTTTGTATTTTCGTCGATAGCATTTTCAAAAGCGTCCTCTTGGTCTGCGTCAACAAATGTCGTTTTGATTCCGTACTGTGGAAGCGTGTGTGCAAGAAGATTATAGGTACCGCCATAAATCGTCCGAGCAGAAACAATATTGTCTCCTGCTCCCGCTAAATTCAAAAAAGTGTAGGTTATAGCCGCAGCGCCAGAAGCTACTCCCAGTGCTGCAACTCCACCCTCTAACGCTGCTATCCTCTGCTCAAAAGCGTCAACTGTTGAGTTTGTAAGTCTGCCATATATGTTGCCTTCATCGGACAGATTAAAGCGCGCGGCCGCGTGCGCTGAGTTTTTAAATACGTAGGATGTCGTCTGATAGATAGGAACTGCCCTTGCGTCCGATGCGCTGTCTGGCGTCTCCTGTCCTGCGTGCAGCTGAATGGTTTCAAATTTATAATTTTCATATGTAAAGCTCATTGTCAAATACCTCTTTCTTATAAAAATATAAAAAACTTATTTCTTAATATGTCGTCCTGCCAAAATTCTGAACCTGTGTTTCTCCACTTTACTTTTCACACTCGTTTTTTAAGCGGCACATTCGTCCGTTTCTGAAATTATGTCTTAAGTATTTAAGTATTATATTCTGCATATTAAATACCTCCAATGCCAATTATGATAATACCTATATGTTTAATATGCTTTATATAATACACCAAAATATATTATTTGTCAAGACAAATTAAAAAAATATTTTATTTTTATAAAAGGTACAATAGCCCGGATAATTTAATCCCTATCTTGCTGACAAGAAGCTATTCTCTTATCTGTCCGTCACCCTCAATTATATACTTAACGGTAGTCAGTTCCTTAAGTCCCATAGGACCTCGTGCATGAAGCTTTTGAGTTGAAATACCTATCTCAGCGCCCAGCCCAAACTCCTCTCCGTCGGTAAAGCGTGTAGAACAATTTACATACACTGCCGCAGCATCAATTTCCCTCTTAAATGTTTCGGCAGCAAAAAGCGACTGGGTAACTATACATTCGCTGTGACCTGTTGAATAAGTCTGAATATGCTCTATCGCCATTGCAAGGTCATCGACCACACGCACGGCAAGAATATAATCCAGAAACTCCGTTTCCCAGTCCTCCTGCGTGGCGGGAACTATATCGTCTCCCAGAATCATCTGCGTGATATCGCATCCGCGTATTTCAACATCCGATTTGTCCAGACGTGATTTAAGCTTTGGAAGAAACTCCTCCGCAACACTCTTGTGCACAAGACAGGTTTCGATTGCGTTGCAAACGCTCGGGCGAGAGGTTTTTGCGTTGTCGACAATATCCACTGCCATTCTCAGATCTGCCGTAGAATCTACATAAACATGGCAATTTCCCACTCCCGTCTGAATAACCGGCACGGTTGCGTTTTGAATAACTGCGTTTATAAGTCCTGCTCCTCCCCTGGGGATAAGAACATCTATATAATCGTTTGCCTTCATAAGGCGCATTACAGCGTCTCTTGAAGAGTCCTCTATATATTGGATTACGTCCTGCTCAAATCCTACTCTGTCAAGTGCCGCTCTCATAATTTTTACAAGGCACTTGTTGGTTTCACTTGCTTCCTTTCCGCCTCTGAGGATCACTGCGTTTCCGCTCTTTAAACACAAAGATGCTGCATCCACCGTAACATTCGGGCGGCTTTCGTATATTATACCTATTACTCCCATCGGGACTCTCGTCTTGGTTATCCTCATACCGTTTGGACGAACAGAGCCCTCGTCTATCATGCCCACCGGATCGCCCAGCTTTGTAAGATTTTCACAGGCGTTTGCAATGGATTCAATCCTCGCCTCGTTCAAGGTAAGCCGATCAATGAGCGAATCCCGCATATTGTTTAACCTTGCGTGGTAAAGATCCTTGCTGTTAGCTTCTAAAACCGCATCCTTGCATTTTCTTAACGCATAGGCTATTTCAATCAGGGCATCGTTTTTCTGAGCGCTTGTGGCAGAGCATATGCTCTTTGCCGCAGCTTTGGCCTTTTTGCCCATAGTTTCTATATAGTCGCCGCTTAACATAAAATCCATAAAAATCCCCTTTCTTTTAATTATGCTTTAAACAGTGTACCAACTTTCTTTCCCTCTAAAAGATCGTAAAGAACATCCGGCTCTCTTCCGTTTAAAATGACCATATCTATTCCGGCGCTCATTGCGATTTGCGCAGCATTTAATTTTGTTTTCATTCCGCCGCTTCCCAATCCGCTTGAAGAGCCCTGTGCGCTGTGTCTTATTTCATCTGTTATCTCATCGACCACCGATATTAGCTTGGCGTCAGAACAGGTCTTTGGATTTTTGTCATAAAGTCCGTCTATATCGCTTAAAATTATCAAAAGATCTGCCTTTGCAATAGAAGCAACCGTAGCTGCAAGCGAATCGTTCTCACCCATTTCCAGCTCAAGCTCATCTATCGCGACCGTATCATTCTCATTTACCACCGGTATAACTCCCCTTGAAAGGAGTTCCTCAACGGCGTTTTCCACGTTTCTTCTTCTCTCCTCCAAAAGAACATACTTGGTAAGCAAAAGCTGCGCCACCACCAGATTATATTCTCCGAAAAGCTTATCGTACATATACATAAGCTCACACTGTCCCACAGCAGCGCACGCCTGCTTAGCGGGTGTATCGGTCGGGCGATCGACAAGTCCCAGCTTTCCCATTCCCAAACCTATCGCCCCGGAGGAGACAAGCAAAACATCTCTTCCGGAATTTTTTATGTCGGAAATAATCTTTACAAGGCGCTCTACTCTTCTGATATTAAGTCTCCCCGTTTTGTGAGCAAGAGTTGACGTACCGAGTTTTATTACAATTCTCTTTTTGTCTTCCATATTCATATATTTAGTCTGTCCTTTTCCGCTTTAGTTATTTGCAGATATCTGGCATTTAATTTTTCTGCGCTGATAAAATTATTTTGCTCCAAAGCTGCGAGCAAAACTCCTTTCGCATCCTGAATGCGCTTATCGACAGGGGCAACAAAGACTGTACTGACATCGGAAAACAGCTTATCCTTAATATACTCCGCCCAATCGCCTACAAGCATTATCTTTGTATTTAAGTTGTTTTCAAAATCTTTTATTTCGGTTATATTTACAACACAGTCTTCATACACCGTTTTAAGCCTTGTGCCGTCTGACATATATGCGGCAAAATACGCAATATTCTCTCTTGCCTTCATTACACTAAAAATATGTCCCTCAAACGGCAAAAGATTATATGCCATAGCGATAAGCGTTGAAACGCCCGTAACGGGTATTTTGCCTTTTAAACACATTCCCTTTGCCGCCGCTATTCCTATCCTCAGTCCGGTATAACTTCCCGGACCCGCGCTTACTGCTATACCGCTTATATCATCAAAGGATACTCCTGAGTTTGAAATGGCTCTTTCGCACATTGGAACAAGCGTCTGTGAATGTGTAAGCGCAGTACAGACCGTTTCGGACGAGAGAAATATCCCGTCCTTATAAACCGCAGCGCTCGCAGCTTTTCCCGAGCTTTCAATCCCAAGCAGCGTCAAATCTTTCATCTCCCGAAATTTCTATTATCCTTGTGTTGTCGTCAAGCCGCTCAAGCCTTACTGTTATCGCGCCCTCAGGCAAAGCGTCTTTTATATTCTCGCTCCACTCGACAGCCACCACACAGCCTTCTTCAATATAGTCGTAAAACCCAGTAAGATATAAATCCTCAGAGCTTTCGATTCTATACATATCAAAGTGTGCAAGGGTATTTTTTTCTCCCCTGTACTCGTTTACTAAAGAAAATGTAGGACTCGTCACGTTATCTGGCAACCCCAGTCCAAGACAGATACCCCTTGTTATTGTGGTCTTTCCTGCCCCGAGATCCCCCTCAAAGGCAATAACGTCTCCGCCTTTAAGAAACTCGGCGATCCTTTTACCGAGAGCTATCGTTTCCTCTGCCGAATGTGTAGTTATTTTCAAGCTGTTTCCTCCGATATTCCTATTAGAAAAGACCTGAGATATATCCGTCGTTGTCGCAGTCTATCTTTTCTGCGGCAGGAACCTTTGGAAGTCCCGGCATTGTCATAATATCTCCCGTAAGTGCGACAACAAATCCAGCTCCGGCAGAGAGCTTTAAGTCACGAACCGTAATGTTAAAATTCTCCGGTTTTCCGAGCTTTGTCGGATCATCCGAAAGCGAATACTGCGTTTTTGCAACACACACCGGAATATCCGAAAAGCCGAGCTTTTCAATTTCCTTCAGCGATTTTTCAGCCTGCGCTGTATATATCACTCCGTCTGCGCGATAGATTTCCTTAGCGATTATATCAAGCTTTTCCTTGATCGGAAGCTTTTCGTCATACAGTGTGTGGAAATCAGAAGCACATCCATCATATTTTTCAATAGTGTCGCACACCTTCCTTGCTAAATCGGTTCCGCCTTCACCGCCTTTTGCAAATATTTCGGCTAACGAAACCTCAACGCCCATTTCAGCGCAGAACTCCTTGATATATTCGATCTCCGCCTCAGTATCAGTGTGAAATCTGTTTATCGCCACAACTACGGGAACACCGTACTTGTGCATATTTTCTATGTGCGTCTTAAGATTTACTATTCCCTTTTTAAGCGCGTCTAAATTCTCCTCGGTAAGCTTATCTCTTGCAACTGAGCCATTATACTTAAGCGCGCGAATGGTCGCCACAAGCACCACGCAATCAGGTGCAAGCCCTGCAAAACGGCACTTTATGTCAAGAAACTTTTCAGCGCCAAGGTCTGCCCCAAAGCCCGCTTCTGTTATACAGTAATCTCCCAGTTTAAGAGCCAGCTTTGTGGCTCTTACCGAGTTGCATCCGTGAGCGATGTTAGCAAACGGGCCTCCGTGCATAATAGCAGGAGTATTCTCAAGCGTCTGAACAAGATTCGGCTTCAGAGCATCCTTCAGGAGCGCCGTCATTGCACCGCAGCCCTTTAAATCCTTTGCATAAACCGGATTTCCGTCAAGGTCATAAGCCACCAGTATTCTTTCAAGACGCTTTTTAAGGTCATCGAGGTCACTTGCAAGGCACAGAATTGCCATTATCTCAGATGCAACCGTTATGTTAAAGCCATCCTCGCGCGGAACACCGTTCACCTTTCCGCCCAGACCGACATTTATATATCTGAGCGCCCGGTCATTCATATCCATACATCTTTTAAAAAGTATTCTTCTCTGATCTATTCTCAGCGTATTTCCCTGCTGAAGGTGATTGTCGATAAGAGCGCACAAAAGGTTGTTAGCCGCTGTAATAGCGTGCATATCTCCGGTAAAATGAAGATTTATGTCCTCCATCGGCACAACCTGAGCATATCCGCCGCCTGCTGCTCCGCCTTTTATTCCGAAAACAGGGCCCAAGGAGGGTTCTCTTAAAGCCAGCACTGCTTTTTTACCTATCTTAGCCATACTCTCTGCAAGTCCGACGGAGATAGTCGTCTTGCCCTCTCCTGCGGGGGTAGGATTTATTGCCGTAACCAGTATAAGCTTTCCGTCAGGATTGTCCGCTGTTTTCTTAAACAGCTCTTCAGAAAGCTTTGCCTTATAGTGGCCGTATGGCTCTATATCCTCTTCGCTTATTCCCAGTTGTTGTGCAATCTGTCCGATTTTAAGCATTTTTGCCTGCTGTGCGATTTCGATGTCTGTAAGCATTTTAAAACCTCCGTAATATTCCGAATTTGCATATCTACATATGCTACATTATATCACTAATTGGCATTCATTGCAATATTTTTAAATTAAAAAGGCGAACATTTTCGTTCGCCCATTCTTTTTCACCTTTTCACAGTTCTTTTATTTATATACTCAGCGATTAAATCCACCGCATCGTCAATGCCAAGCTTGCTTGAGTTCAGAGTGATATCGTAATTTCTCGCATCTCCCCATTTCATACTGCTGTGGCTGTTGTGATATGCCTTTCTGGTTTTGTCGTGACGGCTGATAGCGGATCTCGCCTCACTTTCAGACATATTTCTCACCCTTGAGATACGCTGTATCCTGCATTCGATATCTCCGAGAATAAAGACAGAAATAAGGCCCTCAAAGTCCTTAAGAACAGATTCTGCGCATCTTCCGACGACCACAAAGCTTTCGCCCTCGCTTGCCTTTTTGCGAAGATACTCAAATTGCATATTTGCAATGTTGTATTCGTGAGAATTGCTAAGTCCTCTAACCGTCCGTGTTAAGATCTCTTTTTTTGGTGCTTCGTCATACTTTGCAAGTTCCTCATAATCTACATTCTTATGCTTTGCTATTTCCTCAAGCATATTTCTGTCATAAAGCTTAAGGCCGAGCTTTTGAGCAAGCTTAACAGCTATCTCATGTCCGCCGCTTCCATATTCACGCCCGATAGAAACAATTAACTGATCCATACTTTATTCCTCCCCGATCATTAAAGGTATCTCAAATAAATACATGTCATTGAAATAACTAAAACTATCACCGTTGCCGGAACAAGCGATAAGCAGTATTTTTTCCAGCTTATCGGATAGCCGTTTTTAGAAGCCACCGCGATCCCCACGACATTTGCAGACGCTCCTATCGGCGTTGCACTTCCGCCTATATCGGTTCCGATAGCAAGAGTCCATGCCATAACGTCAAGCGGAACGCCGGAGGTAAGCGACAGAGTACGTATAACCGGTATCATAGTTGCAGCGAACGGAATGTTATCGATAAACGCACTGGCAATAGCTGAAAGCCAAAGGATTATCGCTACCATAATCATTGCGTTTCCGCCGCTGATATTTTCAATCAACTTTGCAAGCAGCTCGAGTATTTTTGTCTGTTCAAGTCCGCCTACTACGACGAAAAGTCCAATAAAGAATAAGAGTGTTTTATAGTCCACCTTCTTTAATATCTCTAAAATGTGCTTTCCTGATACAATAAACGTAAGCGCTGCAATAAGCACACCTATTATTGCAACAGTCAAACCCGTCTGCGCGTGAGTTACGAGTAAAACCACGGCAAGAATAAATATAATACTGCTGAGAATAAATCCTTTTTTATCCGTGATCACAGAAGATGGATCAATATTAAGCGCGCTGACATCGACCTCTTCGCCCGTTTTGATTTTTTTGTGCATCGTGATATAAAAGTATATGACAACCGCAACAAGAGAAATAGCGGCTATCGCGCCGGTATTAGTGATAAAATCGGTAAAGGTATATCCTAATGATGTTCCTATAATTATGTTCGGCGGATCTCCGCACATCGTAGCCGAGCCTCCCAGATTTGCGCAGAAAACTTCCGTAAGTATTACAGGTACCGGATTGAATTTAAGCATTTGAGCAAGCTCGATGGTGACTGCCGCAAGGAATAAGATCACCGTAATGCTGTCTATAAACATAGCTAATACCGAAGACAGTACCATAAAGGTTATAAATATAGGTATCGGCTTATAGCGAACCCATTTAGCTATCTTCATACAAAGCCATCTGAAGAACCCGACTCTGGCCATACCCTCTACCATTATCATCATTCCCGCTATAAATATAATGGTAGCCCAGTTTATTCCGCCTGTGGATTCTGATGCTTCACCCGATTGATACCAGAACGACGAAGTAAAGATATTTCTGACGTTAAGCGTTTCGTCGATAGCCGTTAAGCTGTGCATTCCTATGCCGAATACAAATACGATGGTAAGGACAGCGCAAGCAAGAGTGACTATGTGGCGTTCGATTTTGTCCATAACAATCAGAATAAACATTGCTAAAAAGATAATCACAGCCATTATTCCTGCAAACATATTCTTTTCCTCCTCACACGACACAACGGTCGCTTCGTACTATTATTTACCATACAATTATAAATCTTTTGTTTTTCAAAATCAACTTATTAAATGTGTTTTTAGCACTTTTAATAAAAATATCGCTTTACTAATATTCTTTTTTATGATAAAATGTGGTTGTATGCATGTATGCTGTTTAATATTAAAAAGCGTTGTGCAAACCTATGATCTTATAATAACAAAACACAGAATCCGGTGATTCAAATGGTAGATGTAAATACAAATAAACGCCTTCCGCATCTGCGTGAAAAAACGGCTCTTTTAACAGAAAGCCCGGGATGTTATTTAATGAAAAATGCAGGCGGAAAAATAATATATATAGGAAAGGCAAAGAATCTGAAGAAGAGGGTTTCCAGCTATTTTCGTGAACATGCCGACCACCTGCCCAAAGTGGCCAAAATGGTTTCTCAGGTAAACGACTACGATTTTATTGTCACCAACTCAGAATTTGAAGCGCTTGTGCTGGAATGCTCGCTCATAAAGCAATACAAGCCAAAATACAATATACTTTTAAAAGACGACAAAGGATACAGCTATATAAAAATAACTAATGAAGAATATCCTAAACTCACAGCCGTTTTACAAAAGGATAATGATGACTGTGAATATATAGGTCCCTACACAAGCTCATTTGCCGTAAAACAGGCTGTTGAGGAAGCAAACAAGGTGTTTGGACTTTACACCTGCTCAAAAAAATTCCCAAGGGATTTTAAAAAGGCGCGTCCCTGCCTGAATCATCACATAAAGCGCTGTATGGGCGTCTGCACGGGAGAGCTTTCAAGTAACGAGTATAAAAGCATCGTATCCGAAGCGGTAAACTATATAAAAAACGGCTCTGTAAAATCGGTAGAGCGGCTTAAAAAAGCTATGGAAGACGCGTCCGCAAATCTTGATTACGAGCTTGCTGCAAAACTGAGGGACAGAATATTTGCAATACAGAAAGCCGCAGAAAATCAAAGAGTGGTAGGGTTGTCGATAGACGACTGCGATTTTTTAGGACTTGCTGCCAATGGAGCCGAGTGCTGCGTAAGCGTTATGATGTACCGCTCAGGACGCCTTTATGACAAACAGAGCTTTTTTATAGGCGAACCGGAGGACGAAAAAAAGCTCAGGAGCGACTTTTTGCTGCGTTTTTACGCAGAACGAACAATTCCTAAAAACATTTATCTTGACAGTGATTGTGAGGATATGGAGCTTATTGAGGAATATCTCTCAGGGCTTTGCGGAAAAAAGGTTCACATATACGTGCCGCAACGTGGAGAAATGCTGCGTCTTTCCACTCTTGCAAAGGCAAACTCCAGCGAAAAGCTATCACAGAAAATTGGCGTAAAAGGCAGAGATATTATTGCGCTCGAGCAGTTAAGAGATCTGCTGAAGCTTTCAAAAACGCCCGAGTTTATCGAATGTTACGACATTTCTAACCTTGCAAGCGACAATATGGTAGGCGGAATGGTCGTATTTAAAAACGGCAGACCATTAAAAAAAAGGTATAAAAAGTTTGCCATAAAAACCGTATCAGAGCAAAACGACTACGCCTGTATGCAGGAGGTTTTGCGCCGTCGCCTTTCGCACCTTGACGACCCTGACGACGAGGGCTTTAGAACAATTCCCGACCTTATTTTTCTCGACGGCGGAAAGGGTCACGTTTCGTCTGTTGAGGAGGTCTTAAAAGAGCTTAAGCTTGATATTCCCCTATTCGGACTTGTAAAGGACTCGAAGCACCGCACGCGGGCAATAGCGACAAGCGGCGGTGAAATAAGCGTTACAAGGTTTAAAGAAGCGTTTAATCTTATAACACAGATACAGGACGAGGTGCACAGATACTCTGTTGCTTATCAGTCCTCAAAGCACATGAAAAAAACCTTTGCAAGCGAGCTTACGACCGTTAAGGGCGTAGGTCCTGCAAAGGTAAAAAAGCTTATTCTTTCATTTAAAACCAAAAGCGAGCTTAAATCAGCATCTGTTGACGATATAAAAGCTGCTGCGGGAGTAAGCGAGGAAACGGCGGCTAACATAAAGGCTGTTATAGATCAGATGAATTAGTATGAGCATGGGGTTATATGCTCTTGTCACATATAGAAAACAGTTATGATTTTTAACATAAATTACTGTCGTCAGATAAAAAACTTGTATTGGTTTATTCTTTTTCACCTGAAGCTGTAGCGTTTGTTTGTGATGAGTTACATCCTGTTGTTATTACAACCGATCCGACAATCATAACTAAAGTAGTTAAAAGACTTAAAATCCTCTTTTTCATAAAACTTCTCCATTATAGCTAAACTCGATAAACTTGCAAACAAAAATAACATAAGCTTTAATCAAATTGTTGTTAAATGCTGCGAATACGCATTGAAAAATCTGGGGGATAGCCGAAAACAAAAAAACAAACGAAAATACGATATTTAGTTTTAAAAAAACAGGCGTAATAAACCGCCTGTTTTTATGTGCATTTTATTAGAAATCAAGCCTGCGCTTTAATTTGATTCTATCAAAAGCAATGCCGCATATCAGAAACAAAATCGAGCTTGCAAGCACCTGAATGCAGTATGCCGGAGTCTGACCGAAAGCGGCGATTATAGTCGCCCACGATAGGTCATCTGTCATCACTATTCCCTCATAAAGACTGTAACAGCAAACGCATACTACAAGAGAAGGTATTATGCCTATAACATTTCTGACAGTAATAATTTTCTCGCTTTTATTTGTGAAAAACAGTGCAGTTACTGCTTTTATGACAATCGTTGCGGGCATCCATGTGACAAAGCCTGTAAGTCCGTCCGCAAGCGCTCCTCCTATCACCGATGCACATACGGCATACGGGGTCGGCAAAATGCAGGCGGCAAGATAAATTACTCCGTCGCCGGCATGTGTATAACCAGAGCCGGTAGGTATATGCAGATATGCCGTAAGCACGAAAATAATTGCGGCAAACAGTCCCGATGCTGCCAGAATGCGGATTTTATTTGTTGGTGTTGGTTTTTCAGGTTTGATCTTTATTGATTCTGTCATTTATATCACCCTTTCACAGTCATTCAGGATTTAAGAATAACACTTATAAAGTCTATATGTATGATACACTTTGCATTATACATAATCTTAAGGCATTTGTCAATACATCTGACACTTCATTTTTAACGATCTAAAATAATATAAAGTAGAAATGCAGTTTTATATGAAAAACCATATGTGAGAATAGAAAATTCTTTTAATAAACAATCAATTTTTACCAAAGTACTTGCAATTTTCAGGCAAATGGTGTAAAATATCAATATGATATTTTTTAGGAGGTATATTAATTATGGCAGTTAAAGTCGCAATTAATGGTTTTGGCCGTATAGGCCGTCTCGCATTCAGACAGATGTTTGGCGCTGAGGGTTATGAGGTTGTTGCAATAAACGATCTTACAAAGCCTTCAATGCTCGCAAATCTTTTAAAGTATGACACCGCTCAGGGCGGATACTGCGGAACGATCGGCGAGGGTCTCCACACAGTTGAAGCTGACGACGAGGCTAACACTATCACAGTAGACGGTAAGACTCTTACCATATACAAAGAGGCTAACGCAGCAGAGCTTCCGTGGGGCGAGATCGGAGTAGACGTTGTGCTTGAGTGCACAGGCTTCTACTGTTCAAAGGAAAAGAGCATGGCTCACATCAACGCAGGCGCTAAGAAGGTTGTTATCTCAGCTCCGGCAGGAAACGACCTTAAGACTATCGTTTACTCTGTAAACGAGAATACACTTACAGCAGATGACCAGATCATTTCGGCTGCATCCTGCACAACAAACTGTCTTGCACCAATGGCTGATACACTTAATAAGTACGCTCCTATCCAGAGCGGAATCATGTCAACGATCCACGCTTACACCGGCGACCAGATGATCCTTGACGGTCCTCACAGAAAGGGCGACCTCAGAAGAGCAAGAGCAGGTGCCGCTAACATCGTTCCTAACTCAACGGGCGCTGCAAAGGCTATCGGCCTTGTAATTCCGGAGCTTAACGGAAAGCTTATCGGTTCGGCACAGAGAGTTCCTGTTCCTACAGGTTCTACAACTATTCTTACAGCGGTTGTTAAGGGAGAGAATGTTACCAAGGAAGGTATCAACGCTGCAATGAAGGCAGCAGCTTCCGAGTCATTCGGATACAATGAGGATCCTATCGTTTCTTCAGACGTTATCGGAATGAAGTACGGCTCACTCTTTGATGCAACTCAGACAATGGTTGCTGAGATCGGCGACGGACTTTATGAAGTACAGGTCGTTTCCTGGTACGACAACGAAAACTCCTACACAAGCCAGATGGTAAGAACAATCAAGTACTTTGCTGAAAAGTAATTTCACTTAAAAAGCATATAAGAGCTTATCCTTTTGGGTAAGCTCTTTTTATGTATAACAAATAATTGTGCACTGATTTTCAAAATACTTTATATCAAACAGGACCGATGCTTTTCGCACCGGTCCTGTTTTTATTTGGCAATTTGTTTCCAGAGATTTTCTATGCCCTTAACGTGAGCATTCATCAATCCGCAGTCTACTGTTGAAATCAAATCGTCATGGTTTACGTTTGCAACGGCAAAATCATATTCGTCCAGCACACTTATATGCTTTACATGAGAATTCGCCATGCCGACATCAACCGTAGTGATCACTCCGTCACCGTTTAAGTCGCCGAATAATTTAAGCGTAGTATCAAGCTTTACAACATCTGCTCCCATGGTTATGTCAAAGCTTCTCGGAGCGCAATTTTCCTTGCTGAATGTAATAGTGTAATCGCCGTTTTCAAGCTCGGGTATGCTGTAACTGCCGTCTGTTGAAGCAGTAGAGTAAACTTCATTTCCATCAGGTGTCGTTACCGTTATTACGAAAGGAACGCTTTTATCTCCGCCACTTACTTCCACCTTACCGATAACCCGAGTCTCTCCTGAAGGCAAAACGGTTACTTTGCATTCCCCGCTGGTCACCGCAGCGGTCGAAGTTCCCGCAAAGGTCGTAACTGCCAGAGAATAATTTCCCGCATCGTCCTCAGTAACTTTGTCGATTATAAGACTGCTGCCCGTCTGACCTATGAGCGCCTGACCGTCTTTAAACCACTGATATGTGTGCTCGCCCTCGGAAACAGTTGAATTTATAACAAGCCGACCTCCCGCAAGCACAGTCTTTTCGGAATCAATAGACACCTCGACAGCGGCTATGCCGGAAACTACCGATGTCTCACCGGCAGAAGCTTCTTCAGATAAAGTCTTAACAGTTGCAAACCGAACATCAATTATATCGCTCTGGTCAGCGAGCATATCGTAGCTTATATCAAACTCCTCAGTGCTGCCGTCGCCGGTTACCTTGTGGCTCTTACCGAAAACCGTGATCGTGTCGATTGCATAGCCTTCATCCGCCTTAACTCTGATTGTTACTGTATCGCCTTCTTTTATTGAGAACATGCTCTCTGTTTTCCCTACAGCTGAGATGCTTCCGCCGGTAGTATTCGACAAAATTACTTCCTTTTCAGCTTTGTCCGCCGCAGAACCGTCGTCCTCAACTGCAACTATCGCAAATGGGCTGAAGGCGTCACATGTAATGATCAGACCGTAACGGGTAATTACACAGGGTATTTCCTCAACGCCTACTACTTCACCGCTGTCATTTTTGATAAAGTGATAAGCCTTAAAGGTAACTCCCTCGTCATCGGGACCGTATCCCTCCGGGAATCCCAGAGAAACTCTTACGCCCTGCCCTGTTTTGATTATCTGCTTTTTACATAAGGTAAGATTTATGTTATAGGTTTCGCTTTTTAAAACTGTCTCGCCTGTTTTTTCGTCTAAAAGCTCGTTCATCTTATCTGTCTGGGCGTGAGTCGGTGAAGAAGCGACCAAAACCATTCTGCTCTTTAGCATCTCGTCAACGGGAGTTCCATCATCGGTCACCCAGCCCTCAGTAGAAAGATCGGTGTTTTCCAACAGCGCCGGCTTTCCGAAAACATTCCAATCATAACCCTGAGATTTGTAAGCGCATACTGCACACGGGTGAGCTGCGCCATAGCTTAGCTCCAGCGGAGCTTTTTTGCTTATTTCTCCCACAACACCTGTAATATAGAATTTATAGAACACACTGTCGTCCGCCCACATTTCACTCGGTGTAAAATCAAACGAAACAGTTCTATTGTCGCTGGAAATTTTAAAGTTGTCAATCCTGCTGTTCTCCAAAGCCGATTTGCTCTCGCACCATTTGCCGTTAAGATAGTGTTCACACTCCATTTTCAAATTGGGAGTCTGTCCGCTAATTGCAACAAGGTCGTCATCATAGGTTGCCTGAACATGATAGGTGCTTCCGTTTATGTTCAAACGTCCCGACATGCTCGGCGTAACATTTTTAGGATAAGGCGGTGCCTGATATGTTCCTGTAGGATTGTGAAGCATTCCCGAGTCAGCTATCAAAAGACACGGGTCTCCCTGATAGTATAAACGATCCACATTTTCATAATAATTGCCCGGCGCTATGTCGGTAACACCAAATTCTGCGTATTCAACATGCGGCATGGGAAGATATAATTCCTCGTCAGTGTCAGTCAGTGCCGGGTAAAGCTCAGGAGTGATATATCCCCAGTTGGAGGTTACCCACTCACCTTTACTTTCTTTATCTCTGCTGATATAATGGAACTTTGCTATCATGTAATAGCCTTTTTCCGCCGCAGCCTTATATCCCATACCGTTAAAGCTTATACGATATTCTCCGGCAGGGATATCTTCGAACTCCCCGTCCTGCTTGTATTTTACCGTAAGACCGTTTGTATACTCGGTTGTTTTAACTCCGAAATCGTCAATAGCAAGTGTCGGGTAATAAAACTCGTAATTTGCTTCTGACATAACTGAACTTGGAACATGGTGACGATCCATAACTGACTGCCCCACAAGCAGATACTCATGGTTTTCATAGCCGTCTACACCGTCCTTGACCGAAAGGTTGCCGATAGGATCGTCCATAGTTGCGTCAACACCGTACCAGTTTCCGTTAAGCTGAACGTAATTCCATATGTGCAGCTCAGGTGTGTTCTCTGTATGCCTGAAAACGCCCTGAACCATCACGCAGGGAATACCAAGCTGATCCATAACCGCCTTGAATGCACGGGTATAAGCCTCGCACACACCCTGATGCTTAACGAGAGCACCGTAGGACGTGCGAACAAATCCTATATTCGCCTTATCACAGACATTTTCCAGACGGTACGAGGTACTTTTTGTAATGTAATCGTGTACATACTTGATCTGTTCCGCCTCAAGACTCTTACCGCTTTCGACCTTTATCGCCTTTGCTTCGTCTACTATCTTCTTAACAGCAGCTTCATACTCTGTAACAGCATTATTTACATCCTGAGTGCTGCTAAAGCCCTGCGTATAGTATGTGTCATATCTGCCTGTTCCCAGATATAAATGGTATTTTCCCTCTCTGTCCTTTGTCATTCTTACTGAAAGGCTTGAAAAGTCCACATAAAATACACTTGGGTAATCTGCATAAAATGCGTCCCTTGCCGCTCCGTAAAGCGACAATACGTTTGCCCTTCCGTTCATATAGCCTTTAAGCGTTTCCTGAGAGATTTCTTTTTCAGACAAATCGTAAGAAGCTGTGCCTGTCTTAAAAAGTCCCGAATCATACATATGAACCATAGCGTTATAAAAAACTTTGGCGTCATCAGTCAGTTGGTTATAAAAATAGTTGTGCAAACCAACCGCATATGGACTTTCTGCATAAACCGTGCGTATGTTGATTTGAAGCGCCGAAACGCAGACAGTTACCGCCAGCATTACAGCAAGAAAAAATCCTGTTACTTTTTTCACTCTCATTATTGGGTTCCTCCTGTTGTATATAATTTGTTGTCTCAAAAATTTGGTAAAACCAAACTTTGTTTAATTATATATAATATGAAAGATAAAATCAATATGTTTTTCCAAAAAAGTTAGTCGCCATTAAAAAATTAACAATTTATTCATAATTAGCAATTTATCTGATCGCTCTTAGATTTTCACACTATTTCATTCAGCACCAAAAAAGCGGCATGCTTCAAAAGAAGTCAGCCGCTTTTTCGGATGTGTAACATTATCTGGAAGATATCTTGAT
>CANRLH010000015.1 GCA_947631455.1 uncultured Clostridia bacterium
CTGCGGGATCTCAAAAGGTATCTCATCTTCGATGCATTTTACGCTGCCGTCTTGAAACTTCTCATAATGCAAATTATTCTCACCGACAAAGATAACGGTGTCGTTCTTGATATCTTTTGCCTTGAGTTTGCCTTCTTTGACCATCTGCTGCTTTTGAGCTCGGATGCGTTCCAACAGTACGGAAGCCGGCTCATCGTTCGGGTCTTGAGGAACGAGCTTCCCGCGGATTGCCAAATCCAAAATCTTTTGTCTCAGCGCTTTGGTATCCATTACTCGTCCACCTCTCCGATAAGCTTTTCAAGTTCAGCGACCGCTTTTGCGATATTGGCAGACTTTTCCTTCATATCTTGCAAAAGTTCTGCAAGAGTACGGTCGTCCTTTTCGCTCAAATCCATCCACTTGAAATCCAGTTTCAACTGATCGCGAGCGTAAACTTCGTCCGCCGAAAACTTTCTCCATCTGCCGTTGGGATTTTCTTCGGAATAAGTCTGTTTTCTGTCCTGCCTGTGCCCCGAACAATAGCAGGTAACAAAATCATCCAAGTCCTCGCGCTTCATCGGCTTCGTCGCAAGGGTGTGTTTGATACCCGTCCTGTAATCGTAAACCCAAATATCCTGTGTGGGTTCTCCTTTATCAAAAAACAGAACATTTGTCTTAACGCCGTTGGCATAGAAAATACCGGTAGGAAGGCGCAGGATTGTGTGCAGGTTATATTCTTTCAGCAGTTTTTCACGCACCCTTGCGGTTGCGCCGCCGTCAGTCAGCACATTATCGGGCAGGACGACGCCAACACGTCCTCCGGTTTTAACAATCGACATAATGTGTTGTAGAAAGTTTACCTGATTATCCGAAGTCTTGATAAAATCCGTACGAACGACCGAAACATCTCCCGCAGCTTGCGGACGTGTTCCGAAAGGAGGATTTGCAAGGATGACGTCGTATAGTTTCTCGTCATAGTTTTCTGTCAAAGAGTCCTGGCAGACAATCGGACTTTGTCCCGTGCCTATGTCGTGTAAATACAGGTTCATCGACGCTAACGTCACAACCAACGCTGTATTATCCGCCCCGAAAAGGGCATTGTTTTTCAAAAACGTCTGCTTTTCGATTTCACGACTTTGCGGTTTCATATGCTCATAAGCCGCCAAAAGGAACCCACCTGTACCGCAGGCAGGGTCTGCGACCGTCTCTGTAATCTTGGGGTCGACAACGTCAACCATCGCTTTAATCAATGCACGAGGCGTAAAATATTGCCCGGCTCCGCTTTTCTTATCCTGACCGTTCTTTTCAAGGATGGACTCGTAAATGGCGCCTTTGAAATCACCCTCCATCATATACCAGTTTTCACTCGATACCATATCGATTACTTTTTTCAAATGGACAGGCGCAGTGATTTTGTTCGTTGCCTTAGTGAAAATGGTTCCGATCAAGCCATCGTCTTTTGACAGTTCTCTCAGAATTTCCTCGTATTTATCTACCAAATCCTGACCGTTAAGCTGGGTAAGGTTTTGCCACTTATAGCCCTCCGAAATCGTGCTGCCAAGACCAAGTTCTTCTTTTTCAGCGTCCATTTTCAGAAAAAGGATATAGGTCAACTGCGTTATGTAGTCTGTAAATCCTACACCTGCCGCAGCGAGGACATTCGCTATATCCCAAACTTTTTTCACCAAAGCGCTTTCGCTTTTTACATTACTTGCCATTTATGCCACCTTCAAAATAAATCTTGATAATGTCCGAATCTCGTTTTCAAGATTCGGCGCTCCAAAAGTTTTTACAGCCCGACGCCACAAATCGGTATCCACGCTGTTCAGTTCCAAGACGGAAATGGAGCCTTCGCTGACAATATAATCGGCGATTTTTTTAATGATTTCCGTTTGTTCTTCTGTCAATGTACGCTGAACCTGACCGCAGTACAGATTAAATCGCTGCGTATATCCAGTATACAGACTGTTAAGCGACTGCGTCTTTCTGTAAGCAAATCGCACGAGCTGAATCAAATGCGTCAACGTATTGACATTTTGCTTCACATCAAGCTGCTCAACCTTACCCTCTGAGTCCAGAATTTTATAATTATTCCAGATATGATAGGGCGTAAACAAGCGGTTTTCCGCAACAAGTTTGTCACGCAGATCGCAAAGCATCGAGTGCGTAATAACAGTTTCTTCGGAATTATAAATTATTCTGAGCGCTTCAACAGAATCTTTGTTTTCAGCAAGATATTTTTCAAAGCTCTCAATATAGTCCCTTGCCGTTTCTTTCGAAAATCCGGCATAAATAACTTCATCCGATTCCGATGCAGTGATGATATACCCTCTTTGCATTTCAAGCAGCTTTTTTCTTGCCTCAATATTGCCTATCAGACAGGAAATCAGCTCTTTGCGTTCTGTATTAGGGAATGATACGCTCTCGAAAGGCGGCAAGTCATGTTTTTCTATCGCTTCATTGATGCAATTTGCTATGGTTCGGGGCGCAAAGTTAAATGAGGCAATGAACTCATCCAGATGCCTGCCAAAGAAGGCACTGTTTTCATATCGACGGTTTATAGTAGAACAATAATCGCGCAAAAGCTTAAGATTGTCGTCGGATACTTCGCCGTGCGCCAAATGTTCCAACAAATGCTCAAGGCTTAATACTTTTATTTGTTTTCCGCCACCGGGCTTTGGAATGGTCTTATCCGATTCGGTTACGCCCACTGCGTCTACAATATAAAAACACTCTTTGGTTTGGGCGTTCGGAGTAATCTCCTTTAATTTGTCGTCGCTGATAACACGGCAGCCGCGACCTTTCATCTGCGTGTATAGCAGCTCAGACTTCACGTCATTCATAAAAAGAACGACCTCAAGCGGTTTAACATCCGTTCCGGTAGCTACAAGCGTTACGGTTACTGCAATACGAAATTCTTTTTCGGTTCGAAGGTCACGAATCAACTGATTCGGATTGTCAGCAGAATAGGTGATTTTTTGGACAAATTTTTCCGGAACGATTTCATCTGAGAACTTATCAGCGAAAACTTTCTTTACCGCTTCAACGATTTCGGTTGCGTGATTGTCATCCTTTGCAAAAATGAGCGTCTTGGGGACATATTCCCAAACAGGTTGCCTATCCGGATACAATTCGGAATAAATTGCATTGCGGTATGTAGTCAGCACAGTTTCGATTTGTTCCGGAACGGTAACAGAACGGTCAAGCTGCGAAGGAGAAAAATCAATTTGCTGCGCCGTCGAGCGTTCTGTTGATTCACCTGTTCGCTTGGCGGTTTCTGTGACAGTGTCACCTTTGTTGATTGTCCCGCCGTGTTCGGTAGTTTTCGTTAAGATGCGATATACACGGGCAGGGACATTTACCCCGTCCACCACAGATTCATCATAAGTATATTTCTCTATGATGTTGTCATCAAAGAAAGCATACGCTTCCGGAGTCGGTGTTGCCGTCAGTCCGAGAATGGTTGCATCCTTGAAATAATCCAAAACGGCTTTCCATTTACCATAAATAGAACGGTGGCATTCATCAATTACGATAAATTGGAAATAATCCGGAGGTAAAAACAACTTGTCTTCACTTTCCAGTTTAACGACTTCCTTTAACGCTTTTTCATTATCTTTCTGTGAAAACTCGTCAATTCGATCTTCTTCGCTCTCATCCGGTACTGCCTGTCCCGTAAGAACAGAAAAAAGCTTTTGAATGGTTGAAATTACAATATCGCCGTTTATATCCTCAGCCTTTTTCAATCGGTTGATTTGGTACAATTCATTCAATGAATTTCCCTTTTCCGTGCGGTTAAACAGGCTAAATTCCGATTCGGTTTGCCTTGCGAGATTATTGCGGTCAACGAGGAACAAAACCCTTTTCGTTGATGTATAATTCAAAAGTCGATAAGACGCAAGGCAGGCAAGATATGTCTTTCCGGAACCTGTCGCAAGAACAGCAAGTCCTTTTTTCTTGCCCTGCTTAATAGATTGCTCGAATTTGACCTCTGCGTCAAATTGACAGTCACGCAACCCTCTTTTTTCAATTCTGGGCAAAGCGCCATATTCCGATTTTTGTCCAATCAGTTGCAGCATCTTTTTGGGTGTATGCATTTCTGTCAATTCGGTATAGTCACCATCAGGATCTGTCAACATATTTTTAAAATAGATTTTATTTCCGTTTGCAAGATATACAAGCGGAATAATCCCCTGACACCATAAGCCATACCAGTTTTGAGGATTGGCAGAATACCACTCGGCTTGTTGCGCTACGATTTCGCCAAGATTGTTACTTTCAGATTTCGCTTCTACAACAGCAATTGCCTTATCATCGATAAAGAGCAGATAATCGCTCTCTTTGTTGCCCTGCATTAACCCCTCTTTGACGACAGCGGCACTTTGCGGAACATATTCACTTCGAGATACAATATCCCATCCGGCGTTGTTTAATCGTCTATCAATTTTAACTCGTGCTTTTTCTTCGGGTAACATTCAAACAACCCTTTCTTTTGATTTTTACTTCCTGATAATAAAAATTATCAGAAGTTATATAGTAAAAACTACGACCGTAAAATCGGTAATGATTTCCTATTTCACAAACTCCAAAATATCATCCACACTGCAGTCGAGCGCGTTACAAAGTTTTTCAATGCTTTCAATGGAGATATATTCGTCCCTTTTCAGCCTCGTTATAATATTGGCACTTACTTGTGCTTTTTTAGCAAGTTGTGCGGTTGACATCTTTCTGTCAATCAATAAATGAAAAAGCTTGTCGTATTTCACAGCCACGGAGACCACCTCTTATAATTATCCAAATATAATATATCACATTATCGTGAAAAAATCAATAGTTATTAGCATATTGCCGCAAAAGGTTCACAGTCTTTTCCCCTTGCATTTCGGTGCGAGGGGCTTTTTTATGCCCATTTTTAGAAATTTGTTTCAAACAGGGGGTACAAAACGGGTTGCTTTTCCAAATCAGTGAGAGGAATTTTTCCAAAAACCTCAAACTTGGGTGTGCAAATCGGTACCCTTTGTCCAAATAAGTGGAGGGACTTTTTTAGAAAGTTTCCGTTCATAGGGGGTTAGAGTATGCCCTCCCAGTCCAAACAAATGAGAGAACTTTTTCAAAACAGGGGGGTGCAAAACGACTTTCTTTTCTAAATCAGTGAGAGGATTTTTTGCTTCGCACCCAAAAATGGGTGTCCAAAACAGCACCCCTTGTCCAAATAAGTGAGGGGAAGTTTCTCTCGCGTACCTTGAAAACCGAATAGCCGTCCGATTGGCATATGACTTTGCGATGATAGGAGCAAAGCGACGTTCTCTGAGCCGGGAGCAGGCATACAAAAATGCAGTCGGGTGCAACGGCACTTAAAAACTTTGAAAGGAGATGAGCCCGTGGTACTTAAAATCACACCGAAACAGAGCAAACGTGTAAACGCCCTTGTCCGCCGGATTTGCTGTAACTGCGATGACGGAAACTGTCTGCTGCTTGATGACGGAGAACCCCATAGCTGCGTGCAGCTTATCGGTAAATACGGTATCTATTGCAATTACTTCAAGAACGCCGTATTGCCTGCGGATAAAGAACTGTATGCGGAGATCACCAACGCCGCAAAAGGAAAACGATGCGTTCTCTGCACTTCGTATTTCCTGCCAAGAGCGAAGAACCAAAGATATTGCCCAAAATGCGCCGAGAACCAAAGGAGATTGAAAGCGGCGGAGCGACAGCGCAGAAAACGAGCCTCACCGTCACGCTTTTAACGTGCCGAATACGGCTTGTTACAAGGCTTTTACGAAGCGAAAACAAGGTTAGTAATACAGCAATACCTTATCCCCCAAAAACACGAGATAAAAGCGTGACAGAAAAACAGAAAGGAGGTGATCCGTTGAATAAATTCTTTACAACCTTTGAAGCCGAGACCTACGTCTTTTACAAAGTGCCTAAAGCGTTATTTACAGACGGGAAATACCGCCCTGTCTCCACCGACGCCAAAATGCTCTACGGACTGTTGCTCGACCGTATGCACCTATCTGTTAAAAACGATTGGACGGACAAATACGGAAGAGTTTATCAATACTTTACCGTAAAGCAAGCTCAGGAGCTTTTACGCTTCGGGCACGAAAAAATCTGCCGTCTATTCTCAGAGCTGGAAGCGACAGACTTAATACTTAGAAAAAGGCAGGGGCAAGGAAAACCAAACATCATCTATGTCAAGAAATTCTGACTTCCGCTTTTCGGATCTCTTGAAGTCCCGAAAGCGAAAACTATTAAGAACAAGAGAACAAGATATTTTACTTGCCGAAAAAATATATATCTATCTCTTAAAAGAAAGGAAAATCCATATATGAAAGATAAAGAAACGATTGAATACGTAAACACAGAACTTTTAGTCCCGTTCAAAGAACATCCGTTTAAGTTAAGGAACGGTGAGGAAAAAGAACAGCTGCTTGAAAGCATCAAATTACAGGGCACGATAGAACCGCTGATTGTCCGACCTTCTTTTCCGGAAGGTAAATACGAAATCATCAGCGGACATAGAAGAATGGAAGCTTGTAAAGAATTGGGTATCAAAAACGTGCCGGTCATTGTAAGGGATTTGACCGATGAACAGGCGGCGATCGCAATGGCGGACGCAAACCTGCACAGAGAGAACATTCTCCCAAGTGAAAAGGCGTTTGCATACAAGATGAAAATGGACGCCATTGCTCACCAAGGAGTTTCCGGTGGACAACTTGGCCACAAGTCCCGTGACGATGTTTCCGATACCGAAAGCGGACGCACCGTGCAGAGATATATCCGCCTGACCTACCTGATCCACGAATTGCTCGACAAGATGGATAAAGGAAAAATGGCGCTATCCGTGGGCGTGGAAATTTCGTATCTCGAACCGTGGGCGCAGAGGTCGGTCTTGGAGCAATGCGAGATAAACGACTGTATGCCTTCCTATTCACAGGCTGTTCGTCTGCATAAAGCAAGTCGCGAGGGTCTGCTCACCGATGCGGTCATCGAGGGCGTTATGCGGGAAGAAAAAGCCAATCAGCGTGAGGTATTCAAGCTGCCAATGGAGCAAATACGCAAATTTGTCCCGAACGCCAACCCTAAACAGGCGGAGGATTTTATCCTTAAAGCTTGCGAGCATTACAAAAAATATCTTATCCGTCAGCGTGAAAGAGAAAGGTAAGGAGAATTTGGATATGAACAAGCAGAACAACTGGTTTGTCGGTATATCCGACGGCGACGCTCATGAATACAAAATCGGCAACGTGACCTTTACCGTGTTTTCGGAATTTGCTCCGGCGCAAAATGAAATGACTATAAAAGACCGTTTTGAGCGAAGTCTTCAATCGAGCTTCACAGATTTGACAGCTGAATTGTTACCGAATAAAATGGCAGAGGAAAATGTGTGTTCGGCTGCCGGGAAGGAGGACTAAATGCAGTCGAAAAGAAAAGTAAAACCTTCTGGAATAACGGCTCTCTATTGCCGCCTGTCCCGTGACGATGGTGTGGACGGGGACAGCAACTCCGTTGCCAACCAGAAAAAGCTGCTCTCGCAAAAGGCAAAGGAAATGGGGCTTTCTAATCCCCGCTACTATGTGGATGACGGATATACCGGCACCAATTTCAACCGCCCCGGCTTTCAGCAGCTGCTCTCGGATATTGAGATGGGCTACGTTTCCGCAGTAATGGTGAAGGATTTATCCCGCCTCGGCAGAGATTATGTGTCTGTCGGCAATTACACCGACAGCTACTTCCCCGACCACGGCATTCGCTTCATTGCCGTAAATGACGGCATAGACAGCGATGAGGGCGAAAGTGAAATAGCGCCTTTTAAGAACATTCTCAATGAGATGTATGCGAGGGATATATCCAAGAAGGTGCGCTCATCTCACCGCCTGCGTGGTAACGCCGGAGAACCGTTATCCCAACCGCCGTATGGGTACATGAAAAGTCCCGAAAACAAGAAAAAGTGGATCATTGACCCGGAGGCGGCAGCTATCGTGAAGGACGTTTTCAAAATGACCTTAGAGGGAAAAGGAGTGGAAACGATAGCCCGCATTTTGCAGGAGCGCAAAGTACTTGTTCCAATGGCGTATTGGCAGAGCAAAGGGCTGCCGAGAGGTGGAAAGGCCACGCAGGCTAACCCATACAAATGGTGCAAAAGCACGATATCGAAAATCCTTTCTCAGCAGGAATATTGCGGCGACGTCATCAACTTCAAAACCTACTCGAAATCTTTTAAGAACAAGCGTAGGTATGAGAACGAACCCGATAGATGGGCGGTGTTCAAAGACGTTCACGAGCCGATCATTGACCGCGAAGTATTTGAGCGGATACAGAAGATGATTGGCAAGACCCGTCGCAGAAATCCGAAAGCGGAAAATTGGGAGCGAAATATGTTCAGCGACTTGCTTTACTGTGCCGACTGCGGACGGAAGCTGTGGTTCAACATCAAGCACGACAAAGAGGATATTCCGTTCTTTATGTGCGGGAATTATCACGGCAATCGCGGGACTTGTTCTTCTACGCACTATATACGAGCCGACGCCATCGAACAGGTCGTAACGCTGGAACTGCGCCGCTTATCGAAATGTCTCTGTGACGACGAGGAAAGCTTTGCGACACTTCTTGCCAACAAGACCAACGAGGATATGCTCAAAGAAAAAAAGCATATCGAGGGCGAACTGCA
This sequence comes from uncultured Clostridia bacterium, assembly GCA_947631455.1. Classification (GTDB taxonomy): domain Bacteria; phylum Bacillota; class Clostridia; order Oscillospirales; family Ruminococcaceae; genus UMGS1601. The sequence goes on from CANRLH010000015.1 coordinate 8,654, forward strand.
AAAGTGCCTTGCACGCAGCGAACAGGTGACGGAACTGTGCATCAGGTGTTACGAGGACAATGTTTCCGGCAAACTGAGCGACGAGATGTTCACGGTGTTTTCGGGAAAATACGAGACGGAGCAGCTAAGGCTGAAAGAGAAGATCACCTATTATCGTATGCGTTTGGCGAAAGCCGACGAAGTACAGCAGAGCAAGGATAAGTTCATTGCCGCCGTACGAAAGTTTATGCGGATGGACTATCTCACCGCCCCGCTGCTACGTGAACTCATTGACCGCATTGATGTGTATGAGGTCACAGGCACAGGCAAGAACCGAAAGCAGCAGATACGAATACGCTACAAATTCGTGGGGTATTTGGAAATGCCGAGCGTTGCGGGCAGGCACAATTACCGTGAAGAAACCCGAAAAGGCGTTGCGGTAGAATATATTCCAACCGCTCAACCCGCATAACAAAAAAGCAGGCAACCCCGCCGAGCGCGCCCAGTGGGCGAAACAGCGAGGCCGGGGTTGGCGCAGCGGTCGAAAAAGGCAAGGAACAGCGCCGGAAGGCGCCCGCAGGCTTTTTCGGGCACCGCAAGAGGAAAAACTCCTGCCCATACATACAAAAGGACGAAACGACAAAAAAATCGAGTGCTCACTGCCAACTCTCAGGTTGGTTATGAACACTCGATATGGTGCGGATAACAGGACTTGAACCTGCACGAATTAACACTAGAACCTAAATCTAGCGCGTCTGCCAATTCCGCCATATCCGCATATGTTTTTAGCCGAAATGATCGACAAATTAGCATAAATGAGTAAGAATAATTCAAGCGCAGACACATTTACACAACGAAAAATATTTTATCATAAGTGTTGCGGTTTGTCAAGCATTTACCCCAAATTCATCATTCGGTCTTTCTGCATTGTAAATAGATGTGACCCAATTTTGATAAAAAATAAAATCAAAGATAGGTATAATGTTTTTGAACGCCTTTGAAGAGGAGCGTAGCGGAACGGAAAAGGCGTTCAAAAACTGCGGCTCAAACAGAGAGCTTCTCTGTCAAGAGCTGTTTGGCATTTTTTCCGCCTAGCGTTCTCATCGGTTTGTTATTACTCCATTTCAGATGTTTCACAAGCTTTTCATTCAATTCCTCTACGCTTCGAAAGGTTTCCCAATTATAGAAATATCTTTGGTCATTCCTGTGACTCCTCTCTACTTTTCCGTTATGCCACGGTGTTCTCGGCGGTATCAGCTTATGCTTTATTCCAAGCTTTGTCAGTGCTTTATCAAACGGACTTACTTTTTCTTCACTGATATATTTATAGGTGAATTCTGTTCCGTTATCAGTCTGAACCGTCTGTATTTTGAACGGAAACGCTTTTATCAGCATTTTCAAAAACCTTACACTGTTTTCTGGCGTATGTTCCTCAAATCCATACACAAATCTCATTCGTGTACTCTCATCTATTGCCGTCCATTGATATAAATGCTTTCCGTCCCTTAATACATTTCCTCTCAAGCAGTTGTATGGAACTTCTTTTACATCTATCTGTACCTTTTCTCCAGGCTCAAGCAGTTCCGGATAACGTCTGTGTACTCGACTTCTCTTCTGCGGCTTCTTTTTCTTACTAAGTCCCATTCTTTTCGCTGCATATACCATTCCGGAAAAGCTTCGGGTATAACCTTTACCAAGCAAGTCACTGTACACTCCGTACCATCCATATCTCTCAAACTCCTTTTGAAATGAGTTCTTTATCTGCCGTTCTTCTTTGGAAGTGTGTCTATTTGGATGACTATGCGGTCGATGTGATTTATCTAAAAGCGATTGCCATGTTCCGTCATATTTTTTGCACCACCGTTTGACGCTTGATAGGCTTACTCCATATTTCCTACTTGCTTTACTTTTTCCATTCTTTTCTGCGTATTTAACTATTGCTTGCTTTTTCTTTGCTTCTTGTGTTACAATATTCATGAGAAGTACTTCTTTCTTGGTTAATGGTTTTTAGCATTTTCATTATACCATATTTTGAAGTTACTTCTCTTCTTTTTTGGTTCACATCATTTTAACACATACATTACCCCAAATTCATCATTCGGTCTTTAAAAGCCTTATCTGCTTTGCATGTGAAGCAATTATTCCTTCTTCGCGCATGTGCTTCATTTCTCTAAGCATTGCGCTTCGGTCAACACATAGATAGTCAGCAAGGCTCGAAAGCGAAAAGGGAAGCGTAAAGCTTAGCTTGCCCTGTTTTTTTGCTTCCAGATTAAAGTATGCAATAAGCTTTCTTTTCAGGGTGCGCTGACTCAGAATGTCAATGCGTGTGCTCTGCTCAATTGAGCGCTCTAACAGTATGTCTAGCAGATTGCTTATGAATATAGAGTGGTATTCGCAGGCATTTTTACATCTTTTTATTATGCTATGTCGGTCAATGAAGACAACACAGCAGTTTTGTGTGCATATAACGCTGATCTCACCGTCCTCGGAAAGATATGTAAAAAGACTGCCGAACATCTCTCCGTCTGAAAGCCTTTCGAGAATAGTTTTGTTGCCGTCAATGTCATATTTGATTACTTCCGCTTCGCCGCTTGTAATAATTCCCATGCGATCGTTATGACCAAAGTAGCTCATTATGATCTCGCCCGATTTAAAATAGCGGCTGGTTGCATTGAAACACGTCAGCATTTTATTTAAGTCTGTTTGGCTGATACCGTCAAAAATTTTTTTCATTTAATAATTTCTCCCTTTTTTAAAGTATATGTCATAAAAGTACGTATTATAGGGCTTTTAATGCTTTATTGTCCAAAAAATCGTATACTGTATATATGCCTAGGAGCTGTGTACAATCACTATATCTTGTATTTTATCATATTTTTGTTGCAAATGCAACTGCTTTTTGCAAAAAAAAGACATATACTAGTGTAAGTCTCCGACAATGCGGATGTATCAGCATTAAATATCCGCAGAAAATAAAAGAGGTAATTTCAAAAGGGAAGAAAACTAGGTACGACAAAATTTTAGGGAGGCAGCTATGAAAGTTGTAAAAAGAGACGGAAGCTTGGTCGATTTTGACCGCAGCAAAATTGTTATTGCGATACAGAAGGCAAATGCCGAGGTTGAGGAAAAGGAAAGAGCCTCTTCTCAGCAGATCGAGAGTATCCTAACATTTATTGAGAGCAAAAACAGAAAGAGAATGCTTGTTGAGGATATTCAGGATATTATTGAAGAAAAACTTATGGAGTTTGACTTGTATGTCCTTGCCAAAACGTATATTATTTACCGTTATCAGAGGGCGTTGGTAAGAAAGGCAAACACCACGGACGATTCAATACTGAGCCTTATCAGAAATGAAAATAAGGAACTTGCAGAGGAAAACTCAAACAAGAATACCATACTTGCATCTACTCAGCGCGACTACATCGCAGGTGAGGTTTCACGTGATCTCACAAGCAGGGTTTTGCTGCCGGAAAAGCTGTCAAAGGCTCATGCGGACGGCGTGTTCCATTTTCACGATGCCGATTATTTTCTTCAGCCGATTTTTAACTGCTGTCTTATAAACATCGGGGACATGCTCGACAACGGCACCGTTATGCACGGAAAGCTTATTGAGTCTCCCAAGAGCTTTCAGGTTGCCTGCACAATAACCACACAGATAATTGCCGCAGTTGCGTCGTCACAGTATGGCGGACAGTCGGTAGATCTCAAGCATCTCGGAAAGTATCTCAGAAAGTCAAAGGAAAAGTTTGAAAAGGCTATTAGAGAGGCAGTGGGAGACAGTATTTCCCGGGAAAAGGTGGACGCATTGGTTGCAGAGCGTCTTAACAGCGAGCTTAAGTCGGGTATACAGACCATTCAATATCAGATAAATACGCTTATGACAACAAACGGTCAGTCACCGTTTGTAACCCTCTTTTTAAATCTTGAAGAGGGCGATGAGTACATTGAAGAAAACGCAATGATCATTGAGGAAATCCTTCGTCAGAGATATGAGGGGATCAAGAATGAAAAGGGCGTTTATATAACACCTGCTTTCCCGAAGCTTGTCTATGTTCTTGATGAACATAACTGCTTAAAGGGCGGCAAGTATGACTATCTGACTAAGCTTGCCGTAAAGTGTTCGGCAAAGAGAATGTATCCTGACTATATCTCAGCAAAGAAGATGCGTGAGAATTATGCCGGAAACGTATTTTCACCAATGGGCTGCCGTTCGTTCTTGGCACCTTGGAAAGACGAAAACGGTGAGTACAAGTTTGAGGGAAGATTCAATCAGGGAGTAGTTTCCATAAATCTTCCGCAGATAGGAATTATCGCAAAGGGTGATGAAAACAAGTTCTGGGAGCTTCTGGACGAGCGTCTGGAGCTGTGTTATGAGGCTCTTATGTGCCGACATAATGCGCTTATGGGAACAAAGAGCGATGTTTCGCCTATCCATTGGCAGTACGGCGCTATCGCAAGGCTTAAAAAAGGTGAAAAGATCGACAAGTATCTTATGAACGGATATTCGTCAATTTCACTTGGATATATAGGACTTTATGAGGTCACAAAGCTTATGAAGGGAGTTTCACAGACAGACCCTGAGGGACTTGACTTTGCTCTTAGGCTTATGAATAAGTTAAGGGATAGCTGCGATAAATGGAAAGCGGATACCGGTATAGGATTTGCGCTTTATGGAACGCCGGCTGAAAGTCTTTGCTATCGTTTTGCAAGAATAGACAAGGAGCGTTTTGGAACTATTGAGGACGTTACCGACAAGGGCTACTACACCAATTCCTATCACGTTGATGTAAGAGAGAATATAGACGCTTTTGAGAAATTCAAGTTTGAAAGCCAGTTCCAGAAGATTTCTTCGGGCGGAGCGATCTCTTATGTTGAGATTCCTAATCTGCGCAATAATCTTCCTGCGCTTGAAACGCTGGTCAAGTATATTTACGATAACATTCAGTATGCCGAGTTTAACACAAAGTCGGATTACTGTCATGAGTGCGGCTATGACGGGGAGATCATTATTAACGATGATAACGAGTGGGAGTGTCCGCAATGCCACAATAAGGATCACGCAAAGATGAACGTTACAAGAAGAACCTGTGGTTATCTCGGTGAGAATTTCTGGAATGTGGGAAAGACAAAAGAAATTAAGTCCAGAGTGCTTCATCTGTAATACTTTGGAGATCTGATAAAGATATGAACTATGGGACGATTAAAAAGTGCGACGTTGCAAATGGCCCGGGAGTAAGGGTGTCGCTGTTTGTAAGCGGCTGCACTCATCACTGCAAGGGCTGCTTCAACCCGGAAACTTGGGACTTTTGCTATGGAAAAAAGTTTTCAAGTGAGACGGAGGACGAGATATTAAAGCTTTTGGAACCTGACTACATCAGAGGGTTTTCACTTTTGGGCGGAGAGCCTTTTGAGCCGCAAAATCAGCCGGAAATAACTAAGCTTTTGCGAAAGGTCAAGCATAGTTTCCCAGAGAAAACCGTGTGGTGCTATTCGGGCTATACGATAGATGGGGACATTCTGAATCCGGAAAGTAGGATAAGAACCGAATATACTGATGAAATGCTCGGATATATAGACGTTTTGGTTGACGGTGAATTTATCGAGGAGCGCAAAAATCTGAATCTCAGATTCAGAGGCAGCGAGAATCAACGGTTGATAGATGTCAACAAGACGCTTACCGGCAAAAATATTGCAGTGTTAGATGATGACAATATTAAATGATGAGGACAACTATGGCGAAGATTAAGATAAAAAAACTGGACGAGAGGGCAACAATTCCAACACGGGGAAGCGAGTATTCAGCAGGCAGTGATTTGTATGCTGTGTTAGACAGCGATCTTACGATCGAGTCTGCTGCTACCGTCCTTGTGCACACGGGACTTGCGGTTGAGATACCGGAAGGTTATGCAGGTCTTATTTACGCAAGGAGCGGTCTTGCCTCAAAGAGAGGACTTGCTCCCGCAAACAAGGTCGGGGTAGTTGACGCAGATTACCGAGGTGAGTTGATGGTAGCTCTGCATAATCACTCAGGCGTGCCGCAGACTATCTCGCATGGCGAGAGGATTGCTCAGCTGGTAGTAACTCCTTTTTTAAAGATTGACTTTGAAGAAGCAGATGAGCTTTCTGATACTGTGAGAGGTGCGGGCGGCTTTGGTTCGACCGGAACAAAGTAATTTAATTAGTAAGATTATGGGCGGATCTTCCGCTCTTTTTCTTTTAAATTATTTAAGACGCCAAAAAGCATTTCCGTATATGAAAATCTTAGCCATTATCATGTATTTGACATTCGGATTTTTCAGTGCTATTATTATATGGTAATTTCTTTAAGGAAGCGGTTTTTTGAGAATAAATGTTAATCCTAAATACAAGGGAATATCATATATTATTTTATCAGCATTTTGTTTTACATTCATGAATGCGTTTGTGCGGCTTTCCGGCGATCTGCCAAGTGTGCAGAAAAGCTTTTTCCGTAACTTTGTAGCGTTTTTCTTTGCGCTTATTATACTTATCCGCTCAAAAGACAAGATAAGGATTACCAGAGAAAGCGTGCCTTTTTTGCTTATACGCTCAATTTTCGGCACACTGGGGATATTGTGTAATTTCTACGCGGTGGATCATCTGGTCTTAAGCGACGCGTCTATGCTTAACAAAATGTCGCCTTTTTTTGCGGTTTTGTTCTCGTCGATCTTCTTAAAGGAGAGGCTCAATCCGGTTCAGGCACTCGGGGTTTTTGCGGCATTCGGAGGAAGCCTTTTTATAATCAAGCCGACCTTTGGCAACATGGATCTTTTTCCCGCATTGCTTGGACTTTTGGGTGGAATGGGAGCTGGCGCTGCATATTCGGCGGTGAGAAAGCTGGGACTTCTTGGCATTAAGGGTCCTCTGGTGGTGTTCTTTTTCTCCGGATTTTCTTGCCTTGTAACGCTGCCGTTTCTGATTGCCGATTTTACGCCGATGACGTTTATGCAGATACTAACGCTTCTTGGCGCTGGACTTGCTGCGGCAGGCGGGCAGTTTTCTATAACCGCAGCTTATTATTACGCTCCGGCAAGAGAAATCTCTGTGTACGATTATTCTCAGATAATCTTTGCTGCTATTCTTGGCTATATACTGTTCGGGCAAATTCCGGACGCTTACAGCTTTTTAGGTTACTTTATTATTATAAGCGTGGCGGTTATAATGTTTTTCTATAATAACAGAAAAAAGAAATAATATTTATTCAGATAAGCAAAAGCGTTCCATTCATTTTATGAATGGAGCGCTTTTGGCGTCTATACTACTTTTTCCGGCGTTTTAGTTTTGGGATCTGATTTGAAAGCATCTTTCTTGCTTCTTCCTCGGTTTTACATTCTCCGTCGTCAAGCATAAAAGGAATACAAGCTTTCAATCATTTTCTCTATTGTTTCCTGCCTGCTGAATTTTCCGTCAGGAAAGCAGTATTTGCAGTATTCTGAGTTTTGACTTCCGTCGGCGTTTTTACCGTAAAGCCCGTCGTTAAGCGGTATACCGCAGAATTGACAGATTAGATACCGCCTCCTTTGATTCAATTAAACATAACTGCCGTTAGTAAAGCAACCAACTTTAATTGGAACTTTTGCAACTGACGGTTGCTTTTTTTATATCATAAGTGAGGTCGCATTATTTTGGAAAATGACATAGAAAAAGGTTTTCGCTAAGTAAGATACTTTGCGAAATGGACAGAAAGCCCCTAAAATCAATCGATTTATGAGGTGTTGTTATTTTTGACGGTAAATACTTATTTGGGTTTTACCAGATATTTTGGTAATTTATTTATGTATTTTTAGTAAAATCCTTTGTTTTTCCATGCTAAAATTCAAAAAGTCGTGTCACAGCGATTATAAAAAATGACTTAATTTTTGACGGCTTAAAGATGTATTAAGAGCAAATAAAATCATAAAACTAAAAATTTCTGCTTTACAAATTAAAAAACTTGTGCTATACTTTACTCATTATTCGACAAAGTCATTTTCATTTTAACACAAATTGATAAAAACGCTTTTCGCAAAGTATCTTACTTTGTGAAATTATTAAAAGAATACGTTTTATGTGTATGGAGGACTGAAAAATGCTTAAAATTGCGGTTGTCGATGATGAAAAGAATGTTGTAAATACTATTGGAGGACTGGTCAACGGGTATTGTAAAGAGAAAAAACTTATTTATAAAATCTATAAATTTTTTGACGGCTCTGATCTGGTGAATTCAGGTGTGAAATTTGACCTTATTTTTCTCGATATTGAGATGCCGCAATTAAACGGTATAGATACTGCTCAAATAATTCGCAGAATGGATACAAGCGTCACGATCGTTTACATAACAAACTTTCCCGCTTATTGGAGAAGAGCATATAAGGTTCATGCTTTTGATTTTATTATAAAACCAATAACTAAAAAAGCTGTATGTATGATAATGGACGATTTTTTATTGACTGTATATGAGAAAAATAGCAAAAAAATCGCTCTGAATACAAGAGAAGGTTCTGTCTTTTTGAGCATGAATGAAATAAGATACTTTTATATCAAGGAAAAAAAGAAGCTTGAGGTGAACACAACAACAAAGGGCAGCTTTATTGTTAACGAAAATCTCTCTGATGTTTATGAAGCTTTGGAAAAAAATCAATTTTTTATGCCCCATAGATGCTGTATTGTCAATCTGAGGTTTGTTAAAACTCTGACAAAGGATAGACTGATAATCTTGGATAACCAGGATTATCTTCCGCTTTCTCAAAGAAAAAAAGAAGAGTTTATGAAACGACTCTCTCAGAATATTTTAAAAACTATTTAGTCTTGAACTAAGACGGCTTTGTGAAGGAGATGCGTTTATGGATACCATTTTTTATTTGGTGATGAACGTCTTGAGAATTTATGCCATTTACCTCTTGATAGACGTTTTTGTCGACAAAAAAGATGTTAGCAGTAAGCTTGTCTTTTTTGCCTATACTGCTTTTTATGCTGTGAATTCGCTTTTGTATCTGATTTATCATTCAGTAGTAATAAACATTGCGACTAACGTTATACCAATTTTCCTGATCACGTTTTTGTATAAGGCTAAAATCAGTAAAAGAATTTTTATTACCGTTTTGATCTATGCTATCACTATGTTTGTGGAAAGTTCTCTTTTTGCTCTGCTTAAGATTTTTAGATTTAATAGCGTTATCGTATATAGCGGATTCGCTCCGGACATAATGATGTTTTTAATAGCTATGCTTGCACAGGCTGTTCTGAAAAAAAAATTTAAAATACTTTCATCTATGAGAGTTATTTATTATATAGCTATTGTTTTTCTTCCGGCGGGGAGTATCGTTATCGGGCACTTTGCTATGAAAAATTCGAATTTGCAAACATTCGTGGTAGCTGCTATTTTGCTTTTGATTAACTTCCTGGTGTTCTATTTCTTCGATGAAATATCTAATGCTTATAAGTACAAGTACGAGGCCTCTCTTTTGCAAATGCAAAACGAAATACAGCTCGCGAATTATACCGAAATAAGTAAAAATTATCAGGAATCACAGAAGATTATTCACGATATTAAAAAACATCTATATACTATGAGCCAGCTATCTAATATAAATCGCGAAAAAGCCGATAACTATCGCAAAATTATCGAGAAAGGTATCGATTCGCTGATTATCGGGTTCCACTGCACTAACCAGATCCTCAGTATCGTTATGAGCCAGAAAATTTCTGTCGCCGAAAGCGAGAATATTCGCGTCGAAACTGACGTAGAAGACCTGAGCCTGGACTTTATCGATGACCTAGATATTACCGCTATATTCGCTAATCTCTGGGATAACGCCATAGAGGCTTGCAGAGATGTTCCAATTTGTGACAGGTTCGTTAAGGTGGTTATGGTCGAGAAAAATAATGTGATCGTAATTTGCTTTGAGAATAGCTTTAACGGTGTCGTCAATAAGAAATATAATAGGCTCGCTTCTACTAAAAATTCTAACGACGGATGGGGTTTGCCTATTCTTAGTACCGTCGCGCAAAAGTATAACGGCTTGTTCTTTACCGAGTATGTCGGCAATACTTTTAAAGCCGAAATGACTTTGTCCGTCGAGGTTTGATCGCATTCCTGCCCCCTTTATAAGGGGCATTTTTTGTTTTTTCATATATCGATAATTTCCCGCTGTTTAGTGGGATTTTTTCGTTCAGGGCGATTTTTGTTGCATTCAGGGCGTTTTTGTTGACTTTACTGCTTTGGGCATATAAAATCAAATTATCAATTTGTTTAAGGTGATGTGATTATTATGTTTAAGAAATTTTTGGCGTTTGTTACTGCCACAGCTTTGGCTGCGGGCACTTGCGTTTTCTCAGCTTTCGCTGAGGCCACACCGGCTGTTGCGACATCCGGAATGTGCGGTGAAAACGCAACTTGGAGCTTTGATGAAGCAACGGGAGTGTTGACAATTTCAGGCACTGGTGATATGTATACCAGCTATACTCCTGTTGATAAATGGGGTTATTATCTTTTTAGAAATGAAATTGAAGAGGTAGTTGTTGAAGAAGGCATAACATCAATTGCTCAATGTTCATTTGGTCCGTTTGATCCTTATGGGGTAGATTCAACAAGGTATCCAAATCTAGTTAGGCTTACTTTATCTTCAACTGTAAAAAGTATAGGCGATTTTGCTTTTTATAAAACGGGTTTAATAAGTATAAAGTTTTCAGATAACATTGAAAAAATAGGTGATGAAGCGTTTTGCCAGACTGCTTTGTCAGGACATCTCAATTTGCCATTGTCGTTAAATAATATATGTCAAAAAGCTTTTGCAGGTACGAATATCACATCGCTTAATTTGCATGAAGGTATGACATTAGGTGGTATGGCGTTTACTAATTGCAAGTTACTTAAAGAAGTTATTATTCCTGTGAATCTTACCTATCTTACTACAGGAACGGGAAATATGCAGAGAGCAAATGCTGCGTTTCAGGGATGTATAGGATTAAGTAAAGTTACAATTAAAGGTGGAGGATTAGTTAATATCCCTTTAAGTGTAGACCGTGAAAACGGTCTAGCTCAGGATATGTTTATGGGTTGTACATCACTTAAAGAGGTAACGATTAAAGCTGATGATATAAGTTATGTGGATACTGGTACCTTTGATATGACTAGTAATCCTACATTCTATATCTACAAGGGTAGCACAACAGAAGCGACTCTTAGAGACGCGGGATATCTTACGGACTCAAATGTTGTGTATATTGCCAACAAGACCGTCTTAGAGGGAGCGGTCATGTCGGCTGAGGATATGGACAAAAGCCTGTACACCTCGGAATCTGTTGACACTCTTAACAAGGCGATCGAGGCAGGAAAAGCTGCTATTGCTGACGAAGATGCGTCACAGGCGGATGTTGATAATGCTATAAAGGCTATCGAGAACGCTATTGACGGACTTAAATACCCCCCTGCTGATTACACAGCAGTAGATGAAGCAATAGCAAAAGTACCTGCTGATTTGAGCATCTACACAGACGAGACTGCGGCAGCAGTTACTGCGGCAGTTGAGTCAGTTGACAGGACAAAGGATATTACCGATCAGGTGGCCGTTGACGGATATGCAAAGGCAATCGAGGACGCTATTGCGGCACTGGAGTTAAAGACTTTGCTTGCAATCAGCGGAACTATAACAGCACCGGGAGTTGATACTGAGATTACGGTTACTGTAACGAACACTGACGTTGAAGTAATAGCCGAAGCAACAGCAACAGACGGCAAGTATACTGTTTCCGACCTTGAGTACGGGGAATATGTAATAATTGTTATGGCAGAAAACTGCGCACCGAGAAGCTACGATGTAACGGTAGCAGACGGTGATGCAACGATTGACGCAGAGATACACCTAAAGGGTGACATTAACGGCGACGGAGAGATAACCACAGCAGACGTAGGAATTGCAAACTCGCACGCGCAAGAAGTATCAGCACTTGAGGGTTATACCTTTGATGTGGCTGATGTCACAGGCGACGGTGAGGTTACAACTGCGGATGTAGGAGCTATCAACTCGCATGCACAGAGCGTAAGCGCTTTGTGGTAAAAGGAACAGAGGTGATAATAGATATAATATACACGCAAAAAACCGAACACACAACAAATTATTTAGGAGGAAAGAAAGAATGCTTAAAAATAAGATTCGAAAAGTAATGTCAATAGTATTATCAGCAGCTATTGCATTATCATCGCTTGTAGGAGCGATAACCGTAAGTGCTGAGAATAAGACTTTTGCATTAGGCAACATGTCTTGTGTGTTGAGTGATGACGGAACACTGACTGTTTCAGGATCTGGAGCTATGTCAACTGTTGGTGTAACTTCACGTCCATGGAAAAACGGTACGTGTACTGTTGACGACATTAAAAGTATTGTTATTAGTGACGGTATTACATCTGTAAGAAACTTCTCTAATCTTACAAATCTTACTAGTGTCGTGCTTTCCGAATCAGTTACATCTATTGAAGCTCAGGCGTTTAACGGTTGTACAAATTCTGAATTAGTTATTGACATAAAAGGCAAGATTGAGAGTGTAAATAGCACAATGCCATTTGGTAATGTAGTTGGAAAGATTTACGTATATGATATTGACTCATATAATAGAATTTCTTTATATGCTACCAAAGCAACAGTAGAATTAAAAGTAGATACTAGTGCTTTAAAGGAAGAGTTGCGCAAGCTCATTGACGAAACCAAAGCACAGTATCCTGAGTGGTTCTATACTCCTGAGTCGTACAAGGGGCTGAAAGAAAAAATAGATAATGCAGAGGCTGCTTGGGCTAATGATACTGCATCAGCTGATGGGCTGACAGCAGCACAATCTGCATTGAAGTCTAATCCTGGGCTTGGTCTTGTGTCGATAATCCAAGGAGCATTAGACACAGCAAATGCTATTAACACAACAGGCTATACTCCATCATCAGTAAAAGCTCTGAATGATGCTATTGCAGCAGCTGATGCGCTTAGCAAGGACGCGGAAAAGGTTCAGGATAAAGTCGAAGCAGCAGTAGCAGCACTTGAGGCGGCAAGCAAGATTGATGAAACCGGCGTTGCCGAAACAGGACTTAAGAAAAAGGC
>CANRLH010000016.1 GCA_947631455.1 uncultured Clostridia bacterium
GTTTTTAGCATTTTCATTATACCATTTTTTGAAGTTACTTCTCTTCTTTTTTGGTTCACATCATTTTAACACATACACGATACTCTATTTTAGCTTAAATAAAAATCCCCGGTAAAATCCGGGGATAAACTAGTCTTAACACTTTTGCTCTGTTACTTTGCGGCATATCTTGAAAGCCAAGCGTTTGCAATATCTAGCGCCTCGTAAAGGCTTGACTTTTCCGCCGTTTTGGTTACTCTTTCATTTGGCGGAAGCGTTTCATCAGTCGCCATTCTGAAAAGCCTTATCTTGTTTGCGACATCTAAGTCGCCCTGCTTTTGAGTTGACAGTATCTGCATCATAACAACATACTTGTCAGACATATTTCCGTAATATATTTCCTTTCCTTTTCTAACAAGCGGAAGTCCCTTATAGGTAAAAAATTCTCCTGCTTTTGCCATGTTGCTTTTCCTCCTTTTCCGTTTGTGTATTTTATCATAAGCATTGCTCTGTGCTTTATTTTTGATCCGAATAATTATCTTTACCTGTGATTTACCAGGCGCAAGGCGCACTAATCGGCGGGCAGCGTCAAAACAAATTATAACCGATCATCCGTAAAAACCGTGTCAAAATCAGTATGCGTCAGCATTTATTTCTTCGCCGTCTCTTACCTTTTGAATACCGCCGATAATAGCATCTACCCAACCGCTCTCTATTCTGAAAGAGGTCTTGCCGTTAAGCTTTACTATATATCTTCTGTCGGTTTCCTTAAATATCTCCATAACGTCCGTAACACCGTCTAACCGCTCGATTTCAACCGTCATATACGGAGATTTTGCCACAGGATCTGTAAAGTATATCTCATTTGTCGGACACTGGATAAGAAGCTGATACCAGCCCTTCCAAACTTCCGGGTCTAATTTTGTCTTGTCGTTTTCCGTAACGCTTAATACATCTTTGTTTCCGTTTTCATTCTCTTCGGATATCTCAAGTGCATAGCTTACATCAATATCCTCCGTCTTAAGCTTTACGCTCTTTAAGTCAACGACGTTGTTGGTGGTCATAAGCCCGGAGATAACGTCTGACGGCCCAAATGCCGCCCACGGCAGATCCGACGCAGAGCAATAATATATAACGTCTTCTCCCTCTACTCCCGTAATATACGCATAGTATCCATCTATCGTTTCGGTATTGTCACCATCGCTGTCCTTTACATATTCCGGATTGCCTATCGTTAGTGTGTATTTTCCATCTATACACTCAAGTTCTGCTGTTGCGGTAGGATCTGAAATACCGTATTTTTTAATATCCTCCTCGCCCGGGTGGGCAACAACCGCTCTTTGTGCGTTTAGCCCCCACATTCCATGTGTTACCGCAGAGGAATTAGTTATATCAAGATAGCTGAATATCGGCGAAGTCATAACCTGTGACGATACCATAGAACTGTTTTCATCGTCATTGTTTTCAAAAACGATTTCATAGTCCCTTGCTTTCTGCTTAACAACCAAAGAGGTAAAATACTTCTCGTCAGCGTCGCTTGGCAATGCGCTCAGCATGGAAAGACTTATAAAATCCTCGTTTGTATAGAAAAAGTAAGAAAGCGTGCTCGCGTAAACGGTATATACGGTATTTTTGCCGGATTCGCAAAAATAAAAGTAGCTGTCCTCAGGACTTTCGTCTCCTATTAAAAATGTCTTTGATTTTTGCACACCGTCGACATTATACGTAACGGTAAAGGTTGACTGAGGGGATTTAAGACCGTATTTTTCCATATTCTCCGCACTTTTCTCAACAAGCTCCTTTGCCTTTAAGCTGCAAACGGTGTTTGCCACAGCAGAGTAAACAGTCTTGGTCTGATTTATTCCGTCAAGTTCAGCAATCTTCCAGCCCTCTTCTCCAGCCTTCTCCTGATCGATTTTGACCTTGCCGTTTTTGCTCTCAAATTCTATTGATGAGACCATGGTGTTCTCGAGCTTTTCGGCTACATCTGATAAAAGATCAATATCTCCGTGACCTTCAGAAGACGCCGGCGAGGGTTTGCTTGACGATGAGTCGCCTTCCTTTTGAGGCAAAAACTTAAGCACCAAAAGCATCGCCCCAAGGCACAAAAGGACTACCAAACAGATGATTATTCCCTTAACCTTTGAATTCATTTGCTTTTCTCCGTTTCTTTAAATCTATCTGTTCTTTCTTCTGAGCCATACCACTATGCCTATTATGAGCACTATTGCCGGTATGACAAGGTTAAATATCCACTTAAAGGTACTTATCTGAGCATCTGTAAGATCAAACAGCGTTCCGCCTATCTTTGAAGGCTCAACAGTTATACCTGTGGTCGTCTTTCCGGTGATATGATTTGTAACGCTCAGTATCCACTGACTGTTGAGATACTGCGTTCCCTGCATAATGGCATCGTATAAAATATACTCCGAGCCAAGCGCAAGAACCTGACTGTAGCTTGTGGTATTATCATCATTAAACACAGCCTTATAGCCCACAGCTGCAGCTATCTGCTCTCCGCTCGATATCTTTTCGCCCGTCTCAAGGTCTGCTTTGAATCCGGTATCCGCCGTCTTTAAGAGAGCCTTGGTAGCTTTCATATCTTCTTCATCAAAAAGAAGCTTTATAGGCTTTGTGTACATCGTTGTGAACATGGCAAGCGAATCGTCCTTTATAAACGAATCGTAATCCTCACCCGAAAGATTTAGCTTTAAATAAATATTGCTTACGTTAGTACCCTCTGCATCGTACATACTGTAGTCTTCATACTTTATGCCATATTCCTCCAAAAGCTCATCTATCTTAGGCGTGTCCGGCTGATACATGCTTTCTATATACATTACGTTCTTGCCAAGCTTGCCTTTGTTGTTTAAAAAGTCCGAAACCTTTCTTATCTCCCCGTCAGTGTAGTCCACTGTAGGAGCGGCAATCACAGCAATGTTTGTGTCGGCTGGAATATCCTCAGTCGTTATGTCTATGCTGTCGACCATGTATCCGTTAGCTTTCATAAGCGTCTGATAATAGTTTAAAGACGCAGCCTCTGACCTTCCGGTGAGAAAGGTTATCTTTGTCGGGTTAGAGTCTGTCACCACCATCAGCGCAGATGTAAATGCCTGCTCGGCGTTTGATGATTCTATATAGCTTTTCTTTTCGCCCTGAGAATTTTTGTATGTCGGCGACTGTACGGAGTAGGTATACAAAAAGTTTATTTCGTTTCCGGCAGCCATTGTCTCGATCGTCATGCCTGACTGAGAAAGACTAGCAATTACATCGGACGAAAAGTTTACAAGATCAAGCGGCGATACAACACTCGTTCTCTTGTACTCTTTACCGTCATCTCCTTTTGCGGATGTTTCAAAAACTATATCATATGCGTTTAAGTCATCGTCATATTCGCTTACAACATCTGGATTTGTCAGAAGATCTACATACTCTATCTTTATCTTGGTATTGTACTGAGCGTACTTTTGCAGTATCTCGTCCGCCTGAAGGGTATACGAATTTGCCGCATCAAAGTCATCCTTCTCGGCAAAAACGGTTACCTTTACGTCCGCATTCAGCCCTTTGACATAATCAATAGTCTCGTCGGATATTGAATACGATGAGGAGGATGTCATATCAAACGAGAGCGGAAATCTCTCGAATATCTGTGTTGCTACAACATTTATGAGCACCAGTACCGCTACGAACATGACCGTAAAAACAGCCGCCATAGATCCGTGCTTTAGTTTTTTGTGGCTTTTTTTCACTTTTCCTGCGGATTTATTCTCCTTGGCGCTCTTTTCTTGTTGTTCTTCTGTTTCTTTTGCTGATCGATTTTCGTTGTTTAAGTCCTTTTCTTGTGTTATATTATCTTCTTTTTCTGTCTCTTTGGAGTTTTCAAAGAGGACGTTATTTTCATCGTTCACAGTTTTAAGCCTCCTTTACTTAGCTCCAGCGGCGTCTTTCAAGCACTCTTACCGTAAAGAATAAAAATGCTGCCGTAACGCTCACAAAGAACAGAATATTTGAAAGATCGAATGAGCCATAGGTAAAGCCGTTATATCGGTCTAAAAATGAAAGGCTCGTAAATATACCTGCGATAAAGTCTATCGGGATTATACTTGCTATTGCGGAAAACAGATACAGTATCACCATTATCGCAAAGGACAAAACCGCCGATACCACCTGGTTTTCAGTGAGAGATGAAACAAATACTCCTACGGAAATAAATGCACTTCCCAAAAGAATAAGTCCCAGAATATTTCCAAAAACCAGCAGCCAGTCCGGAGTCGATATAGCCGCAACGATAAACGCAAACACAAGCGTTATCAAAACGCCCATGGCGTATACCAAAAACGCTGCCAGGTATTTTCCGAAAACGATCGCTCCAAGAGTTACCGGCGCTGTAAGAAGACACTGCTCGGTCTTGTTTTTCTTCTCCTCGGAAAAAGTTCTCATAGTAAGTATGGGAACCAACACTATAAGCACATACATCAACATAGAAAATACCGTATTAAGCTCGGTAGTTCCCTGCTGTATCGACGACAGCGTAAAGAAAAATCCCGCCGCACAGTAAAATATTGCCAGAAATACATAGCCAATAGGGGAGGTAAAATAAGATATAAATTCACGTCTGAATATAGCAGTCATTATTCTTTACCTCCTTTTAACTTGATTTTTTCGCCCATAGTAAGACGAAGGAATATGTCCTCAAGCGACAGCTCGCTTGTTTTGAGTTCGATTATATACCAGTTTCTTCCCGCCATGCGCGAAAACAGCTCTCTTCGTATGTCAGCGTCTTCTTCCGACTCTATTGTAAACTCGCTGTAGCTCTCACGCTCGGCAACAAGGGTCACACTTTTAACGCCCTGTATTGTTTCAATAAGCTCCATAACCTCTTTTGCGGGCCCGTCTATCTTTACGCTCAGCTTATGCTCGCCTGACAGAGAGGAGGAAAGATGCTCAGCAGTGTCATCAGCAACAATCTTTCCCTGATTTATAACAACTATTTTATCACACACCGCCTGAACCTCCGACAAAATGTGTGAGGACAAAATAACCGTGTGATTTCGCCCAAGCTTTTTTATAAGGGTTCTTATTTCAATTATCTGTGACGGGTCAAGTCCTACGGTGGGCTCGTCTAAAATAAGTACATTCGGATTTCCTACAAGCGCCTGAGCCAGTCCCACCCTTTGCTTATAACCCTTGGAAAGATTTTTTATAACGCGCTTATAAACATCCTCTATTTTCACAAGTCTGCAAATGTCGGCTATATGTGTGTTCCTGGGCATGGTACATTTTTTCAGGTCGTATATAAAGTTAAGATACTCCTTTACCGTCATATCCATATAAAGCGGCGGCTGTTCAGGAAGATATCCGATGCTCGCCTTGGCCTTGACCGGATTTTTCAGAATATCGTTTCCGTCTATCACGGCTTCACCCGCAGTCGAGGATATATAGCCTGTCAAAATATTCATTGTTGTGGATTTGCCTGCACCGTTAGGGCCCAAAAATCCGAGGATCTCCCCGTCGTTTGCTTTAAACGAGATGCCGTCCACGGCCTTTTTATCCCCGAAGTGCTTTGAAAGATTTCTGACCTCTATCATTTTTTCTTTCCCTCCGTTTGAGAGTTTTCGATAAGCTGCAAAGCTTATACGCCGATTTGAAGTATCTAAGGCGTAAATAATTAGTTTAAATTCCTTTACCAAAAAGCAGTTATATAATTATTGTAAATTTCTTTTGTGATAATACTATGAAAGTTTTTCAATTCCCTTTCTTATTCTTGCCAAAGATTCCTCCTTGCCCAAAATATAGCAAAGCTCGATCCCGCCGCCGGGAGTAAAGCTTTTTCCCGAAACTGCAACTCTTAACGGCCACAGCACTATTCCGTTTTTGACGCCCAAGCGCTCAATAAGCGCAAACAGCGCCTCGTGGATATTTTCAGTTGTCCAGTCTGAAACCCCTTCTAGCACGGGAAGTATCTCTTTAAGAGATGAGAGCGAATTTTCCTCGTTAGTTTTCATCTTCTTGTGGCAGTAAAGCGAGTTGTCGTAATCAGGAAGTGAGTCAATAAAATCGACCTGCTCCGGAATTTCCGTGAAAAGCTCAGTTCTTGGCTTTAAAAGCGATGCGATAAACGCAATATCCGCGTCAGGCTTTTTTACCGTCTGTCTGATATAAGGTTCTGCCGCCTTCAGAAAATCGGCATCATCCATTTTCTTGATGTAAACTCCGTTTAAGGCCCTGAGCTTAACGGGATCAAAAATAGCGGGGGATTTTGAAATTCCCGATATATCAAACTCATCTATAAGCTCATCAAGAGTAAAGATCTCATTCTCTCCCTTTGGCGCCCAGCCCAAAAGCGCAATATAGTTTATTACCGCTTCCTTTAAGTATCCCTTTTTCATAAGATCCTCATAGCTTGCGTCTCCGTCTCGCTTTGAAAGTTTGTGCTGTTTGTCCTTCATAATGTGTTCAACGTGAATGTATGTTGGAACCTCCCAGCCGAACGCCTTATACAGAAGGTTATACTTTGGCGCACTTGAAAGATACTCGTTTCCTCTTACAACGTGAGTTATTCCCATAAGGTGGTCGTCAACTACATTTGCAAAGTTATACGTCGGAAGTCCGTCAGTCTTGATAAGTATCTGATCATCCAGAGTAGAGTTTTCGACTGTGATATCACCGTAAAGCTCATCGTGAAAGGTAGTTGTTCCCTCCAAGGGAACCTTTTGCCTTATAACATACGGCACGCCCTCTTTAAGCTTTTTGTCGATTTCTTCCTTTGAGAGATTTCGGCAGTGGCGATCATACATCGGCATAACTCCGCTTGCCTCCTGAACGGCCTTCAATTCCTCAAGTCTGTCCTTATCGCAAAAGCAGTAGTAAGCCTCACCCTTTTCAACAAGCTTTTCTGCATATTTTTTAAACATTCCCATTCTCTCAGACTGGATATACGGTCCAACCGGCCCGCCGATATCGGGGCCTTCATCCCAGTTCAGACCGCACTCTCTTAAGGTTTTATAGATGACCTCTGTAGCGCCCTCAACATATCTTTCTCTGTCTGTATCCTCAATACGAAGAATAAAATCCCCGCCGTTTTTCTTCGCGATGATATAGGTGAAAAGAGCGGTTCTTAAATTGCCTATGTGCATATATCCCGTCGGCGATGGTGCAAATCTGGTTCTTACTTTGTTCATTTACATTACTTCCTTTCCCGCATTTTCAATGTCCTTACAAACCTGTATTTTAAGCTGAGAGATAGAATCAAACTTTACTTCCTCTCGCATAAATTTCTTTAAATTAACCCTTATTTGTTTTCCGTAAAGATTGCCGCAGAAATTTAAAATGTGTGTTTCGATAAGCGGTTTTTTTGCTCCAACAGTGGGCTTTACCCCTATGTTTGAAACTCCCCTGTATTTTTTACCGTCTAAAAACACCTCAGTCAGATACACTCCGAATTTAGGAATTACCGTGCCCGACGGTATTTGTTGATTTATTGTCGGAAAATCAAGAGCTCGCCCAAGCTCTCTCCCGTGCACTACCTTTTCACAATACCCGAAATCACAAGAAAGCATTTTGTTTGCGGATTTAATGTCTCCCGTAATAAGCGCTCTCTTTATCCTCGTTGAAGAAACGGCTTGTCCCTTATACATAACAGGCGATATGACATTTAACTTGACTTTACTATCTTTGCACAAACTTTTAAGCTCTTTTACGCCTGCGCTTGCTTCCTTTCCGAATCTAAAATCCTCTCCGCAGCAAACAACTCTTGCGCCCATTTTTTTTATAAGTATCTTATAAAAAAACTCCTCGGCGCTTAAATCCTTAAGCATAGAAAACTCAGGAGAAAATAAATAATCCACCCCAAGGTCATTGAGTATTTGACGCTTTATTTCATCTGGATATATAAGACCCGTATCCGATTTTGTAGTAACAGTGCCGCATAAAAAGGTAAAAACCGCCGTTTCAAGCCCGCCTTTACGCTCATCCTCAGCCGCTTTTAAAACTGCTCTGTGACCAATGTGAACGCCGTCAAAAATCCCCAAAGAAACGGAAGTCCGATTACTTAAGCACGTGCCGCTTTCTGTAATATCCGTCAATTGGCGTTCACCCTCTTTAGTAAAAATTTTTGTATTGATACACCTTGTCCCCGCAAACATCCGGACGGCAAAGTCCCAAAAATTCATTTTCACAGCTGTAAACCCTAAGTATACTGCCACTGAATTTTCCTATCTGGGAAACCCTCAGCACCACTCCGTTTTTATAAAGCTGCGTGCACTTTTTGTCAAGCGTTATTCGCTCATAGCACGAAAAAGCCTCGTCAACAGGTATGACCGCACTGTTAAGCCGGTCTTCGTCCTTAAGCTTTTGTATATCATCAAGCGTAAGCGCTTTGTCAATAGAAAATCCGCCGGAGCTCTCCCTTATAAGAGAGGTCATTACACCCCGCGTATCAAGATGTTTTGAAATGTCCGAAATAAGCGTTCTTATGTACGTTCCTCTTGAACACACAACCCTTAAGCTTCCGCTTTGAGTGTTTTCATCAAAACTTAAAATCTCAATAGAATATACTGTGATTTTTTTCTGTGGCCGCTTTATCTCAACACCTTTGCGCGCAAGCTCATAAAGCCTTTTGCCGTTCACCCGAACAGCTGAATACATCGGTGGCGTCTGCAATATTTCACCTGAAAAAGCTTTTGCGGCTGACAAAAGATGTCCTTTTGAAATATTGCTTTTTTCTTTACTTGTAACCTCTCCCCATATATCTTGGGTAGAAGTCTCGATTCCGAACGAAAAGCCGGCAAGATACGTCTTTTTATCATCGGGTAAAATATCACTTGCCTTTGTGGCCTTTCCTATAAAAACCGGCAATACGCCCGTTGCCATAGGATCCAGGGTACCTGCGTGACCTATTTTTTTTGTGCAGAAAACGCCCCTTAACTTTGCACAAACGTCAAATGAAGTAAATCCCTGAGGCTTGTTTACGATTACTATACCGTCCACTTTTTACATATACTCCGAAATCTTTGCAACTATCTTGTTTATGACCTCGCTTAGCTCTCCCTTTATCTCGCAGCCTGCTGCCCGTATATGACCTCCGCCGCCTAAGTCAGAGCATATCTGTGAGGCGTTAAGCTCATCTGTCGTGCGAAGGGATATTTTATATGTTCCTACAGCCTTTTCCTTAACGGTAACACCTGCTAAAACGCCCTCTATTGTAAGCGCAACCGAGGGTATTCCCTCAAGCTCTGCAGGCTCTACACCATACTTCTTAATTGTTTCAAGACTTATCACGTTTACTGCAACCTTATCATTTAAGAAAAACTTCATCTCAGAGACGATAGCTCTTTCAGCCGCAGCAACATTTCTGCTTTTTAATTCAAACATTTTGCGGTTAATGCTGTAAAAGTCAATTCCCGTTTCGATGAGCTTTGACGCATACAGATGCGCACGGTAATCGGTATTTTCAAATCTGAAGCATCCGGTATCTGTTGCGATTCCCGTATAAAGACAAGCAGCCACTTCCCTTGTGATCGTACCCATCCCCGATAAGATCTCGTAAATTATCATTGCCGCCGCTCCCGCTGTCGGGTCCAGCAGCGTCTCCTTGGCATATTTCGTGTTTGAAACATGGTGATCAATGCAAAGGTCAACAGCGCCCGGCTGCTGATATTTTTTTAGCCTGTCACCCATAAGCTTTGCATCGGCTATGTCGACCGCAATAACGCACTTTTCCTCATAATCCTGCAAAGAATAATCTTCACACAAAAAATCGTATCTGTGCGGTATTCCGTCGCCGTTTACAACATTTGCTTTCTTTCCCATGCCTCTTAAGAACCTGCAAAGGCCAAACCCACAGCCGAGAGTATCTCCGTCAGGACTTATGTGCGTCAGTATAGTGTAGTTATCGTTTTCAGTCAAAAACCGTCTTACGCCGTTTATGTCCATAATCGCGATCATTCCTTTCTGCACTACGTCTTTAATGTTGAATCACCGGCAGAAGCTTTTCCGCCGTTTACTCTGTTTTTTTCAATAGCTCGTTTATTCTGGCGCTGTGCTCAGATGAGTTATCCGCAATGAATTTAAGCTCGGGGCACTTTTTAAGCCGTAAAACATTTGATATCTCTCTTTTAATGATCCCCTTTGCGCTTTCAAGCGCCTTAACCGCCTCAAGCACCTGCTTATGCCCGTCAAAGGACGAGATATATACCTTGCAGTAGCTTCCGTCAGACGATACCTCGCACCGCATAACGGTAAGCATCGTCGCACCTGAGATCCGTGGATCTTTGAGCTCTGTGAGCTTTGCGGATATTATTCTTCTTATATCTTCACCCATTCTATAAGCCTTTACACCAGCCATAAACTAACCCTCTCTATTATTTATTCTCTGTATTCCTCCATATAGAAAGCTTCCAGTATATCGCCCTCTTTTATATCGGAAAACCTTTCAAGAGTGATTCCGCACTCGTACCCTTCGGAAACCTCTTTCATATCATCCTTAAAGCGTTTTAATGACGACATCTTATCCTCTGCGATAACGATTCCGTCACGCACTACTCTTATCTGATTATTTCTTCCTACCTTGCCGCTTAAAACATAGCTTCCGGCAACTTGACCGACGCTTGATATCTTATAAACCTGCCTTACTTCCACCCGTGCAGTTTCAACCTCTCTGTACTTAGGCGCAAGCATTCCCTTCATAGCGTCGCCAATTTCCTCAATAGCGTCGTAGATAACTCTGTAAAGCCTTATATCCACTCCGTCATGCTCCGCATTTTCCTTTGCTATTGGATCGGGGCGCACGTTAAAGCCGACGATTATCGCGTTTGACGCAGCCGCAAGCATTACGTCTCCCTCTGAAACCGCTCCGACCGCTCCGTGGATCACCTTTACTCTTACCTCTTCGTTGGAAAGCTTTTCAAGCGACTGTCTTACAGCCTCGACAGAACCCTGAACGTCCGCCTTTACTATGATAGGCAGTTCCTTTCTCTCTCCCTCTGAAATCTGACTGAAAAGGTTTTCAAGCGTAACCTTTGTCTGCTGACTGAACAGTTCTTCCTTTGCCTTTTGCTTTCTCTGCTCAACAAGCTCTCTCGCAAGCCTTTCGTCAGCAACTGCATTAAAGGTATCTCCGGCGTCGGGAACCTCTGAAAGTCCCGTGATCTCAACCGGGGTACTCGGATATGCTTTATCGATCTCCTCGCCCTTATCGTTGGTCATCGTTCTTACTCTTCCGACGGCTGTTCCCGCAATTATGGAATCTCCCGCCTTTAAGGTTCCGTTTTGAACCAAAAGTGTAGCTATCGGACCTCTTCCCTTATCAAGCCGGGCCTCTATAACGGTACCCTTTGCAAGGCGGTTGGGATTTGCCTTAAGCTCCTTTACCTCGGCAACCAGCAGGATGTTTTCCAAAAGCTCGTTTATTCCCATTCCTGTAAGAGCCGATACAGGCACACAGATAATATCTCCGCCCCATTCCTCAACAAGAAGGTCGTGCTCAGTGAGCTCCTGCTTTATTCTTTCGGGGTTTGCACCCTCCTTATCCATTTTGTTTATAGCTACTATAATGGAGACTCCCGCCGCTTTCGCATGACTTATAGCCTCAACCGTCTGTGGCATGATTCCGTCATCTGCGGCAACCACCAGAATAGCTATATCCGTTGCCTGAGCACCTCTGAGCCTCATTGCGGTAAACGCTTCGTGACCGGGAGTATCCAAAAAGGTGATCTTCTTTCCCTCGTGCTCTATCTGATATGCACCGATATGCTGGGTTATGCCTCCTGCCTCGCCCTCGGTTACGTTCGCGTGTCTTATCTTATCAAGTATGGATGTTTTACCATGATCAACGTGTCCCATAACAACAACGACCGGGCATCTCTCCTCAAGATCCTCTTCCTTGTCTTCCTCGTCGATAATAAGCCTTTCCTCTATTGTTACGATGACTTCTTTTTCAACTTTTGCTCCGAGTTCTTCTGCAACAAGCGACGCTGTATCAAAATCAATGACCTCGTTAATGGAAGCAAAAACACCAAGCCCCATGAGCTTCTTTATAACTTCTGAAGCAACTACCTTAAGCCTTGAGGCAAGCTCTGAAACGCTTATCTCATCGGGAATTTTAACCTTTAGCTTCATCTTTCTCGCACGCTCAAGCTCAAGTCTTTTTTCCTTCTGCTGTTCGGTTTCCCGCTTGGTAGAGTACTTCTGCTTTTTATACTGCTGAGACTTCTGCGTCAGCTTCTGCTTTTTGGAATAATTGTCCCTGCTCCTGCCCTGACGGGAATCAGCAAGAGTATCATACTTTTCGTTATATTTGTCAAGCTCGACATACGAGCCTCTTGTGTCGACCCTTCTCCGGTTAGACTCCTTACCCTGCTCGGAAACGGTATAGCCTCCCGTGCTTTCGCTTCGTCCCGTATTGAGCTTAAGCATCTCGCCCTTTTCCTTTTTCTTGGGCGGTTCTTTTTTCTTCTGCTGCTGCGGCTGAGCCTTGATCTCAGGCTTACTATCTTTGCCGGTCTTATCAGCCTTTGCAGGCACATCGGTCTTTTTCTTCACAGGCTTTTTAGCCTTAGGCTCAGCTGCCGGCTTTTTCTCCTTTATCGGTTTCTTTTCCTCAGGCTTTCTGGTCTTATCGGTTTTATCCTGTTTTACATCTTTTGCACTGTTAAAGTAATCGTTTAAGCTTTCGACCGAGTTTTCCTGAGAAAAATACTCCAGAACATAGTTTATTTCATCCGGATCAAGTGCGCTTACGGTTTTCTTCGTTTCGCCGAAAGCCTTTTCAATACACCCGATAACCTGTGCATTTTCAAGCTTTAAGTCCTTTGCAAGCTCGTTTAATTTATATTTTGTCGCCATAGGTAATAACTGCCTCCTTAATAAGTAATCCCGTCTGCCGAAATTTCATTTAAAAGCGTCCTTGCCTTTTTGTAAAAGCCGCTGTCAAGCACGGCTATTATTCCTACCTTTTTCCCAAGCTGTTCGCCCGTCTGCTCAATGGTCATACCGAGCGAATACAGCGGCACGCTGTCAAGCGAGCAGAAAAACCTTATTTCCTTAAGGCTTTTTTTTGATAAATCGTTTGCTACCAAAACGCATTTTGCCGCTCCTGATTTGCAGGCGTCTTTCGTCATGTCCATACCAAGGGCAAGCTTTGATGCCTTTCTTGCAATTGTCAGAAGCCCCATTATCTCAGTCATTTAAAAGCTCTTCCTCCATTCTGTCATACACCTCATCCGAGATTGCGCACGAAAAGCTTTTTTCAAATCTGCGTTTTAGCCTTGCTGCTTTAAAGCACTCTGCGTTGCGGCAGATGTATGCGCCCCGTCCGGATTTTTTCCCTGTGGTGTCAAGCGATATCTCACCGTCTTTATCTCTTACCACACGTATCATTTCCTTTTTGGGCTTTGCCTCGTTACAGCCTAAGCAAAGTCGCATAGGAATTTTTTTGGTTTTCATATTATTTCCCTCTGTCAATCGATTTCTATTGTATGCTCCGGACCTATGTCGATCTTATAACCGGTGAGTCTTGCCGCAAGCTTTGCGTTTTGCCCCTTATTTCCTATAGCCAGAGAAAGCTGATTATCAGGAACTACCACCTCGCACGAGCGGCTTCCGTCCTCAGCAAGCGCAACGCTGATAACATCTGCGGGGGAAAGCGCCGCCGCAATAAACTCGGCATCATCCTCGCTGTATGGGATAATATCGATCTTTTCTCCCTTAAGCTCCCTTACTATTGACTGTATGCGGCTTCTGCGCGGACCTATGCATGCGCCAACCGCGTCTACGTTTTCATCCTTGGACCAAACCGCTATCTTGCTTCTTGAGCCGGCCTCGCGTGAGATCGCCTTTACCTCAACGGTTCCATCATAGATCTCCGGCACCTCAAGCTCAAAAAGGCGCTTTACAAGATCCCTGTGGGTCCTGGAAATCTTTACCGAGGGGCGTCTTTCAGGATTTACTATTCCCACGACGTAAACCTTTATTATATCGCCCTCTCTCAATTCCTCGCCGGGGATCTGTTCGCTTCTTACAAGATATGCCTCGTTTTTGTCAATGGTAAGCACGGCATTTCCCGTACCCGGCTCAACCTTTAGCACTGTTGCCGAAACACACTCGTGCTCTTTTCCCTGATAAGCTGCAAGCAGCCTTTCACGCTCTATCTCCTTTATATCATGCTTTATGGACTGTTTTGCAGACTGAGCGGCAACCCTTCCGAACTTCATCGGGTCGAGCTTTACCGCCACCTGTGAGCCGATTGCCGCTTTTTTTGATATTTCTAAAGCTTCCTCAATAGATATCTCATTGTCAGGGTCTTCGACCTCTTCAACTACCGTTTTGTTGAGCTTAAGCTCAAACTTTGCCTTTTCGGGATCTATATTTACGGATATGTTTTCCTCCAAAACATTCGGATAGTCTCTTTTTATAGCCTTTGTGATTCCGTCTGCAATTTTCTCAACCAGATCCTCTGTATCGATCTTGTTTTCGGCGCCCAAGTTTGCAAGCGCATCAAAAAATTCCTTGCTCATTTTTCTTTATGTCCTCCTTGTATATTTTAAAACAAATCGTCGTCTGCGGCTCTTACATATGCGCAGTCTGAAAGTAAGATCTCCGTCTCGACGCCGTCTAATTTTATTGTCTTTCTATCCTTATCATATGCCTGAAGCACGGCTTTAAGCTCTTTTTCGCCGTTTACAGCTTTATAAAGCTTTATTGATACCTTTTGTCCTATAAAAGCCTTAAAATGCTCCTCGCGTTTAAGTTCCCTGTTAAGCCCCGGCGAACCCGCCTCAAAGACGTACGATTCGTCTATCGGGTCTTCCTTATCAAGTATCTCGTTAAACTCACGTGAAAACTCCTCGCATGAGCTTAGATCAAGGCCGCCTTCTTTATCTATAAGCACTCTTAAATATCGCGTCGCGCCCTCTTTTTCATAGCAAACATCCCACAGTGAAAGTCCCAGACGCTCGCACACGGGTAAGGCGAGATTTTTTATACGTTCAGCGGTTTTTCCGCCTTTTTTCTCTGCCATAAAACGGTTACCTCCCAACAAAAACGAAAGACCGGAATTCAAACTCCAGTCTTTTAATAAAAACTATTGTAAATAGTATATCACCTTTTTATGTAAAAATCAAGCCCCTGACATAAAAAATTACCATAAAATTGTGTATGTGTTAAAATGATGTGAACCAAAAAAGAAGAGAAGTAACTTCAAAATATGGTATAATGAAAATGCTAAAAAC
>CANRLH010000017.1 GCA_947631455.1 uncultured Clostridia bacterium
ACTTCCGCAGAGATAATGGAGCTTTTCCATGATCTTAACGAACGCGGTCGTACTGTTATAATTGTCACGCACGACCCAAAGGTCGCAGAGCAATGTGACAGGGTTATTGAAATAAGCGACGGAGAGATAGTAGGCAGCTAAAGTATTCAACCTTAACATATGATTAGGCAACGAGCATAGGTTAATATGTAAGTGAATGATTAAACTTGCGTATGCTTTTTTAATACGATTAAAAAGGTTGTTTGTATAAAAAGACAGTATGGGTACGCAAGTCCGTAAAAAGTAGACAATAGAAAAAACCTCTTATGGTAGAATAGAAACTGCCATAGGAGGTTTTGTTATGCCGGATATGAATAGGAATAAAAATCGCTTTGATGATTGCAAAAAATAAATTTTGTGATATAATAAAGTATGTGACAAAATTTAACACATATCTTCATTTGGCTTGAGGGTAATATAGATAGAGCATAAGTTGGTGAAATTAAATGAGTAAGCAAATGGACATGACAAGCGGAACACTTGGAGATAAAATAATGAAATGCACTGTGCCGCTTGCCTGTACCGGAATATTGCAGCAGCTTTTTAATGCGGCCGATATTGCTGTTGTGGGACAATTTTCCGGAAAAGAGGCAATGGCGGCAGTCGGGAGCAATAGCCCGATAATCGGACTGTTAGTAAACCTCTTTGTAGGAATTTCGTTGGGAAGCAACGTAATAATCGCGAAATCCATAGGCCAAAGAGACAAAAAGACAGTTTCAAGGTCTGTGCACTCTTCAATAATAGTGGCACTTTTGGGCGGACTTGTTATGATGACGATAGGAGAGCTTGCTGCTTCCGGAGTGATAAATGTTCTTGGTGTTCCCGGAGATGTGTTCCCGCTGGCAGAAAAATATTTGAGAATATATCTTTTGGGAATGCCGTTTATTCTGTTGTATAATTTTGAGTCTGCAATATTCAGGAGCTGCGGTAACACGAAAACACCGCTAATAGCGCTGAGCATTTCGGGGGTTACAAACGTTTTGCTCAATCTGTTTTTTGTTGTAATATTGAATATGTCAGTCGACGGTGTTGCTACAGCAACTGTGATTTCAAATGTCATCAGCTCTGTTATGCTGTTTATATCTTTGCTTAAAACAGATATGGTAATAGGTGTAAGACTGAAAAAGCTTAGAGTTGACAGACGTATACTTGCAAAAATATTGAAAATAGGCATTCCTGCAGGTGTTCAGGGTATGATTTTTTCATTTGCAAATATAGTAATTCAGTCGGCTGTAAACAGCTTGGGCACAACTGTTATGGCAGCGTCGTCGGCGGCATTCAATCTGGAGATATTCGCATATTATGTAATGAGCTCATATGGACAGACCTGTACGACATTTGTTGGACAAAACTATGGCGCAGGGAATGCAGATAGGTGTAAAAAATCTCTTAAGCTGTGCCTTATACAGTGTGCTGCTGCAACCTGTGTGTGCTGTCTTGTGATTTTAGTCCTGGGAAAAACGCTTCTTAAAATATTTAACAGTGATGCCGAAGTAATTGAGGTAGGATTTCTCAGACTGTGTTATATATTTTTTGCCTACATATTCAGCTTTGCTCAGGAGACCTTGTCCGGCTATCTCAGAGGATTCGGAGTGTCGTTTATTCCGGCTCTGTGTTCGGTTATAGGAATTTGCGGCGTAAGGCTTTTGTGGGTGTTTACTGTGTTTGACGCAAGTCCTACTTTTTCAACGATTATGCAAGTCTACCCCATAAGCCTTGGAATTACTGCTGTTGCAATTCTTATAATAACGGTTATAATCAGACCGTCAAACAGATATTTACGAGGCGTAAAAAGCGTGACAGAGCAAAAGAATTAGTGTATATAATAAGATCCGACGGTAAAACATCTGTTACCGCCGGATCTTTTACTTCAATAGATCCAGTATTTCAGATTTTGAAACAAGTCCGACTGACCTGTTTTTCTCTTCCCGGTTTTTCATCACTACAAGCGTGGGAATGCTATCAATACCGAAATTTCCTGCCAGCTGCGGCTCTTCATCAACATTTATTTTACCGACAGTTACGTCGCCGTTTTCCTCAGCGATTTCGTCTATTATCGGAGAAAGCATTTGACACGGCCCGCACCATGTCGCCCAGAAGTCCAGCAGCAGGGTTTTATCTCCGCTTATAAGAGATTCAAAATTCTCGGCTGTTACTGTTAATAACGGCATTTTCAGTCCTCCTTTGATTTATAATACAATCTGCAATGGCAGTAGCCCTCAAAGTCAGGGTCAGCAATTTGCTCACGAAACTCCTTACACATACAGATGTTGTCGTCAACCCTTTCGAGCTTGCAGGGACAGTATCCGCCTTTTCGCTTTAGTCCCTCTTTGAGCTTTTTGACAAGCTCATCGTCTTCGTTAAATCTAACCGCCAATGTGTTTTCACCTCTAAAAAAATTATTCCCCGAAGAATTAAAATTACTACCTGTTTTTAAGCTTTAACATAACCTGTCTTATATCCACACCAAAAAAGCGCAAAGGCTCAAATGACATAAGCCGTGATATTATTCTGTCGTCATATTTTTCCTTTAATTCAGACAATGACAGATTAGTTGATATTATAATAGGTTTTTCAAGGTTAATTCGATTGTTGATTATATTATACAGCGCCGACTGAAAAACAGGGGAGTTGAATTCGCTTCCAAGGTCATCCAGAATGACCAGATCCGTCTCATTTAATACTTCGATCGTATTGCCTGGTTCTCTGCCGAACTGCTCGTTTTGTATTTTTATCAAAAAATTCTGCACTGAATCAAACGCAACATTTTTCCCCGAAAGCATAAGCTCCTTTGCTATACATGATGACAGAAATGTTTTTCCAAGACCGGTCTTTCCGAGCATAAACAAACTGGGAGAGTCGGTAGAAAAATTATCAGCATATTTTTTACAGTAGTCTTTTAATAGCTTCATCTTATCCTGAGGATTTATTCCGTTTGAGTCGGGAGTGTTAGGATAGTATTCGGCCTTAAAGTCAGAAAAATCTGAAAGCTTAATGTGACAGTTTTTCGCAATCTCAAGAATCGAGTATTTGTTTATAAGCCGATCAAAACACCCGCAGCGCATTCCTGAAACAAAGCCAGTATCCTTGCATCTTTCGCAGGTGTATTTTGGAGTAAGGTAATCGGAAGGGTATCCGAAGCTTAAAAGCATTGTTTCAATTTTGTGCTGTGTCGAAAGATTTTCGTTCTTCAGTCGGTCTATAAGTTCTGAAATGTTTTTGCTGTGTGAGCATATCGCCTTTGAAATTTCAATGCTCGTATTAAGTATATTTCTTTCCAGACGGGATATTTCGGGAAACTTCGTCGAAATTTCAAGATGCCTGCGCTCGTTGTCTTCTTCGGAGCGCCTGCGCCTCTTTAAAAGCTCATCCTTTGCCGCTTTATATGCCTCGGTCATTATTTTCCCTCCTTATTGTCACTTAAAAAATTTATTGCAAATTTTTCATAGTCGTCAATATCGTAAGACGTTTCTCTTGCCGACTTGCTTTTTTTATTTGGCTTTTCAAGCTTTTCAATGTCCTCAGGCTTTTTAACCCCAATGTCAGCCCAGTTTTCGAGAATTTTATTCATATACGGAAAGCTCAGCTTTCCCGTGTTATCAAGAGTGATCTCATATGCTTCTTCAATAAGTGAGTCGCTAAACTGCCTTTCAAACCAGCTGCTCACTATCTGAGCTTGCTTTGTAGAAAGATTTGAGTTGATGCCCAGCATACGCTTGATTTTTGATTCATAAGTATGTGATTTTGCCATTTTCTGAATTTCTTTTTCAATATCCCTGTAATTTGTTATGCCGTTGTCGTAAAGAGACCTTGCAACGGTTTCAATATATCTCATAGCAGTTTTTCCGATGCTGACGCAATATTCAACAAGTAGTATTATCGACTGAACCTCAAAGCCGTAATACTCGTAAAGATTGATGTATCCGCACCTTTCCGAAAATCGGAGTTCTCTTCCGAGTGTCAGCTCAAGCTGGTCATATAAAAGCTTTACATTAGAGTTTGAATTTACTATCTGTGCTATTTCTTTTGATGAATACTTGGCAGGGGATTGATTTTCAGCAGCGCCGGAATACGGGCTGAGTTCATTATATGTGCTTTGGTTGTTTGACTTGATTTTACCGCTTATTGCGATTATTCCTATTTTTTGCCAATATAAAACAGCGTTGTCTGCTGTATCAGCCGTAACACCCGTCTGACTGGCGATCTCCCGCGTGGATATGTCATCGGTTTCCGCATTAAGTATGTATAGCAAGACTTTATAATAGTCGCCGTGCGTTTTTTTGAGATTTCCATCAACAGCCTTGCAGGGGATAGATAGAAACTTACCCCTGTTGACGATCTCTATTTTATATTCCATAATATAGCTTTGCCTTTCATTTGCGTTATATGTATGTTTTACTGATAGCGTCTTTTTTATTGATACACAAGAATTACAGATGATTTTCTCCTTAACTTTTCTCCGGCATTTAAATATATGTAGTAAAATTTTGCAGTGTTTTAATTTGCTTTACATATTAAAAGTCTTAAAGCAATCAGAAAAAAGTGCTTTTTAAAATCCGTCTGCTCCCTGATTTTTGGCTTCCTTGACCCGGTAATCATCCATGAGCTTTACGCAACCCGAAACGTCTGTATCGTTATTAAACAGACTGTCAAAAGCAGCAGCTACATCGTCAGCACTGTAGCCGATGATTCGAGATGTAGCGGTAGATACACGCTCGTTGGCGGCAATTGATGCGCTGGCATCTGTTACCATATGTGACTGAATGTTGGTCGTTTGCCCCTTAAAGCAGCTGACTGTGGAAATTCCTTTAAACGCAATATTGTAGTTTTCCTCAGATGCGCAGAAAGACAGAAATTCCAGTGCAGTCTTAAGCTTATCACTGTTTTTGTTTACCATCATCATATTCAGATTGCCGCCCTCATAGGTACCGCTGTCGGCAGTATTCATAAATACCGGCATAAGGGCAAAATCGTCAACGGAATACTTATTTCCTTGTTCAAAGTCAGTATAAAACCACGTATCCCATATAAATGTCATAACTGCATCGCCGGTGCTTAAATCAGCGCTGATGTCAGACCAGCCGTCTTTGAGGTAATCAGAGCCGAACCACCCCTTGTCGGCAGCGTTTTTGATCCATTTTACCATTTTTGTTACTTCAGGGATATCGGAGTAACTGATCTCATTTTTATTAAGCTTTTGGAGCAGTGGCGGATCATCCGCAAAAATCGGGTCCAAGCCAAACTGAAACATCCATGTGCAGCCGTCTGCGGGCCAGCAGATCGGTGTATAGCCTATATCATCAAGCACTTGGCACAATACGTCAAACTCAGCCTGGGTGGTTGCAGGCTTCAGTCCAAGGCTGTCAAGCAATGTTTTGTTATAATAGCATCCCGAGACAGAGCTTTCCCAAAAGGGCAGACCAAGAAGGTTACCTTCGCTGTCCAGACAATATGCGTGGGAGTTATCCGTAAGATCATTTACCCAGCTCTCATCATTGAGGTAATAGAAATTATCCGCAACGCTAAAGCGCTTAAGATCCGCATTATTAAAATGCATAAATACATCCGGCACATCGCCGTCTGAAAACTTTTCAGATGCTTTTACCTCAAAGTCCGCGTCCTCAATGGCAATTATATTAAGCATTGTTCCGGTAGATTTTTGGTATTGATCAAAGATGCTGGTCATATAGCTTTTTTCCATGTCGCTTTTTCTGCCCATAATAGTGAGTGAATTGACTTCGGATATTTCAGAAATTGCGTTAGTACCGCTTAATGATATAACTGAGATCGCAGCGGCAAGCGCCATTAGCATGGAAAAATATCTTTTTTTCATTTGCCGTCTCCTCCGTATTAAATATGCTATGTTTTGTTCTCATTGCGACTCAATAGTCTGCCTACCAGATTTCTGACTGCATTCATGTCTATCGGCTTTGCCAGGTGACCGTCCATTCCTGCATCCAGAGCATTACGTACATCTTCGGCAAAAGTATTCGCAGTCATAGCCGCAATGGGAATAGTCTTTGCTTCGGGATGATTGCAGGCGCGTATCTGCCTTGTAGCCTCATAGCCGTTCATTATTGGCATCTGTACATCCATAAGGATCATATCATAATGTCCCGGTTCTGACTTTTCAAACATGTCAACAGCTTCTTTACCGTTTACCGCCAGTTCGCAGCTCGCACCCTCCATACCAAGCATTTCTGTCAAAATCTCAGCATTTAATTCATTATCCTCAGCTACAAGGAAAAGGAGTCCCTTCATAACGCTTTCAGCAGTATTTTCATTTTGATCCATATACTCGGCGTTGTCTAAAAATAAAGGTTTGATAGTTTGCCAGAAGGTAGATACGAAGAATGGCTTAGGCATAAACGCATTTATACCCGCCTGACGCGCTTGCGTTTCAATATCACTCCAATCATAGGACGTCAGCACCAGAATAGGAACATCAGTTCCGATCTGCTCGCGTATCAAACGCGCAGCTTCAACGCCGTTGACACCGGGCATTTTCCAATCAAGCAATATCACATCAAAGTCTTTATTACACCTGTGTGCCTCAACTGCTGCACCAACTGCTGCTGAACCTTCAGTTACATAAGATACATCAACACCGGTATCACGCATAAGCTCTTTAATTTCAAGACATATCTCTTCTTCGTCATCAGCGACAAGCATTCGAGTGATCTTTTGAGAAAACCACGATTCCGATTCCTCTTTCTCCGGGAGCGCGAAGGATAGTTCGACAGTAAATGTGCTGCCTTTACCAGGTTGGCTTTCTACCCCGATTATACCACCCATAAGGTCAACAAGATTTTTTGTGATTGCCATGCCGAGGCCTGTGCCTTGTATTTTGTTTGTGACAGAGCTTATCTCTCTGCTGAATGGAGCAAAAATGCGCTCTTTGAATTCTTCGCTCATTCCAATTCCGTTGTCACGTACAACAAAACGCATCTTGACATACTGATGAGAAGTCTGTGGTATCTCACGCACCAGAAAATCGATCTTTCCTCCGTTAGGCGTATATTTGATCGCGTTAGACAAAAGATTGATAAGTATCTGATTAAGCCGAAGCTTATCACCTATCAACTGCTCAGGTGGTGCTCCCTGTACGTAAATTTTAAAGCATTGACTTTTTGCTTTTGCCTGAGGCATTAGAATTATATTAAGTTCTTCAAGAAGCTCCGGCAAGCTGAAACGGTCCACATTCAAAGACGTTTTACCGCTCTCGATTTTACTCATATCAAGTACGTCGTTTATCAGACTGAGCAGATGATGACTGGAGGCAGTGATTTTTCTTGTGTATTCCCGAACCTTATCGACCTGATCCGCATCTTTCTCAAGCAGGACCGAAAAGCCCACGATAGCATTCATCGGTGTCCTGATATCGTGAGACATATTTGAAAGGAAGTTGCTCTTTGCTTCATTAGCGCTTCTGGCAGCAGTCAACGCCTCCTGAAGCTGCTTGTTCATCTGCTTCTCTTGGGTGCGGTCAGACAACACGATGATAAATTTTCTGACATCCTGAATGTTCATGTGATACACGGTCATTCTGTACCAACGGCGCTCACCCGTGCTTTGATGCATATATTCGCATTCCCAGTATCTGTTACCGTTAAGAGGAATAGCCTCAAGCTCATCTCTTGGTATTACAACATCGTGATTTACCGCACACTTTTCCATTACTCTGATATCTTTTCTGGCGGTCTGAACAGGAATGCCCAGTAATCTCTTGATATTTGGACTTATGTAATCCACACGCTGATTTTTGTGATCCAGCATGATAAAGATGTCGTCAACACTGTTTGATAGCACATCAAACATAAGCTCCCTATACTGAAGCTCCATTTTATTTTTACGCGACTGTTTGTGGTTTCTTGCAATAATCAAGGCAATTATCGCAAGTCCTATTAACATGAAAATGGTGATAAGGACGATTATTGTGGTTCTCTGAACAGACAGAAATCCGGAACTTACGACATTCTGCGGAACCACACTCAGCAGTACATAATCCTGATATCCCACAGGCTGATATAAAATACAATGGTTTACGCCGCCGATATCACATTGCACAGATCCGGAAGTTCCGCTTTGCCAGTCGTTTTGTATTTGAGTGAGCTTGTCTTTACCTAAGTTTGATGTAGCCTTCAGATAAACAAGATAATTGTCGAACACACTGCCGCCGGTCTGAGTTGATAGCAGAACACGGCCGTCATTGTGAATTACAGAGCATTTGGCTTGTCCTGAAAAGGCGTCAACGTTAAGAGAACTTGCAATATCCGCATTAGTATAACTTATCGCTATAGCGTCAAAGCTGAAGCCTTTATAATCTCCGTGTCGTACAGGAACAGCAAAAACTGTGACTTCCTGACCGGCAGACAAAGTTGCTCCTGCCATGATAGGCTCTTTCTGCTGCGTAAGACTGTCGCTGGTATCCTTAAGCTCAATGCTGTCTTTAGCACCGTTCGGCGTCATACAGTCTTTATTTTCAGAGAGAAAATAAAATTCCGAAAATCCCCAGTATTTCTGTTCTTGTTCAAGAAAATCAGAAATTTGATTGTCATCTGTATCTTTAGCCTGAGTAAAATAATTTCCCCAACTGTCCAAAAGACCCCAGTTTTTTTCAATAAAAGCGCCGAATGAACGATTTACCTGACCATAGATCTCTTCCAGATGATCAGTACTGTCATCGTAGATGCGCTGTGAAATAAAATTAAAATAAAAAACTGCTATCAAAACGGTAGCAACACCGGCTATACACATCAGAATTGACAGCAATAGTCTTCCGAACCACTTTTTCATGGATATATCCGTGCTCCTTAACGTAAAAACATTTATTTACAAATAATTTTTCAATTCGATTTTATCATATTTTTTAGTGAAAGTCAATTAAGGAATTTTTTATACTTTAGAGTTTTTGTGGGTTTGTCAATGATGTTTGAACCCGGATAGGGACAAAAATCGTATGTAAGGCGGCAGGAGATGAACTTCTTGCCGTTTTGCCTGTTATCAGGCGGTTTTTCTGCTGCGCTCCACAGCATACTGTTTCAGTTTCTCGTCCGTGGGTATGTCGATGATCCCCACATAGGAATAGTAAATGTCAATGGTCTGCGTCCTCTTGCCATCTTTCTTGACCGCTGCGTGGACGACGATCTTGTCTACTAATGCGTTTAGGATTTCTGCCGTAAGCTGTTCCACACGAGTAGTGCTAGAATAAACCACAGACACCGTAAAGTGAACAAACAAGTGATATAATAAGTAAAAAGAACACAGGAGGAAAAAGTAATGGGAAAACAGCAAAAATAGTGGGACAACGCCTGCATAGAATCATTTCATTCGCTGATAAAGCGCGAATGGCTCAACAGATTTATAATCCGCAATATGGATCATGCCCGCAGGCTCATATTTGAATACATAGACACATTCTACAACACCACAAGAATACACAGTGCCTGCGACTATTTCTCTCCAGAAGAATTTGAATGCAATTACGAGCAGCGTGTATCGTAAAATCAGAAACCAGCGTTTATGCCGCATAAGACAGCCTACCACATTTTTCATAGGCTCATTGTCAACAGACTGTGGAATAAGTGCGGTATCACTTATGTGCAGGTTGACGTTTTTTCACTTTAAGTTGTCCGAAATCTTGACAGAGGAGCATCGTATGAACAATGTCCGCAACCGCATAGAAGAGATCGTCCTAAACTAAATCATATACCGATAAACGCACGAGGCGGGGAGTCTAACTCCCCGCCTCATCTGTGTTTGTATGACTAATTATCTTCATCGACCGTTTCTTCAATATCGTCTGTAGAAGTATATTTGGGCTTATCCATATGGATATCATCATGGCAATCAGAACATAACACCATTATGTTGTCTATAGTGGTTTGCCCACCATTACTATACAATTCAATGTGATGATACTCAGCTTCCTTATAATCTTTGAATTCCTTTCCACATTTTTCACAGCAACCATTTGCTTTTCCGTATGCAGTTATTTTTTCTTCATCAGAGACCTGTCTATTAATATCAAGAGGTTTGAGCAATAGTTCATCAATCATATATTCTTTCATAGTGTCTTTACGATTTTCATTGAGTCTTTCTGCCCAGCCGCCACGAGCATTATCGTAAAACCTTTGAAGTTTGATATCAGAAGTTCTCCAATCCTCTGAATATACTCTTGAATGAAAACTCTTAATAAACTTTGCAACTTCGCTTTCTCTCCCATTAAGAGCATATGTATCCCTTAAATCACTAATAACGCAATACACCGTTACAACCCATGCGTGCTTGGACAAAAACTGATAATTTCCCGGCTCTGCAGGGAAGCATTTTAACAAGTAATTCAGCACATTTTGAATCTTTTTATATATTTTTGAATTTATTGTGATATCATCCCTATATTTATCGAACATCTCATTAAGAGGACCGGTACTCGAATCCTTTGTGCCATACTTTTCATAAAAGATAATCCTCGCTATATCTTCATATGTATGATATCGTTGTTTGTTTACACCAATTGATTTGGAAATAAAGTCATGCTTGGCGAGTTCTCTCATAGCATTAACAATTTTGCCTGGTTTTGCATTTAGTTTTTCGCCAATCCCAAGCGGTTTGCCTCTTTGCAGACGAGAAAAAATCATCCTAACGCGTTCGTCATCATAATCTTTCATGATTTTCACTTGAAGATTGTAATTCAAAAAAATGTTTCTTTCCTTGGTGGACAAGTCCTGAAACTTTTTTCCATTAAGCGAATCACAAGAGAATTCTTTGCTCAGAGCAAATTTGTTGTTATAAAAATCAGTGATGCATTGTAATCTTTGCTGACCATCGACAATATAGTAAACATCATCTGAGGTAATATAATTCAAGAAGAAAATAGGAACAGGCTCTCCTCTCATTATTGTATCAATTAAACACTGTTTATCTTTATGAGACCAAACGTCTGCTGGCCTTTGATATGTTTCGTCAACTTTATATTTGTCCTTGTTTACTAAGTAATCACTGATCTTCATTTATTTTCTCCTTTGATAGTTTCACTGATATATATCGTTTTTCTTTCCATTCCTCAAACTTGCGATTGACTTCTTCAGACTCAAAGAATGCGCGAATATCGGGAAGCATAGGCATCACGTACACCTAACACAACGGATAATTAATAGTATAGCACAAGTTTAACGAAAAATCAAATTTGTCTTCGGAGAACACGAGAAAAACCATATAAGTTTATAAATATATTAATCAGAAAAGCGACGGCAATTTGTCTGTTCATCGTGTAATCCTCCAAAATAAGTTTTCACATCAAAACCCATTCCGCTGTCATAAAACACGATTGTTTTGTTTTTGTCCCTATCCGGGTTCACACATGTGTTACACATTTTTAATAAAAAATAATTTCTCCGGTTTTCAAGAAGTGATTTAAAACCTTACGAGGAGTTTTCCAACCGGGAGGACGCATAGAATCGTGACTTTGTTTAACACCGTCACGTATAAAAGGCGATAAAATAAAGCAGCGAAAATAACAAAACTTATGATAATGAAAAAGTAGTATAACCGCTCTTGTCCTACTTCTGCAGGCATGCAGAGCAAAAGGGAGAAATTCTCTCCGGATAATATGCAATTTCAAAAGCGTTTGAGAAACATCAGACGCTTTTTTGTGTTGCTTTTCAAAATTCTGAACTTTGAAACTAAAAAACGATAAAATGTTGTTCAAACATAATGAAAGGTTTATTTACTATGTTCTGCACAACTACTTGTGTATTGTGATTTTCTCATAAGAATAAGCTGGAGGACTTTTTAGGTATGGGAATGTATTTAAATAGTCTTTGTTCTAATAAAAGAAAAGCTTTTTTAAAAAAGTCTTTTGATGTACAAAACAGCTCTCTCGGTGATAACGAGTGAAGAGATTTTTTCAATGTTATAAAAAATATCGTCTTTAAAAACAACTTAACCTTATTGCCTTTTCGTTAATGTTGTTTACAGTTAAAACTTTATCCAAAATTCCATGCACATAACATTACCGCTATCATCATTTATTATAGATCTATGTCTGCATACTAGACGCCATATTTATAGTGCTTTATTACGTATTACTATGTTTTCAGTATGCGGCCATGATATGTTTTTTTAATCTAAGAGAATTTAGTCTAATATTGTCTAATTATTACATATAACATATTATTTTTTACTGCCAACTAAATTTTTAATTAAATTCCTTTAAAATTGTAGAATGAGCATTATCTAATGAAAGTATTATTCTATACACAGTTTGTTTATCCGAAGTTTTGTTTAATATTTTCTTTTTGATGCGCCGAGTTGACATTATCGTATATATGAGTTGTAGTAATGGAGCTATCTCCAAGCATCGCCTGAATATAATGTATATCAACGTCTTCTTCGAGAAGAAAGTTGCAAATTGAGTGACGTAACAAATGAGGTGCTATGTGCTAATCAATGACTCTTATAATGCAGTAATTTTTTAGCAAACTCCTTACCGACTGCTCGGTCATGCGCTTTCTGAATTAAGAAACAAAAAAGTATTCTTTCTTTGTTAATCGAACGATATTTATTCAGGATGTTTAAAACAGCGTGATTTTCTATGGGACTATCTGTTCTTTTGAAACTTTACAATAAAATTTAACAGAACCTCTAAGAAGATTACCATTTTCTGGCCTTAAGGTACATTTTTCAGCTATTCTTCCTCCGGTTAC
Organism: uncultured Clostridia bacterium; assembly: GCA_947631455.1. GTDB lineage: Bacteria > Bacillota > Clostridia > Oscillospirales > Ruminococcaceae > UMGS1601. The sequence goes on from CANRLH010000017.1 coordinate 12,747, forward strand.
AAATAATAGTTCAATGATATAAGCGTTGAGAACGGCACATCTTGTTTTGTAATCTGTCTGTGCAAGTGAGATTTATCTATATGAAAACGAAATCGACTAGGAAGTAAATTTGCGCTTGACATATTCAGGTAAGAAAATATCATAATATCCAGGTTATACCTGTCAATGAAGATGGATATGAATACAAGTCAAAGAAACTCTGGATTTATTATTTAAAAGAAATGGTTGGTTGAAAATACCATAACCTTGTTTACACAAATTTAAATAGGATATGGTTCATACAATTATTTCAACTACAGATAACTATAAATTATCATGGATTAAATGATAA
>CANRLH010000018.1 GCA_947631455.1 uncultured Clostridia bacterium
TCACCATATATACTGCTCAATTTATATTAAGTGGGACTTTTAGTCTCACTTTTCACCTAAATTATACCACTTTAAATAAGAAAGTGCAAGACATCCATTAAAGTGGATATTTAATTGTACCACAATTCGTACAGTTAGATATAATGGTTACCATACAGGGACATTTCGCATTTTTTTGATTGTTATAAATTTGTACTTAAGATGTGTCGTAAAGCATCTTTATACTCCTTTCACTATCAGTTGCTTCAATCTCCTCAAGTCCACATATCAGTATTGTCATAGCACATTCATCTAGTTATCCTACCACACATCTCCGGAAGGTTTGCTCTTACAAGTGCGGCAGGAACAGGCGGGGTGACGGCGTTTCCGCAACGGGCGACCTGCTTTGATTTCGGATATGGTTTTCCGTTTGCGTCTGTATCAATGATATAGTCGTGTGGAAATCCTTGGGCATTGAACAGTTCCCTCGGTTGGAGCATTCTCATACGGATGTCCGTGATTATGTATTCCTGTCCATGCACAGTGATTACAGCGAATCGATCCTTTGTTGTTATGGTATCCAGTGGCTCGTCGACTGGCTTTGCCGTGCCGGTTGAAAAATACTTGATGAGGAATGCCTGTACCTCTGCGTGATGTGCCCCACTGCACGATATGGTGGTTAGAGGCTCATCCACCTTTTGCCCATCCATGTTGTTCCGCAACGTCATAATGTGGGCGGTGACGAGGCTGTTGTGGTCTTTGGCTGTTACGGTGTCCAACGGTTCGTCCGCTGCGCTTCCTGCTCCCGTGTAGCCTCCTGAGTAGTTCTTCATGATGTGTGCGCAGGACAGGGCGTATCGGTTGGAAGTATCGACTGTCATGATTGGCTCATCAATACACTGGCCACGTACCTCGTCCTTTCCCTGCTCGTCGTGATACTGGATCAGGGTAGGGGAGACGAGGCAGCATTCCGCTTTGCTGACGATGGTTCGCAGCGGTTTGTGAATGGACGATACCCTGTCACCGCCGCCCGTCTGTCCGATAGCCAGGACGAACGGCTCCGGGTTTTCAATCACGAATTTCTGTATGCCCCTGGCGATCCGGCGTAGGGTATTCTCAGCGAGTGGCTTTTCCCGCTCGAATATGCTTTGTGCCGGTATGTTCCAGTCGATGCACTCCGCCGCCGTATGGTAGGGGAGTTTCTTTCCTTGCTTGACCGCTTCGCTGTCCTTCGGCGCGTGGGTCGGTTCTGGCCAGACGATGGGCTGTCCGTCACACCTGGCGATTAAATAAAAACGCTTCCGTGTGGTAGGTGCACCATAGTCGCAGGAGCGAAGAGTGCGCCATTGCGCTTTGTATCCTAGCCCGCGTGTCAAGGCGCCCGCTATCGGCGAGCTTTCGGAAATGGATAACGCCGCGCACATCTCCGTGAACGCTGGGTGCGTTTTCGGGATCCCGGTTGTCAGCGCAAGCATGAAGCCCATGAAGGTCTCTCCGCTGCGTTCCTTGATTGGCTTGTTATCCACTCCGAGCGGACCCCATGTCTGTATCTCTGGCACGTTTTCTAGCATTATGCACCGAGGGCGAACCGTGTATGCCCATCGAATCGCCACCCATGCAAGCCCACGGATATTTTTGTCCACCGGCTTTCCGCCCTTTGCGCGGGAGAAGTGTTTACAGTCAGGCGAAAACCACGCCAGTGCTACCGGATGTCCCTCACAGGCTTCTACGGGATCCACCTGCCAAACATCCTCGCAGTAATGCTTTGACGTCGGGTGATTAGCTTTGTGCATGGCGATAGCGTCTGGATCGTGATTTATAGCTATATCTACCGGGCGACCTGTAGCAAGCTCAATCCCGGTGCTTGCTCCACCGCCTCCAGCGAAATTGTCAACTATTAACTCGTAAAGCGTATCATGTTGCTTCATTTTTATCCTCCTAATCTATTCTAAGTAACAAAAAAGCCGACCGGTTTTTACACTAGTCGGCTGTTAAAATCTGTTACCTAAAATAAACATTGGTACTTATTCGTTTTTGATTGTGTTTAGTGATTTATATGTATAAGCTTTTTGTTGCATTTAACTACTACCTATCAGTCTCAATAGTTGTGTTATAGCTGTTGGTATACCGTCAACATAAAATATATATCCGCAGCTATTCATTTGTTTAAGCTGTTCTCTATCTGGAAAAGCCTCTTTATTATCCGCTATAAACACATCTTTTTCTATTCTGTTATTTGTCTTTCTTGCAATTCTAAGTATCATAGCTCACTACCTCAATCTTTCAATCTTTTGCAATCCTTTTTTACACCACAGCAAGGACAATAAGGATATACATGTTCTACTTCTGCGTTGCAATTACTGCACATCACGTGATTACTGCCCTTACGTATCCATTTGTGTATATTCGGTATAAACTTATAGATAGAATAGGTTATCACTAACCACATCATTAAACAAGAAATGCTTACTGCAATAATATTTTCTTTAGATAGATTATGTATCAAAGTTGTAATTTCATAAATTGTAGTGCTTATGCCTGATGCAATTATCAGGTGAAATGGTGTACTGTTTTTACTCTTCCTTTCATCACTAATTATTTTTTTTATTATCCAAATTAACATTAAAACCCAGAAAGTAACCATTACAATTGCTGCAATTATAACATGAATATTCAATTTTATTTAACCTCCTTGCTTTCTCCTGTTCTGTAATCAATAGTTATGCCGGGTTGAGCATTATAAACAAATACATTAAAACATATACCGTTTCCGCAATCCTCTACGGAATATGCCTCCATTTGCACACCATTAGCCACTAGATTATCACCTTGATAGATCGGTGTTACTCTATATAGGACATGATTATTTGTTTTTTCAATATATTCAGCAACCTCATTTTCAAAAGGTAACATACCTTCAACATTCATGTATCGTGTTCCGGTAATGAGATTTCTCTCGTTAGCATTTTCCCCGGTAAGCTGATAACCTATAAGGTGACATCTATTATATAGATATTTTCCATCAACAATATCATATTTCACAGTGTGCCAACCTGACGGTTTAATACCGCCTATTTCGCCTCTTTCTTCTGTCGGCATGGTATCCATACCGACATTTGCAAAAGTTACACCACATCTTCCAAGAACATCTAGTTGGCTATATTGTTCAAAACACTCAGTGGAGTAATCTTTTGTATTAAAATCTGGCTTATTATTGTTGATCTGAACGTATGGTATATTATTAAATTCTGGTATATCATCTAAATCAAATGATACATTAGTATAAGTTGTAACTATACTGCTATCGTGTTCAGAATTAACCAGCTCATTCCAATTTATACCACTACCAAAATAACCAATTATTCCAACGATTACAGTAGCTACAACAGACAATATAATTTGTAATGATCTACTTACTTTTCGCTTTTTATTTGACAAAAACATCACTCCTTCTTGATTTTCATAGCTTATAATCCTTTATGAGAAATAAAAAAAGCCGACCGATTTTTACATCGCTAGGCTTAATAATAATTTTGTTTTTTACTATGATTCCACTTTAAAGCAGAAGTCATATATTTTGCTGAATTCTATGAAACGAACACCGGATTCATAACTAGCAGTAACCACATCAAAGAATGCGGCAATATCCATTATAGCTGCGTTTGTAATGTCATTCAAAAGTTTAGGGGATAATATGTAAACTCCAGTTTCGTTTTCTGAAACAAAGCGACAGAAGCTAATTCTTTTAACCTGTATTTCTCGGGGATTTTTAAATTTGTACCAAAGATATTTAGTGCTTTCAAATTCAGAGAATAATGAATCGTAATCTTTGTTTGTAACAATTTCTAATGCCGTGTAAAGACTTCTGCTAATATGAGACTCATTACTTGAATGCTTTAATAGAACGAAATTTAATAGAATTTTGAGAAACTGTTTTTCTTGCTGTGGAAAACAAGTACACTTGGATTTTACTGCGCTGTTTATAATCAAATTGATATTTTTTTCACTAAGAGCAATGTCATATTTCTGTTTCCCATTTGACTTATCCTTTTCACAAAAATGACAAAATTTATCCATTACTTCTTCCTGCTTTACTTCTTCCATGATTTATCTCCTCTTTCTTAAACTCCAAATCATTTATTAAATCCATTACTGCAAATACAATCGTAATTATCAGGATTGTTGTCTTTCCATGTCTATGTTGCATGAGTCTTTCTTAATGCGACTTCATTCTCTTCTTGTTTTCGTATGTGATGCATTATTATGTGTAATAAGAGATGAATACCAAAAATTATTACAAAAAAAGCAACAACTATACCAACTATAATTGTACATATGTACATTAACAATGTTAAAAACACATCTGATTGCATGTTTTTTTACCTCCTTAAAACAAAAAAGCCGACCGGTTTTTGCACCAGTCGGCTAATTCATTTTATATTATTATCTTACTGCACTAATTCTACAACTGCATTCGTATCAATAGTATTTTGTTTACCACAATATATACGGTAATATAGCTCTCTAAGCTCCTTACCGTTTATACCATGCATCGCATCCTCTTCCTTTGTACCAACGAATAAACTCTCTCTATAGTCATAGAATGCAGTCAGCTGATTGTTTAGCTTCTCAACATCTGTTATATTGGTATATGTGTTTATGTTGTCAGCTCCGTATTTACCAAGCTTATAGTATGCATTGAGCACCGGACAGG
>CANRLH010000019.1 GCA_947631455.1 uncultured Clostridia bacterium
ATCCTGTGGTTCTCCTTCAGATACTTCCGCCTCATCTGTGCGTATCTGCCCAGCGTCACCTCCGGCTGCTCCGGCAGAGTCAGGTTCGGCAGGTTGTAATCTCCCACCATCGAATAAGTGATTTTTGTCATTGTCGTTACTCCTTTCGTTGTTTTCAATTTTATTGTAAACAGAATGGTTTTCATCAGTAATAATTCGATTTCGTTTTTCGAGAGCGTTAATGGTACGGGCGATTTCCGTAAGTCCTATTTCTGCGATATCGCTTGTGGCGAATCCCAAAGCATTGAGAGTGTCAGGAGTGTTAAATAGTATGATATTTCTGAATGACTCCTCCGTAAAGCGGGAAGTGTCCAATCCAAGACGGGAGATTATCATATATGACACACTGTTTTTTACTAGGTCGATATATATATTATTTGCTTCGTCTACGGAAAGATATTGTATGCCGGAGCTATTCACCAAACGCTGAAAGTCCGTAAGATAGTCGGCAATTTTGTCGTTAACTGCGATGCCAGTGCATTCTTCGATGATACTCTCAAGGGTGCTGCTGTCGTCTGCTTCTCCGAAGGTGTTTTCAAGGGTCTCTGCAACATCGCTCTCATATTCAGGCTTCATCTGCCAAAGAGGAACCGGTTTTGCATAACGGCTTCCGTGTGTGTCCGAGATGTCAAAGTAATGGGTAAGTCTCTGTCTCTGACGGTTTTCGTCCTCAAATACGGCGATACCCCTCGAACCACGGTTCACCCATCGTCCAAAGTTGCTGTTCCAACGCTCAATAGGCAACACCGCCGTTGCGTCCGGTCGCTGTGCATAGAGCAAAAGTTGCTCGTCAAAACGCAGTCCAAAATTATAGCTTGCCGTTCTGAGAAGCCCCTGCCAGTTAAGCGGGTTTTCCGATACCGTAGCACAAGTTCTCTTGTACAGTTCGGAAATTAAATCGTATTTTTTTGCCATTGGTCATCGCCTCCTTATCTCTTTTTATTATTCAGTTTTTGTGAAAAAATACTTTTTACTTGTGTTAAAACATTTAACAAATTTCTTGTTTTAATTTTATCACAAACAACAAGAATTGTCAACAGTGTTGTTTGTAAATTTTTATTTAAAAAATTTTTAATGTTTTGTAAATTAAGTTTGTAGTCAGTAAATTTATAAGTGCTTTCTATTTGTAAGGCACTCATAATTTATCCCTTCTTTCTTTTTATTTTATCTGCTTTCATAATGTATTTTTTCTTAAATCATTCATTGTTTTAAACTTTTTCTTATATTGTCTGTGTTTCTTTTACTAACTACTTGTTCTTGCGGAATTGACTGTTCGCAGAATTTTTTAAACTCGGCTTGAATGCCTTTAATTTTAAGGTACTCAGCAGTTATTCTTTCAGCTTCAAGTGATTGCTCGCTGCTTTTATCATTTGAAATAGTGCGAAGCCTACTCTGTATCTTATTTGAATAAACATTTTCTCTTGCGTTTTTAGAATAATCAATGTATGTACCGTTGTCTATATTTGCTCCCTTTTCTTTATCATAATTTTCAAACAGATTATCAATTCTTTTTGCCAACTGTTCGATATAATAGTCAATAGCTTCGGAAATTGATGCTATCTTTTGATCAAGACTGACTTCGGGTAAGAAAGAAACACCGTATACTGTCTGCTTTGTTAATCTGTTGTTGCTTGAAACATTCCGCTGTTGTTCGTTTAATGCAACAAGGGCAGCATATTGCTTTTCAACATATTCTTTGTTCTTTATCATTTTGTTGTATTCTTTGCTGCCAAATATGTTGACAAGCTCACTGCATCCAACTACTTTGTCAAGTTCATCAATGTCACTGCTATCTATATCGGTAAACGCACGCTTAAATAAACTTTTGAGTTCAATACAGTTTGCGTGAACCGGAGTAAGTTCTTTGTCATCGCCGGATAGATAATCACCGTTTGAGCAAATTGCTACCCAGTTTTCTCTTTCGTCCGTATATAGAGCAGTTACTTTTGACAACTTTTCTCTTATATGTGGCGGTAAATATCTGATTTTTAGTTTTCTCACGTTATCACCTTCCTATCTGTTTGTCATCATCCTTATAAACGGTTGCATTGAATTGATTGTGATCGGTTAACTCTATAAATGTAAGATTGTGAGCTAAAGCATACTCATGAGCTTTTGAGTTTGCAGGGGAGATAAGGATAATTGCTTTATTTCTTGAAACAGTCTCAAGTAAAATCTCTGTTTCGGGATTGGGAATTTCAAAACAAGATTCATTTGTGATAATGCCTTCTATGCGCTCAAGTGTTTTTGGAAATACAATGTTACATATTTGTCCGTAACCGTAAAAAAGTGATTTATTGTCTGTATAGACATCAGTGTTAAAGCTCCTTAACTTTGTTGAAGATAAGTTAAGGTCTTTTAAACTCCAACAATTACCGAACGCACCCTTACCGATAGCTTCCAAGCTCTCATCAAACTGTATCTCCTCTAAAGACTTGCAATTTACGAATGCTAAATCACCTATTTGTTTTAAACAACTTGAACAGGTGAATCGCTCTAGGTTTGAGAATCCGGCATATGTAAGCGGCGGTATTTCCTCTATATGAGACTGAATAATTTCTTTCTTATAAAACTGTGATATAGTGCTAGTAAAATCCATAGTTTAACTCCTTTTCAAGTGAATTGAGACTTAAAGTCCCACTTTTTATTTTCTCCCATCAGTTTGTTCTTCAGTATTGCTTTGGTTCGGCTCCTGCGGCTTTGTCAAGTCTATGTAATTGTGGCAGGGGAGATTTGAGCGCTTAATTTGTCCAACTCTATTGAAATCGGAGACTACTTCGGCGCAAAGTGCTTCATTGTGTTGACCTCTGCCGTATTGAGCTTTAAATGTCTCAACTGCTTCATCTTTTGTCCTGGCGTTGATTATTACATAACCATCGTTAAATGACTGTGAGCGTTCACCAATCTTTGTACCGTCAAACAGAAAAACGATCTCGTTATTCTCATTTTTTTCATTAAAGTCTTTTACATTTTCTAAATTCGCTTCGTCTTGTCCTTGTCCTTGCTCACTTATATCTTTATTAATTCTATGACGAGCTATTACTCCATTCACATCATAATTTTTAGGGTCGGCGGCAGGGCAATCCCATCCGAATATAGACCCAGCGCTCATGGCTGCCGACTGTGCCGGAGTAACGCCGTCCTGACGGTTCAGTTCGGCAACAAAGTCCTTTCCTTCCTGTCCGTACACCGTCGATAAGTCGCTAGGATAGTATCCAAATTCGCCCTTTTTGATAATGCCGATATGAGATTCCTCTGTCAAAAGGAAGGTATAGCAGCTTTCCGGCAAAGAAGCTCTCAGTGGAGTTATCGCACAGTGGCCTTTCTCCATTATCTCTGCGAATTGACAAATGTGATACAGATCGTTTCCAACTTCCAAATGTGTTTGATCAATATATCGGCAAGTATAATCCTGGTATTCTCCATTGCTGCGTGTGATTCGGATTTTATCCCCATCATCCAAAGTGAACAGGGGCTCATATTCCGGCGTAATGAAACGAATCCCTTTTCTCGCCTCGGCGATATGACGGTCAAGCCACACCTTTTCATAGCAATAGCAGTAAAGGTTGTAATCACCTTTATTCGGATTTAAGCGCATAAGATAGGCATATTTGTCCGTATCTACTCGAACCCCGTAATAATCCGGCTCCATTGTCATTTTGCTCTGTGGCGTATCATTGCAATATCTGTTCATAGCGACTCTGCCACTTAAAATATCACCTTCTTCACGCAGATAGTTGATAACCTCATCAAGTTCTTGCTTGAAGTCTGGTGTTTTCAAGTCCTTATTCCAATCTTCCCAAGAGGAATAAAACTCGTTTCCGTTTTTGCCAAAGTCCGCACGGAGATAGCCGATAAGTCCGGTTTGTCCACTAATTTGACTGCTCTGGCGAAAGGTATATTTATCTTCTTCCACTGTCATCGGTCGTTTATCTAAAAAATCGTACATTTCGTATCACCTCACTTACTTATTAACACTACTATGTAGTTCAGATTCAATGTGCTGCACTTTAAGTGTACTTAATACCGCACTAACAACTTCGATGCTTGCAGGCTCTCCCAATGGAGATACTTGTTTTTTTAGTTGTTCTATTGCTTTTTCTAAATTCATAATCTTTTTCCTTTCTTAATCAATTATTATCTTGTATACTAATTGTCTTTATCATCAGTGTTTATTACTAAATCACCAAGACCATTATCCATAAGCCATTGATCGTGAATACCTTTTCGCAAGTCAAGCGTGTCCGCAAACTTTTCGTATTCGTCAATATCAAAAGAAGACTGATTTTTAGGTTTTTCACGCTTGATGTCATCCTGCATTGGCGCTAGATAAAGTGCGGACGCTATGTAAGCAAAATAGTCCTTAATCTTTGACCGACAGTTTATTAAGTCATCAATAATGCCGATAATCATTTCGCCGTTAAGCTTTAAATACATATCTATGCATTTATTTTTTTGAATAATTTGCCCTTTGGATTTTATTGGTTTGTCTCCTTTGACAACCGAAGAGATAACGCTCTGAATAAAAACAATAAACTTAATCTTGTCAGGGTTATTGTGTATAAGCATTTTAAAATTCACATTATCGCATATTTTTTTATAAACTTTCATTCCTTCCGAATTTTTGTTTGATGTAACCTCACTATCTATAACATCAGTAGAATGTATGAAAGAAGGAATAGTATTTGATTTATTAGTATTTAATTCTTTAGTATTTAATATATTAGTATTTAATTGTCCGTCCTTTTCCACCGCTGGATCATCCACCCCTGGTTCATCCACCTGTGGATAATGGGGGTCTGGTTTTTTTACCACACCCCCATTATGGTGGGGTGGAGTATTTTCATCCGGAGTTACATCACTAGGCTCCTCAAAAATAGTATAAATGTATTCATACCGACCTTGGCTATTGCGCACTTTATCAACAGTTAAGTAACCGTGTCTCTTAAGTTCATCTAAAGTGCTTTTTATTGATTTCTCCTGCTCCAGACAGATGGAACATAATCCCTTCATGGAATAATCCCAATTCTCAGGCAACGAAAGCATCAAAGACAATAGACCTTTTGCCTTTAACGACAAGTTTGTGTTTTTTAGATGGTGATTACTCATCACCGTGTAGTTTTTAGTTTTCTGCACTCTGAATACTGACATTATTATCTTTCCTTTCTTTAAAAAAGTTAAGGCTTGCCTTTATTGACAAGCCTTACTCTTTATTTCAATACCTTATTGATTTCGTTGTTCGGATCGTCAAAATCGCTGAAGCTGTCAGCCAGAACCGCATTTACAACGAAAGAGATCGAATAATTTTCAAGAGGTGACATAACCGTAGTAAAATCCTTTTTGGTAATGTCACAAGGAACGACTATGTTTGTGAAAAGCTCCTTGCTTAAACCGTCCTTGAGGATAGTGTAATTACCGTTAGATTTTAAATAGAATTTGTCACCTTCACGAGTGAATTCCGGATTATAGTGGGAAAGTCCCAACGCCTTAAGTTCTTCTGTGGTATAACTTTTACCTTCCTCAAGCTTATCATCCGGATCGTAGTACATAAAATCATTTATATACGAAAGAACCTTATTGTCTGTGATCTCTTTGCCGTCCTTATCTTTTATTGACATTGTAACAGCGCAGTAAATATCACCGTCATTAGCGGTTACAGTAGGATTCTTGCTGATTGTATCGCCTATGCGAAGTTGCTCACCGTTTTCCGGAAGCCATTCAAGCTCCTGCAACTGAACATCTACATTTGCAGTCTTGAATGTATTCTTGACTTCATCAGAAGATCTGAACCACGCAAAGGAGATGGTCGCAACAGCCAGTAAAGCAATCACAGCAACAGATATAGCCACAGTTATTTTTTTCTTTTTTGTCATTTAACCTTCCTCCTTTAGCGTAATGCAATCTGACCGTTTGTTATCTTAACATCCGGCCATGCATTGTCTTTGATTAGGGCTTCTTTTTGAATGATATCAGCTGACACCTCAATATTTACTGTAATATCAGCGTATTTCGTCTTATCTGCTGTGCCTTTAAGTGTTACGCCTCTTAAAAGGAGTGAGGTAGACTGTCCCGGGGCAAGCTCAGACTTATAGTAAAAGTACCCGTTCTTATAAATCCAGTTTTTTGACCAGTCGCTCGCAAGAGTAAAAACAAAATCACCAAAAGTTACTGTATTACCTGACGGATTTGAAAAGCCTGATGTACCGATATTCTGAGTATTTCCGTCTGCGTTCTTTAGAATCGGAAATATCATAGCCCGTACATATCCGTTAAGGTTTGTAGAATCGTTTCTTAATGAAACGTGCTTTCCGTCAGCTGACCATTCATAAGGACCGTCCTTAGGAGTTTCCTCAACGGTTACCTTTGGATCGGCAACAGTAAATTCGTTTACTGCCGAATCACTGGCCGTAAAGAACGCTCCGGCAACAATGCTGCAGGATATGACTGCAACAATACAAACTGTGATTATAGCTATAAGTTTCTTATTTTTCATCTGATGCAGCCTCCTTTACAGTTTTGTTTCTTCTGCGAATCAGAAATATAAACAATGCGTCAACCGCAAGGAACGATATGAAAATAATCATAACTGTACTGCTGACACCTGTATTTGGGGTAGGGGAGTCAGACGGTGTTTGACCAGATGGTTCAGATACTTGCTTTAACGCTGCTTCAAAAGTCCACTTGAAGTCAACCTCGCCTTTGTATTCATTACCGGTTATTTTATCAAGTCCTCCACCATCCCAGAGAAATTCTGCTCTGAGCTCTTTACTTTCTCCTGATGACAGATCTCCGAGATTTAACGGTGAAGCTACTGACATATTCGTCTTACCTTCGCCTGTAACTTTTCCGTCGTAAACAAGCTCATTATCAAGAAAGAGTCTCACGTTCGTATTGTTCTCAAGGTCGAGATTTCCGCCTTTACTTACAGCGCTTGCTGACATAGTTAGTGTGTACGGAGTGTCAATAAGGTTTTGCAAAGATATGGTTTTCGTGTATACAACATTTGGCTTCATATCCTGTATGTCAACATAGTACGAACCATCTTCAGATACTTTGTTGCCATCGGAATCCATAATATATATTCCTTCCGGCAATCCTTTTACAGAACCGTTATCCAAGTTCTGTGTATCTGCTGCAAACGCTGATATGCCGGCAGACATAGAAATAGCCAAACTAAGCATTATAGCTATCAGTTTTTTCATTTAATCACTCCTATTTTTCTTTAATAGTTTAATTGATAAGAATATAAGCAATATAAAACTCATTGCAGTTGCAATGCTAAGAAAGAGGTTTTGCTTGACAAAGGTAATAACATTGCCTAAGTATGGTATTTTAAACACAACTTTGCCGATGATCTGATCGGCGCTTACCGGGGATATATCGCTATGTTTATTTGCATCACCTTTTGTCTTATATAGCGTTTCATCATTTAATCTATATTTTTCTGCAACACGGTGAGTAAGATATGTGTTTTTCTTACCCTTGACAGGATTAAAGGTAATAATATCGCCCTCATTTACATCCTTTGTCATTCTCACAATGACAATATCCCCCGATTGTATCTCGGGAGACATTGAATCAGTGAGGATTTGATACCACCTGAACCCCAAAAAAGAAACATCATTGTCTTGCTTAAATCGAGTTCCGATGATAAAAGCAATAAGAGATAGAATTACGATACCGAGTAAGAGCCAGAATAGTATATTGCCTATTATCTTCAGTATCTTCATTTACATAGTTATTCTACTGCCGGAATTGAGCCTGTTGTGTCAACTGTCGCAGAACCTATTGTAGCATTGCTGCCGCTTACCTTTGCGTCCCATTCGTCGGCAATACAATCTACTGCTGCCTGAATGCCGTCATGGTCAACAGTAATGTCGTACTTGGCATTTGCCCAATCGTTATCAGCCTGCGGCAGAAGAATTACATCCTTAACAATACTTTCAGATGTAGCGCCTACCGGAAGTATTCTCTTGTAGTAGAAGTAACCGTCGTTGTAATCAAAGTTATCCGTCCAACTTTCATCGAGCACAATTACAATAGGTGTACCGTCTATCTGGGAAAGACAAAGATTATTTCTTTCTGCATTTATGTATCTCTCAAGTACCTCAACATCAGCCTCAGTAAGCTTAACCGAGCCGTATGTCTGTCCTGCTATCAACGCCTCGTCAATTACATCGGCAGGCTCAAACAGTGTACCTGTTGTGGTGCTTTTAACGGTAGTTGCATATCTGATACCGAGAGTGCCGGTAACTGTAGCCTTTGGCGTAGATCCGTCCATTGTGTAAGCGAGTCCGTTCAAGTAAACCTTTTGCTTTGTTGCGGTTACATATGCGATATAGCCGTTATCATTGTTTTTCTTAACGGTGATATTGCCCGGTACAACGCCGTTGTTCTGGATAACTGTGGGATACATTGCTATCTGCTCATCGGTGTAAGTCACCGGTGTGCCTGTGCCTGCAGTCGTAACAGATGTTTCTACATTCGTCTCAAGGGATTCTGTAAGCTTAACTCTTACAAAAGAGTCAACTTCACCTTTGTTTGCAATGGCTACATCCTTTACAATGGTCTGCCCAGGTGTCCACTCTTTGGTAGGGTTAAACTGTTCTACGATCGACGTTTCCTGTCTGCCGTCGGTCTCAAGGTGGTTGTTGATGCTGTCGTAGCTTGTCATCCAAGCAAACGATACAGCTAGTGCGCCTACTGCCGATATGGCAGCTACGCCGAGCGTGAGTGCCTTCTTCTTTGTGAAGAATTTCTTTTCTGTGTTTTTCATAATGAAAACTTCCTTTCTGGTTTTTTAGTCTTGTACCTGACTTTTTATTTTATGTGGTTTTAGCGACTTTTCCTTGTCAAATAAAAAAACCGTGGATTGTTAGTCCACGGTTTGTAACCTTAAGTTTGAATTTACTTTTTTTATTGGCTTCATAACATTAATAAATAGCATTTCACTGTAGTGAGATGTTAAACAAATGTGATTTGTCAAAAAAAGCATTTTATTAGTAAAAAAACGCATATTATGTAGATTGCTTTTTAATATACTTGCATGGTAAAATTTAAGTAATATTATATATTAGGAGGTTATTTTTTTGTTTAATTATGTTCCCATTATAAAATGGAAAGAGGGAGAACAAAATGCTTTAGGTTATCTGCGCTCATCAACAAAGAACGAGATAGTCCCTATGCTAGTTATCCCTTTGCCTAACAAAACAAAAACTGAAAAAAAAGAAAAAAAACTTAAATCCAATGACGAATTATTAAAAGATGGCAAAAATAAGTTAGCAAAAAGCATTTTAAAATCATGGCCAGATCGTCAATACTATTTTTTACTCGATGACAGTTGGTATACTCAATTTAACCAAAGCAATTATTCTAATGAGCTTTATCTGGACTTCGTCGATTTTACCACAAAGATTTCTGGAAAACTTGCTATACCTTGTTTTAACGCTAATTGTTTTATTGATAATTATAAACATATAAATGCTGATAATAATCATTTTTGTATCAGAATTACAACAGAAGAAATAACACGATTAGAAAAATTGATCAGTTTATTAACCAAATTAAATGATGTAGATTTGTTAATTGATTTGCAGTATATCAATTCCAACAACTTAGAATCCAGTTTATTTATCCTAGAACAGATATGTAAATCCTCTAAGTTTATTTCAATCTTTAATAAAGTTATAATATCTAGCTGTTCATTCCCTCAATCAACAGATAACTTAGATAGACATAAATTGTTAGTACTTCCACGTTACGAATTACAAGTACACTTGAAGTCTTTGGAGTTGTCGCAACGCTATGGGTTTAATTATATTTTTTCGGATCATGGACCATTATCAATAAAAAGTATTGAATATACACCCGGTATGAAAACTAGCTTTAAACTAAGATACACAACAGATGACGAATACTTATTTTATATTGGCTATACTATGGCAAATGGTGGATTTGCGTTTCAAAATGTTTCTCAAGCTTGTAATGTTTTAGTTAATTCCAAATCATACAAAGGCCAATCTTTTTCTTATGGTGATGATAAAATATATAAAATCGCAAATAACCAAACAACTAGTCAAGGAAATGCAACTAGTTGGATTACTAATTCATTGAACCATCATATAGAACTTGTAGAAACCTCATTAAAAAAAGAGCCTTAAGGCTCTTTTTTTAATGAAACTCACGCCAAAATTCTCGAGTTTTTAAAATCTCTCTTGAATAGTTTCTAATGTATGTTTTAGAATAATTAGCTACAACTAGTTTTGTTAGTTCCGACTTTTGTTTTTTAGATACTCCCTTTATTTTTAAAGGATGTAATATGTCTAATATTTCATCTTTCCATAATAAATCAAGAAGTGCATATACATCGACATTGGTGTTGTATTTAGCTTTTCTAATATAGCATAATTTTACTTTATCCCGATCATTCTTGGCTACACAAACACCCCAAAATTCAGGTATGTAATTAAATATCTTTTCGGTAAACTTACTACCAATAACTATAGTAATTTTATCAAATGTTTTATTATAGGATGCCATTTGAATATCCAGTCTATCTAAATTATCGGCATCACTTTTTATTTCATACCCACATAACTGACCATTTGCTACTGCTACATCTATTCTCGATGCACCATCACAAACATTCATTTCTTCAATAATCCTGAAACTATGGTTATTATTTTTCTTTTTTATACTTTCAATGAGAGCTTCTCGAATATTCTTATCCTTTAGCAATTTTAACACCTCTTAAACAATGTTATTATATCACATTTGTTTGTGCAATTCAATAGGCAGATACGCAAACTTCTGCAATGCAATACCATACCGTAGGCAACTTAAATTATCTCCCTCTTATACCACAAAAGCACTTAGATCTGTGTCTAAGTGCTTTAT
Organism: uncultured Clostridia bacterium; assembly: GCA_947631455.1. Lineage (GTDB taxonomy): Bacteria > Bacillota > Clostridia > Oscillospirales > Ruminococcaceae > UMGS1601. The sequence goes on from CANRLH010000019.1 coordinate 10,936, forward strand.
GTTATCGGCTTCATAACATTCGTTACCGTTGCTCCATCATCAAGCCAACGATCGTGTCCTTTGTTTGTGAAGATACACTCGTAATCATTGTTGTTTAGCGCCACAGCCTTAAACGATAATGTGTTAGTAGCTGTATTCTTACTGTAATTGTGCTCAGCAGTAGGAGACTTGCCGTTTACCCTAAGGTATGTGCTGTCGTTTACAGGCGTGTACCTCCAGTTGGTATTAAGCTCCCTTACGGAATACGTTCTGCCATTTCTACACTTGTCTATCGTTACAGAGCCGGAAGTCTTTCCTGCAGGGATAACGATGTAGGCCAAGAATTTGTTGACATTACCGCCCTTGTCAGTTTCGGAAACTTCAAAAACAAACTCTTCTTGTGTGTAATAGGATTCCGTAAGCTTCTTTGTGATAGTGATCGGGCCCTCTGCAAGCTTGTTGACAAACTTGACTGTTGCTGGGCTGCTGAAGGTATCGCTATCATGGACATCAACTGTTTGCGGATCAGCTACCAAATAATCTTCAGGAACGGAGCTTGCTATCTCTGTTACCGTGTATATGCCCACCGGAAGACTGGCGTAGTACATTCCGTTTGCAACGGTCACCGTCTGATCTACCTTTACACCGCTTACGGTATAGGTCGATTTGATATTGAATTGAATGCCATTAGGTATACTGCCGTCCTCATTTTCCTTGATGATCTTCAAAAATCCTTTTGTCAACGGATCCGTTAGATTTACACTCACATTTGAATTTTTACTTGAAACCGTTACCTTTCTGGCAGCAACTGCATCATAGCCTGTTGGCACAGACGTTTCCGACAGCGTATATGTTCCGTATGGAACATTACTGAACACTGCTTTGCCGTTTGTTACGGCTGTAGTCATATCAACGTCAATGCCGATATCTGATGTTCCGGTCAAATTAAATTTTGCGCCGCTGAGAGCCGATGTTGTACCCTCAAACGATTTGTTTACCGTAACACTACCAGACGGAAGTATGTTATAGCCTTCGCATGATGTATTGGAATTTTTTCTGGTTGTAACGACTACATTTTTCATAAGTCCGGTATATATGTCACTTCCCGTGTATTCAACTATAGCGTATTCTCCTGCGGGCAGATTAAGCTTAAATTTACCTGAGCTGTCCAACTTGAATACGAACGCATTGTGACTAGCAGCTAGTGGTGCTGTACCATAGTTATATGCAGGTGCAAAACCCGAAAAAGTATAATTGCCGGTCGTTCCCGTTTTGCTTACAAGGTAGGTCTGTGTTTCGTTAGAAGCGTCCGGATGATCTAATCTGTATACCAGAAATTCAAGATCATCTGTAACATCAGACGGTATGCTGTATGATGTACTTGCGCTGCTTGACGTTTTTTGCTTTTTGGTGAATGTCAAAGCAGACGGATCATAGACATATGTACGGACTTCGTTTGACTTAAGATCATCGTATACCTTGTTGCCGCCTAAATTATGGCTGTATAACCTCGTTGTGAATGTGTTTGGTATCATATTCACAGTCGAATTTGACTTTATAGTTGCTTTGAACTCAACTGTATAATAGTTTTTCGGCTTTGTGTAATCTACTGTCTTCAGATAGCTTTCCTTGAAAACATACTTTAGCGTTCCGCTTGTGAAGCTGAAACTGCCGGCGGCGGATGTAATATCCTTTCCGTCTGCATCGTATACCTTTGCCGAATTATTATATGTCAGGTTTGAATCAAGCTTGTCGATAAATTCAATCCCCAGAAGATAATAGTCATCGTTATACGCTCTTGGATAATACTGCTTACAGGTATATGTTATCTGCTGCCCTCTTGTCGCCCATTCGTGTGATACACTTTTTTGCGGATCTCTCGGCAGCTGTCCTGTCATTGTGTTAAATCTAAGGTGATAGCCCCAACTGTAAATACCGTTCATAATGTGTATATCATAGTCAATAGCGTCTTCTTTAGGGCTGTCATACTCAAAACATACAGCTAGTCGTTCTTGTTTTCCTGAAGACCCTGAAGCTGTGCCGTAATATACATCATTATATGACCTTACATATGGATAATTTGGAGGATAATATGTACTTAAATAGCCAATCTGAGTGTCTTTATCCGACTCAGTAATATCTCTGAAGACATATGCTCTGTCTGCAACATCACTACTTACACCTTCAAGATGATATGGCAAGTCATTAGCATCATAATTTCCATCCAACGAATAGATAGTTGTGAATACATTATTTAAGTCGATAAGTGCACCTGTTTTAGAATCATAAAATCTGATTTTTACATTATAGTCTGATACACCTACTGCAAACCATTCGTTTTTAGATACATATGTAGCATTATCAAAATTACCCGGTGCCGTCCATGAAAAGAAACAGCCATCGTCATTGTCTTTGACATATATATTGGAATATGTTACCTCCATATCAACACTTTGGGAACCGTTGATAGTGCCGCAACCGTTAAACCGTGCGTGAATTTCAAAATCATCAAGATCTCCATATGGGTTTACTATGTTTGGATAAATCCAAAGCACTCTTGCGCCCTTTTCACAGCCGGGTATTGACGGTATCTGAGTATTACCTAAAGCTGGCGTATAGCTAAGGTCTTGAATTTCGCCACTGACACGGGTGTTGCCGCCATATGTAACCTTAGGAAGCTTCGTAATATTTAGCTCAAGTGTATCAAGCGTTCCGCCTTTATCAAACAAATATGAACTTGAAATTCCATCAGCTTTGCCTTTGCCTGGCAGAGCAGAGGCGGTAACAGCAGGAAACATACTGCTGAATGTCGTTACTGCAAGTGCAAGGCAGGATATCAATGAAATTACTTTAGTTTTTAATCTTTTAAGTTTCAATTTTTAAACTCCTTTCGCATTTTTTTGATAGTTATAAATTTGTACTTAAGATGTGTCGTAAAGCATCTTTATACTCCTTTCTGTGATACTTTTAGTCCCACTTGAATTTTTTATGTAAAAAAGGCTAGTGCATAGCGCACTAACCTTTAAAAACAAACTATATTTTATAAAATGATTGGTTATAAATATTTTGTTATATCAATCTCATCTTTGGAAGCATCCCGTAAAATGAATTTATCAACATCAATGCTTGCTAAATTTTCAATGCCTGTAACCATGTGAGCATAAAGATCATCACTATGCATACTGCAATCAAGTTCAACCGCACTAGGCAAATTTATAAGTTTATGCATTTTTAAGTTTTTATCCGGACTAGTTATACATTGGTAGAAGCCTCTTCTTGGTCTATTAATTTGATGCAAAAAATAATCTCCTTGCAATGAATGACAAATATAACATCTATTACTTACATAATAACCATTATTTTCATGGTGAAAAGCGGTATCAAACTGATTTGAATAATTATATGTATAGTTGTTATTTTCAAATAAAAACTTTAGAAAATCAGGATAGTAAACCAAAAAATAGAATAAAGTTAATCGAGTGTTTAATGCACTTTGTGTATTAAAAGTCTCAGTGTAAAACTTATCAGATGCCAAGCAAACAATACTATTTTCTTTATGACACTTCCAACAATATGATTTTGTTTCTATTAAATACAAATCCTCACAAATAATATTTGCTGTTTTTATATTAAACCACTTTCTAAAACGGAAATATTTACTTGCATCCGAAACATACCATTTTTTTAAATCAGGGTTCCACTTTGCACCCAATTTTTTTGCTTCATCTTTTTCTTGAAACTTTACATTTAATATTAACATAATGCTTATCCTTTAATCTATGTGTTTATTACTAAGTTTTATAGTTATCATATTTATTATTGATTACTGCACTAATTCTACAACTGCATTCGTATCAATATTATTTTGTTTACCACAATATATACGGTAATATAGCTCTCTAAGCTCCTTACCATCTATATTATGATACATCGCATCCTCTTCCTTTGTACCAACGAATAAACTCTCTCTATAGTCATAGAATGCAGTCAGCTGATTGTTTAGATCCTCAACATCTGTTATATTAGTATATGTGTTTATGTCGTCAACTCCGTATTTACCAAGCTTATAGTATGCATTGAGCACCGGACAGGTGTAATACTTTACTCCGTTTTCAATGACCATAAACACCTGTGCGTCGGAAGATAAGTCGCTTAATGAATGGCTTTGCTGCTCGGCATAAATTGTAATTCCTGCTTCTTTGCAAATGGAAGCAAATATTAGTCCATAGTTCCATGAAGTACGACCATCAACTGGATCACGAAGACTTTTGTCCGGAGATACAGTCTCTGTCCGTTCAAACTGTGTGCCAGGTGCATCGGTATGTGTCCAAGTAGGGTTGTTTCCATATGTCCATATCCATTTTATGATATCAAGCTGCGTCTGATTATCTGAAATTAAATCATATCTTTGTAAATCATTATATAAAGCTGAATCATTGAATGTTGCTAAAGCACAAGGCAAATCTTCGCCTAAATCATAGTAGCGTCCCATGCTGCTCCGTGGGAACTGCTGCATAAGCTCAATTGTTTTCTCATTTATAAGCTCAATTTTTTCAAGCGTTGTTTTCCCGGTAAGAGTATCTTTTATCCACTGACGGCCTGTATCGCCAATGTCTCCCGTCTCATACGGGTTGCTGCCTATCGTCATATTATCAACAGGGTTATCGACTGTATTAAAACTCGTTATAGCAGCGTCTGACCATTTCGATTCGCCGTTAACCAAGTTATATGCATATGCCTTCAAAAAGTATACTTTACCTTTTTTAAGGCCAGTTATCGTAAATTCACCTGTTTTATTGTCCTCAAGCTTCTGCTCACCGCTGAAGCTCTTGTTATCAGCATACCACAGTCTATAACCATATGCGCCATTAGTTTTAAGCTTTACGTTGACCGTACCGTTTGAGTACTCCACAGAACCATATTCCGGTGCTTTAGGTGCAGTAGTAGGATTTGTAGGCTGCTGCACGGCAGTACCTGTTGTTGTGAACACGTTCCAGTATTCATCACCCCATGATGTAGTCTGTGTTGTGCCGTCAGGATAGTAGAAGTTAAACGCTTTTATCCTGTATCGGTAGGTAGTGCCGGACTTAAGCCCGGTCAGTTCAAATATTGTGTCGTCGCCGCGATAGTTAGATAAGATAACAGGGTCACCTATCGTCTGCCACTCATCATTGCCGTTTTGTTTTGCTTCCCACGCCCAGATCCTTGCACCGCAAGCGTTCTCCGCCTGTGTATAGTCAATAGTTGCGGATGTATTGTTTATCTCCACACTGTCGATCTTAATGATTCCAACGTCCTGAGGTTCTTTCGGTTTTGTATCAGGCTCGGTAGTAGGCTCTGTTGACGGCTCGGTCGGTTCTGTAGGTTCTGTTGGAAGAATAGGATCAGGATCGATCACCTTAAGATCCTTAACGCCTCGTGCGTGTGAATTTATCATTCCGCAATCAGCTGTTGAGATAGCTCCGTCGATATTGACGTCACCCAGCTTGAAGTTATAATCTTCCAAAACAGAAATATTCTTTGCGTGCGCATTAACTATCGCTACATCGGCTGTTGTTATTTCGCCGTCTGAATTTAAGTCTCCGTATCGGCTGATCTCAGCATTGAGCTCTACTGTCTCTGCTCCAACAGTGACATCATATGCTCTTGATGCATAGTATGTCTTTCCGAATATCACTGTGTATTCTCCCTCGGTAAGCTTTGGAACATTGATCTCACCGTTTTCCGCTGTGCCGCTGAAAACAGCATTGCTGCTGTCTTTGTCAATAACAATAACAGCTACTGAAGACGCTTCAGCACCGTTAGCTTTTACTGTTCCCGTGATTGACATTTCATCAGACGCTGCATTTGACAGCACTCCTGTTACAGATACAGCAATTGCCGCCGACGACAAGAGCGATGTGATTCGTTTTGTTAGTTTTGTTTTTTTGTTCATAATAGAACCTCCTTCAAGTAAAAAAATTGTGTGTATGAAGCAGCGTTCCCGTATTAGTACAACCGTCCATTTTCATCTTACATATTGGTTGTGTCTTCACCATATATACTGCTCAATTTATATTAAGTGGGACTTTTAGTCTCACTTTTCACCTAAATTATACCACTTTAAAGAAGAAAGTGCAAGACCTCCATTAAAGTGGATGCTTAATTGTACCACAATTCGTACAGTTAGATATAATGGTTACCATACAGAGACATTTACCTTATACCCGTCATCATTTGGTTCAAGCTGATGATTTGGTCTTAAATTATGGCTTGTTAAAATTTCATTTACTAGACCAACACTTATGCCTAATTTCTTACTTATTTCTTCTGATGTAAGAAGTCCGGTATGTAATATCCTTATTTCCATAATTTGATCTTTTAACGGCAGTGCCAAAAAAGGATTTTTAGTTTCATTATACCTTTTTTGTTTGCCCTGCAGTTTTGATGGCGTACTCATACTAAAACCTCCTTCACATTTAATTGTATATTTCAGCCAATTGGTTGATTTTTCGCTGTGCAGATGATGTTTCGCATCTGCACATAAGGAAAAGAAAAGATAAATATATCTGACAACATCAGATATGCTTGTTGAAGCGGTGAGGATTTGCACCTCATCTATATCTATTCGCTTCATATCCGGGCATAAAGCCCGGTACTGTTAAGAGGTCTGGGTGCTTGCTGAGTTGCACAGCAACAGGAAAAACAAAAAACCTTGAAGCTCTCGCACCCGTTTAATGTGGGACTAAAAGTCCCACGCAAGATATTATTTTAAATTTTCAGCAGCGTCAATAATCTTTTTAATTATATCCATAGCTGAAATCTCACATAGCTTTTTGTTTTTGTCACGGATAATTGCTATAAGTTGTTCAATGGTTATATTTATCTCTTCGTATTTGTCCTCGCCCTCGTCTTTGTTATCCTCATCAACTTTCTGAGGGAAAAACAGGTCATACAAGGTGTCTTCGGTAAACGGAATACCTTTTTCACTACAGGTAAATGCACAATCTTCAACTATATCGGCGTTTTTTAGGTTTATTGTCAGCTTTGCAGTCTGAGTGATATTTTTAATAAATCTCGAAAAAGTGATCTGATCATCAGGCGATAGGTTTTGTAAAGCAGTAAAAGCTTCAACTGTGATTATGCCTTTATCACCAAGTTCTTGAAGGTCGGTAATGCAATTTACTATATTAAGGTACCTATGACAAGTTTTTCTGTTTACCCCAAACATCTCAGCTATGTCGGTTACATTCTTTCCTCGCTTTTTAAATCCAAAAAGAATTTTGGCTAGGGAAGATGGCGATTTTTTCAGCCTGTATATATTGCTGTTACAAACATACTCAAACTCTTTTTCTGTTGGTATATTTATTATCTCAGCTTTTATAGTAGGCTTTTTAAGCTTTTTGATAGCTTCAAGCCGCCTGTGTCCAGATAGTACCATATATTTATCGGATGATATTTGCTTTACTTTGATAGGTTCCAGTTGACCATTAGAAGAAATTGACATCACAAGTCTATTTAAATCTTCATTGTCAATATCAAACGGTTGATTTTCGCCGTTCTCGTCAATGTACGGCGAAATATTACCTACCGGGATTTCAATTATTTTATCTTTCTGTGTTTTGTTTTTAATAGACGGCAAAGCAAAGTCTTGTATATCTTCAGCTTGTCTTGTCGCTCTCATCGCTTCTATGATACTCATGTTGATGCCTCCATTTACTTTATCTTTTCAAGAAATTCATCTGCCAAGGCTGTGTAATATCCTGCAAGAGTGTTTTTCTTTCTGTGTACGTTTCTTGCTATAACGCAGGGGAGGTGCAGATCGTTTGCCTGTTCTATCTGTGCTTTTCTGTCAGGAATTTGTGTTGCAAACAAATACTTGCCGTATTCCTGCTGTGCAGCTTGCAAAATATTCTTTGCGATATTTGACATTTCGGTTACCTTATTAAGTACCACGCCGATAATAGTAGCCGCATATCTGTTATTGATTTTTTTAATAACCTCGGAAACATCAAACACACTGTTAATTCCTACTTCCGCAACCGGTAGCGCATAATCTGATGCCATTAAAATTTGTGGCACTAAATGAGCTACCAAGCTGTCCTTACAGTCAATAAAGATAAAATCATAATCTAGAAACATCTCATCTTTAAGCACTCTAGCTATGCACATATTATCCTCTTCTGAATCTGAAAGGTTTCTTGGAAGTAATTCAAGAGTGTTTCTGTTTGCCGGCATATAGTCAAGACCATAATCAGTATGTTTAATGAATCCGGTTTTGTCACTTTCAGCAACGATCGGAAAGTCAACACCTTCCAACTGATCGTATATGTATTCGCTTATTGTTTTTGACTTGACCGTAGGCGGTACATAGCCGAGGTTTGTTGATAGATCCTGCTGTGGATTTAAGTCTACCACGAGGACTTTTTTCTTTTGGTTGATCACAAGTGAACCGGCAAGATTTAAGAGCGTGGCGGTCTTGCCAACACCGCCCTTTTCGCTGACTACAGCAATTGTTTTTGTTTTTTTCATTTGAAAACCTCCTTAAAATAAAAAAGAGTGGGACTTTAAGTCCCACTCGGATCAACTTACAGCCAAAGAATTGTCAAGATTGTTTTCGTAGCAATTCTTCAATTTATTGTTTATGCTTGTTGCAATGTTTGTATTAACACTTTCGTGCATATAAATATTACCTGTCGTTTGAATGTTTGAATGCCCGAGATAGACTGATATATCTTTTATATCAAAGCCTAACTCGTTGTGAAGATAGGTCGCACAGGAGTGCCTGAGATCGTGAAATCTTACGTTAGTGTCAAATCCGTTATTTGCCAGAATATTTTTAAAATGTCGGGAAACATTTTGTGGATTTAACAGTGCTCCGTTTTTTCCAAGACAAACATAGTCCATATACTCTTTTTGATATCTTGGCGACGTCGCTCTGTCTTGTTGTTTTGTTTTAATATGTTTAAGTTCCGAAATCAAAAAGTCAGAAAGAGGAATTTGTCTGCTAGATGTTTTGTTTTTTGTTGTGTTTAATAAAATTGTTTTGTATGTGTGTTCATTTGAGTCATACACACGAAGACAAGTTGATTTTATGTTTACTATCTTTTTTTCAAAATCAACATCGCTCCACTTTAACCCCAAAGCTTCTGAGCGTCTAAGTCCTAACAGAGCCGACAGTAAAATAGCCGGATAGTCATTCATATCTCTTGTAATTATCAAAAGTCTTGAAATTTCGTTAAATGATAAAATATGATATTCAAATTTTTCAGGTTTAATAGAATCTGTTTTTTTAATAATGTTTTCATCAATTAAATCGTGTTTATATGCATAAGAAAAAGCCGCTCTTAAGGTCGAACGATGAGACCTAACAGTTTGCGCAGAAAGACCTTGATCCAATTTGAATGCAAAGTATTTTTCAATATCGCTACTTGTTGTTGTCTCTAAAAAATAACCTTTAAAATACGGCTTGAAGTGTTTCTTTATCTGAATTTCATACCCACTGAATGTTGTGGGCTTTACCTTAGTCTTAATTATACTTAACCAATCGTCTAAAAATTCAATAATCGGTGTTTTACCTTTGTGTTTTTCTAATTCTTGCCTTAATTTTAAGTTTTCTGATGCAAGTTGAATACACATATCTTTGTAGTATTCAACTGATTTTGTGTCCACCATAATTATTACCTCCTTATGTCAATAACGGCAGAGGGTAATATTTATTATACACACATTTTTTTACATATTGCAACTAAATGGACAGACATTTGACATATTAAGTCATTTGTCTGATAAATCTCTCCCATGCATTTTATACACAGGAGAGTAAAATGATATGGGACTAAAAGTCCCACATTTATGATTACTTGTTTTTGTTTATAGACCAAAACTATGTTATGCCTGCGTGTATGCAACTTTAAATGTTGTAGTGACATCTGTGGTAACAGGGGAGTTGTTGACTTCTTTTAGCCGCTGTGTTTGCAAGACTGCTTGCAGGTATTCTCGTCCACGGGTTGCCGTCCTTCGTGGGTGTATATACTCTCGTAAGTTTTCAAAAGATGACTCGCTCAATCACGGTTGCCTTGCCAGTTTTAGTTGATTAAAGATTAAATTATACAGCAAACAGTTATCCAATGGGTTCTGTTAGTCAGAGCTTTTGAAACGCTCAGAAGTCCTCCGGCTTTAGTCTGTTATTCTATTGTCAAACTGCGTTGACCGCTATTTGACCGGATATATCTAGAAACATCCAAAAGAAAAATAGCTGCGTCAGGTAAAGCAAAAAAACCTGACACAGCTATTGCTGTGGCGGAGAGGGTGGGATTCGAACCCACGGTACGTTGCCGTATCACTGGTTTTCAAGACCAGCTCCTTAAACCACTCGGACACCTCTCCGTATAAAAAACTTGTCACATATATGCGTACTATGTTGTGGCTGTTTAAAGTACCATATTATTTTACCACAATGTTTTTGGTTTGTCAAGAGAAATTTCAGTTAACTTAGTACATTTAGTCTGCGTTGTAAATAGATGTGACCCAATTTTGATAAAAAATAAAATCAAAGATAGGTATAATGTTTTTGAACGCCTT